>NZ_JAXQPP010000011.1:0-29221 GCF_034427575.1 Enterobacter sp. D2
ATAAATTGTTAAAGAGCAGTGCAACGCGGCTTTCGCTCACCGTTGCGAGGTGGCGTATATTACGCTTTCCTCTTTCAGAGTCAACCCGTTATTTCAGGATTTTTTCTCTTCAACCGACCGGGCTGTTTGTGAAGTGATTCACATCCGCCGTGTCGATGGAGGCGCATTATAGGGAGTTCTCAGCAGGCCGCAACCGCTAAATGACAGAAAAATAACTGACTGCTGCATTCCACAGCAAAACCCCGCCTTATACCTTTTTACACACAGACTTATCCACAATGATACGAAAAAGTGAAAATGTGCGAGCGTTGCGCAAACGTTTTCGTTAAAATGCTCGCGCTTAATAAGGATGCCCCGTCAGGTGTGTTAGATGAGTTTTTCGCAGGAAAATTCATCTAACGCTCTCTGTAATCGTGAAATCCAGGGGATTTACCATGCAACAACGTCGTCCAGTCCGCCGCGCTCTGCTCAGTGTTTCTGATAAAGCCGGTATCGTCGAATTCGCTCAGGCACTTTCCGCACGCGGTGTGGAGCTGCTTTCTACAGGCGGTACCGCTCGCCTGTTAGCAGATAAAGGTCTGCCGGTAACCGAAGTGTCCGATTACACCGGTTTCCCGGAAATGATGGATGGACGCGTCAAGACCCTGCATCCGAAAGTGCACGGCGGTATTCTTGGCCGTCGCGGTCAGGACGACGCCATTATGGAACAGCATGACATCGCGCCAATCGACATGGTTGTCGTTAACCTCTACCCGTTTGCCCAGACCGTAGCCCGCGAAAACTGTTCTCTGGAAGATGCCGTAGAGAATATTGATATCGGCGGCCCGACTATGGTGCGCTCCGCGGCCAAGAACCATAAAGATGTGGCCATCGTCGTAAAGAGCAGCGATTACGAAACCATTATTAATGAGATGGATGCCAACGAAGGGTCACTGACTCTGGAAACGCGTTTCGACCTCGCCATCAAAGCCTTCGAGCACACCGCGGCGTACGACAGCATGATCGCCAACTACTTCGGTAGCCTGGTGCCTGCTTACCACAGTGAAAGCAAAGATCCTTCTGGCCGTTTCCCGCGCACCCTGAATCTGAACTTCATTAAGAAGCAGGATATGCGTTACGGCGAGAACAGCCACCAGCAGGCAGCCTTCTATATAGAAGAAGAGGTAAAAGAAGCCTCTGTTGCGACCGCTCAGCAGGTTCAGGGCAAAGCGCTCTCCTATAACAACATTGCTGACACCGACGCCGCGCTGGAATGCGTGAAAGAGTTCAGCGAGCCGGCCTGCGTTATCGTCAAGCATGCGAACCCATGCGGTGTTGCGGTAAGCACCTCTATTCTGGGCGCCTACGATCGCGCCTACAAAACCGACCCGACCTCCGCGTTCGGCGGCATTATCGCCTTCAACCGCGAGCTGGATGCTGAAACCGCGCAGGCCATCATCTCCCGCCAGTTCGTTGAAGTGATCATCGCGCCATCGGCATCCGAAGAGGCGCTGAAAATCACCGCGGCGAAACAGAACGTACGCGTGCTGGTTTGCGGCCAGTGGGCAGAACGCGTGCCGGGCCTGGACTTCAAGCGTGTGAACGGCGGCCTGCTGGTTCAGGACCGCGATCTGGGTATGGTGACAGAAGCCGACCTGCGCGTGGTAACCAAACGTCAACCAACCGAACAGGAACTGCGTGACGCTCTGTTCTGCTGGAAGGTCGCGAAGTTCGTCAAATCCAACGCCATCGTCTACGCCAAAGAAAACATGACTATCGGGATAGGCGCAGGCCAGATGAGCCGCGTTTACTCCGCGAAAATCGCGGGCATTAAAGCAGGTGATGAAGGTCTGGAAGTAAAAGGCTCCGCCATGGCTTCTGACGCCTTCTTCCCGTTCCGTGACGGTATCGACGCGGCGGCTGCAGTGGGTATCACCTGTGTGATCCAGCCTGGCGGCTCAATTCGCGACGACGAAGTGATTGCCGCTGCCGACGAACATGGCATTGCAATGATCTTCACCGACATGCGCCACTTCCGCCATTAATTCCCGGAGCAGAAAATGAAAGTATTAGTTATTGGTAACGGCGGACGTGAGCACGCTCTGGCGTGGAAAGCGGCGCAGTCTCCGCTGGTGAAAACAGTCTTCGTAGCACCGGGTAACGCCGGAACCGCGCTGGAACCCGCGCTGCAAAACGTGGCTATTGGCGTAACCGATATTCCTGCGCTGCTGAGCTTTGCCCAGAGCGAGAAAATCGATCTGACCATCGTCGGCCCGGAAGCGCCGCTGGTGATTGGCGTGGTGGATGCGTTCCGCGCGGCGGGCCTGACAATCTTCGGGCCAACGGAAGGCGCCGCGCAGCTGGAAGGCTCCAAAGCCTTCACCAAAGATTTCCTCGCGCGTCACAACATCCCGACGGCGGAATATCAGAACTTCACCGAAGTGGAGCCAGCCCTGGCCTACCTGCGTGAAAAAGGCGCGCCGATTGTCATCAAGGCCGACGGTCTGGCTGCTGGTAAAGGTGTTATCGTCGCGATGACCCTCGAGGAAGCAGAAGCCGCGGTTCAGGATATGCTGGCGGGCAACGCCTTTGGCGATGCGGGCCACCGCATCGTGATCGAAGAGTTCCTCGACGGTGAAGAAGCGAGCTTTATCGTGATGGTCGACGGCGAGCACGTTCTGCCGATGGCCACTAGCCAGGATCACAAGCGTGTGGGTAATGGCGATACCGGCCCGAATACTGGCGGAATGGGCGCTTACTCCCCCGCTCCGGTAGTGACTGATGAAGTCCACCAGCGCACCATGGATCGCATCATTTGGCCAACCGTGAAAGGGATGGCGGCGGAAGGCAATACCTACACCGGTTTCCTCTACGCGGGTCTGATGATCGACAAGCAGGGCAATCCTAAGGTCATCGAATTCAACTGCCGCTTTGGCGATCCGGAAACGCAGCCCATCATGCTGCGCATGAAATCCGATCTGGTGGAACTGTGTCTGGCAGCCTGCGAAGGCAAGCTCGACGAGAAAACCTCAGAGTGGGACGAGCGTGCGTCTCTGGGCGTGGTGATTGCTGCAGGTGGTTATCCGGGCAACTACAACACCGGGGATGAAATCCACGGCCTGCCGCTGGAAGAGATTGAAGGTGCGAAGGTGTTCCATGCGGGTACGAAGCTGGCTGACGACGATCGCGTCCTCACCAACGGCGGACGCGTGCTGTGTGCAACCGCGCTGGGCCATACTGTGGCAGAAGCGCAGAAACGCGCCTACGCGCTGATGGCGGATATTCACTGGAACGGCAGCTTTAGCCGTCAGGATATCGGTTATCGCGCGATTGCGCGTGAGCAGGGAGAGTAATTTCCCGCTCACCCTAACCCTCTCCCTCAAGGGAGAGGGGATTTAAATCAAAAACTTTTTTCCGTCGGCTGCCAGGTGCAGAAGTCTTCGTTCGCCACCAGCAGCAGCTGAGAGCCTTCCGGCGCTTCCAGCCACGCCACACTCACCTCCATTGATGAATGACGCTGACGACGTTGTATGTGTTCGGTTGCCCAGGATTCGAGCTCAGGCTTGACCGTCTGTCCTTCGCAGGTTGTCACCGTCCCATCGGCATGCCAGCGCCCCTGGCGCAGCACAACGCGTCCCAGACGAAGCGCATCGCTGGTCTGGCGGATTTGTTCGGCACGATAACGGTAGAGGGCGATTTGATCGCTGGAAAGCTGCTGTTTTTGACCGCTGACTTCGCGCTGCATAAAGCTCAGCTCGCCATGGTCGTCAAAACGCACTTTCACGTGTTCGGGGGTCTTGCTGTAGACGTTCAGTTCAATCAGCGACAGGTCATCTCCCTGCCAGCGATATTCCGCAGTCGACGTATTGCCGTTATGCCACGGGCTGAAGGCAGAAAGCAGATGCACTTCGCCGCCGGAATCTTTGCGCCAGATCCTGACCGCACCCTGGTTGTCCGCGTAACCGCTGGCGGTAAACGGCGGCAGAGAGGTGTCGTGGCTGCAGGCTGACAGCAGCAGCATGCCTGCCAGCGCGAGCGTTCCACGCCAGAAAGACAAAAGGGGCGTTACCGCCCCTTCGCTAAAACTGTTCACTGCCACGCGTCTTACTTAACAGCGTCTTTCAGTGCTTTACCAGAAACAAATGCCGGCACGTTAGCTGCGGCGATTTTGATTTCTTTACCGGTCTGCGGGTTGCGGCCAGTACGCTCAGCGCGGTGGTTCACTTTGAAGGTACCGAAACCAACCAGTTGCACAGCATCGCCTTCTTTCAGAGACTCAGTAATAGCAGCCAGGGTAGATTCCAGAGCAGCTTTAGCCTGCACTTTAGACAGATCAGCCTTGTCCGCAATTACATCAATCAGTTGAGTCTTGTTCATAAGTTATCCTTTCAATGTGTTTATCGCTTGCTAAGCATCGAGTGCGACGAAAATGCCAAAAAAGCACTCTCCTGCATACACGCACCGATAGCCACTTTTTTTCGCCCCCCAAATGTAGACCAGACAAGGGGCGAAAGGGAAGAGTCGAGGAGCGACAAAACGGGCGTTATCTCAAGTTTTATTGTCTCATTGGTTAAAAATTATACCAATATTGCTCTCACCAGCCTCTCGTAAGTCCGCGCGCAGCCCTTTTATCAGCTCAATATCGCGTTCTTCACACTCTGCCAGCAGGCGGAAAATTTCCCACTGAATGTCCCATTCTTGCTCAACCGCCGGGTTTGCACGCAGCTCTTCGTCGGTCATCTCGCGGCCTTCCTGGGTCATTTCCAGCATCGCGACGGTCGTAATAGATGCCTTACTGACTTCAATTGCGTGCTCCAGCGTTTCACCGCTCAGACGGGAGTGGAGCAGTTCGCTTAACGCCACGCAGGCGTCAATCGCCGGGTAGACACCGTACAGGTCAAAATCATCCGCAGCCGGAATCGCCTCTTCCAGCTTTTCCAGCTGGGAGTCGAAGTTCACCTTCGCGTCTTTCACCGTCAGCGTTTCCCAGATCAGATCCAGAATGCGGCGGTAGATATGGCCATCACCAAAGCCCGTCTCCTTACAGAACGCGGCATAGTTGGGATACATGCGCTCGCACAGGCAAGCCATAAACGTCACGTGCTGCCAGCTTTCAAGTTTCTCAAGGCGCAGGTGAATCGGGTTTTGTAGCATGATGATCTCTCGAATCGAAAATTAGGCGCAGTTTACCTGAATCATCGCTGAATTTCCTGCCAACGAACAAAAGCCGGACGCGAAGAGGCCACGGCGTCTGCCCAGCGCGTCGGCTCCGGCAAGCGGTAGCCCTTCATGCAGCGCTGCACCCACGCCAGGGCGCTGTCCATGCTCACCCGGTGCCCGGTGGCGATAAAGAGCGGGTTACAGCGCGCCTTGCTGCGCCAGACCCACGCTAGCTGCTCGCCTTTATGGATAAGCGGCGCCAGCGCGCCCGGCTCGGCAGAAAGAGGTTCAAACGCGCCGCACAGGCGTTTCTTGGCGACGCCAATGGTCGGCACATCCACCAGCAGCCCAAAGTGGCTGGCAACGCCTAAACGGCGCGGGTGTGAGATACCGTGTCCATCGACAAACAGCAGGTCAGGTTTTTGCGAGAGTTGCTCCCACGCTGTCAGAAGCGCGGGATATTCGCGGAAGGAGAGAAAGCCCGGAATGTACGGCATGGTGGTCGCGATACGCGCAACCTTGTACTCCACCAGCTCAAGCGAAGGGTATTTCAGTACCACCATCGCCGCTCGCGTCACTTCCCCATCCTGCTCGAATCCGACGTCTGCTCCGCCAATGTACTGCGGAGGATCTTTATCCAGACGATCCTCGCGGATCACCGATGAGGCCAGTTCGATTTGTTGAGCGCGTAGCGACGCGAGATCCATAATCACTCCTTACTGGTGATACTGGGCAGAAAGCCGATGCACCGCCTCCACAAATACGCCTGCGTGTTCTGGCGGCACATCCTGATGAATGCCGTGGCCGAGGTTAAAGACGTGGCCTTCCCCCTGGCCGAAACCAGACAGTATAGTCGACACTTCTTCTTCAATGCGGGCTGGCGGCGCATAGAGCATGGACGGGTCCATATTGCCCTGCAGCGCCACTTTGTCGCCCACGCGACGGCGCGCATCGGCGATATCGGTGGTCCAGTCGAGGCCCAGCGCGTCGCAGCCGGTTGCCGCCATCGCTTCCAGCCACTGACCGCCACCTTTGGTGAACAGCGTCACCGGCACGCGGCGGCCTTCGTTTTCACGCAGCAGGCCGTCGACGATTTTGTGCATGTAGTACAGGGAGAACTGCTGATAATCGCGCCCGGTCAGCACGCCGCCCCAGGTATCGAAAATCATCACCGACTGCGCACCCGCCTTAATCTGCGCGTTCAGATAGAGGGCGACGCTCTTCGCCAGCTTGTCGAGCAGCGCATGCAGGGCCAGCGGCTCGGCGTACATCATCTTTTTAATCATGGTGAAGGCTTTGCTGCTGCCCCCTTCCACCATATAGGTCGCCAGGGTCCACGGGCTGCCGGAGAAGCCAATCAGCGGCACTTCACCTTTCAGCTCGCGGCGAATGGTGCGCACGGCGTTCATCACGTAGCCCAGCTCGCCTTCCGGATCGGGGATCGGCAGCTTATCCACGTCGGCTTTGCTTTTGATTGGGGAGGTGAAACGCGGGCCTTCGCCGGTTTCGAAGTACAGGCCAAGGCCCATTGCATCCGGAATGGTCAGAATATCCGAGAAGAGGATCGCGGCATCCAGCGGGAAGCGGCGCAGCGGCTGGAGCGTCACTTCACAGGCCAGCTCGGCGTTTTTGCACAGCGACATAAAATCGCCCGCCTGCGCGCGCGTGGCTTTGTACTCAGGGAGATAGCGTCCCGCCTGGCGCATCATCCACACCGGGGTGACATCAACGGGCTGGCGCAGCAGCGCACGCAGATAACGATCGTTCTTCAGTTCGGTCATTTTTGCAGTTCCTTAAGCGTCATGGCCTCAGTGTAACACTACTCATACTCGGCCCGACACATCGCCACGGTATCTTCTATCAGGCGACGCGCCACGGTGCCCGGCGGAGGCAACAGCGGTAGATCGTCGTAGCGATACCAGTTCGCGTCCAGAAGCTCTTTCTGGTCGATAACGATCTCGCCGCTGTCGTATTCGGCCATAAATGCCGTCATCAGCGACTGCGGGAACGGCCACGGCTGGGAGGTGACGTAGCGCAGGTTCTTCACTTTGATCCCACTCTCCTCCATCACCTCGCGCGCCACCGCCTGCTCCAGCGTTTCGCCCACCTCGACGAAGCCGGCCAGCACGGTGTGGATCCCGTTGCGATGGCGGGTATGCTGCGCCAGCAGGATGGAATCCTCCCGGCGGATAGCGACGATAATGCACGGCGCGATCTGCGGATAGTAGCGTTCGCGACAATGGCTGCAGAGCATCGCCCACTCGGTTTTGCTCGGGCGCATGGTATGACCGCAGTAGCCGCAGTATTTATGCGAGCGGTAAAACTCGGCCAGCTGCACGCCCCGCCCCGCCAGCTGGAACAGCCCCACGTCCAGATCCAGCACCTGGCGCACCGATCCCATATCCTGGCGGCGGGGCTGTTGGATCAACCACACGGGCTCACCCTGCCACTCGCCGATCTGTAGCGCTGGCTGTCCAACGAGATCGAACGCTTCAGCTGCACCGTAGGGGATTTCCCCGGCAGGAAGCCATAATTTTTGTTCGTGACTGACGATCCACCAACCAAGATCTGATTTTTCAATAATACGATCCATATCTATTGCACTACCTTCGCTTCACTGACATGTTGTTAGCATTGTGGTTACATTCTGGATAAGCAGATTCAATCCTACATTTTGCGGAGTCGACCATGTTAAACCAGCTGCAAAGCCTGACTGAGCGCGTTAGAGGAAATAACAAACTGGTGGATCGCTGGCTACATGTACGCAAGCATCTACTCGTGGCTTATTACAATCTGGTCGGTATTAAGCCTGGCAAAGAATCGTTTATGCGACTGAATGAAAAAGCGCTGGATGATTTTTGTCAGGGCCTGGTCGATTATCTGTCCGACGGCCATTTCAATATTTATGAACGCATTATCCGCGAAATGGAAGGGACAACGCCGTATTTAGCGGCCAGCAAGCTCTATCCGCTTCTGGAAGCCAACACCCAGCAGATCATGGATTACTATGATTCCGCGCTCGAGAACGCTATCGACCACGATAACTATCTTGAGTTTCAGCAGGCGCTATCCGACCTCGGCGAAGCGCTGGAAGAGCGATTCACGCTGGAAGATAAGCTGATCGCCCTCGTGCTGGACAACGATTTGAACATCAGTAACGAAGAGAACGTCGCGCGCCCTGCTTGAGTTCTTCATCGTTAACGAGTAATTTACAACCATTCGCCCCTCTCACGGGGGGGATTTTTCTTGTCGGAGTGCCCAGCGCCTGAAAGCGCGGGCTGAGACCGTTAATTCGGGATCCGCGGAACCTGATCAGGCTAATACCTGCGAAGGGAACAAGAGTCACACTGCTGTTGTATCGCCTGAGGGCGATCCTCTCTTGCTTCATCCGTCGTCTGACAAGCCATGTCCTTCACTTTTGGAATGAGCTATGTCTACTGCAAAACTGACCCGCCGCGAACAGCGCGCACAGGCCCAACACTTCATCGACACGCTGGAAGGCACCGCTTTCCCGAACTCGAAACGCATCTACATTTCCGGCTCGCAGGCCGATATCCGCGTCCCAATGCGCGAAATTCAGCTCAGCCCGACGCTTATCGGCGGCAGCAAAGATAACCCGCAGTACGAAGACAACGAAGCCGTGCCGGTGTATGACACCTCCGGCCCGTACGGCGATCCTGATGTTGCCATCAACGTCCAGCAGGGTCTGGCAAAGCTGCGCCAGCCGTGGATTGACGCGCGTAACGACTGCGAAGAGCTGAGCGTCCTGAGTTCTGCATACACTAAAGAGCGCCTGGCCGACGACGGTCTGGACGAGCTGCGCTTTACCGGCCTGCTGACGCCAAAACGCGCTAAGGCGGGCAAATGCGTGACCCAGTTGCACTACGCGCGCCGGGGCATCGTCACGCCGGAGATGGAGTTCATCGCCATCCGCGAAAACATGGGTCGCGAGCGCATCCGTAGCGAAATGCTGCGCTATCAGCATCCGGGTGAAGGCTTTGGCGCTCGCCTGCCGGAAAACATCACGCCGGAGTTTGTGCGTGACGAAGTGGCCGCCGGGCGCGCAATTATCCCTGCCAACATCAACCACCCGGAATCCGAGCCGATGATTATCGGCCGCAACTTCCTGGTGAAGGTCAACGCGAACATCGGTAACTCGGCCGTCACCTCCTCCATCGAAGAAGAGGTGGAAAAGCTGGTCTGGTCCACGCGCTGGGGTGCGGACACGGTAATGGACCTCTCCACTGGACGCTATATTCACGAAACCCGCGAATGGATCCTGCGTAACAGCCCGGTACCAATTGGCACCGTCCCGATTTATCAGGCGCTGGAAAAGGTCAACGGCATTGCCGAAGACCTCACCTGGGAAGCGTTCCGCGACACGCTGCTGGAGCAGGCCGAGCAGGGCGTGGACTACTTCACCATTCACGCGGGCGTGCTGCTGCGCTACGTGCCGATGACCGCGAAGCGTCTGACCGGCATCGTCTCGCGCGGCGGTTCCATCATGGCGAAGTGGTGCCTGTCACATCATCAGGAAAACTTCCTCTACGAGCACTTCCGCGAAATTTGCGAAATCTGCGCCGCGTACGATGTCTCTCTGTCGCTGGGCGATGGCCTGCGTCCGGGCTCTATTCGCGACGCGAACGACGAAGCGCAGTTTGCCGAGCTGCACACGCTGGGCGAGCTGACTAAGATCGCCTGGGAGTATGACGTGCAGGTGATGATTGAAGGTCCGGGCCACGTGCCGATGCAGATGATCCGCCGCAACATGACCGAGGAGCTGGAGCACTGCCACGAAGCACCGTTCTACACCCTGGGGCCGTTGACTACCGATATTGCGCCGGGCTATGACCACTTCACGTCGGGCATTGGGGCGGCGATGATCGGCTGGTTCGGCTGCGCCATGCTCTGCTACGTGACGCCGAAAGAGCACCTCGGCCTGCCAAACAAAGAGGACGTGAAGCAGGGGCTGATCACCTACAAAATTGCCGCCCACGCGGCTGATCTGGCCAAAGGCCACCCGGGCGCGCAAATCCGCGATAACGCCATGTCGAAGGCGCGCTTTGAATTCCGCTGGGAAGACCAGTTCAACCTGGCGCTGGACCCGTTCACCGCCCGCGCCTATCACGACGAGACCCTGCCGCAGGAGTCAGGCAAAGTCGCGCACTTCTGCTCTATGTGCGGGCCAAAATTCTGCTCGATGAAAATCAGCCAGGAGGTGCGCGACTACGCCGCCGCGCAAACCATTGAAGTGGGTATGGCGGACATGTCCGAAACCTTCCGCGCCAAAGGCGGCGAAATCTACCTCAAAAAAGAGGAGGCGTAATGTATAAGCCCGATTTCCCGCCCGTCCCCTACCGTTTAGGGCTCTATCCGGTGGTGGACAGCGTGGAGTGGATAGAGCGCCTGCTGGAGACAGGCGTTCGAACGATCCAGCTGCGCATCAAGGATAAGCGCGATGACGAGGTGGAAGCCGATGTGGTTGCCGCCATCGCGCTGGGGCGTCGCTACGATGCCCGCCTGTTTATCAACGACTACTGGCGGCTGGCCGTTAAGCACCAGGCGTACGGCGTGCATCTGGGTCAGGAGGATCTGGAAACAACGGATCTGAGCGCTATCCGCGAAGCCGGGCTGCGTCTTGGCGTGTCAACGCACGATGACATGGAGATCGACGTGGCGCTGGCGGCCCGTCCCTCTTACATCGCGCTGGGTCACGTCTTCCCGACGCAAACCAAGCAGATGCCCTCCGCACCGCAGGGGCTGACGCAGCTGGCGAGTCACGTTAAACGCCTTGCCGATTACCCCACCGTCGCCATCGGTGGAATCAGTCTTGAACGCGCCCCGGCGGTGCTGGAGACCGGCGTCGGCAGTATCGCCGTCGTCAGCGCCATCACCCAGGCAGCAGACTGGCGTCTAGCCACCGAACAGCTGTTACAGCTGGCAGGAGCGGGTGATGAACGATCGTGATTTTATGCGCTACAGCCGTCAGATCCTGCTGGAAGATATCGCCATCGACGGGCAGCAAAAGCTGCTCGCCAGCCGGGTGCTAATTGTCGGTCTGGGCGGATTAGGCGCGCCCGCCGCGCTTTATCTGGCAGGCGCAGGTATCGGTACGCTGGTGCTGGCCGACGACGACGAGGTTCACCTCAGCAACCTGCAGCGACAAATCCTCTTTACCACCGAGGATATCAACCAGCCGAAAGCGCAAATTACCCGGCAGCGCCTGAACCAGCTCAACCCGGATATTGAGCTGATTGCCCTGCAGGACCGGCTCAGCGGTGACAATCTGCGCCGTGAGGTCGCCCTGGCCGACGTGGTGCTGGACTGCACGGACAACATGGCGACGCGCCAGGCGATCAACGCCGCCTGCGTGGCAAATAATACGCCGCTTATCACCGCCAGCGCGGTGGGGTTCGGCGGGCAGATGATGGTCCTGACCCCGCCGTGGTCGCAGGGCTGCTATCGCTGCCTGTGGCCGGATGATGCCGAGCCAGCGCGCAACTGCCGTACGGCGGGCATTCTTGGTCCGGTGGTCGGCGTGATGGGCACCATGCAGGCGCTGGAGGCCATCAAGCTGCTCAGCGGCATGGAGACGGAACGCAATACGCTACGGCTATTTGATGCCCGCTCCAGCGGCTGGCGCCAGCTGGCGTTACGCCGCGCCAGCCGCTGCCCGGTATGTGGAGGCCGCGATGCGCATTCTGTTTAACGATGAGCCGATGAGATGCGACGACGGGCTTACCGTTGCCGCACTGCTCGACAAGCTGCGTCAGCTCAAGCCGGGAACGGCGCTGGCGCTCAATCAACAGATCCTGCCGCGCGAGCAGTNACAAGCTGCGTCAGCTCAAGCCGGGAACGGCGCTGGCGCTCAATCAACAGATCCTGCCGCGCGAGCAGTGGGAAAACCAGCAGGTCAATGAAGGCGACCAGATCCTGCTGTTTCAGGTTATCGCAGGGGGCTGAGATGTTACGTATTGCCGATAAGGTTTTTGATTCGCATCTGTTTACCGGTACCGGAAAATTCGCCTCGCCGCAGCTGATGGTGGATGCCATTCGCGAAAGCGGCAGCCAGCTGGTGACGCTGGCGCTCAAGCGCGTGGATCTGCGTCATCACAGCGACGCCATTCTGGCGCCTTTACTGGAGGCTGGCGTCACGCTGCTGCCCAACACCTCCGGTGCCAAAACAGCCGAAGAGGCGATTTTTGCCGCGCAGCTGGCCCGCGAGGCGCTCGGCACCCGCTGGCTGAAGCTGGAAATTCATCCTGACGCCCGCTGGCTGCTGCCCGACCCCATCGAAACGCTGAAAGCGGCTGAAAAGCTGGTGCAGCAAGGGTTTACCGTCCTGCCTTACTGCGGCGCCGACCCTGTCCTCTGCAAACGGCTGGAAGAGGTCGGCTGCGCCGCCGTCATGCCGCTGGGCGCCCCCATTGGCTCCAACCAGGGGCTGGAAACCCGCGCGATGCTGGAAATCATTATTGAGCAGGCTACCGTACCGGTGGTGGTTGATGCGGGCATTGGCGTGCCCAGCCATGCCGCGCAGGCGCTGGAGATGGGCGCCGACGCGGTACTGGTCAATACGGCCATCGCGGTTGCCGACGATCCGGTCATGATGGCGCGTGCGTTCCGCATGGCCGTAGAGGCTGGCCTGCTGGCAAGGGAGTCCGGTCCCGGCTCGCGCAGTTTCCAGGCGCAGGCCACCAGCCCGCTGACCGGTTTTCTGGAGGCGATCTCATGAGCACGTTTACCGAGCGCTGGCGCCAGCTTAACTGGGACGACATTGCCCTTCGCATCAACAGCAAAACGGCGGCTGACGTGGAGCGCGCGCTGAATGCCCGCCATCTGACCCGCGAGGATCTGATGGCTCTGCTCTCCCCGGCGGCCAGCGCGTACCTCGAACCGATGGCCCAGCGAGCACAGCGGCTCACCCGCCAGCGTTTTGGCAACACGGTGAGCTTCTACGTGCCGCTCTATCTCTCAAACCTGTGCGCCAATGACTGCACCTACTGCGGTTTTTCCATGAGCAACCGCATCAAGCGTAAAACGCTCGATGAAGATGAGATTGCCCGTGAGTGTGCGGCCATTCGTGAAATGGGTTTTGAACATCTTCTGCTGGTCACGGGCGAACATCAGGGCAAGGTGGGAATGGACTATTTCCGTCAGCACCTTCCCGCCATTCGTCGTCAGTTTGCGTCGCTGCAGATGGAAGTACAGCCCCTGGCGCAGGAGGAGTATGCGGAGCTCAAAACCCTCGGGCTGGACGGGGTCATGGTCTATCAGGAAACCTACCACGAGGCGACGTACGCCCGGCACCACCTGAAGGGCAAGAAACAGGATTTCTTTTTCCGGCTGGAAACGCCGGACAGGCTGGGTCGTGCGGGGATCGACAAAATCGGTCTGGGGGCGCTGATCGGGCTCTCTGACAGCTGGCGGGTGGATTGTTACATGGTGGCGGAACATTTGCTGTGGCTTCAGCAGCACTACTGGCAGAGCCGTTACTCCATCTCCTTCCCGCGCCTGAGACCTTGCGCGGGCGGGATTGAACCGGCTTCGCTGATGGATGAACGCCAGCTGGTGCAGACCATCTGTGCGTTTCGCCTGCTCGCCCCGGAAGTTGAATTATCGCTCTCAACGCGTGAATCCCCGGCGTTTCGCGATCGCGTTATACCGCTTGCGATTAACAACGTCAGCGCGTTTTCCAAAACGCAGCCTGGCGGCTACGCCGACGATCGTCCGGAGCTGGAGCAGTTTGTGCCGCATGACGGGCGACGTCCGGAAGCGGTCGCCGTAGCCCTGACGGCCCAGGGTCTTCAGCCTGTCTGGAAAGACTGGGACAGCTGGCTGGGAAGAGTCTCGCAATGACGCTGAAACGTACTGCAACGCCATAAAAAATTGTCGAGGCGCTACGAAAAGGCAAAACCGGGTGGTTGTCAGCGATCGTCCGGTTTTTTATTGTCACACGGTCAGCAACGGATGCTGACCAGGGCGAAAAGCTTCTTCCTCGTTTCGCCCTGCCTCTGGTTCATTGCACAAACGGCTCCTGACAAGTTGAATAAGTGTTTTCTTAATGGTTCTTAAGATAAATCATCCCACCAGAAATCGTGTGCCGTATAATTCACCGCTAACCGCAGGACAGCGACTATGCTGAGAGGATATCGGCAGACGAAAAGTATTCACCATCAGGAACGATGTACAGCTCATGGCACTTCACAGCAAAAAGCTCTCTTTTACCCGGCCAATCATGCTCAGCTTTGCGGGGATCCTCTGCAGTTTTGCGGTGATCGCGATCGCGGTAACGCTTTCGCAACGAAAGGATTTTCTTGAGGATTATCATAAGATCAACAGCAATTTCACGCACAACCTGGCGGTGAACTACACCGAATCTATCCTGCGTGAAAACGACTATATCCTGGGCCGTTCCGCGATGTACTTTGCCCGCGACGACAGGCTCAACGAGACGCTCAACGTCAACCCGACGCAGGGGCTGCAGATGATGATGCATTTGCAGAACCTGATGCCGACCGTCTCCTCCATCTCGCTGGCGGACACGCAGGGGCATTATCTTCGCGCACCAGAGGTGCTCCCCACGGAGACGAGTAAAACCTTCGATCCCCGGACACGCCCGTGGTTCGTCGCTCAGGCGGAAGCCAGTATCTTCAGTCACTATACCCGTCCCTATATGGACTACTTCACTGGCCATCCGACTGTGACACTCTATAAACCTTTGATTTCGCCTGAAGGGAGACTGAAGGGAACGCTCGCTTTCCATCTCGATTTGACGTCTATGGGCTTCACCCTGCGCCAGATGGTGGCGCCCGTTCAGGGGGAATTCTTCGTCGTCGAACGCGACGGCGCCGTTGTGCTGCATCCGGATACCGGCGCGCTGTTCAAACAGTACGTGAGCGAAGCGCTGATGGACAAAATGACCAGCGGCGAAGGTCATCTTTACGACAAGAAAAGCAACGCCTGGTATTACTACTACTCGTTTACCAACCCGGACTGGTTTGTCATCTACCGGGTATCCGGTGCGACGCTCACCGATATCACCCGCCACGAAACGACGATCGTTGGCTGGGGGTTTGCGCTGGCCGCCATCATCATCATCCTCTTCGGCTTATACCTCCGCCACGCCTCGCGTTCAGTGCTGATGCACATTATCAATGCCATCAAAACTGGCGATGTTAGCGAGGCGCCGCGCCTGGAAGCGATGCTGAGCCACACGATTCAGTCCAACAAAGAGCGTGAAATGGCGTATGTTCGCCAGGCCACTCACGATGCGCTGACGGGCTGTAAAAACCGCCGCGCGTTCGACAGCGATGTCGCGGAGCTGCTGAATGCCCAGCAGCCTTTCGCGATGGCGCTGGTAGACATCGATAACTTCAAGTCGATTAACGACACGCTGGGCCACCTGACCGGTGATATTGTTCTGCGCAACGTGGCCCGCGAAGGGATCCAGATCATGCAGCCACATCACGTCTCGCTTTACCGGTACGGTGGAGAAGAGTTTGCGGTAATTTTCCAGGCTGAGCAGATGACGTCTGCGCTCTCATTGCTGGAAGCCTGGCGTACCGCAGTTGAAAAACGCGTCTGGCGAGAAGAAAACCTGCGGGTTACGTTCAGCGGCGGTCTTGGGGAGTGGCATTTTGAACCGCTGGAGCAATTTGTCGGAAGCGTTGATAACGCCCTCTATAGCGCCAAACAGCAGGGCAAAAACCGCATTAACCGAACGTCCATCAGCTAATCCTCCCTCTTTGACCCTGCCCGTTTCCACGGGCCGGGTGCCCGACAATGTAAAATTGTAACCGGTTTCAGAAAATCACCGGTTTCTTTGTGATGCCTGACACACAATCGCGGTAAATCGGTTGTTGAAGCGCTCTGCACGGGATAATTATCAATAAACACATGTAGATCGAGGCTGATTATGAAGAACATCGTTTTATGCTGTGCAGCGGGAATGTCAACCAGCATGCTGGTTCAACGTATGAAAGACGCCGCGCAGAAAAAAGGGGTTGAAGTCACCATTAAAGCCGTTCCGGTTGCGGAGTTTAAAGACAACATCGCGACGGCCGATATCGTATTGCTGGGGCCACAGGTTAAATACGAGCAGGCTAAACTCCAGGCGCAGGCCGACCCGTTGGGTAAAAAGGTCGCGGTGATCGACATGATGGATTACGGCATGATGAAAGGTGATGCCGTACTGGAAAAAGCGCTCAAACTTCTGGAGTCATAATGGAAGACTTAGAAACCACGATTATGGAACTGTTGGTCAACGCGGGCGCGGCGCGCAGTGCAGCCCTGACGGCGTTGCAGATGGCGCGTAAAGGTGATTTTGACGAAGCTGAAAAAGCGATGGAAGAGTCGCGTGAATATGTGAAGCATGCGCACACTATACAGACGCAGCTTATCGGTCTTGATGAGGGGACCGGGAAGCTTCCGGTTAACCTGATCACCGTCCACTCGCAGGATCACCTGATGAACGCCATGGTCATTCAGGATCTGGCGGGCGATATGATTGAGCTTTATCGTCGGATCCCGTTGGTGAATTGAATACATGCAGATGTAAAAAAACCCGCCGAGGCGGGTTTTTTATTTACGGCATCAACGATTACTCGTTGTCGGAACCGCCCAGACCTGCGTTCAGCAGTTCTGCCAGGCTCGCGGATGCATCTTCAGCAGTCACCTGCGGTGCAGCTGGCAGTTCGCCTGCAGCACGACGACGCATACGATCCTGATGGTACGCATAACCGGTACCCGCCGGGATCAGACGACCCACGATGACGTTCTCTTTCAGACCGCGCAGTTCATCACGTTTACCTGCAACAGCGGCTTCGGTCAGGACACGAGTCGTTTCCTGGAACGATGCTGCAGAGATGAAGGACTCGGTTGCCAGAGACGCTTTGGTGATACCCAGCAGATCGCGCGAGAAGGTCGCACCGATTTTGCCGTTCGCTTCCAGTTCGCGGTTAGCGATCTTGACGCGTGAGTATTCAACCTGCTCGCCTTCCAGGAACTCGGAGCTGCCTGCGTTTTCGATGGTTGCTTTACGCAGCATCTGACGAACGATAACTTCGATGTGCTTATCGTTAATCTTAACGCCCTGCAGACGGTAAACGTCCTGTACTTCGTTGGTGATGTAACGCGTTACCGCGTGTACGCCACGAAGACGCAGAATGTCGTGCGGAGCTTCTGGACCATCGGAAACCACGTCACCACGTTCTACACGTTCACCTTCGAACACGTTGAGCTGACGCCACTTAGGAATCATCTCTTCGTACGGTTCGCTGCCATCTACTGGAGTGATAACCAGACGGCGCTTCCCTTTGGTCTCTTTACCGAAGGAGATGATACCGCTGATTTCAGCCAGGATTGCAGGCTCTTTCGGACGACGTGCTTCGAACAGGTCCGCAACGCGTGGCAGACCACCGGTGATGTCCTTGGTACCGCTGGATTCCTGTGGAATACGCGCCAGAGCATCACCCGCACCGATCTGAATGCCATCTTCCAGCTGAACGATCGCTTTACCCGGCAGGAAGTACTGCGCAGGCATGTCGGTACCAGGGATCAGAACGTCGTTACCCTGAGCATCAACGATTTTCAGTGCAGGACGCAGATCTTTACCACCGGTAGTACGTTCAGCAGAATCCAGAACCACCAGAGAAGACAGACCGGTCAGCTCGTCGGTCTGACGAGTAATGGTCTGGCCGTCGATCATGTCAGTGAAGCGGATGAAACCACTCACTTCGGTGATAACCGGCATGGTGTGTGGATCCCAGTTTGCAACGGTTTCACCGCCGGCAACCTGCTCGCCATCACCTTTCGCCATAACCGCACCGTAAGGCACTTTATAGCTCTCTTTGGTACGACCGAATTCGTCGATCAGCTTCAGCTCGGTGTTACGGGAGGTCACAACCAGCTTGCCAGCGGAGTTAACAACAGACTTCGCGTTGCTGAGCTTGATGCTACCTTTGTTTTTCACCTGGATGCTGGATTCAGCAGCCGCACGAGATGCCGCACCACCGATGTGGAACGTACGCATCGTCAGCTGTGTACCCGGCTCACCGATGGACTGTGCCGCGATAACGCCGATTGCTTCACCTTTGTTGATGATGTGGCCACGCGCCAGATCACGACCGTAGCAGTGCGCACATACACCAAAGTCGGTGTCACAGGATACAACGGAACGTACTTTCACGGAGTCAACAGAGTTCGCTTCCAGCAGGTCACACCAGTGCTCGTGCAGCAGCGTGTTGCGTGGAACCAGGATGTCTGCAGTACCCGGCTTCAGAATGTCTTCCGCGGTTACACGACCCAGAACGCGATCGCGCAGTGGCTCTTTAACATCACCCCCCTCGATAACCGGGGTCATGGTGATACCTTCGAGGGTGCCACAATCGTCTTCGGTCACAACCAGATCCTGCGCAACGTCAACCAGACGACGCGTCAGATAACCGGAGTTCGCTGTTTTCAGTGCGGTATCCGCCAGACCCTTACGAGCACCGTGGGTGGAGATGAAGTACTGGAGTACGTTCAGACCTTCACGGAAGTTCGCGGTGATTGGCGTTTCGATGATGGAGCCATCTGGCTTCGCCATCAGACCACGCATACCTGCCAGCTGACGAATCTGTGCTGCGGAACCACGCGCACCGGAGTCGGCCATCATGTAGATGCTGTTGAAGGAAACCTGCTGTTCTTCAACGCCGTCACGGTTAATCACGGTTTCGGTCTGCAGGTTATCCATCATCGCCTTGGATACACGATCGTTCGCTGCAGCCCAGATATCGATAACTTTGTTATAGCGTTCGCCCGCGGTAACCAGACCAGACTGGAACTGCTCCTGGATCTCAGCAACTTCGGCTTCCGCTTCAGAGATGATCTCGTGTTTCTTCTCTGGGATGACCATGTCATCGATACCAACAGATGCACCTGAACGCGCTGCATAAGCAAAGCCGGTATACATTGTCTGGTCAGCGAAGATAACGGTCGGCTTCAGACCCAGAATGCGGTAACAGGTGTTCAGCATTTTGGAGATCGCTTTCTTGCCCAGCGCCTGGTTGACGATGGAGAAAGGCAGACCTTTCGGTACGATCATCCACAGAATGGCACGGCCAACGGTCGTGTCTTTCAGGCTGGTTTTCGCAACGAATTCGCCGTTTTCATCTTTTTCGTATTCGGTGATACGCACTTTGACGCGCGCATGCAGAGAGGCCAGGCCAGCGCGATAAATACGCTCAGCTTCTTTCGGGCCAGTCAGCACCATGCCTTCGCCTTTGGCGTTAACACAGTCACGGGTCATGTAGTACAGACCCAATACAACGTCCTGAGAAGGAACGATAATTGGTTCACCGTTCGCTGGGGACAGGATGTTGTTAGTAGACATCATCAGCGCACGCGCTTCGAGCTGGGCTTCCAGCGTCAGCGGTACGTGAACAGCCATCTGGTCACCATCGAAGTCGGCGTTATATGCCGCACATACCAGCGGGTGCAGCTGGATAGCTTTACCTTCGATCAGGACTGGCTCAAATGCCTGGATACCCAGACGGTGCAGTGTTGGTGCACGGTTCAGCAGTACCGGGTGTTCGCGGATAACTTCGTCCAGGATATCCCAAACGACAGCTTCTTCACGCTCAACCATTTTCTTAGCGGCTTTGATGGTGGTGGCGAGGCCACGCAGTTCCAGCTTGCCGTAGATGAACGGTTTGAACAGCTCCAGTGCCATTTTCTTCGGCAGACCGCACTGATGCAGACGCAGGTATGGACCTACGGTGATAACAGAACGACCAGAGTAGTCAACACGCTTACCGAGCAGGTTCTGACGGAAACGACCCTGCTTACCTTTGATCATGTCGGCCAAAGATTTCAGAGGACGTTTGTTAGAACCGGTGATCGCACGACCGCGACGACCGTTATCCAGCAGGGCATCTACCGCTTCCTGCAGCATACGTTTTTCGTTGCGTACGATGATGTCCGGCGCAGCCAGATCCAGCAGACGTTTCAGACGGTTGTTACGGTTGATAACGCGACGATACAGATCGTTCAGATCGGACGTTGCGAAACGACCACCATCCAGCGGAACCAGTGGACGCAAATCTGGCGGCAGAACCGGCAGAACGGTCAGGATCATCCACTCTGGTTTGTTACCAGACTGAACGAACGCTTCCAGCAGTTTGATACGCTTGGTCAGCTTTTTACGTTTGGTTTCGGAGTTGGTTTCGTTCAGCTCTTCACGCAGCTGCTCGCACTCTTGCTCCAGATCCATGCTCTTCAGCAGGGCCTGAATAGCTTCCGCACCCATCTTCGCATCGAATTCGTCACCGAACTCTTCCAGCGCGTCCAGATACTGCTCTTCAGTCAGGATCTGATGACGTTCCAGGTTCGTCATCCCGCCTTCGATAACCACATAAGATTCGAAGTACAGAACGCGTTCGATATCGCGCAGCGGCATATCCAGCAGCAGACCGATACGGGACGGCAGAGATTTCAGGAACCAGATGTGAGCGGTCGGAGACGCCAGCTCGATGTGGCCCATGCGTTCACGACGCACTTTGGTCTGGGTCACTTCAACGCCGCACTTCTCACAGATCACACCACGGTGTTTCAGGCGCTTGTACTTACCGCACAGGCACTCGTAATCTTTTACTGGCCCGAAAATACGCGCACAGAAAAGGCCGTCACGCTCAGGTTTGAACGTACGGTAGTTGATGGTTTCCGGCTTTTTAACTTCACCGAATGACCATGAACGGATCATGTCTGGCGAAGCCAGAGCAATTTTGATCGCATCAAACTCTTCGGTTTTAGTCTGCGCTTTCAGAAACTTTAATAAATCTTTCACGGATTTGCTCCCGTCGGAGTTAGCACAATCTGGTGCCGGGGGTTAACCCGGCACCAGTGACCTGTTTGAGCGAGAATTACTCGTCTTCCAGTTCGATGTTGATACCCAGCGAACGAATCTCTTTCAACAGTACGTTGAAGGATTCTGGCATGCCCGGCTCCATCTGATGGTTGCCGTCCACGATGTTTTTATACATCTTGGTACGACCGTTCACGTCATCAGACTTAACGGTGAGCATTTCCTGCAGGGTGTATGCCGCGCCGTATGCTTCCAGCGCCCACACTTCCATCTCCCCGAAGCGCTGACCACCGAACTGTGCCTTACCACCCAGCGGCTGCTGAGTAACCAGGCTGTAAGAACCGGTAGAACGAGCGTGCATCTTGTCGTCGACCAGGTGGTTCAGTTTCAGCATGTACATGTAACCTACGGTTACCGGACGCTCGAACTGTTCACCGGTACGGCCGTCAAACAGCGTAATCTGACCAGACGTTGGCAGACCACCCAGTTGCAGCAGCTCTTTAATTTCAGCTTCTTTCGCACCATCGAAGACCGGCGTTGCGATTGGCATACCTTTTTTCAGGTTCTCAGCCAGGCGCAGCACTTCTTCATCACTGAAGGTATTCAGGTCGACTTTCTGACGAACGTCGGTACCCAGATCGTAGGCACGCTGGATGAATTCGCGCAGTTTCGCGACTTCTTCCTGCTGCTTCAGCATGGCGTTAATCTTGTCGCCGATACCTTTCGCAGCCATACCCAGGTGAGTTTCCAGGATCTGACCGATGTTCATACGAGACGGTACGCCCAGCGGGTTCAGTACGATATCTACCGGCGTACCGTTAGCATCGTGCGGCATATCTTCGATCGGGTTGATCTTAGAGATAACACCCTTGTTACCGTGACGACCTGCCATCTTATCACCAGGCTGGATCTGACGTTTAACGGCCAGATACACCTTAACAATCTTCAGCACGCCTGGTGCCAGATCGTCGCCCTGAGTGATTTTGCGGCGTTTCGCTTCGAGTTTTTTCTCGAACTCGTGTTTCAGTTCGTCATACTGCTCAGCCAGCTGTTCCAGCTGATTTTGTTTCTCTTCGTCGGTCAGGCCCAGTTCCAGCCAGCGATCGCGTGGCAGTTTGTCGAGCTTCTCAGCTTCAACGCCACCGGCAACCAGCACCGCATAGATACGGCTGAAAAGACCCGCTTCGAGGATCTGCAGTTCTTCAGACAGGTCTTTCTTAGCCTGTTTGAGCTGCATCTCTTCGATTTCCAGCGCACGCTTATCTTTCTCGACGCCGTCACGGGTGAAGACCTGAACGTCGATAACCGTACCGGAAACACCGTTTGGTACGCGCAGAGAAGAGTCCTTAACGTCAGACGCTTTCTCACCGAAGATTGCACGCAGCAGTTTCTCTTCTGGCGTCAGCTGGGTTTCACCTTTAGGCGTAACCTTACCAACCAGAATGTCGCCGCCGGTCACTTCCGCACCGATGTAAACGATACCGGATTCATCCAGTTTGGAGAGCGCAGCTTCACCCACGTTAGGGATGTCAGCGGTGATCTCTTCTGGCCCCAGCTTGGTGTCACGGGACACACATGCCAGTTCCTGGATGTGGATGGTGGTGAAACGATCTTCCTGAACCACACGTTCGGAGACGAGGATGGAGTCTTCGAAGTTGTAACCATTCCACGGCATGAACGCTACGCGCATGTTCTGACCGAGCGCCAGTTCACCGAGGTCGGTGGACGGACCGTCTGCCAGCACGTCGCCGCGCTCAACTGGCTCACCCAGAGATACGCAAGGCATCTGGTTGATGCAGGTGTTCTGGTTAGAACGGGTGTATTTGGTCAGGTTATAAATGTCGATACCTGCTTCGCCCGGATACATCTCGTCTTCGTTAACTTTGATAACGATACGGGATGCATCGACGTACTGAACAGTACCGCCACGTTTAGCAACTGCAGTAACACCGGAGTCAACGGCAACAGCACGTTCCATACCGGTACCAACCAGCGGCTTATCAGCGCGCAGAGTTGGAACGGCCTGACGTTGCATGTTCGCACCCATCAATGCACGGTTGGCGTCATCGTGTTCCAGGAACGGGATCAGGGACGCACCGACGGATACCACCTGCTGGGTGGATACGTCCATGTAGTCAACCTGGTCGCGGCTGAACAAGCTGGATTCGCCTTTGCTACGGCAGGTAACCAGATCTTCTACAAAGTGGCCTTCGTCATCCAAGTTGGAGTTCGCCTGAGCGATAACGTAGTTGCCTTCTTCGATAGCAGACAGGTAGTGAATTTCGTCGGTTACAACACCGTCGGTCACTTTACGGTACGGGGTCTCGAGGAAACCGTATTCGTTAGTCTGTGCGTACACGGACAGGGAGTTGATCAGACCGATGTTTGGACCTTCAGGCGTTTCGATTGGACATACGCGACCGTAGTGCGTCGGGTGTACGTCTCGAACTTCAAAGCCTGCGCGTTCACGGGTCAGACCGCCTGGGCCGAGTGCAGAGATACGACGTTTGTGCGTAATCTCAGACAGCGGGTTGTTCTGGTCCATGAACTGAGACAGCTGGCTTGAACCGAAGAACTCTTTCACTGCTGCAGAAATCGGCTTGGCGTTGATCATATCCTGAGGCATCAGGGTATCCAGATCGCCCAGAGACAGACGCTCTTTCACCGCACGTTCTACACGTACCAGGCCAACGCGGAATTGGTTTTCCGCCATTTCGCCTACGGAACGGATACGACGGTTGCCGAGGTGGTCGATATCGTCCACTTCGCCTTTACCGTTACGGATATCGATGAGCTTCTTCATCACTTCGATGATGTCGTCTTTGCTCAGGATACCGGAACCTTCGATCTCGTCGCGCAGCAGAGAACGGTTGAACTTCATACGACCAACCGCGGACAGATCGTAGCGGTCTTCGGAGAAGAACAGGTTCTCGAACAGGCTTTCCGCCGCTTCGCGAGTTGGTGGCTCACCAGGACGCATCATGCGGTAGATTTCGACCAGCGCGCTCAGACGATCGGTGGTTGGGTCGACGCGAATAGTCTCAGAGATATACGCACCGTGGTCCAGATCGTTGGTGAACAGCGTTTCGATACGTTTGTGACCAGACTGGCTCAGCTTAGCCAGCAGATCCAGGCTCAGCTCCATGTTCGCTGGGCAGATCAGCTCACCCGTTGACTCGTCAACGTAATCTTTCGCGGCTACTTTTCCTGCAATGTACTCAACCGGAACTTCGATGAGTTTGATATCATCTTTTTCCAGCTGGCGGATGTGGCGCGCGGTGATACGGCGACCTTTTTCCACATACACTTTGCCGTCGGCTTCGATGTCGAACGACGCGGTCTCACCACGCAGACGTTCCGGCACCAGCTCCATCTGCAGCTTGTTGTCGCGGATTTCAAAGATCACTTTCTCAAAGAACAGGTCCAGGATCTGTTCAGTGGTGTATTGCAGCGCACGCAGAATGATGGTTGCAGGCAGCTTACGACGGCGGTCGATACGGACAAACAGGTTGTCTTTCGGATCGAACTCGAAGTCCAGCCATGAACCACGGTAAGGAATGATGCGTGCGTTATACAGTACTTTACCGGAAGAGTGTGTTTTACCTTTATCGCTGTCGAAGAAGACGCCCGGGCTACGGTGCAGCTGGGAAACGATAACACGCTCAGTACCGTTGATTACGAAAGTACCGTTGTCTGTCATGAGTGGAATTTCACCCATGTAGACTTCTTGTTCTTTAATGTCTTTTACGGTGCCTTCCGGCGCTTCGCGCTCGTAGATCACCAGACGCAGTTTTACGCGCAGCGGTGCGGAATAGGTCACGCCACGGATCTGACATTCCTGAACGTCAAACACCGGTTCGCCAAGGCGGTAGCTGACGTACTGCAGCTCGGAGTTACCGCTGTAGCTCTGAATCGGGAACACGGAGCGGAAGGCTGCTTCCAGACCGTACTGCCCTTCAGGATCTTGCTCGATAAACTTCTGGAACGAGTCAAGCTGGATAGAAAGGAGATATGGAATGTCCAGAACTTGTGGACGTTTACCAAAATCCTTACGAATACGTTTTTTCTCGGTATAGGAGTAAACCATAGGGTTCCTCAGCTCGCTGACAAGTCGACCCATCTGTCCGACGAAGGGACAGTTTGTGCAACACCATTTTGTGGACCGGAAAATTGAATACTTTCCGCAATACCTGTTGCTATCACGCTTAAATCATTTCGTCGCGATTTACACAGAGCGAGCACCCTGTCGCAATATATTAAGTCGTCGATAGAAACATGCATTGTCAGGACAATCAGCAGTCAAACAGTGTGAAATGCTACTGATGCCTTACAGCGCAAAAAGGCTGGTGACTAAAAAGTCACCAGCCATCAGCCTAATTACTTAGGCTGCAACCAGAAAAGTTGGCTTATTTAACTTCAACTTCAGCGCCAGCTTCTTCCAGAGATTTTTTCAGTGCTTCTGCGTCATCTTTGCTCACGCCTTCTTTCAGCGCAGCTGGAGCAGATTCTACCAGGTCTTTAGCTTCTTTCAGACCCAGGCCAGTTGCGCCACGTACTGCTTTGATAACAGCAACTTTGTTAGCGCCAGCAGCTTTCAGAATTACGTCGAATTCAGTTTTTTCTTCAGCAGCTTCAGCCGGGCCCGCAGCTACAGCTACAGCAGCAGCAGCAGAAACACCGAATTTTTCTTCCATTGCAGAAACCAGCTCTACAACGTCCATTACGGACATAGCTGCTACTGCTTCAATGATTTGATCTTTAGTGATAGACATTTAAATTGTTCCTGAAAATCAGAATAAGTTTATACGTAAGCAAATGCTTTATAAAGATAACTGCGATTAAGCAGCTTCTTTCGCATCGCGTACAGCAGCCAGAGTGCGAACCAGTTTGCCAGCCGCAGCTTCTTTCATGGTTGCCATCAGGCGTGCAATTGCTTCTTCGTAGGTCGGCAGGGTTGCCAGGCGATCGATTTGCGATGCCGGGATCAACTCACCTTCAAAGGCTGCAGCTTTGACCTCAAATTTTGCATTCGCTTTCGCGAACTCTTTGAACAGACGAGCAGCAGCGCCCGGGTGTTCCATAGAGTATGCAATCAGGGTCGGACCAACAAACGTGTCTTTCAGGCACTCGAACTGAGTACCTTCAACTACGCGACGCAGCAGGGTGTTACGAACAACACGCATGTATACGCCAGCTTCACGACCTGCTTTACGCAGTTCAGTCATTTTGTCTACAGTAACGCCACGGGAATCCGCAACTACTGCAGACAGCGCGCCTTTGGCTACTTCGCTGACTTCAGCAACAATCGCTTGTTTGTCTTGAAGATTTAAAGCCATTAGCTTTGCTCCTGGATGTTTGCCGGAACTCATGTTCCGGAACTCACTTCACTCTCCCCAACGGAAAGAGCGTCTTAATACGGTGAGCAGAAACAAGCCAGAGTATCCAAAAATAATCTTAGCGTTCTGTCACCGTCTACGCAGGGGATTAAGTCTCTTGCGAAACACCTGCGGTCTTCGACGGAGGCCTGGATTAGGCCAGGCTCCAACGAACAAATCTTTTAGCCGCTAACTTTCGTTAGCAAACGTGGGGGTAAGATTGTAGACAAAATCACCGCCCACGTAAAGGCATTAGTTTGCAGCAGCGCTCAGGCCAGCCTGGTCAACTGCAACACCTGCACCCATGGTGGTGGAGATGCTAACTTTCTTGATGTACACGCCTTTCGCCTGAGTTGGTTTTGCTTTTTTCAGCGCAACCAGCAGAGCTTCCAGGTTTTCTTTCAGTTTGTCAGCGTCAAAGTCCACTTTACCGATGGTGGTGTGGATGATGCCGTTTTTGTCGTTACGATAACGAACCTGACCTGCTTTAGCGTTCTTAACCGCTTCAGCAACGTTAGGAGTTACAGTACCCACTTTCGGGTTTGGCATCAGGCCGCGTGGACCCAGAACCTGGCCCAGCTGGCCAACAACGCGCATTGCATCTGGAGAAGCAATAACAACGTCAAAGTTCATTTCGCCTTTCTTGATCTGATCAGCCAGATCTTCCATACCTACCAGTTCAGCGCCGGCAGCTTTAGCAGCTTCAGCGTTTGCACCCTGAGCAAATACAGCTACGCGAACGGAACGGCCAGTACCGTGTGGCAATACAGTTGCGCCACGAACGTTCTGATCGGATTTACGCGCGTCGATGCCGAGGTTAACGGCAACGTCAACGCTTTCAACGAACTTAGCAGTTGCCAGTTCTTTCAGCAGAGCGATAGCTTCGTTGATGTCGTACTGTTTGGTCGCATCAACTTTGTCACGGATCACGGACATGCGCTTGGTCAGTTTAGCCATTTCTTAGTCCTCCACTACCAGGCCCATGGAACGTGCAGTACCTTCGATTGAGCGAGTCATCGCTTCAATGTCGGCACCAGTCATGTCGGCAGCTTTGGTCTGCGCGATTTCCTGCAGCTGAGCGCGGGAAATTTTACCCACTTTGTCTTTGTTCGGTTTACCGGAACCAGACTTGATACCAGCCGCTTTCTTCAGCAGAACAGCTGCTGGAGGGGTTTTGGTAACGAAAGTGAAAGAACGGTCAGCGTAAACAGTGATTACGACTGGGATTGGCAGACCTTTTTCCAGGGATTCGGTTTTGGCGTTGAACGCTTTACAGAATTCCATGATGTTCACACCCTGCTGACCCAGAGCTGGACCAACTGGTGGACTTGGGTTCGCCATACCAGCTGCAACCTGCAGCTTGACGTAGGCTTGTACTTTCTTAGCCATTCTAAAATCCTCTGATTGGGTGATAGCGCCTCAGGGAGGCTCCCCGTGAATAAAATTCGTTTTACGGGCCGGGCCCATAAAAACAAAAGGCGCGAAATTGTATTCCAATCTCGCGCCCTGTGCAACGATTAAATCGCCGCTTTTTTGATCGCTGCTTAGGCTTTTTCGACCTGCGCAAAGTCCAGTTCTACTGGGGTCGCACGACCGAAGATAGAAACAGAAACTTTCAGGCGGGACTTCTCGTAGTCCACTTCTTCAACCACACCGTTAAAGTCAGCAAACGGACCGTCGCTAACACGAACCATTTCACCCGGTTCAAACAGCGTTTTCGGACGCGGCTTATCACCCACCTGCTGCAGGCGGTTCATAATCGCATCAACTTCTTTGTCGCTGATTGGCGCCGGACGGTCAGACGTGCCGCCGATAAAGCCCATCACGCGCGGTACGCTGCGCACCAGGTGCCAGCTCGCGTCGTTCATCACCATCTGAACCAGCACGTAACCCGGGAAGAATTTACGCTCGCTTTTGCGACGTTGGCCGCCACGGATCTCAACCACTTCTTCGGTCGGAACCATAACTTCGCCAAATAACTCTTCCATGTTGTGTAATTTGATATGCTCACGCAGCGACGTTGCTACGCGGCCTTCAAAACCGGAAAACGCCTGAACGACGTACCAACGCTTTTTAGGGGCTTCAGACATCTTAGAACCTCAGGCCAGTAATAAAGGAAACCAGGCGAACCAGAATACCATCCAGTCCCCACAGGATCAGTGACATTACCGCAGTCACTGCAGCCACGATCAGCGTGGTATGCAATGTTTCCTGGCGAGTCGGCCAAATGACCTTGCGGACTTCGGTACGTGCTTCGCGAGCGAAAGCAACGGTTGCTTTACCTTTAGTCGTCAACAGCGCGACACCGCCCGCTGCAGCAATCAGAATCACCACTGCCAGCGCGCGGAGCGGCAGCATCATGTCACGATAAAGATAGTTGCCAACGATTGCCACAATCAGCAGCACGGCAACAGCGACCCACTTCATCGCTTCCAGGCCGCGCCCGCTCCCTTGAGCTTCGGTATTCGCACTCATAAACCAACCTGTCAGAAGAATTCTACAAATAATTTCACCCCGCGATTGCGAGGCGAGCCAAATCGAAATAATCCCTTTATGGATTATACGCTCTCTGCAGAGCCTGTCTCAGCAATGATTATGACAAAAATAATCACTGATGAGCCAGGTTCTGATGTGAAAGCGTGCAAAAAGGGCATCAAATGATGCCCTTTTCATGCGCATTGCGTCAAATGTTATCAGCGATTAGCCGAGAACTTTAGCAACCACGCCCGCGCCAACGGTACGGCCACCTTCACGGATTGCGAAACGCAGACCGTCGTCCATCGCGATTGGGTGGATCAGAGTCACAACCATCTTGATGTTGTCGCCTGGCATTACCATCTCAACGCCTTCTGGCAGTTCGATG
>NZ_JAXQPP010000012.1:0-26259 GCF_034427575.1 Enterobacter sp. D2
CATCGAACTGCCAGAAGGCGTTGAGATGGTAATGCCAGGCGACAACATCAAGATGGTTGTGACTCTGATCCACCCAATCGCGATGGACGACGGTCTGCGTTTCGCAATCCGTGAAGGCGGCCGTACCGTTGGCGCGGGCGTTGTTGCTAAAGTTCTGGGCTAATTAATTATCCCCGAATAAAAAAGGACGCTTCGGCGTCCTTTTTTGTTTTCTACCACTCCGGTACTGTCACAAAATTACGCATTTTTTGCCGGCTCCCGCCCCGTATTGTGGCGTTTGTGCTATTGTAATCATAACCATTCTCACTTACACTTTGCGCATAATTTGAACGGGAGTCTCTATGTACGTTTGTTTATGTAATGGTGTAAGCGACAAGAAAATACGTCAGGCCGTTCGTCAGTTTCAGCCTCAGTCATTTCAGCAGCTACGCAAATTTGTTCCAGTGGGAAATCAATGCGGTAAATGTGTACGTGCTGCGCGAGAGATCATGCAGGACGAATTGATGCAGATCCCGGAATACAAAGAGATCGCGTAAGCGTCCATCTTTTTTTTGACATCCCTGTAGCCCGATCTACGCTTCAATGAGTGGAAGCGGAGGGACTATATAATGAAAGGTGATGTTAAAATCATAAGTTATCTCAATAAATTATTGGGAAATGAGCTTGTCGCAATTAACCAGTACTTTCTTCACGCGAGAATGTTCAAAAACTGGGGGCTTAAACGTCTGAACGACGTTGAGTACCATGAATCGATCGATGAAATGAAGCACGCTGATAAATATATCGAGCGTATTTTATTCCTTGAAGGCATTCCAAACCTGCAGGATCTCGGAAAGCTGGGCATCGGAGAAGATGTCGAAGAGATGCTGCGTTCCGACCTCAGGCTGGAACTTGAAGGTGCCAAAGATCTCCGTGAAGCCATTGCCTATGCCGACAGCGTACATGACTACGTCAGTCGCGATATGATGATTCAGATCCTGGCCGATGAAGAAGGTCATATTGACTGGCTGGAAACGGAGCTGGATCTGATTGCTAAAATCGGTCTGCAGAACTACCTTCAGTCGCAGATTAAAGTGGAAGAGTAACCACCGTCTTCCAGCCTACGCATAAACCCGCTGCTGCCAGAAATGGCCCAAAAGGCAGTGGGTTTTTTAATGCTCCCTTATCGCCGGTGAGTAACGAAAACACAAGAATGCTAAGTAGAGCCATAAGCGCAGCGAGTAACGCCAGCGTAGGCACTATGCACCAGCCATGCCACGCACCAAGCGCCGCCAGGTATTTTACATCGCCGTATCCCATCCCTTCACGCCGGCAGATAAACCGATATCCCCAGTAAATAACGGCAAAGCCGACATATCCAGCCATCGCACCCACCACTGCACTTGGCAGAAAATCAGGTTGGACACAGAGCTGGAAGAGCAGGCCCGCCCATAGCAGCGGGCAGAGAAATTTATCGGGAAGCAGTCCGTAGCGAATATCCGCATGTACAAGAAAGGCAGTCAGCGAAAAATAGATCAGCAAAAAGAGGAGGGTGGTTAACATGGCAAAGGCCTCAAAGGGGTTTGAGCGCATCCTCGCTATAATCGGCCTGGTCGGCAATCTATAAAAACGACACTTGCGTAGGGGCTCGAGACAAAGCCTTGAGAAGGGATACATTGCGTAAAAAGTTGCGCGCCCTTACCCATACTGCGCCTCTGGCGCTTAATTTCTAAACGGCACTTGCGTCTTGTCCAGATTTACGTATAATGCGCGGGCTTGTCGTAATTGACGGCGGGTTCAATCAGAACCAGAGTAGCTCATTTTGTTACTCAACAATGCTCCCAATTGGGGAGCTACGTAAGAACGGTTACACTCTCCCATCAATCGTAATGGGTTTGAGGAGTAATCATTTTCGTTTATAAAATAATTGGAGCTCTGGTCTCATGCAGAACCAAAGAATCCGTATCCGCCTTAAAGCGTTTGATCATCGTCTGATCGATCAATCAACCGCGGAAATCGTCGAGACTGCTAAGCGCACTGGTGCGCAAGTCCGTGGTCCGATCCCGCTGCCGACCCGCAAAGAGCGCTTCACCGTTCTGATCTCTCCGCACGTCAACAAAGACGCGCGCGATCAGTACGAAATCCGCACTCACAAGCGTCTGGTTGACATCGTTGAGCCAACTGAGAAAACCGTTGATGCTCTGATGCGTCTGGATCTGGCTGCCGGTGTAGACGTGCAGATCAGCCTGGGTTAATCAGGTCATCGAGCGATTGAGAGGTTGAAACAATGATTGGTTTAGTCGGTAAAAAAGTGGGTATGACCCGCATCTTCACTGAAGATGGCGTTTCTATCCCAGTAACCGTAATCGAAGTTGAAGCAAACCGCGTTACTCAGGTTAAAGATCTGGCTAACGATGGCTACCGCGCTATTCAGGTTACCACTGGTGCTAAAAAAGCTAACCGTGTAACCAAACCAGAAGCGGGTCACTTCGCTAAAGCTGGCGTAGAAGCTGGCCGTGGTCTGTGGGAATTCCGTCTTGCTGAAGGCGAAGAGTTCACCGTAGGTCAGGACATTAGCGTTGAGCTGTTTGCTGACGTTAAAAAAGTTGACGTAACCGGTACCTCTAAAGGTAAAGGTTTTGCTGGTACCGTTAAGCGCTGGAACTTCCGTACCCAGGACGCTACCCACGGTAACTCCTTGTCTCACCGCGTTCCGGGTTCTATCGGTCAGAACCAGACTCCGGGCAAAGTGTTCAAAGGCAAGAAAATGGCAGGTCAGCTGGGTAACGAACGTGTAACCGTTCAGAGCCTGGACGTAGTACGTGTTGACGCTGAGCGCAACCTGCTGCTGGTTAAAGGTGCAGTTCCGGGTGCAACCGGTAGCGACCTGATCGTTAAACCAGCTGTGAAGGCGTAAGGGGATAGCAATGGAATTAGTATTGAAAGACGCGCAGAGCGCGCTGACTGTTTCCGAAACTACCTTCGGTCGTGATTTCAACGAAGCGCTGGTTCACCAGGTTGTTGTTGCTTATGCAGCTGGTGCTCGTCAGGGTACTCGTGCTCAGAAGACTCGTGCTGAAGTAACTGGTTCTGGCAAAAAGCCATGGCGCCAGAAAGGTACCGGCCGTGCGCGTTCAGGTTCTATCAAGAGCCCGATCTGGCGTTCAGGTGGCGTGACCTTCGCTGCGCGTCCACAGGACCACAGTCAAAAAGTTAACAAAAAGATGTACCGCGGCGCGCTGAAAAGCATCCTGTCCGAACTGGTACGTCAGGATCGTCTGATCGTTGTCGAGAAGTTCTCTGTTGAAGCGCCTAAAACTAAGCTGCTGGCACAGAAACTGAAAGACATGGCTCTGGAAGATGTGCTGATCATCACCGGTGAGCTGGACGAGAACCTGTTCCTGGCCGCACGTAACCTGCATAAGGTTGACGTACGCGATGCGACTGGTATCGACCCGGTTAGCCTGATCGCCTTCGACAAAGTCGTAATGACTGCTGATGCTGTTAAGCAAGTTGAGGAGATGCTGGCATGATTCGTGAAGAACGTCTGCTGAAGGTGCTTCGCGCACCGCACGTTTCTGAAAAAGCGTCTACTGCGATGGAAAAAACAAACACCATCGTTCTCAAAGTTGCTAAAGACGCGACCAAAGCAGAGATCAAAGCTGCTGTGCAGAAACTGTTTGAAGTCGAAGTCGAAGTCGTTAACACCCTGGTAGTTAAAGGGAAAGTTAAACGTCACGGACAGCGTATCGGTCGTCGTAGCGACTGGAAAAAAGCTTACGTCACCCTTAAAGAAGGCCAGAACCTGGACTTCGTTGGCGGCGCTGAGTAAGTCGGAGGAGTAATACAATGGCAGTTGTTAAATGTAAACCGACATCTCCGGGTCGTCGCCACGTAGTTAAAGTGGTTAACCCTGAGCTGCACAAGGGCAAACCTTTTGCTCCGTTGCTGGAAAAAAACAGCAAATCCGGTGGTCGTAACAACAATGGCCGTATCACCACTCGTCACATCGGTGGTGGCCACAAGCAGGCTTATCGTATTGTTGACTTCAAACGCAACAAAGACGGTATCCCAGCAGTTGTTGAACGTCTTGAGTACGATCCGAACCGTTCCGCGAACATCGCGCTGGTTCTGTACAAAGACGGCGAACGCCGTTACATCCTGGCCCCTAAAGGCCTGAAAGCTGGCGACCAGATTCAGTCTGGCGTTGATGCTGCAATCAAAGCAGGCAACACCCTGCCGATGCGCAATATCCCGGTTGGTTCTACCGTTCATAACGTAGAAATGAAACCAGGTAAAGGCGGTCAGCTGGCACGTTCCGCTGGTACTTACGTTCAGATCGTTGCTCGTGATGGTGCTTATGTCACCCTGCGTCTGCGTTCTGGTGAAATGCGTAAAGTCGAAGCAGACTGCCGCGCTACTCTGGGCGAAGTTGGCAATGCTGAGCATATGCTGCGCGTTCTGGGTAAAGCAGGTGCTGCACGCTGGCGTGGTGTTCGTCCTACCGTTCGCGGTACTGCGATGAACCCAGTCGACCACCCACATGGTGGTGGTGAAGGTCGTAACTTTGGTAAGCACCCGGTAACTCCGTGGGGCGTTCAGACCAAAGGTAAGAAGACCCGCAGCAACAAGCGTACTGATAAATTTATCGTACGTCGCCGTAGCAAATAATTTTAGAGGATAAGCCATGCCACGTTCTCTCAAGAAAGGTCCTTTTATTGACCTGCACTTGCTGAAGAAGGTAGAGAAAGCGGTGGAAAGCGGAGACAAGAAGCCCCTGCGCACTTGGTCCCGTCGTTCAACGATCTTTCCTAACATGATCGGTTTGACCATCGCTGTCCATAATGGTCGTCAGCACGTTCCAGTCTTTGTTACCGACGAAATGGTTGGTCACAAACTGGGTGAATTCGCACCGACTCGTACTTATCGCGGCCACGCTGCTGATAAAAAAGCGAAGAAGAAATAAGGTAGGAGGAAGAGATGGAAACTTTAGCTCAACATCGCCATGCTCGTTCTTCTGCTCAGAAGGTTCGCCTTGTTGCTGACCTGATTCGCGGTAAGAAAGTGTCGCAGGCCCTGGACATCCTGACCTATACCAACAAGAAAGCTGCGGTATTGGTCAAGAAAGTACTGGAATCTGCCATTGCTAACGCTGAACACAACGATGGCGCTGACATCGACGATCTGAAAGTCGCGAAAATTTTCGTAGATGAAGGCCCAAGCATGAAGCGCATTATGCCGCGTGCGAAAGGTCGTGCAGATCGCATCCTGAAGCGCACCAGCCACATTACTGTGGTTGTGTCCGATCGCTGAGACTCTGGAGACTAGCAATGGGTCAGAAAGTACATCCTAATGGTATTCGCCTGGGTATTGTAAAACCATGGAACTCTACCTGGTTTGCGAACACCAAAGAATTCGCTGACAACCTGGACAGCGATTTTAAAGTACGTCAGTACCTGACTAAGGAACTGGCTAAAGCGTCTGTATCTCGTATCGTTATCGAGCGTCCAGCGAAGAGCATCCGTGTGACTATTCACACTGCTCGTCCTGGCATCGTTATCGGTAAGAAAGGCGAAGACGTAGAAAAACTGCGCAAGGTCGTAGCGGATATCGCTGGCGTTCCTGCACAGATCAATATCGCTGAAGTTCGTAAGCCTGAACTGGACGCTAAATTGGTTGCTGACAGCATCACTTCACAGCTGGAACGTCGTGTTATGTTCCGTCGTGCTATGAAGCGTGCTGTACAGAACGCAATGCGTCTGGGCGCTAAAGGTATCAAAGTTGAAGTTAGCGGCCGTCTGGGCGGCGCGGAAATCGCACGTACCGAATGGTACCGCGAAGGTCGCGTACCGCTGCACACTCTGCGTGCTGACATCGACTACAACACCTCTGAAGCGCACACCACTTACGGTGTAATCGGCGTTAAGGTATGGATCTTCAAAGGTGAGATCCTGGGTGGTATGGCTGCTGTTGAACAACCGGAAAAACCGGCTGCTCAACCTAAAAAGCAGCAGCGTAAAGGCCGTAAATAAGGAGCGTCGCTGATGTTACAACCAAAGCGTACAAAATTCCGTAAAGTGCACAAAGGCCGCAACCGTGGTCTGGCGCAGGGTACGGATGTTAGCTTCGGCACTTTCGGTCTGAAAGCTGTTGGCCGTGGTCGTCTGACTGCACGTCAGATCGAAGCAGCACGTCGTGCAATGACCCGTGCAGTTAAGCGTCAAGGTAAGATCTGGATCCGTGTATTCCCGGACAAACCGATCACCGAGAAGCCACTGGAAGTTCGTATGGGTAAAGGTAAAGGTAACGTGGAGTACTGGGTTGCCTTGATCCAACCGGGCAAAGTCCTTTATGAAATGGACGGTGTTCCGGAAGAGCTGGCCCGTGAAGCCTTCGGCCTGGCAGCAGCGAAACTGCCTATCAAAACCACCTTTGTAACTAAGACGGTGATGTAATGAAAGCAAAAGAGCTGCGTGAAAAAAGCGTTGAAGAGCTGAACGCTGAGCTGCTGAACCTGCTGCGTGAGCAGTTCAACCTGCGTATGCAGGCTGCAAGTGGCCAGCTGCAACAGACTCACCTGCTGAAGCAAGTGCGTCGCAATGTTGCACGCGTTAAGACTTTACTGACTCAGAAGGCGGGTGCGTAATGACCGATAAAATCCGTACTCTGCAAGGTCGTGTTGTTAGCGACAAAATGGAGAAATCCATTGTTGTAGCTATCGAACGTATTGTGAAACACCCGATCTACGGTAAATTCATCAAGCGTACGACCAAACTGCACGTACATGACGAGAACAACGAATGTGGTATCGGCGACAAGGTTGAAATCCGTGAATGCCGTCCACTGTCCAAGACTAAGTCCTGGACGCTGGTTCGCGTTGTAGAGAAAGCGGTTCTGTAATACAGTACGCCTTCTCAATACGAATAAACGGCTCAGCGATGAGCCGTTTATTTTTTCTACCCATATTGCAGAAGCGGTGTTATAATGCCGCGCCCTCGATATGGGGCTTTTTAACGGCTCTGATTTTAGAGTCTCAGGTAGTAGTTGACATTAGCGGAGCACTAAAATGATCCAAGAACAGACTATGCTGAACGTCGCCGACAACTCCGGTGCACGTCGCGTAATGTGTATCAAGGTTCTGGGTGGCTCGCACCGTCGCTACGCAGGCGTAGGCGACATCATCAAGATCACCATCAAGGAAGCAATTCCACGTGGTAAGGTCAAAAAAGGTGATGTGCTGAAGGCGGTAGTGGTGCGCACCAAGAAGGGTGTTCGTCGCCCTGACGGTTCTGTCATTCGCTTCGATGGTAATGCATGCGTTATTTTAAACAATAACAGCGAGCAGCCTATCGGCACGCGTATCTTTGGGCCGGTAACTCGTGAACTTCGTACTGAGAAGTTCATGAAAATTATCTCTCTGGCACCAGAAGTACTCTAAGGAGCGAATCATGGCAGCGAAAATCCGTCGTGATGACGAAGTTATCGTGTTAACCGGTAAAGATAAAGGTAAACGCGGTAAAGTAAAAAATGTTCTGTCTTCCGGCAAACTTGTCGTTGAAGGTATCAACCTGGTTAAGAAACATCAGAAGCCGGTTCCGGCCCTGAACCAACCAGGTGGCATCGTTGAAAAAGAAGCTGCTATTCAGGTTTCTAACGTTGCAATCTTCAATGCGGCTACCGGCAAGGCTGACCGTGTAGGCTTTAGATTCGAAGACGGCAAAAAAGTCCGTTTCTTCAAGTCTAACAGCGAAACTATCAAGTAATTTGGAGTAGTACGATGGCGAAACTGCATGATTACTACAAAGACGAAGTAGTTAACAAACTCATGACTGAGTTTAACTACAATTCTGTCATGCAAGTCCCTCGGGTCGAGAAGATCACCCTGAACATGGGTGTTGGTGAAGCGATCGCTGACAAGAAACTGCTGGATAACGCAGCAGCTGACCTGACAGCAATCTCCGGTCAAAAACCGCTGATCACCAAAGCACGCAAATCTGTTGCAGGCTTCAAAATCCGTCAGGGCTATCCGATCGGCTGTAAAGTAACTCTGCGTGGCGAACGCATGTGGGAGTTCTTTGAGCGCCTGATCACTATTGCTGTTCCACGTATCCGTGACTTCCGTGGCTTGTCCGCTAAGTCTTTCGACGGTCGTGGTAACTACAGCATGGGTGTCCGTGAGCAGATCATCTTCCCAGAAATCGACTACGATAAAGTCGACCGCGTGCGTGGTTTGGATATTACCATTACCACTACTGCGAAATCTGACGAAGAAGGCCGTGCTCTGCTGGCTGCCTTTGACTTCCCGTTCCGCAAGTAAGGTAGGGTTACTGAATGGCTAAGCAATCAATGAAAGCACGCGAAGTAAAGCGCGTAGCTTTAGCTGATAAATTCTTCGCTAAACGCGCTGAACTGAAAGCGATCATTTCTGATGTGAACGCTTCCGACGAAGATCGTTGGAATGCGGTTCTCAAGCTGCAGTCTCTGCCGCGTGATTCCAGCCCGTCTCGTCAGCGTAACCGCTGTCGTCAAACAGGTCGTCCACATGGTTATGTGGGCAAGTTTGGGTTGAGCCGTATCAAACTGCGTGAAGCCGCTATGCGCGGTGAAGTGCCAGGCTTGAAAAAGGCTAGCTGGTAATTACCAATTGAATCACGGGAGTAAAGACAGATGAGCATGCAAGATCCGATCGCGGATATGCTGACCCGTATCCGTAACGGTCAGGCCGCGAACAAAGTTGCGGTCACCATGCCTTCCGCCAAGCTGAAAGTGGCAATTGCCAACGTGCTGAAGGAAGAAGGTTTTATCGAAGATTTTAAAGTTGAAGGCGACACCAAGCCGGAACTGGAACTTACTCTTAAGTATTTCCAGGGTAAAGCTGTTGTAGAAAGCATTCAGCGTGTCAGCCGCCCAGGTCTGCGCATCTATAAGAAAAAAGATGAGCTGCCAAAAGTTATGGCTGGTCTTGGTATCGCAGTTGTTTCTACCTCTAAAGGTGTTATGACTGATCGTGCAGCGCGCCAGGCTGGTCTTGGTGGCGAAATTATCTGCTACGTAGCCTAATCGGAGGAAAGAATGTCTCGTGTTGCTAAAGCACCGGTCGTTATTCCTGCCGGCGTTGATGTTAAAATCGACGGTCAGGTTATTACGATCAAAGGTAAAAACGGCGAGCTGACTCGTACCCTCAACAAAGCTGTTGAAGTTAAACATGCAGATAACGCTCTGACCTTCGGTCCACGTGATGGTTTCGTGGATGGATGGGCTCAGGCTGGTACCGCGCGTGCCCTGCTGAACTCAATGGTTGTTGGTGTTACCGAAGGCTTCACTAAAAAGCTTCAGCTGGTTGGTGTAGGTTATCGTGCAGCTATCAAAGGGAATGCAGTAGGCCTGTCTCTGGGCTTCTCACACCCTGTTGAGCATCCGCTGCCGGCCGGTATCACTGCAGAATGTCCGACTCAAACTGAAATCGTGCTGAAAGGCGCTGATAAACAGCTGATCGGTCAGGTTGCAGCAGATCTGCGCGCCTACCGTCGTCCTGAGCCTTACAAAGGCAAGGGTGTTCGTTACGCCGACGAAGTCGTGCGTACCAAAGAGGCTAAGAAGAAGTAAGGTAACACTATGGATAAGAAATCTGCTCGTATCCGTCGTGCGACCCGCGCACGCCGCAAGCTCAAAGAGCTGGGTGCAACTCGCCTGGTGGTACATCGTACCCCGCGTCATATTTACGCACAGGTAATTGCACCGAACGGTTCTGAAGTTCTGGTAGCTGCTTCTACTGTAGAAAAAGCTATCTCAGAACAATTGAAGTACACCGGTAACAAAGACGCCGCTGCAGCTGTAGGTAAAGCTGTTGCTGAACGCGCTCTGGAAAAAGGCATCAGCAATGTTTCCTTTGACCGTTCCGGGTTCCAATATCATGGTCGTGTCCAGGCACTGGCAGATGCTGCCCGTGAAGCTGGCCTTCAGTTCTAAGGTAGAGGTGTAAGATGGCTCACATCGAAAAACAGGCTGGCGAACTGCAGGAAAAGCTGATCGCGGTAAACCGCGTATCTAAAACCGTTAAAGGTGGTCGTATTTTCTCCTTCACAGCTCTGACTGTAGTAGGCGATGGTAACGGTCGCGTTGGTTTTGGTTACGGTAAAGCGCGTGAAGTTCCAGCAGCGATCCAGAAAGCGATGGAAAAAGCCCGTCGCAATATGATTAACGTCGCGCTGAACAACGGCACCCTGCAGCACCCAGTTAAAGGTGTTCACACGGGTTCTCGTGTATTCATGCAGCCAGCTTCAGAAGGTACCGGTATCATCGCCGGTGGTGCAATGCGCGCCGTTCTGGAAGTTGCTGGGGTTCATAACGTTCTGGCCAAAGCATATGGTTCCACTAACCCGATCAACGTGGTTCGTGCAACTATTGATGGCCTGGAAAATATGAATTCTCCAGAAATGGTCGCTGCCAAGCGTGGTAAATCCGTTGAAGAAATTCTGGGGTAATTGACCATGGCAAAGACTATTAAAATCACTCAAACCCGCAGTGCAATCGGTCGTCTGCCGAAACACAAGGCAACGCTGCTTGGCCTGGGTCTGCGTCGTATTGGTCATACCGTTGAGCGCGAGGATACTCCTGCTGTTCGTGGTATGGTCAACGCGGTTTACTTCATGGTTAAAGTTGAGGAGTAAGAGATGCGTTTAAATACTCTGTCTCCGGCCGAAGGCTCTAAAAAGGCGGGTAAACGCCTGGGTCGTGGTATCGGTTCTGGCCTCGGCAAAACCGGTGGTCGTGGTCACAAAGGTCAGAACTCTCGTTCTGGCGGTGGCGTACGTCGCGGTTTCGAGGGTGGCCAGATGCCACTGTACCGTCGTCTGCCGAAGTTCGGCTTCACTTCTCGCAAAGCAGCGATCACAGCGGAAATCCGTCTGTCTGACCTGGCGAAAGTTGAAGGCGGCGTTGTAGACCTGAACACGCTGAAAGCAGCAAACATTATCGGTATCCAGATCGAGTTCGCGAAAGTGATCCTGGCTGGTGAAGTGTCTACTCCGGTAACTGTTCGTGGCCTGCGTGTTACTAAAGGTGCTCGTGCTGCTATCGAAGCTGCTGGCGGTAAAATTGAGGAATAAGTAGCAGATGGCTAAGCAACCGGGATTAGATTTTCAAAGTGCCAAAGGTGGATTTGGCGAGCTGAAACGCAGACTGCTGTTTGTTATCGGCGCGCTGATTGTGTTCCGTATTGGCTCTTTTATTCCGATCCCTGGTATCGATGCCGCTGTACTTGCCAAACTGCTTGAGCAACAGCGAGGCACCATCATTGAAATGTTCAACATGTTCTCTGGTGGTGCTCTCAGCCGTGCTTCTATCTTCGCATTGGGTATTATGCCGTACATTTCGGCATCAATTATTATCCAGCTGCTGACGGTCGTTCATCCGACCCTGGCAGAGTTGAAGAAAGAAGGGGAGTCTGGACGTCGTAAGATTAGTCAGTACACCCGTTACGGTACTCTGGTGCTGGCAATATTCCAGTCGATCGGTATTGCTACCGGTTTGCCGAATATGCCTGGTATGCAGGGCCTGGTGTTAAACCCGGGCTTTGCATTCTACTTCACCGCTGTTGTAAGTCTGGTCACAGGGACTATGTTCCTGATGTGGCTCGGCGAACAGATTACTGAGCGTGGTATCGGTAACGGTATCTCTATCATTATCTTCGCCGGTATTGTTGCGGGCCTCCCGCCAGCCATCGCCCATACTATCGAGCAAGCGCGTCAAGGCGACCTGCACTTCCTCCTGTTGCTGTTGGTTGCAGTATTAGTATTTGCAGTGACGTTCTTTGTTGTCTTCGTTGAACGTGGTCAACGCCGCATTGTGGTGAACTACGCTAAACGTCAGCAGGGTCGTCGTGTCTATGCTGCACAGAGCACACATTTACCGCTGAAAGTGAACATGGCGGGGGTTATCCCGGCTATCTTCGCTTCCAGTATTATTCTGTTCCCGGCGACCATCGCGTCATGGTTCGGGGGCGGTACTGGTTGGAACTGGCTGACAACAATTTCGCTGTATTTGCAGCCTGGGCAACCACTTTATGTGTTACTCTATGCGTCTGCGATCATCTTCTTCTGTTTCTTCTACACGGCGTTGGTCTTCAACCCGCGTGAAACAGCAGATAACCTGAAGAAGTCCGGTGCATTTGTACCAGGAATTCGTCCGGGAGAGCAAACGGCGAAGTATATCGATAAAGTAATGACTCGTCTGACTTTGGTTGGTGCGCTTTATATTACTTTTATCTGCCTGATCCCGGAGTTCATGCGTGATGCAATGAAAGTACCGTTCTACTTCGGTGGGACCTCACTGCTTATCGTTGTTGTCGTGATTATGGACTTTATGGCTCAAGTGCAAACTCTGATGATGTCCAGTCAGTACGAGTCTGCATTGAAGAAGGCGAACCTGAAAGGCTACGGCCGCTAAATGGTCGCCTGAGAAGTTACGGAGAGTAAAAATGAAAGTTCGTGCTTCCGTCAAGAAATTATGCCGTAACTGCAAAATCGTAAAGCGTGATGGTGTCATCCGTGTGATTTGCAGTGCCGAGCCGAAGCATAAACAGCGCCAAGGCTGATTATTTCGCATATTTTTCTTGCAAAGTTGGGTTGAGCTGGCTAGATTAGCCAGCCAATCTTTTGTATGTCTGTACGTTTCCATTTGAGTATCCTGAAAACGGGCTTTTCAGCATGGTGCGTACATATTAAATAGTAGGAGTGCATAGTGGCCCGTATAGCAGGCATTAACATTCCTGATCAGAAACATGCTGTGATCGCATTAACTTCGATCTACGGCGTCGGCAAGACCCGTTCTAAAGCCATTCTGGCTGCAGCGGGTATCGCTGAAGATGTTAAGATCAGTGAGCTGTCTGAAGAACAAATCGACACGCTGCGTGACGAAGTTGCCAAATTTGTCGTTGAAGGTGATCTGCGCCGTGAAATCAGCATGAGCATCAAGCGCCTGATGGATCTTGGTTGCTATCGCGGTTTGCGTCATCGTCGTGGTCTGCCAGTGCGCGGTCAGCGTACTAAGACCAACGCACGTACCCGTAAGGGTCCGCGCAAACCGATCAAGAAATAATCGGGGTGATTGAATAATGGCAAAGGCACCAGTTCGTGCACGTAAACGTGTAAGAAAACAAGTCTCTGACGGCGTGGCTCATATCCATGCTTCTTTCAACAACACCATCGTTACTATTACTGATCGTCAGGGTAACGCATTGGGTTGGGCAACAGCCGGTGGTTCCGGTTTCCGTGGTTCTCGCAAATCCACTCCGTTCGCAGCTCAGGTTGCAGCAGAGCGTTGTGCAGAAGCCGTAAAAGAATACGGCATCAAGAATCTGGAAGTTATGGTTAAAGGTCCGGGTCCGGGTCGTGAATCTACTGTTCGCGCTCTGAACGCCGCTGGTTTCCGCATCACGAATATTACTGATGTGACTCCGATCCCTCATAACGGTTGTCGTCCGCCGAAAAAACGTCGCGTATAACGCTCCGTTTTTTAGGTTAGTTGGAGATAGAAAATGGCAAGATATTTGGGTCCTAAGCTCAAGCTGAGCCGTCGTGAGGGCACCGACTTATTCCTTAAGTCTGGCGTTCGCGCGATCGATACCAAGTGTAAAATTGAACAAGCTCCTGGCCAGCACGGTGCGCGTAAACCGCGTCTGTCTGACTATGGTGTGCAGTTGCGTGAAAAGCAAAAAGTTCGCCGTATGTACGGTGTGCTGGAGCGTCAGTTCCGTAACTACTATAAAGAAGCAGCACGTCTGAAAGGCAACACAGGTGAAAACCTGCTGGCTCTGCTGGAAGGTCGTCTGGACAACGTTGTATACCGTATGGGCTTCGGCGCTACTCGTGCTGAATCACGTCAGCTGGTTAGCCACAAAGCAATCATGGTAAACGGTCGTGTTGTTAACATCGCTTCTTATCAGGTTAAAGCGAATGACGTTGTTAGCATTCGTGAGAAAGCGAAAAAGCAATCTCGCGTGAAGGCCGCTCTGGAGCTGGCTGAGCAGCGTGAAAAGCCAACCTGGCTGGAAGTTGATGCTGGCAAGATGGAAGGTACGTTCAAGCGTCAGCCAGAACGTTCTGATCTGTCTGCGGACATTAACGAACACCTGATCGTCGAGCTTTACTCCAAGTAAAGCTTAGTACCAAAGAGAGGACACAATGCAGGGTTCTGTGACAGAGTTTCTAAAACCGCGCCTGGTAGATATCGAGCAAGTGAGTTCGACGCACGCCAAGGTGACCCTTGAGCCTTTAGAGCGTGGCTTTGGCCATACTCTGGGTAACGCACTGCGCCGTATTCTGCTCTCATCGATGCCGGGTTGCGCGGTGACCGAGGTTGAGATTGATGGTGTACTTCATGAGTACAGCACCAAAGAAGGCGTTCAGGAAGATATCCTTGAAATCCTGCTCAACCTGAAAGGGCTGGCGGTGAGAGTTCAGGGTAAAGATGAAGTTATTCTTACTCTGAATAAATCTGGCATTGGCCCTGTGACTGCAGCCGACATCACCCATGACGGTGATGTTGAAATCGTCAAGCCGCAGCACGTGATCTGCCACCTGACCGATGAGAACGCAGCTATTAGCATGCGTATCAAAGTTCAGCGCGGTCGTGGTTATGTGCCGGCTTCTGCCCGAATTCATTCGGAAGAAGATGAGCGCCCAATCGGCCGTCTGCTGGTCGACGCATGCTATAGCCCTGTAGAGCGTATTGCCTACAATGTTGAAGCAGCGCGTGTAGAACAGCGTACCGACCTGGACAAGCTGGTCATCGAAATGGAAACCAACGGCACAATCGATCCTGAAGAGGCGATTCGTCGTGCGGCAACCATCCTGGCAGAACAACTGGAAGCTTTCGTTGACTTACGTGATGTACGTCAGCCGGAAGTGAAAGAAGAGAAACCAGAATTCGATCCGATCCTGCTGCGCCCTGTTGACGATCTCGAGTTGACTGTCCGCTCTGCTAACTGCCTCAAGGCAGAAGCTATCCACTATATCGGTGATCTGGTACAGCGTACCGAGGTTGAGTTGCTGAAAACGCCGAACCTGGGTAAAAAATCTCTTACTGAGATTAAAGACGTGCTGGCTTCACGTGGTCTGTCTCTGGGCATGCGCCTGGAAAACTGGCCACCGGCAAGCATTGCTGACGAGTAACCGGATCACAGGTTAAGGTTTTACTGAGAAGGATAAGGTCATGCGCCATCGTAAGAGTGGTCGTCAACTGAACCGCAACAGCAGCCATCGCCAGGCTATGTTCCGCAACATGGCAGGTTCACTGGTTCGTCATGAGATCATCAAGACGACCCTGCCTAAAGCGAAAGAGCTGCGTCGCGTAGTTGAGCCGCTGATTACTCTTGCCAAGACTGACAGCGTTGCTAATCGTCGTCTGGCATTCGCCCGTACTCGTGATAACGAGATCGTGGCAAAACTGTTTAACGAACTGGGCCCGCGTTTCGCGAGCCGTGCCGGTGGTTACACTCGCATTCTGAAGTGTGGTTTCCGTGCAGGCGACAACGCGCCGATGGCTTACATCGAGCTGGTTGATCGTTCAGAGAAAGCAGAAGCTGCTGCAGAGTAATCTGCAGTAACGTAAAAAAACCCGCTCCGGCGGGTTTTTTTATATCCGCGATATCCCCACTTCTCTACAATGTCTGTATCAATTCTGTTCAATCCCTGGAGCTGGTAATGTGGTTGCTCGACCAGTGGGCAGAACGCCATATTCGCGATGCCCAAAAAAAAGGTGAATTCGACGATCTCCCGGGAAGCGGCGAACCCCTTGCGCTTGACGATGATTCGCACATCGCGCCTGAACTACGGGCTGGATACCGTTTGCTGAAAAATGCGGGCTGTCTCCCCCCGGAGCTCGAACAGCGCAGAGAAGCTGTTGAACTGGCCGATCTTCTCAAAGAGATCCGCCATGACGATCCACGACATTCTGAACTTAGCCGCCGTCTCGCCCTGCTTGAACTCAAGCTGCGCCAGGCTGGGATGAACACTAATTTTCTTCACGGTAAATATGGTGAAAGATTGATGCAGAAAATAAGCGAGGAGTAGTTATGTACCGCATCGGTGAACTTGCGAAGCTTGCGAACGTTACGCCGGATACTATCCGATATTACGAAAAGCAGCAGATGATCGATCATGAAGTTCGGACTGAAGGAGGCTTTCGCCTTTATACCGATAACGATCTGCAGCGCCTGCGGTTTATTCGTTATGCGCGTCAGCTCGGTTTCACGCTGGATTCGATCCGCGAGTTATTATCGATCCGCATCGATCCGGAACATCACACCTGCCAGGAATCTAAAAGCATCGTGCAGGCCCGGCTGGATGAAGTCGAAGCGCGTATACAGGAACTGCAAACCATGCAGCGCTCTCTGCAAAGGCTGAATGATGCCTGCTGCGGTACGGCACACAGCAGCATTTATTGTTCAATCCTCGAAGCCCTTGAACAGGGAGCGAGTGGAGAAACGCAGGGCTGTTGATTTTTAGTTCAACCGGGTCTAGACTCCCGTCGTCATAAACCCTGCTCTGGAGACATTATGAGCCGCTATCAGCACACGAAAGGACAAATTAAGGACAATGCCATTGAGGCGTTACTTCACGACCCGTTATTCAGGCAGCGCGTTGAGAAAAATAAAAAAGGGAAAGGAAGTTATCTGCGTAAAGACAAACATGAAAAACGGGGTAACTGGGAGGCCAGTGGCAAGCAAGCGAATCGCTTATTTACCACTGGCCTTCCTGCTTTTATCTATTGATTAGACGCGATTATTCTGCTCTTTTAACAGATCGCGGATCTCACTTAACAGCACTTCTTCTTTCGTTGGCGCAGGTGCTGCAGCCGGCTCTTCTTTTTTACGGTTGAGCCTGTTGATCAGCTTGATAGCCATAAATATGGCAAATGCGACAATCACAAAATCAAATACGTTCTGAATAAATACGCCGTAGTGCATTACTACTGCCGGAACATCACCCTGCGCTTCACGCAGCGTGAAAGCGAACTGTTTGAAATCAATGCCGCCGATTAACAACCCTAAAGGTGGCATGATAATGTCAGCCACTAATGATGAAACAATCTTGCCGAATGCCGCACCAATAATGACACCCACTGCCAAATCCACTACGTTCCCGCGCATCGCAAATTCGCGAAATTCTTTAATAAAACTCATTGTTCTCTCCTTGTGCCAGCTGACGAGTTTAAGTTTAACAAATCATTAGCCAATTGCCATTCGGGATAATTAAACATTCTGAAAAACAAAAGGCACAGAAATGAAAAGGATAAAGTAAGGGTGCTCTTTCTCGAGCACCCAATTCTTTAAAGGAAGAATGGACTTGGCTGGAATAAACGTTCGACGTCGGTAATAAACTTTTTATCGGTAAGGAACATAATAACGTGATCGCCTTGCTCAATTCGTAAATTATCATTGGCAATCATGACATCATTCCCGCGCACAACGGCGCCGATAATCGTGCCTGGCGGCAGTTTAATTTCGTCGATCGAACGGCCGACGACGCGCGACGTCGTTTCATCTCCATGAGCAACGGCTTCAATGGCTTCCGCTACGCCACGGCGGAGCGATGACACACCGACAATATCCGCTTTACGAACATGGCTCAGGAGCGCGGAAATTGTCGCCTGCTGAGGGGAAATGGCAATATCAATAACGCTGCCCTGAACCAGATCGACATACGCCTTACGCTGGATAAGCACCATTACTTTTTTAGCCCCCATGCGCTTCGCGAGCATGGCGGACATTATATTCGCCTCGTCGTCGTTGGTGACGGCAATAAAGAGATCAACTTGATCAATATGCTCTTCAGCCAGCAACTCCTGATCAGACGCATCACCATAAAATACAATCGTATTTTGAAGTTTTTCCGCCAGTTCAGCAGCACGCTGTTGATCGCGCTCGATCAACTTCACGCTGTAATCTTTTTCCAGCCGATGTGCCAGACCGGCACCGATATTGCCGCCGCCGACCAGCATAATGCGTTTATAGGGTTTTTCGAGACGCTGAAGTTCACTCATCACCGCACGAATATGCTGTGAGGCCGCAATAAAGAAGACCTCATCACCGGCTTCGACAATCGTGGAGCCTTGCGGGCGAATTGGCCTGTCGTGACGGAAAATCGCTGCAACGCGCGTATCGATATGCGGCATGTGCTCGCGCATGGTGGAAAGCGCATTGCCGATCAATGGTCCGCCATAATAGGCCTTAACCACTGCCAGGCTCACTTTGCCCTCGGCAAAGTTCACCACCTGCAGGGCACCCGGATATTCAATCAGGCGATAGATATTGTCGATAACCAGCTGTTCTGGCGCGATGAGGTGGTCAATGGGAACCGCTTCGGAATTAAACAGTTTTTCAGCATCGCGAACATAGTCCGGAGAGCGAATACGCGCAATTCGGTTTGGCGTGTTGAAAAGCGAGTAGGCCACCTGACAGGCCACCATATTGGTTTCGTCAGAACTGGTTACCGCAACCAGCATGTCGGCATCGTCGGCGCCCGCCTCACGAAGAACACGTGGGTGCGAACCATGACCCTGCACCACGCGCAGGTCAAACTTGTCCTGCAAGACGCGCAGACGATCGCCGTTGGTATCAACAATTGTGATGTCGTTGTTTTCGCCAACCAGGTTTTCCGCCAGCGTTCCGCCCACCTGTCCTGCACCCAGAATGATAATCTTCATATCTCGTGACCTGTTCTCAACATCACTCTTTGATTAGCTTAGCGTAAAAGAAGCCATCGCCCTCTTCAGCACCCGGCAGGTTCTGCAGACCCGGGGATTCAGGCGTTCCCGTATCGCGCAGCGCGGCGTCCGGCGTACGTTTAAGGAAGGCCGCGATTTGCTGGCTGTTTTCTTCCGGCAGTACGGAGCAGGTCGCATAGACCAGCGTTCCGCCAGATTTAAGATGCGGCCAAATGGCGTCGAGAATGTCGGATTGCAGTTGGGCAAGTTCCTGAATATCACGATCGCGGCGTAGCCACTTGATGTCCGGATGACGACGAATAACACCGGTTGCAGAGCAGGGGGCATCCAGCAAAATGCGATCGAATTGCGTTTCACCACACCACTCTGCGGGTTTGCGTCCATCGCCCTGCTTAACCTGAGCCTTCATGCCCAGACGCTTAAGGTTGTCGTAGACGCGTGAGAGACGCTGTTCATCGACGTCCACTGCCATCACGCTGGCCTGCGGAGCCACTTCCAGAATATGCGTCGTTTTGCCCCCAGGTGCGGCGCAAAGATCGAGGATCTGCTCACCATTTTTGGGTTCAAGCCAGGTCATGCAACCCTGCGCCGAGGCATCCTGTACGGTAACCCAGCCCTCATCAAAACCGGGTAATGCATGTACCGGTGCCGGTGAGGCCAGACGTACAGCATCCGGATAGGCTTGATGCGGGAATCCACTCATTCCAGCTTCTTCAAGCAATGCCAGCCATGCGGCTCGGGTGTGGTGATTCCGGTTCACGCGTAACCACATTGGCGGGCGCTGGTTGTTGGCCTCGGTAATATCCAGCCACTCCTGTGGATAGGCTTTTTTCAGGCGCTTCAACAGCCAGTCCGGGTGCAGGAAACGTGCTTCGCTTTGGGCAAATTCAGCCAGAAGCTCTTCCTGCTGTCTCTGGAACTGACGAAGTACGCCGTTGATCAGGCCTTTCAGCTGAGGGCGTTTAATCGCAACGGCGCCTTCCACCGTCTCAGCCAGCGCGGCATGAGGTGGGATGCGGGTATGAAGAAGCTGATAAAAGCCCACCATAATCAAATAGTGTACGGTGCGCTGCTTGCCTGTCATTGGGCGTGACATCAGCTTGTTAATCAGCCACTCAAGCTGAGAAAGCGTGCGCAGAACGCCAAAGCAGAGCTCCTGAAGCAGGGCTTTGTCTTTATCAGAGACTTTTTGTTGCAGAGGAGGCAGGACGTTACTTAATGACTGGCCCTGCTCGATAACCTGCTCAACGGCCTGAGCCGCCATACTGCGAAGATTTTGTTTTTTCATAACCGTAAAAATAAAAATGCCCGGAAACACCGGGCCTTAAGGATAAATTTGCTCAGGCAAGACGATTGCCCGGAATAAACCATTCGCGGCGGGAATTTAACAGATCCTGAGCGCTCATGGCCTTCTTGCCGGCCGGTTGTAGCGATTCAAGATTCAGGATCCCTTGCGCAGTCGCCACCTGGATCCCGTTCTTGTTGGCGTCAACAATCGTGCCGGGTTCAGCCGTGGTAGTACCGCTAATGACGGAGGCTTTCCAGACTTTCACCGGCTGCTCATCAATTTCCATCCAGCTCATCGGCCACGGATTAAAGGCGCGAATGCAGCGTTCAAGCTGCGCGGCTGACAGGGACCAGTCGATCCGCGCTTCTTCTTTGCTCAGTTTTTCGGCATAAGTCACCAGAGCGTCATCCTGAACTTCCGGTTTCGCCGTATTGTCAGCAAGCTGCTGGAGCGTCTCGATAAGCCCTTGTGGGCCAAGGTCTGCCAGTTTGTCATACAGCGTAGCGCTGGTATCGTCTGACGTTATGGGGCACGCCAGTTTATACAGCATATCGCCGGTGTCTAAACCTACGTCCATCTTCATGATGGTAACGCCCGTTTCGGCATCGCCTGCCCACAGCGAGCGCTGGATAGGTGCAGCACCACGCCAGCGCGGGAGCAGAGACCCATGCACGTTGATGCACCCCAGGCGAGGCATATCGAGCACAGCTTTCGGCAAAATTAAACCGTAAGCCACCACCACCATTACGTCGGCATTCAGGTCAGCAACCAGCTGCTGATTTTCCTGTGGGCGCAACGATGCGGGCTGAAAAACGGGTAGCCCATGCTCTTCTGCCAGCACCTTTACCGGGCTCGGCATCAGTTTTTTGCCGCGACCAGCAGGACGGTCCGGCTGGGTAAAGACGCCAACAACCTGGTGACCAGACGATAACAGCGCGTCAAGATGACGCGCTGCAAAATCAGGGGTTCCCGCGAAGATAATACGTAGTGTTTTAGACACGATGATCCTTGTATCCGGGGGGACGCTATGCGCGAGAACGCAAACGATCCAGTTTCTCTACTTTTTGACGAATACGCTGCTGTTTCAGCGGCGAGAGATAATCGATAAACAGTTTACCGACCAGGTGATCCATCTCATGCTGAATACAAATTGCCAGCAGGTCGTCTGCTTCCAGTTCGAACGGGTTACCGTCACGATCCAGAGCGCGAATTTTCACCTTTTCGGCACGCGGTACTAAAGCGCGCTGCTCAGGAATGGACAGACAGCCTTCCTCAATACCGGTTTCGCCACTCTTTTCGAGTAGCTCAGGGTTGATCAGCACCAGACGCTCATCGCGATTTTCGGAAACATCAATCACGATAATACGCTTATGAATGTCCACCTGGGTCGCCGCCAGGCCAATGCCTTCTTCGGCGTACATGGTATCGAACATATCATCAACGATACGCTGGATTTCTGCATTCACTTCTTTGACCGGTTCAGCGACGATGCGAAGGCGCTCGTCCGGAATATGTAACACTTGCAAAACTGCCATAAATTTCCAGAGTCGTGTTCAGGAGTTGATAAGAATACTCTCTCTATTCTAGACAAATCCCCCATCGATTGACAGCATCAGTGACCAATCGCAATGATTGCGGAGGCCGCTTATGGCAGGGGAAAGGATGACGTCTACCGAAATATGGCTACGGCTAATACACACAGGGTCGCTGTGTGGTGATGTAATGCTGGAAGCGGCTGCGCGACTGCAGAAGCAGGAACACCTCAACGTGCTCGTGGCCAGAAACGCCGGGCTGACAGCAAAGCAGGTTGAACGCTTCTTTGCACTCGATGAGAGCGAGCTGGAACGTAGCCTTATGTGGCTTGAGCAGCCGGGACATCATTTATTAACGGCCAACCATCCCCTTTATCCTCCTTTGCTCCGCACGATTCCTGATTATCCCGGGGCGTTATTCATAAAAGGTAATCCTGAGGCGCTTAATACGGTTCAGCTGGCGGTGGTAGGCAGTCGTGCGCCGTCATGGTACGGCGAGCGATGGGGGAAAATCCTGTGCGAACAACTGTCGCAAAGCGGTTTCACGATCACCAGCGGGCTGGCCTGCGGTATTGACGGCGTAGCCCACAGCGCGGCGCTTTCAGTTAAGGGACGAAGCGTAGCGGTGCTGGGGAACGGTCTTTTTAGCATTTATCCACGCCGGCATCAGGCACTGGCGATGCGGCTTATCGAATCTGACGGCGCTATAGTGTCTGAGTTTCCGCTTTCCGCACAGCCCAGGCCGGCAAACTTTCCGCGTCGTAATCGGATTATCAGCGGGCTTAGCAAAGGCGTGCTGGTGGTTGAAGCGGCGCGCCGAAGCGGTTCGCTGGTCACGGCGCGATGCGCGCTCGAACAGGGGAGAGAAGTCTTCGCCTTGCCTGGTCCGATAGGTAATCCCGGATGCGAGGGGCCCCACTGGCTGATTAAGCAAGGGGCAACGCCGGTAACAGAAGTAGGAGATATTCTTGAAAATTTGCAATATGGGTTGCAATGGCTGCAGGAAGATCCCGAAAAGCGACAATATTCATCAGATCAGGGAAAGGTGGCATTGCCATTTCCCAAGCTCCTGGCTAACGTAGGAGATGAGGTAACACCTGTTGACGTTGTCGCTGAACGTGCCGGCCAACCTGTGCCAGTAACGGTAGCACAGCTACTCGAACTGGAGTTAGCAGGGTGGATCGCAGCTGTACCCGGCGGCTATGTCCGATTAAGGAGGGCATGCCATGTTCGACGTACTGATGTATTTGTTTGAGACTTACATCCATAACGAAGCAGAAATGCGAGTGGATCAGGACAAATTGACACAGGATCTTACCGATGCGGGGTTTGAGCGGGAAGATATCTATAATGCGTTGATGTGGCTGGAAAAACTGGCTGATTATCAGGAAGGCCTCGCCGAACCGATGCAGCTTGCTTCTGACCCATTGTCAGTACGCATTTATACCGCGGAAGAGTGTGAAAGGCTGGACGCCAGCTGCCGGGGGTTCATCTTATTCCTTGAGCAGATTCAGGTGTTGAACCTCGAAACGAGAGAAATGGTGATAGAGCGCGTCATGGCGCTGGATACAGCAGAATTTGAACTGGAAGATCTCAAGTGGGTGATCCTGATGGTTCTGTTTAATATCCCGGGCTGTGAAAACGCCTATCAGCAAATGGAAGAATTACTCTTTGAAGTGAATGAAGGTATGCTGCACTAATTCAATGTGCAGCACCAAGAGTTGTTATGGCCAAATCAGCACTATTCACGGTGCATAAAAACGAGCCCTGCCCGCAGTGCGGGGCTGAACTTGTTATTCGGGCCGGGAAACACGGCCCGTTTCTCGGTTGTTCACACTATCCGGAATGTGATTATGTCCGTCCCCTGAAAAGCCAGGCGGATGGACATATCGTTAAAATTCTGGAGGGTCAGTATTGCCCACTCTGCGGTGGTGAATTAGCCCTGCGGCAGGGGCGTTTCGGCATGTTTATTGGATGTAGCCGCTACCCGGAATGTGAGCATACGGAACAAATCGATAAGCCTGATGAAACGGCAATTGCGTGCCCACAGTGTCAGCGCGGTCAGTTGGTACAGCGCCGCTCCCGTTATGGTAAGACTTTCCATTCATGCGATCGCTACCCTGAATGCCAGTTCGTTATCAATTTTAAACCGGTAGCGGGAACCTGCCCTCATTGCAATTATCCGCTACTTATAGAGAAGAAAACCGCGCAAGGCATGAAACGCTTCTGCGCCAGTAAACAATGTGGAAAGCCGGTTACGGCGGATCAAAATAGTGAATAATAACCTGCCATCAGGCTCCATTGCGCATGCTGTGGACGTACTGAAAAAAGAAGAAGTTATCGCCTATCCAACTGAAGCTGTTTTTGGAGTCGGTTGCGATCCTGACAGCAAGACGGCCGTGAGCCGACTGCTTGCCTTAAAACAAAGACCCGTCGAGAAAGGGCTGATTTTGATCGCTGCGAATTACGAGCAGCTTAAACCCTATATCGATGACTCCATGCTGACGCCGGCGCAGCGCGAGACTATCTTCTCCGCGTGGCCTGGCCCGGTGACCTTCGTTTTCCCGGCGCAGCCGACAACGCCTCGCTGGTTAACCGGACGTTTTGATTCCCTCGCCGTTCGCGTAACTGACCATCCGCTGGTGGTTGAGCTGTGTCTGGCATTTGGTAAACCGCTGGTCTCAACCAGCGCCAACTTGACCGGATTGCCACCTTGCCGGACAACCGAAGAAGTACTGGCGCAGTTCGGGAATGACTTCCCTGTCGCTGTCGGTGAAACGGGAGGGCGCCTGAATCCGTCTGAAATTCGCGATGCTTTGACCGGCGAACGTTTTCGCCAGGGGTAATCTCATGGAAACCTATGCTGTTTTTGGTAATCCGATCGCACATAGCAAGTCACCTTTGATCCATCAGCAATTTGCGAAGCAGCTGCAGATAAATCATCCCTATGGTCGCGTACTGGCACCGGTGGATGCATTTATTCCAACGCTGGAGGCTTTTTTCGCCGCGGGCGGTAAAGGCGCGAATGTGACGGTTCCTTTTAAAGAGGAAGCCTTCGAACGAGCGGATGAGCTCACCGAGCGCGCTTCACTGGCTGGTGCAGTCAATACCCTAAAACGGCTTGAGGATGGGCGCCTTTTGGGTGACAACACCGACGGGATTGGTTTACTTAGCGACCTGGAACGACTGTCGTTTATTAATCCCGGGTTTCGGATCCTGCTGATTGGTGCGGGTGGCGCATCGCGGGGAGTGCTGTTGCCTCTGCTTTCACTGGACTGCGCGGTGACCATTACCAACAGAACCTTTTCCCGCGCAGAAGCGCTGGCGGCGTTGTTTGCCCATACCGGCAGCGTGAGCGCGGTAGCGCTTGACGATCTTGCCGATCGTGAGTTTGATCTTGTCATCAACGCCACGTCCAGCGGCATTAATGGCGAGATCCCGGCAATTCCCGCTTCTCTGGTCAGCGCGCATATGTACTTCTATGACATGTTTTATCAGAAAGGGAAGACGCCTTTCCTTAACTGGTGCGAACAACACGGCGCGAAACAGTTAGCCGATGGGCTGGGAATGCTGGTGGGTCAGGCCGCGCATGCGGTGCTGCTCTGGCATGGCGTGTTGCCTGCGGTTGAACCTGTCATTGAAAAGTTAAAGCAGGAGCTGTCGGCGTGAACCAGGCTATTCATTTCCCGGACAGAGAGAACTGGGATGAGAGTAAACAAGCGGTCTGTTTTCCGGTGCTGGTGCAGGGGATGCAACTGACCTGTGCCATTCATGGGGAAACGCTGTTGCGTCGTTTTGGCGGCTCAGACCCGATAGCGATATTTTGCGAAAATCGCTGGGATCTGGAAGAGGAAGCCAGCGATTTAATCCGCGAACAGCAGGAAGACGATCAAGGCTGGGTTTGGCTGTCCTGATCCAAATAGTCATTCTTCCAGTTAACGTAGTTGTTCGCCGAGTATTTTAACCCTTCGATCTCTGCCTCCTTCAGGGGGCGGATCTGTTTTACCGGGCTTCCCAGATAGAGATAGCCACTCTCCAGCCGTTTGTTCTGCGGGACCAGGCTACCAGCACCAATCATTACGTCATCTTCTACTATGACGCCATCCAGCAAAATCGACCCCATGCCAACAAGTACGCGATTTCCGATAGTGCAGCCGTGAAGCATCACTTTATGGCCGACGGTAACCTCTTGTCCAATGATGAGGGGATTGCCCTCCGGGTTATAGGAGGATTTGTGCGTGACATGCAGAACGCTACCGTCCTGAATATTGGTACGGGCGCCAATCGACACATAGTTAACATCTCCCCTGATGGCGACGAGCGGCCAGATGCTGACGTCATCGGCCATTCGGACATCGCCAATCACCACGCTGCTGGCATCGATCATCACGCGATCGCCTTTTTGGGGGAACCGATCTTTATAAGGACGTAATACTGCGGGCATATCTACCTCTAACAATGAGCGCTATACAGAAGACTTTGATCATATTTTGGGATCGAGGCAAGGCAAAATACGTCAATATTTAAGCAGATCGGGCGGGATTTCAGCGAAAAGCGCGGAAAATCAGCAGTCGGAAAAAAAGATCTAAAAAATACTTGTGCTAAAAAATGGGATCCCTATAATGCGCCTCCATCGACACGGCGGATGTGAATCACTTCACACAACAAGCGGTTCGGTTGAAGAGAAAAAATCCTGAAATAACGGGTTGACTCTGAAAGAGGAAAGCGTAA
>NZ_JAXQPP010000014.1:0-2784 GCF_034427575.1 Enterobacter sp. D2
TGTGAACTCGAAGAGTAGGGCGGGACACGTGGTATCCTGTCTGAATATGGGGGGACCATCCTCCAAGGCTAAATACTCCTGACTGACCGATAGTGAACCAGTACCGTGAGGGAAAGGCGAAAAGAACCCCGGCGAGGGGAGTGAAAAAGAACCTGAAACCGTGTACGTACAAGCAGTGGGAGCACCTTCGTGGTGTGACTGCGTACCTTTTGTATAATGGGTCAGCGACTTATATTCTGTAGCAAGGTTAACCGTATAGGGGAGCCGAAGGGAAACCGAGTCTTAACTGGGCGTTAAGTTGCAGGGTATAGACCCGAAACCCGGTGATCTAGCCATGGGCAGGTTGAAGGTTGGGTAACACTAACTGGAGGACCGAACCGACTAATGTTGAAAAATTAGCGGATGACTTGTGGCTGGGGGTGAAAGGCCAATCAAACCGGGAGATAGCTGGTTCTCCCCGAAAGCTATTTAGGTAGCGCCTCGTGAACTCATCTTCGGGGGTAGAGCACTGTTTCGGCTAGGGGGCCATCCCGGCTTACCAACCCGATGCAAACTACGAATACCGAAGAATGTTATCACGGGAGACACACGGCGGGTGCTAACGTCCGTCGTGAAGAGGGAAACAACCCAGACCGCCAGCTAAGGTCCCAAAGTCATGGTTAAGTGGGAAACGATGTGGGAAGGCACAGACAGCCAGGATGTTGGCTTAGAAGCAGCCATCATTTAAAGAAAGCGTAATAGCTCACTGGTCGAGTCGGCCTGCGCGGAAGATGTAACGGGGCTAAACCATGCACCGAAGCTGCGGCAGCGACGCTTANGTCGGCCTGCGCGGAAGATGTAACGGGGCTAAACCATGCACCGAAGCTGCGGCAGCGACGCTTATGCGTTGTTGGGTAGGGGAGCGTTCTGTAAGCCGTTGAAGGTGTCCTGTGAGGGGTGCTGGAGGTATCAGAAGTGCGAATGCTGACATAAGTAACGATAAAGCGGGTGAAAAGCCCGCTCGCCGGAAGACCAAGGGTTCCTGTCCAACGTTAATCGGGGCAGGGTGAGTCGACCCCTAAGGCGAGGCCGAAAGGCGTAGTCGATGGGAAACAGGTTAATATTCCTGTACTTGGTGTTACTGCGAAGGGGGGACGGAGAAGGCTATGTTAGCCGGGCGACGGTTGTCCCGGTTTAAGCATGTAGGCGGAACGATTAGGTAAATCCGGTCGTTTATTAACGCTGAGGTGTGATGACGAGGCACTACGGTGCTGAAGTAACAAATGCCCTGCTTCCAGGAAAAGCCTCTAAGCATCAGGTAACACGAAATCGTACCCCAAACCGACACAGGTGGTCANGGTTCCAGGTAAATCCGGTACCTTTTAACGCTGAGGTGTGATGACGAGGCACTACGGTGCTGAAGTAACAAATGCCCTGCTTCCAGGAAAAGCCTCTAAGCATCAGGTAACACGAAATCGTACCCCAAACCGACACAGGTGGTCAGGTAGAGAATACCAAGGCGCTTGAGAGAACTCGGGTGAAGGAACTAGGCAAAATGGTGCCGTAACTTCGGGAGAAGGCACGCTGATATGTAGGTGAAGCCCCTGCGGGTGGAGCTGAAATCAGTCGAAGATACCAGCTGGCTGCAACTGTTTATTAAAAACACAGCACTGTGCAAACACGAAAGTGGACGTATACGGTGTGACGCCTGCCCGGTGCCGGAAGGTTAATTGATGGGGTTAGCGGCAACGCGAAGCTCTTGATCGAAGCCCCGGTAAACGGCGGCCGTAACTATAACGGTCCTAAGGTAGCGAAATTCCTTGTCGGGTAAGTTCCGACCTGCACGAATGGCGTAATGATGGCCAGGCTGTCTCCACCCGAGACTCAGTGAAATTGAACTCGCTGTGAAGATGCAGTGTACCCGCGGCAAGACGGAAAGACCCCGTGAACCTTTACTATAGCTTGACACTGAACACTGGTCCTTGATGTGTAGGATAGGTGGGAGGCTTTGAAGCGTGGACGCCAGTCTGCGTGGAGCCGTCCTTGAAATACCACCCTTTAATGGCTGGTGTTCTAACGTAGACCCGTAATCCGGGTTGCGGACAGTGTCTGGTGGGTAGTTTGACTGGGGCGGTCTCCTCCCAAAGAGTAACGGAGGAGCACGAAGGTTAGCTAATCCTGGTCGGACATCAGGAGGTTAGTGCAATGGCATAAGCTAGCTTGACTGCGAGAGTGACGGCTCGAGCAGGTGCGAAAGCAGGTCATAGTGATCCGGTGGTTCTGAATGGAAGGGCCATCGCTCAACGGATAAAAGGTACTCCGGGGATAACAGGCTGATACCGCCCAAGAGTTCATATCGACGGCGGTGTTTGGCACCTCGATGTCGGCTCATCACATCCTGGGGCTGAAGTAGGTCCCAAGGGTATGGCTGTTCGCCATTTAAAGTGGTACGCGAGCTGGGTTTAGAACGTCGTGAGACAGTTCGGTCCCTATCTGCCGTGGGCGCTGGAGAATTGAGGGGGGCTGCTCCTAGTACGAGAGGACCGGAGTGGACGCATCACTGGTGTTCGGGTTGTCATGCCAATGGCACTGCCCGGTAGCTAAATGCGGAAAAGATAAGTGCTGAAAGCATCTAAGCACGAAACTTGCCCCGAGATGAGTTCTCCCTGACCCTTTAAGGGTCCTGAAGGAACGTTGAAGACGACGACGTTGATAGGTCGGGTGTGTAAGCGCAGCGATGCGTTGAGCTAACCGATACTAATGAACCGTGAGGCTTAACCTTACAACGCCGAAGCTGTTTCGGCG
>NZ_JAXQPP010000015.1:0-1565 GCF_034427575.1 Enterobacter sp. D2
AGGCGTAGTCGATGGGAAACAGGTTAATATTCCTGTACTTGGTGTTACTGCGAAGGGGGGACGGAGAAGGCTATGTTAGCCGGGCGACGGTTGTCCCGGTTTAAGCATGTAGGCGGAACGATTAGGTAAATCCGGTCGTTTATTAACGCTGAGGTGTGATGACGAGGCACTACGGTGCTGAAGTAACAAATGCCCTGCTTCCAGGAAAAGCCTCTAAGCATCAGGTAACACGAAATCGTACCCCAAACCGACACAGGTGGTCAGGTAGAGAATACCAAGGCGCTTGAGAGAACTCGGGTGAAGGAACTAGGCAAAATGGTGCCGTAACTTCGGGAGAAGGCACGCTGATATGTAGGTGAAGCCCCTGCGGGTGGAGCTGAAATCAGTCGAAGATACCAGCTGGCTGCAACTGTTTATTAAAAACACAGCACTGTGCAAACACGAAAGTGGACGTATACGGTGTGACGCCTGCCCGGTGCCGGAAGGTTAATTGATGGGGTTAGCGGCAACGCGAAGCTCTTGATCGAAGCCCCGGTAAACGGCGGCCGTAACTATAACGGTCCTAAGGTAGCGAAATTCCTTGTCGGGTAAGTTCCGACCTGCACGAATGGCGTAATGATGGCCAGGCTGTCTCCACCCGAGACTCAGTGAAATTGAACTCGCTGTGAAGATGCAGTGTACCCGCGGCAAGACGGAAAGACCCCGTGAACCTTTACTATAGCTTGACACTGAACACTGGTCCTTGATGTGTAGGATAGGTGGGAGGCTTTGAAGCGTGGACGCCAGTCTGCGTGGAGCCGTCCTTGAAATACCACCCTTTAATGGCTGGTGTTCTAACGTAGACCCGTAATCCGGGTTGCGGACAGTGTCTGGTGGGTAGTTTGACTGGGGCGGTCTCCTCCCAAAGAGTAACGGAGGAGCACGAAGGTTAGCTAATCCTGGTCGGACATCAGGAGGTTAGTGCAATGGCATAAGCTAGCTTGACTGCGAGAGTGACGGCTCGAGCAGGTGCGAAAGCAGGTCATAGTGATCCGGTGGTTCTGAATGGAAGGGCCATCGCTCAACGGATAAAAGGTACTCCGGGGATAACAGGCTGATACCGCCCAAGAGTTCATATCGACGGCGGTGTTTGGCACCTCGATGTCGGCTCATCACATCCTGGGGCTGAAGTAGGTCCCAAGGGTATGGCTGTTCGCCATTTAAAGTGGTACGCGAGCTGGGTTTAGAACGTCGTGAGACAGTTCGGTCCCTATCTGCCGTGGGCGCTGGAGAATTGAGGGGGGCTGCTCCTAGTACGAGAGGACCGGAGTGGACGCATCACTGGTGTTCGGGTTGTCATGCCAATGGCACTGCCCGGTAGCTAAATGCGGAAAAGATAAGTGCTGAAAGCATCTAAGCACGAAACTTGCCCCGAGATGAGTTCTCCCTGACCCTTTAAGGGTCCTGAAGGAACGTTGAAGACGACGACGTTGATAGGTCGGGTGTGTAAGCGCAGCGATGCGTTGAGCTAACCGATACTAATGAACCGTGAGGCTTAACCTTACAACGCCGAAGCTGTTTCGGCG
>NZ_JAXQPP010000016.1:0-1272 GCF_034427575.1 Enterobacter sp. D2
CGGACGTATCACGCCGGAGACCTGCGTTGTGCAGCCTGCAAGTAACAGCCAGCGTATTGATATGGGGCAGTTCAGCGTGGCTGACTTTCTGAAGGTCGGTGATGTCTCCCCGTCAAAACCTTTCAGCATCACTCTGGAACGCTGCACGGCCAATATCCGAGCTGCGAAGGTCACCTTCAGCGGCACCCTTGACTCCCGGGACCGTACGCTGATTGCCCTCACCGCTGCGGCTGATGCGGCAAAAGGTGTTGGCATTGAAATTCTCGATGCGGCCGGTGCGAAAATCGTACCCGGTACGCAGGTTCGTCATCCGGTGGGGCCGGGTAGTGCGGTTCTTGATTACAGTCTTCGCTACCGTGCCAGCGGCGCGGCTGTGGGCGCAGGAAAGGCAGATGCGGTGGTATTTTTTGATGTTGACTATGAATAGAGCGTCGGCCCTGCGTGCCTTAATATGGGGCATCTCCGTTCTCTCCACCCCGTTCGCGCTGGCGGCCGGGCAGGTGAGCGTCACCGGACGCATCCTGGACAATACCTGCGTGGTCTCTGTGTCCTCACAGAGTCTGACGGTTAAAATGGAGACGGAGGGGCATAAGGCCTTCTTCCGCCCTGGTGACACAGGTACCACCAACCCGTTCAGCATTGTGCTGGAGCGCTGCGGGCCGGCGGCAAAGGGTGTGACGCTGAACTTTCAGGGCACGGAGGACCCGGGAAACCAGACGCTGCTTGCGGTCAACGGCGGTGCCGGTTCTGCCATTGGTCTGGGTATAGGGATTTACGAGCGTGACGGGACGCCTGTGCCGGTAAATAAGAATACGCGGAGTTATGCCCTGACGGGCGGTGCACCGCGGGTGGAGCTCAAATTCCATGCGCGCTACGTCGCTGTGTCCGTACCGGTGAAGCCGGGACTGGCATCGGGCACTGTCACCTTCACGCACACCTATGACTGATGCTGAACGTGACATTCGCTGCAACCACAGGAGTGTCAGTCATGACACAGACGTTGAAGAGGCGGTCCGCACCGTGGTGCCGACCCGGGGCGCGGTGGTGAAGGCGTCCTTTTCGACGCGAACCGGTCTTCGGATGCTGGTCACGCTGAGCCGTAACGGCAAACCCGTGCCGTTTGGCAGCATGGTGACCCTGAAGGGGCAGGACGAGAGGAAACCGGTGACGGGCATCGTGGGCGATGACGGCCAGGTGTATCTGGCCGGCATGCCGCCGCAGGGTGAGCTTGAAGTGGCATGGGGCGGCGGCACTGATGAACGCTGCGTTGCC
>NZ_JAXQPP010000017.1:0-1139 GCF_034427575.1 Enterobacter sp. D2
AGGAAACCGGTGACGGGCATCGTGGGCGATGACGGCCAGGTGTATCTGGCCGGCATGCCGCCGCAGGGTGAGCTTGAAGTGGCATGGGGCGGCGGCACTGATGAACGCTGCGTTGCCCGGGTGGGAGCCCCTGAAGGGGCTGAAGGCCTGACGCCGCTGAGCGCGACCTGCAGCTGATACTGGCTCTCTGAAGACAACAGCATGCTGAGACAGAATGCAAAGATGGCGGCCCTGCTGCCGGGAAAGTCATGATGAAGATAACGAACATAATGAAATATACCTATCCACGCGTGCTGTTGACGATTGCAGCGGCCGCAGCGTCGCTTTTTACCGCCCCAGAGGCAATGGCCTTTGCCTCCTGCTCGCTATCGCCTGGTACGAGCACGCAATACGTAAATATGAATTTAAGCCAGACCCTAACCTCCGGCACTAACATCGCAGGCCGAAAATTTGACTTTAATACATTTACATCAGGCTTCAAGATGAAATTTGAATGTGCTGGAACTCCCGGTTCCCCGGTGTGGACAAATGTTTCAATGAACCAGAATATTCCGGTTTCAGGTACTGATGGCCCGTGGACCTATTACCGGGTGGACGACTACTTCTCGATCGCCTTTAGCTGGAACGACTGCTCAGGCTCCTGGTATATACCGGTTGGGCAATTCAACGGAATATGTGGCATACCCAAGCCTCATGAAATTTTAGCGGACGGAAGTTATATATATGATGGTGCCAGACTCGATACAACCTGGACGGTCCGCCTTCGCGTCGAACGCGCTTTCAGTGGCCCGAGGGTTATTAACTTCCCCAATATGTTCCGCTATTACTACGGCGACGTCCCCTCCGACGCGGCTACCCTGCAGATGATTTCCCTGGTGGGAAGCATCACTGTACCGGAGACCTGCGCCATCAACGCGGGACAGACCATTCAGGTCGACTTCGGCAATATCGGAGCGGGTCTCTTTGAAACTGCGGGACAGAAGCCTTCCGGCTACACGCCGGTGACGACAACGGCCCCTGTAACCTGCAACGATGCTGCAGCTGCCCGTAACGTCAAGGTAAGCCTTGCTGCGACAGCGGCACCGGGCATGAGCAGCGCCATCCGCACCAGTAACCCGGATGTCGGCATCGTGGTCCAG
>NZ_JAXQPP010000002.1:0-674226 GCF_034427575.1 Enterobacter sp. D2
ATGTCACTTTGAGTGCCCACACAGATTGTCTGATAAATTGTTAAAGAGCAGTGCCGCTTCGCTTTTCGCTGCGGCGCGGGGTGTGCATATTACGCTTTCCCGCTTCAGAGTCAAGCGTTTATTTTCGCTTTTCTCTGCTGACCCGGCGGCGTGTGTGCCGTTGTTCCGTGTCAGTGGAGGCGCATTATAGGGAGTTATTCCGAAGCCGCAAGGGTAAAGTGAAAATTATTTACTGACCGCTCACTTTCCAGGCAATATTTACTCCAGACCTCAATTTTCGCCTGGTTTTTAAACAAAAACGAGCCGCAAGCGGCTCGTTTTTGCGTTTTGTGACTTACTGCACTGCCACAATGCGATCGTCGTTGGCTTCCAGACGGATAACTTTGCCCGGAATCAACTCTCCGGAGAGGATCTGCTGCGCCAACGGGTTTTCGATCTGCTGCTGGATAGCACGTTTTAATGGACGCGCACCGTACACCGGATCGTAACCATTCTCACTCAGCAGCTTCAGGGCCTCGTCGGAGATGTGAATTTCATACCCACGCTCTTCCAGACGTTTGTACAGACGCTGCAGCTGGATCTGTGCAATCGACGCAATATGTTTCTCACCCAGAGGATGGAATACCACAACTTCATCAATACGGTTGATGAACTCAGGACGGAAGTTATGGCTGACGACACCGAGCACCAGATCCTTCATATGGCTATAGTCCAGTTCACCGAAACGTTCCTGAATCAAATCGGAACCCAGGTTCGAGGTCATGATGACAACCGTATTACGGAAGTCGACCGTTCTCCCCTGCCCGTCGGTCAGACGACCATCGTCCAGGACCTGAAGCAGAATGTTGAACACATCCGGGTGCGCTTTTTCCACTTCATCCAGCAGGATGACGGAATAAGGGCGACGGCGAACCGCTTCCGTCAGATAACCACCTTCTTCATAACCTACGTATCCCGGAGGCGCACCGACCAGACGTGAGACGGAGTGTTTCTCCATAAACTCAGACATGTCGATACGCACCATCGCATCGTCGCTGTCGAACATAAAGTTAGCCAGCGCTTTACACAGCTCGGTTTTACCGACTCCCGTCGGCCCCAGGAACAGGAACGAACCGATCGGACGGTTTGGATCGGACAGCCCCGCTCGGCTACGGCGAATAGCGTTCGAAACCGCTTCAACCGCTTCGTTCTGGCCAATCACCCGATTATGGAGATCTTGCTCCATGCGCAGCAGTTTTTCACGCTCGCCTTCCAGCATGCGTGCCACCGGGATACCGGTCCAGCGAGCAAGCACTTCCGCGATTTCTGCATCCGTCACTTTATTACGTAACAGACGCATCGTTTTCCCTTCTGACTGCGTCGCTATCTCAAGCTGTTTTTCCAGCTCAGGAATTTTGCCGTACTGAAGTTCAGACATACGAGCCAGATCGCCGACACGGCGAGCCTGCTCAATGGCAATTTTTGCCTGTTCAAGTTCAGCTTTAATGGTCTGAGTGCCGGAAAGGGACGCTTTCTCGGCTTTCCACTCTTCTTCCAGCTCAGAGTACTGGCGCTCTTTATCGTCCAGTTCTTCATTGAGCATATCCAGGCGTTTCTTACTGGCTTCATCAGACTCTTTCTTCAGCGCCTGCTGTTCCAGCTTGAGCTGAATGATGCGTCGGTCGAGTCGGTCCAGCTCTTCCGGTTTCGAGTCAATCTGCATACGAATGCTCGAAGCCGCTTCATCAATAAGGTCGATCGCTTTATCCGGCAGCTGGCGATCGGCGATATAACGATGTGAAAGCGTCGCCGCCGCAACGATAGCCGGGTCAGTGATCTGCACGTGGTGGTGCAGTTCATAGCGCTCTTTCAGACCACGCAGGATCGCGATGGTATCTTCAACGCTTGGCTCAGCAACAAACACTTTCTGGAAGCGACGTTCCAGCGCAGCATCTTTCTCAATGTACTGACGATACTCGTCAAGCGTGGTGGCACCAACGCAGTGAAGTTCACCACGCGCCAGCGCAGGTTTCAGCATGTTCCCGGCATCCATCGCGCCGTCCGCTTTACCCGCCCCGACCATAGTGTGCAGTTCGTCGATAAATAGGATAACGTTGCCTTCCTGCTTCGCCAGGTCGTTAAGCACGCCTTTCAGACGTTCTTCGAACTCGCCGCGATACTTCGCACCGGCCACCAGCGCGCCCATATCCAGCGCCAGTACGCGGCGGCCTTTCAGGCCTTCCGGCACTTCGCCGTTGACGATACGCTGCGCCAGCCCTTCAACGATGGCGGTTTTACCGACACCCGGTTCACCAATCAGCACCGGGTTGTTCTTGGTACGACGTTGCAGTACCTGAATCGTACGGCGAATTTCTTCATCACGGCCGATAACCGGGTCAAGTTTGCCCTGTTCAGCACGCTCGGTCAGATCGACCGTAAATTTCTTCAAAGCCTGACGTTGGTCTTCGGCTCCCTGATCGTTCACGCTTTCACCTCCGCGCATTTTCTCAATCGCCTGAGTCACATTGGCGGTGGTCGCACCGGCAGATTTCAGCAGGTCGGTCAAGGTACCGCGTGATTCAAGCACCGCCAGAACAAACAGCTCTGACGAAATAAAGTTGTCCCCACGTTTTTGCGCCAGCTTGTCGCAAAGGTTCAGCACGCGCACCAGATCCTGAGACGGCTGAACGTCGCCGCCGGTACCTTCTACCTGCGGTAAACGGCTCAGCGCCTGATCGATAGCGGTGCGTAACTGGCCAGCATTAATGCCAGCGGACGTTAATAAAGGACGTACCGATCCCCCTTCCTGATTCAGCAAGGCGCTCATTAAATGAAGAGGTTCGATAAACTGGTTGTCGTGCCCCAGTGCGAGGGACTGGGCATCGGCGAGAGCAAGCTGGAATTTATTAGTAAGACGATCCAGACGCATAACTCCTCCCATAACAGGTCAAATTTGCTACTGGAGATTAAATGAGGTCATCCCTCAATTATTCAAGGTTAATGACCTGAATTATGTGAAAAGAAAACGGCACGTACCGGATCGTCTTGATTCTTTAGGTTATATCAGCCAAATGAAACTTGCCATACGCCCCGTGGTCTTGTCGCGACGATAGGAGAAAAAATCACCCTTTTCGGTGAATGTGCAGCGATCGCCGCCGAAGATCTGCGTCACGCCAACGTTATTCAGACGCTGACGGGCGAGCTGGTAAATATCGGCCAGATATTTATCTCCCGAAGGCAGGAAGGCTTCAACCGATTGCGGATCTTTTTCCATAAAGGCTTCGCGAACCTCTGGCCCCACTTCGAAAGCGCGAGGACCAATGGCCGGGCCAAGCCAGGCCATAATATTGGCGGGCTCATCGTTAAAGCAGGCGACTGTTTCTTCGAGCACGCCTTCACATAGACCACGCCAGCCCGCGTGTGCTGCTGCCACCTCGGAACCTGCACGGTTACAGAACAGAACCGGCAGACAATCGGCGGTCATCACGGCACAAACGGTTCCCGGAGTATTACTGTAAGAGGCATCAGCGCGTTTAGAAGCATAGGGTTCTCCCGTCAACTTCAGCACCGCGTTACCATGAACCTGTTCCAGCCAGACCGGTTTTGACGGCAAGTTCCCCGCAGCAAACAAACGTCTGCGGTTCTCTTCAACATGTTCCAGGTTGTCGCCACAGTGCGCACCGAGGTTCAAAGACTCCCACGCGCCCTGGCTAACACCGCCAATACGGGTTGAACTAAAGGCGGCCACGCCAGCAGGCAATGGCCACTCCGGGACAATCAGTTTGGTCATAACCAGTCCACTTGATCCTTATGTTCTTCGAAATCAGCACGCATAGCGTCGATAAGATCCACCATATCCTGCGGGATAGGCGCATGCCACTCCATCTGAATACCGGTGATAGGGTGGTAAAGACGCAGCATGGTCGCGTGCAGCGCCTGACGATCGAATTTACGCAATACGCTGATGAACTCATCCGATGCGCCTTTAGGTGGACGCGGGCGGCCACCGTAGACCTGATCCCCTACCAGCGGATGGGTAATGTGGGCCATATGCACGCGGATCTGGTGAGTACGTCCGGTTTCCAGACGCAGACGCAGGCGCGTATGAATACGGAAGTGCTCCATAATGCGATAGTGCGTCACCGCCGGTTTACCCATCGGATGCACCGACATATGGGTACGTTTAGTTGGGTGACGGCTGATTGGCTCTTCCACCGTTCCGCCAGAGGTCATATGCCCAATGGCTACCGCTTCATACTCGCGGGTGATTTCGCGCAGCTGCAGCGACTCCACCAGACGGGTCTGAGCAGGAACGGTCTTCGCCACCACCATCAAACCGGTGGTGTCTTTATCCAGACGGTGCACGATGCCCGCGCGCGGAACATCCGCGATCGGCGGATAATAATGGAGAAGTGCGTTAAGTACCGTACCGTCAGGGTTCCCCGCACCCGGATGAACAACCAAGTCGCGCGGCTTGTTGATCACCAGAATGTCATCATCTTCATAGACGATGTCCAGTGGGATATCCTGCGGCTCGAAGCGGATTTCCTCTTCGATTTCAGCATTGATGGCGACAGCTTCCCCACCTAACACTTTCTCTTTTGGTTTGTCCCAGATCTTGCCGTTTACCAGCACGCGCTGGTCAAGGATCCATTCTTTTATGCGTGAACGCGAATAATCAGGGAACAATTCGGCCAAAGCCTGATCTAAGCGTTGACCGAGCTGATTTTCGGAGACTGTTGCGGTGAGTTCTACTCGTTGTGCCATAAACTGCTTCTTCGTTTAACGTTGGGTTTTACGGCTTTGCCGTTTAATATAGTGTGCTATTGTAGCTGGTCTTAATCGGGAGCAGGAACAGAGTTTCTCCCGGACAAACATTTGAGGAAAGTCAAAACGTCATGACGCGCATGAAATATCTGGTGGCAGCGGCCACGTTGAGCCTGGCTTTGGTGGGCTGCTCCGGTTCAAATGAACAGGTCCCTGACAATCCGCCGAATGAAATCTATGCGACTGCACAACAAAAGTTGCAGGACGGTAACTGGAAACAGGCGATAACGCAACTGGAAGCGTTGGATAATCGCTATCCATTTGGTCCATATTCGCAGCAGGTACAGTTAGATCTCATCTACGCATACTATAAAAATGCCGATCTGCCGCTGGCTCAGGCAACTATCGATCGTTTCATGCGTCTGAACCCGACTCATCCTAACATCGACTACGTGATGTACATGCGCGGCCTCACCAACATGGCGCTGGACGACAGTGCGCTGCAGGGCTTCTTCGGCGTGGATCGTTCCGACCGTGACCCGCAGCATGCGCGTGATGCCTTCAATGACTTCTCCAAGCTGGTGCGCGGCTATCCGAACAGTCAGTACGTGACCGACGCGACCAAACGTCTGGTGTTCCTGAAAGATCGTCTGGCAAAATATGAATACTCCGTAGCGGAATACTATACCCGCCGTGGCGCATGGGTTGCCGTGGTTAACCGCGTAGAAGGTATGCTGCGTGATTATCCGGATACCCAGGCAACGCGCGATGGCCTGAAGCTGATGGAAAATGCTTACCGTCAGATGCAGATGACCGCTCAGGCTGAAAAAGTGGCGAAAATCATCGCCGCGAACAGCAGCAACACCTGATCTTGCCTCAATGCAAAACGGCAGCCCGAAGGCTGCCGTTTTTTTATTCATTTTAGCGCGTCGCTGAAGCGCTTAAGCCCCAACACATCCAGTCAACTATGGCCCCAATTTTTTCCTTCGACAAGGTAAATCTCACCCCTTCCTGCCCTGCCTCACAAAAAAGATTCCCTGACAAAAACCGACAAAATAACGTGATCTAAATCACACATTTTGACATTAGGTCGGGTATGCTGGAATCACCAAGACGGAAAGACAAGAGGTAAAATTTATGACAATGAACATTACCAGTAAACAAATGGAAATTACTCCGGCAATCCGCCAGCACGTCGCAGACCGTCTCGCCAAACTGGATAAATGGCAAACTCATTTGATTAATCCACATATCATCCTGTCCAAGGAGCCGCAGGGTTTCATCGCTGACGCAACTATCAATACTCCAAACGGCCATCTGGTCGCCAGCGCAAAACACGAGGATATGTACACCGCAATTAACGATTTGATCAACAAGCTGGAACGGCAGCTCAATAAAGTGCAACACAAAGGTGAAGCCCGTCGCGCCGCAACATCGGTGAAAGACGCCAGCTTCGCGGAACAAGTTGAAGAAGAGTAATCCTTTAAATTGAGTGTACTGCCAACGCGCCTTCGGGCGCGTTTTTTGTTTTTTATTGACAGGGTGAAAACAGTACGGGTACTTTAACGGTATCAATCACAGGATGACTTTATGAAACTTACGCCGTTCTTCTTCGCATTCTTTTTTACCTTCCCCTGAACGGGAGGCGTTTCGTCGTGTGATAAAGAATGCGAAGACGAACAACAAGGCCTCCCACACCAGGGGGGCCTTTTTTATTGATAACGATAAAATGAGACAGGCAACACTATGACACCGGAAAACCCGTTACTGGATCTGCGAGTAAAAATCAGCGCGCTGGATGAGAAACTGCTGGCGCTGCTGGCCGAACGCCGCGCGCTTGCCGTTGAAGTGGGCAAAGCCAAGCTGGACTCCCATCGCCCGGTACGAGATATCGACCGCGAGCGCGATCTGCTGGAACGTCTTATTCAGCTCGGCAAAGCGCATCACCTCGATGCCCACTACATCACCCGGTTGTTCCAGCTCATCATCGAAGACTCCGTTCTCACTCAGCAAGCGTTACTCCAGCAGCATCTGAACAAAACCAATCCGCACTCTGCGCGTATCGCCTTCCTCGGTCCGAAAGGCTCTTATTCTCACCTGGCCGCCCGTCAGTATGCCGCACGCCATTTCGAAGAATTTATTGAGAGCGGCTGCGCGAAGTTTGCCGACATATTTAATCAGGTTGAGACCGGCCAGGCGGATTACGCCGTCGTACCGATTGAAAACACCAGCTCCGGCGCTATCAACGACGTTTACGATTTGCTGCAGCACACCAGCCTGTCGCTGGTTGGCGAGCTGACGATCCCTATCGATCACTGCGTGCTGGTCGCCGGATCAACCGACCTGAGCAAGATCGAAACGGTCTACAGTCATCCACAGCCGTTCCAGCAGTGCAGCCAGTTCCTGAACCGCTATCCGAACTGGAAAATTGAGTACACCGAAAGCACCTCGGCGGCGATGGAAAAAGTGGCGCAGGCTAACTCCCCAACCGTCGCCGCGCTCGGCAGCGAAGCAGGCGGGGCGCTGTATGGTTTACAGGTGCTGGAACGCAACCTGGCGAACCAGACGCAAAATATCACCCGTTTCGTGGTGCTGGCACGCAAGGCAATCAATGTGTCTGACCAGGTGCCGGCCAAAACCACGCTGCTGATGGCGACCGGCCAACAGGCCGGTGCGCTGGTTGAAGCCCTGCTGGTGCTGCGTAATCACAACCTGATCATGACCAGGCTGGAATCACGCCCAATCCACGGTAACCCGTGGGAAGAGATGTTTTATCTTGATATCCAGGCCAACCTGGAATCTGCTTCCATGCAGAAGGCCCTGCGCGAACTGGGCGAGATCACGCGCTCCATGAAAGTGCTGGGCTGCTATCCGAGCGAGAACGTGGTCCCGGTTGACCCGGCTTAACGTTCGATAAACCGGCTTTTCTTCTTCCCTGCCACGCTCACCGGCAGGGTGAAGATGGCTCCGGAGAGCGGATACTTCGCCACCTCGTCCGCATCCATATTTTCCCGCGTGGTGGTAATAAACAGCGTTTTCATGTCATCGCCGCCAAAGCAGACCATCGTCGGGCAACGCACCGGCATGCGGTATTCTTCCAGCTGCTCCCCTTGCGGAGAAAAACGCGCAATACGCCAGCCGTCAAACAGCGCGCTCCAGTAGCAGCCTTCCACATCCATGGCCGCGCCGTCCGGTATCCCTTCGCCCTCTTTAAACTGACGAAACACCTCGCGCCTGCCGGGTTCGCCCTGCTCATCAAGCGGCGTTCGGTAAATAACGCCATTTGGCGTATCAGAAGTAAACATCCATTGATTATCCGGGCTAAACGCTAAGCCGTTGTGGCCGTGAATATCGCACTGGATCACTTTCGGCGTCAGGTCGTTGTCGATGCGCATCAGCAGGGCACCGTTGTAATCTCCCGGCCCCCAAAACGTGCCCGCATAGAATCGCCCCAGAGAATCGGTGCCGCCGTCGTTAAAACGTGCGAGCTGCGGGTTAGAGGGGTTATCGCACACCTTGCGGCGCAGCAGGCCGTGTTTATCGGTCAGCCAGATACCCGTTCGCATCGCAACGATAAAACCACCCTGCTCTCGCAGCGCGAAACAGCCCACCTCCTCGTGAAAAGAAAGCACGGTGTGTTCCGCCGTTGGCAGATGGTAACGGTGGATCTCCCCTTCCAGAATATCAGCCCAGTAGAGCGCGTGCTCTTCTGCGCTCCACGTCGGGCATTCAGGCAGATGCCCGGTGTAATTCAACAGCAGCTGCGGTTCGGCCATGACAATCCCCCAAAATAAAAAAAGCCAGCAATGCTGGCTTTCAGTATATACATCATCGCATTACTGGCGACTGTCATTTGCCTGGCGCAACAACGTCCGGCTTTCACTCTGGAAACGCTGCGCGTAATCGCCAAACCAGTGCTCGACCTTGCGGAAACTGTCGATAAACGCCTGCTTGTCTCCGTGCTCCAGCAGCGTAATGGCTTCACCAAAGCGCTGATAGTAGCGCTTGATGAGCGCCAGGTTGTTCTCGGAGGACATAATAATGTCCGCGTAAAGCTGCGGGTCCTGAGCAAACAGGCGCCCAACCATCGCCAGCTCAAGACGATAGATAGGTGAAGAGAGCGCCAGCAGCTGTTCAAGCTGCACGTTCTCTTCCGCCAGATGCAGACCGTAGGCAAATGTCGCAAAGTGGCGCAGCGCCTGAATGAACGCCATGTTCTGATCGTGCTCGACCGCGCTGATGCGGTGCAGTCGCGCACCCCATACCTGAATCTGTTCCAGGAACCACTGATAGGCTTCCGGCTGACGGCCGTCGCAGTAAACCACCACCTGCTTAGCCAGGCTGCCGCTGTCAGGGCCAAACATTGGGTGCAGACCCAGCACCGGGCCCGTATGCGCAGCCAGCATCGCCTGCAGAGGACCATTTTTGACGGAGGCCAGATCCACCAGGATACAGTCTTTCGGTAAAGGAGGAAGCTTTCCGACGATCTGCTCCGTCACGTGGATCGGCACGCTGACGATAACCATCCCGGCATCCTTCATGAGTTCCGGTGCCTGCGCCCAGTCCTCTTTTTCCAGAATGCGCACCTGATACCCAGAAAGCGTCAGCATTTTTTCGAACAGACGCCCCATCTGTCCCGCACCGCCGACAATCACCACCGGCCGCAGGGACGGGCAGAGGGTTTTAAAGCCTTTGTCGTTTTCGCTGGAATAGGATTCCCGCATCACGCGACGCAGAACATCTTCAATCAAGTCCGGAGAAACGCCCAGCGCCTGCGCCTCTTTACGACGGGAGGCCAGCATTGAGGCTTCGCGCTCCGGGACGTAAATCGGCAGGCCGTATTTGCTTTTCACCTCACCGACTTCGGCAACCAGCGCCATGCGGCGCGCCAGCAGGTCCAGCAGCGCCTTATCCACTTCATCAATTTGATCGCGCAGTGCGGTCAATTCAGCAACCATAACTAACCTCTTAAGCCAGACGCGTCGCCAGCTGGCCGCTCAAATCTTTGTGGATCTCACGCAGCAGCGCATCGGTGGTTTCCCAGCTGATGCAGGCATCCGTCACGGAGACGCCGTGCTTCATTGCGCTACGCGGTTGTTCCGATGACTGATTGCCTTCATGAATGTTGCTCTCAATCATCAGACCAATAATCGAACGGTTGCCATCTTTGATCTGTGCGATCACGGATTCCGCAACCGCAGGCTGGCGACGGTAATCTTTATTTGAATTACCATGGCTGCAATCTACCATCAGTGCCGGGCGCAGTCCCGCCTGCTCCATCTCTTTTTCACACTGCGCCACGTCCGCCGGGCTGTAGTTAGGTGCTTTCCCGCCGCGCAGGATCACATGACCGTCCGGGTTGCCCTGCGTTTGCAGGAGGCATACCTGGCCCGCCTGGTTGATACCGACAAAACGGTGCGGCATCGCAGCAGCGCGCATGGCGTTGATTGCCGTCGCCAGGCTGCCATCGGTACCGTTTTTAAAGCCAACCGGCATCGACAGGCCAGACGCCATCTCGCGGTGGGTTTGCGATTCTGTGGTACGCGCACCAATCGCCGACCAGCTGAACAGATCGCCCAGGTACTGCGGGCTGTTCGGGTCCAGCGCTTCGGTTGCCAGCGGCAGCCCCATGCTGACCAGCTCCACCAGAAGGCGACGCGCAATCTTCAGGCCTGCTTCCACATCAAACGAGCCATCCATGTGCGGATCGTTAATCAACCCTTTCCAGCCGACGGTCGTACGTGGCTTCTCAAAATAGACGCGCATCACCAGATAGAGGCTATCGCTGACCTCCTCCGCTAACGCTTTAAATCGACGAGCATATTCTATGGCGGTTTCAGGATCGTGAATGGAGCAAGGACCGCATACCACCAGCAGGCGCGGATCGCGGCCGGCGATAATGTCAGAAATGGTCTGGCGAGAGTGCTCGATCTGAGCCTCCTGCGCAACGCTCAGCGGAAATTCCGCTTTCAGTTGATCCGGAGTGATTAACACCTGTTCGTCAGTGATATGTACGTTGTTCAGCGCGTCTTTTTGCATGATGGCGATCCTGTAAAGCTCGTTTGCGATAGTTGTTTTCCTCAATGAGGTGAAACCACGATACCATAAAAAGTAAACATTTCAATCCAAAATACGTACACTTTACTTTACACACACCAATTTATTGCAAAAATAAGCCGATAAAAACGTAAACTTTAAATTACAGACAGGTTTTCTTTAGCCAGGCTATGCTGAAGAAAAAAGGAGAATGGCTATGCGTTCAATTGCTCTCGCGCTGTTGTCGCTGTTTTTAACCGGCTGTCAGATCAATCCTTACACCTTCCAGCCCGACTGGACCAGCCCATCCTGGTTTGATGCAGGTAAAGAAGACGCCATGAATGGCCTGCCGGTTAAAGATAACCAGGCCCTGGCCGATAGTTTTAACGACACACAGGTTGATCGTAGCGAATATCTTCGCGGCTATGCTGACGGTCAGAAGAAAGTCTGCGAAGAAGGGTTTATTCACGCCTGGGGATTAGCCGGCAAATCTTTCCCTGCCAGTTGCGATACAGCCGAAAACGCGGCCAAACTGCGTGCGTCATGGCAGCAAGGGATGGATGAAAGTATGCGCTCCAGCAGACTGAATTAATCTAATTTCATCCACCGGAAAATAAACAACAGTAGGATTTAGCTTAGGTCGGCCTCATGCTATTTCTGACATAATGACGGCCCTGATAAACAATGGTATTCTGCCCGCAACTCTTAAGGACATCTATTTCCAGAGCGATGTGGCGGATTCTGGTGAGAAATTTATTCTTGATCTCTTTTTTCCGACTCACTCTGGTGCTAACGCTGTTCCTTATGGTGGGCCCTGTGGCGGCAGGCACGCTTACGGAAACGGATAAATCGGTACGCTCGATTGTCTCAGGCATTGTGAGCTATACGCGATGGCCGTCACTTTCCGGGCAGCCTAAACTCTGCGTCTACGCCACTTCTCACTATACGCACGCCCTCAGCGGCGATGAGGGGCATAGCGAGTTACCTTATACTCCCGTTATTGTACGTAACGATCAGGAAGCCCTGGCCGCGACGTGCGATGCGATCTATTTCGGGTCTGAATCACCGGCAAAACAACTTGAATTAATAAGTCAATATCAGGGCAGAGCGTTGCTATTAATCTCAGAGCAAAATCCGGAATGTGTAATTGGCAGTGCCTTTTGCCTGATAATCGATCGCGGCCAGGTACGGTTCGCCGTCAACCTGGATGCATTGACGCGCAGTGGCGTAAGAGTCAATCCGGATGTATTAATGCTTGCACGGAATAAGCAGCATGGATAAAGATTTCACTTCAACGCCACGTCCGACGTTTAAAAGAACGTTGAGGCGAAACAGCATGATAAGCGTCATCATCACGATGACGTTAATATGGCTGCTGCTCTGTTTTGCTTCCGTCGTGACGTTAAAACAATACGCGCAAAAGAATCTCGAATTAACCGGCGCAACAATGAGCCACAGCCTGGAAGCGTCGCTGGTGTTCAACGACTCGCTGGCGGCCAACGAAACGCTGGCCGCCCTGGGCAAACAGGGCCAGTTTGCCGTGGCCGAGGTTATTAACGCGCATAAAAAGCGGTTTGCCTACTGGTCGTGGAACCCGGAGGACAACAACGATACGCTGGGCGCACTGGTCAGCCGCTGGCTTTTCCCCGTACCGGTTGCGCAGCCCATCATGCATAACGGCGCAACGATCGGCGAAATTCGCCTTACCGCGCGTGACAGTCTGATCGGCCATTTCATCTGGATGTCGTTTGCCGTTCTGACCGGCTGCATTCTCTTTGCCGCCGTCGTCGCGCTTATCATTACCCAGTCTTTGCATCGTGGGATGGTTATGGCCCTGCAGAACATTACCGACGTCGTGCATGATGTACGCACAAACCGCAACTTCTCCCGCCGGGTGAAAGATGGGCGTATCGAAGAGTTTCACCAGTTTGGTGAGGACTTCAACAGCCTTCTGGATGAGATGGAGGAGTGGCAACTCAAGCTCCAGGCGAAAAACGCCCAGCTGCTGCGTACCGCCATGCACGACCCGCTCACCGGTCTTGCCAACCGCGCGGCGTTTCGTAACAGCATTGCGGCCTTAATGAACGACCCTTCAGCCAGAACAAACTCGGCCCTGCTCTTCCTCGACGGTGATAACTTTAAGTTTATTAACGACACCTGGGGCCACGCGGCAGGAGACTGCGTGCTGATCGAAGTCGCCAGTAGGATGATGGAGTTTGGCGACAAACGTCATCAGTCTTACCGTCTTGGCGGGGACGAATTTGCCATGGTGCTGTACGGCGTGCACTCTGAACTTGAGGTTCAACATATTTGTGCTGCGCTATCGCAGCAGTTTATCCGTCCGTTTGATCTTCATAACGGACAAAAAGCATCGATGTCACTCAGCATTGGCTTTGCTCTGGCGTGGGAAAATGCTTCCGTGGAAGCATTACTGGAGAGGGCTGACCGCAACATGTACCAGGTGAAAAACCAGCGTACGAAAACAACAAGTTAGAAGGGATACACTATGTTAAAACGTTACTTCGCGCCGATAGTTCTGGCCTCACTGGTTCTGGCAGGCTGTCAGTCGCCGCCGGAAGGTAAATTTACTCCTGAGCAAATTTCGGCGATGAAGTCTTACGGTTTTAACGAACTGAACGGTGACTGGTCGCTTGGCATGTCGGACACCATCCTGTTTGATAAAAATGACGCCAGACTGCGCCCGGAAAGTGAAACGCAGATCCAGTCCATGGCCTCTCGCCTGGCGGAAACCGGCCTGAACCACGCGCGAATGGACGGTCACACGGATAATTACGGGGAAGAAAGCTACAACGAAGCGCTGTCGTTAAAACGCGCCAATGCCGTGGCCGATGCCTGGGCGAAGGGCGCAAATATCCCGCGCAGCAATCTCACCACGCGGGGGTTAGGTCAAAAATACCCGGTTGCGAGCAACAGTACCCCGCAAGGGCGCGCTGAAAACCGCCGCGTCGCAGTGGTGATCAGCACGCCATAGGGTTATTTAGCGGAGGATTCGGCGAGCGTCACCCTGGTTGCCGCTCGCCAGCGCAGCCAGTCCACCAGAACAAACAGCGCCAGACTCATGCCCATGACCGGCAAGGCCAGCCCCAGCAGTATGCTGATTACCACCGTAACCCCTCTTCCCCATCCTGACAGCGCCAGCCAGCTCTGACAAAGCGTCTGTACCGGACTCACTGCCGACCGTGCCGGACGACGCATCCACCACATCCGGTAACCCCAAATAATGAGCACGCACAGGGCGAGGCCGAACGCCACCAGCAGCAGCTGATTCACCAGCCCGAATAAGATCCCCATATGGAAATCCACGCCCCAGCGGGTCAGTTTTGCCATTAACGGGAAACCCTCGAAACGGGTTCTGTCCAGGACCTGCATCGTCGAAGGATCAACCGCAACGGCGTCCACCTGAGTCGGCCAGCTGCGATCGATTTCCGTCACGGTCCAGGCGCTATCCGCCGTTTTTGCCGGGCGGATCTCCAGCCTCTTGGCATCAATTCCTGCGTTACGGGCCGCGCTTAATACTCCGTCAAACTGCGTCAGATCCATCGCCATTTCCGGCATCATCATTCCGCCGTGATGGCCCCGGTGTTCGGCATGCTCATCCACGATCTCCTGTTGGCCGGAAAGCGTCGTGTTCACCTGCGGGGTGAGCCAGTTCATCTCTGCCCGCAGCTTATCGACGTTCCCGCCTGCCCATTGAGACCATGTCAGGCCGGTTGCAGAGAACAGCAACATTCCACCCAGCAGACTCCAGCCCAGCGTCACGTGCAGGCGACGACGATTCTGGAAGCGATTGTTGATCCGCCGTTTGGGTCGGGTGTAAAACCACAGGGCAATACCGCCCAGCGCGGCAACCCACATCCAGGAGGCGGCAAGCTCGCTGTAGAGCCGGCCCACGTCGCCCAGCATCAGAGAGGTATGCAGATAATCAATGGTCTGACGCAGCGGTAAAATCCCGCTGGTGCCGTATACCGTCATATCTCCCAGCACCGCCAGGCTTACCGGATCAATAAAAATAGCCCGGTTCTCCGATGGCCCAAGCGTCGGGTCAGCAAACATTACGCGGGTAGTTTCGCCTTCAGCCAGCCCCGGACGCACGGCGTGCAATTGCAAATCTGAGCCAACGGTTTTTTCCGCCACGGCGATTTGCTCCGCCAGCGGCTGCAGCTCGCCTACGGAATCCATGTGGAGCGCGTGCCGGTAGAGCGCATTCTCCAGCTGTGGAGTCGCCACATATAGCGTACCGGTCAGCGCGGCAAAGAAGATAAACGGACCAACAAAAAGCCCGACGTAGAAATGGAGGCGACGCAGCAGGTTTCCCCATGCCGCGCGCGGAGTGCAGGTTGTCATACTTTTCCTTTTTAAGGCAGTAAGTTATTGATTTATTTTTTAAAGGGAAAAAGCAGGCTGCCGCGGCGGCGCGCGGGTATCAGGGTAAAGCCAGGGGAAAAAGTGCCAGTGACTGACCGCCTGGCGCGGCGGCTTAACGCGAAGCCTCTGCAGCACCGCGCTGAGCAGGACGATCAGCGCCAGCATCACGCCAGGAACATGCGCTAACAGTACGCAGTAGCCGCACGCTTCAGCATGGTCGACAGGCATCGTGTGCGGCATATCGCCGTGATGCTCGTCCATCGACATCATGCTCATGTCATGATGCATGCCCGGCATGGCGCTCATGGGATCTTTCTGCAAGGAGACGGAGATAAGCGGCGCTACCACGATCAGCAGGATCGCAAACAGCGCGGTCAAGGCCGCTGCGCGTTTCCGGTTAGTCTGATGCAGTACGTTATCCACTTCCCCTCCATTCAAGAGGCAAGCATTGTAAATGATTTATGACAAAAGGGTTAACGTAAGAAATGCGCAGGGATAAAAAAAGGGCCAGCCTTTCGGCCAGCCCTTTCTAACAGGATGTCGCTTAAGCGAATCTTAGTTCAGACGCTCTTTAATACGAGCAGACTTACCAGTACGCTCACGCAGGTAGTACAGTTTAGCTTTACGTACAGCACCACGACGTTTAACAGCAATGCTGTCAACTACCGGAGAGTGAGTCTGGAAGACACGCTCAACGCCTTCGCCGTTGGAAATTTTACGAACAGTGAATGCAGAGTGCAGACCGCGGTTACGAATAGCGATAACCACGCCCTCGAATGCCTGCAGACGTTTTTTGGAACCTTCAACAACCCATACTTTCACTTCCACGGTGTCACCTGGACGGAAGGAAGGTACGTCCTGCTTCATCTGCTCTTGTTCAAGTTGCTTAATAATGTTGCTCATAATTTAATCTCTTATCCTGGGTAAACTGATATTCGGGAGCGTATTACGCATTCCCATCATGTTCATGCTGCTGGTGCGCGTGTTCTGTTTTGAACTCGGCCAGCAACTTTGCTTGCTCTTCAGTCAGAGCCAGGTTTTCCAGAAGTTCAGGTCTTCTAAGCCAGGTTCGGCCCAGCGACTGCTTCAAACGCCAGCGACGTATCTCGGCATGGTTTCCAGACAGTAACACTGCCGGTACTTCCATCCCTTCTAACACTTCAGGACGAGTATAGTGTGGACAGTCCAGCAACCCATCGGCAAAGGAATCTTCCGTTGCCGAAGCTTCATGGCCCAGAACCCCCGGAATGAACCGGGCGACGGAGTCAATCAGCGTCATTGCGGGTAACTCACCACCGCTGAGAACGTAATCCCCGATAGACCATTCTTCGTCAATCTCGGTTTGAATTACGCGCTCATCTATCCCTTCGTAGCGCCCACAGACCAGAATCAGCTTTTGATTCGTCGCCAGTTCGCTCACGCCCGCTTGATCAAGCTTGCGTCCCTGAGGTGAAAGATAAATCACCTTTGCGCCTTCACCTGCCGCGGCTTTTGCTGTGTGAATGGCGTCCCGTAAGGGTTGCACCATCATTAGCATCCCCGGTCCGCCGCCGTAAGGACGATCGTCCACGGTACGGTGCCGGTCATGAGTAAAGTCACGAGGACTCCAGCTCTGGATGCTCAGCAGGCCATTCTTTACTGCCCGGCCAGTTACCCCGTAATCGGTAATCGCGCGGAACATTTCAGGAAACAGGCTAATTATGCCAATCCACATAGCGCCGTCTTTTACCGTTTATCCGGAGAATTTAAAAACCAGGATCCCAATCTACTTCAATGGTTTGAGTAGTGAGATCGACTTTCTTGATAACCTGTCCATCGAGGAACGGAACCAACCGCTCCTTGATGCCAAATGCATCTTTCAGGTTTGCCTTAATGACGAGAACGTCATTTGACCCGGTTTCCATCATATCGATGACTTTCCCCAGGCTGTAGCCTTCGGTAGTGACTACCTGGCAACCCATAAGGTCTTTCCAGTAGTAGTCGCCCTCTTCCAGCTGTGGCAACTGCGACGAATCCACGACAATTTCACAATTAGTCAGCGCATTCGCAGCATCACGATCGTCAACGCCTTTCAGCTTGATGATGATGTCCTGATTGTGGTGACGCCAGCTTTCCAGCTCGACCTCTTCCCACTTACCGCCTTTCTGGATAAACCAGGGCTGGTAATCAAAAATGCTATCAGCGTCTTCAGTGGAGGAAAACACTCTGAGCCAACCACGGATACCGTAGCAAGAACCCATTTTTCCCAATACGATCGGTTCAACAGGTGCTTTATTGCTCATCATGACCACCGTGACAGATTAAGCTGCTTTGTTTGCTGCTTTGATCAGCGTAGCAACGCGATCGGAAACAGTAGCGCCCTGGCCAACCCAGTGAGCGATACGATCCAGATCCAGACGAGTTTCTTCTTCTGCGCCAGCGGCCAGTGGGTTGAAGAAACCAACGCGCTCGATGAAGCGACCGTTGCGTGCATTACGGCTGTCAGTCACAACAACCTGGTAGAACGGACGCTTTTTAGCGCCGTGACGAGCTAAACGAATAGTTACCATAACATCCTCTTGTGTGAATAAAACAACCGGGCCCCATCGAGGAACGGAGCCCGGGTGTCATATTAAAAGCCCGAAAATTTTACTCATTTTCGGGCAAAAAGCAATCTCAAAAGCGATTAACGCCCTGGAAAACCGGGGGGCATCATGCCTTTCATGCCGCGCATCATCTTCGCCATGCCGCCTTTCTTCATTTTCTTCATCATGCGCTGCATGTCGTCGAACTGTTTCAGAAGGCGGTTAACGTCCTGCACCTGCATGCCGCAACCGGCTGCGATACGGCGTTTACGGGAACCTTTGATGATATCCGGGTTAGCGCGCTCCTTGAGGGTCATCGAGTTGATGATCGCCTCCATACGCACCAGCACCTTGTCATCCATCTGCGCTTTCACGTTGTCAGGGATCTGGCCCATGCCCGGCAGTTTGCCCATCAGGCTGGCCATGCCGCCCATATTTTTCATCTGACGCAGCTGCTCAAGGAAATCGGTGAGATCGAAACCGTCACCTTTTTTCAGCTTGCTGGCCAGCTTCTCGGCCTGCGCGCGGTCAACCTTGCTCTCGATATCTTCGATCAGCGACAGCACGTCGCCCATGCCGAGGATACGGGAGGCAATACGATCCGGGTGGAACGGCTCGAGCGCTTCAGTTTTCTCGCCCACCCCGAGGAATTTAATCGGCTTACCGGTGATGTGACGAATGGAGAGCGCCGCACCGCCGCGGGCGTCACCGTCCACTTTGGTCAGCACCACGCCGGTTAACGGCAGCGCTTCGTTAAACGCTTTTGCGGTATTCGCCGCATCCTGACCGGTCATGGCATCGACAACGAACAGGGTCTCTACCGGGTTGATAGAGGCATGCACCTGCTTGATCTCGTCCATCATCGCTTCGTCAACGTGCAGACGACCGGCGGTATCCACCAGCAGCACGTCGTAGAATTTCAGCTTCGCTTCTTTCAGCGCCGCGTTAACGATGTCGACAGGCTTCTGCGCCACGTCGGACGGGAAGAAATCTACGCCGACCTGCTCAGCCAGGGTTTCCAGCTGTTTGATCGCCGCCGGGCGATAGACGTCCGCAGAGACCACCAGCACTTTCTTCTTGTGCTTTTCACGCAGGAATTTACCCAGCTTACCGACGCTGGTCGTTTTACCTGCACCCTGCAGGCCCGCCATCAGCACCACGGCCGGCGGCTGAGCCGCCAGGTTAAGCACCTGGTTCTCTTCGCCCATCGCCGAAACCAGTTCATTACGAACGATTTTGACGAACTCCTGACCCGGGGTCAGGCTCTTGTTAACTTCATGACCAACCGCCTTCTCTTTTACGCGGTTGATAAAATCACGAACAACCGGCAACGCCACGTCTGCTTCCAGCAGCGCCATGCGCACTTCACGCAGCGTTTCCTTGATGTTCTCTTCAGTAAGGCGTCCGCGGCCGCTGATGTTGCGCAGCGTGCGCGACAAACGATCGGTTAAATTATCAAACATTGTCTCTCGCCTGAGTAGAAACGTTGGGCCGCATTGAGCGACACATACACAGAATTTTGCCGGAGTATAACATGAAGGCGCCTTTGTTGTTATGCAACGGTTGGAGCAGGCGTCACGTAACGTTATACTGCTTCTCTTTCTTATTAAGACAACTGTCGATGCCTATATGCCTGTTTTCGCACTGATCGCCCTTGTTGCCTACTCTGTCAGCCTCGCGCTGATTATTCCCGGACTGCTGCAAAAAAACAGCGGCTGGCGGCGCATGGCTATTCTTTCGGCGGTGATCGCACTGATTAGCCACGCCTTTGCGCTGGAATCACGCATTATCCCCGGCGACGGCAGCGTGCAAAACCTGAGCGTCCTCAACGTCGGCTCGCTGGTCAGCCTGATGATCTGTACGGTAATGACCATCGTCGCGTCTAAAAATCGCGGCTGGCTGCTGCTGCCGATTGTCTATACCTTCGCGCTGATCAATCTGGCCCTCGCCACCTTTATGCCTAATGAGTTCATTACGCATCTGGAGGCGACGCCGGGGATGCTGGTGCATATCGGCCTGTCGCTCTTTGCCTACGCGACGCTGATTATCGCCGCGCTTTACGCCATGCAGCTCGCCTGGATTGACTACCAGCTGAAAAACAAAAAGCTGGCGTTTAACCATGAAATGCCGCCGCTGATGGTCATTGAGCGAAAGATGTTTCACATCACCCAGGTGGGTGTGGTGCTGCTGACGCTCACGCTCTGCACGGGCCTGTTTTACATGAAGAACCTGTTCAGCGTGGAGAATATCGATAAAGCGGTGCTCTCTATCATCGCGTGGTTTGTCTATATTGTCCTGTTATGGGGCCATTATCATGAAGGCTGGCGCGGTCGTCGCGTGGTCTGGTTCAACGTCGCGGGTGCGGGCATTCTCACCCTTGCCTATTTTGGCAGCCGCTTCATACAGCAATTTGCTGGCTAAGTAACAAAAGGAGTTCCCCCTGGAACACATCTCTACCACCACGCTGATCGTTATCCTGATCGTCATGGTGGTCATCTCCGCCTATTTCTCCGGCTCGGAAACCGGCATGATGACCCTAAACCGCTACCGGTTACGTCATCGTGCTAAACAGGGTAATCGTGCCGCGCGCCGCGTTGAAAAACTGCTCCGCAAGCCGGATCGCCTGATAAGCCTGGTGCTCATCGGCAACAACCTTGTCAACATTCTTGCCTCAGCCCTCGGCACTATCGTCGGGATGCGCCTGTACGGCAACGCCGGGGTGGCGATTGCCACCGGCGTGCTGACGTTCGTGGTGCTGGTGTTTGCCGAAGTGCTGCCGAAAACCATCGCCGCGCTTTACCCGGAGAAAGTCGCTTACCCGAGCAGCTTCCTGCTGGCACCGCTGCAGATCCTGATGATGCCCCTGGTCTGGCTGCTGAACATGGTGACGCGCGTACTGATGCGGATGGTGGGAATCAAAGCCGATGTCACCATCAGCAGCGCGCTCAGCAAAGAGGAGCTGCGCACCATCGTGAATGAATCCCGCTCGCAGATCTCCCGGCGCAATCAGGACATGCTCCTGTCGGTGCTGGATCTGGAAAAGGTGAGCGTGAACGACATCATGGTGCCGCGTAATGAAATCGTCGGTATCGACATCAATGACGACTGGAAAGCCATCGTCCGCCAGCTGACGCACTCCCCGCACGGGCGTATTGTGCTTTACCGCGACTCGCTGGATGACGCCATCAGCATGCTGCGCGTGCGCGAAGCCTACCGTCTGATGACCGAGAAAAAAGAGTTCACCAAAGAAGTGATGCTGCGCGCCGCCGACGAGATTTACTACGTGCCGGAAGGAACCCCGCTCAGCACGCAGCTGGTGAAATTCCAGCGCAACAAGAAGAAGGTCGGCCTGGTAGTCAATGAGTACGGCGACATTCAGGGGCTGGTGACGGTCGAAGATATTCTGGAAGAGATTGTCGGAGACTTTACCACGTCAATGTCGCCTTCCCTCGCGGAAGAGGTCACCCCGCAAAACGACGGCTCGGTGCTGATTGACGGTAGCGCGAACATTCGTGAACTCAACAAAGCCTTTAACTGGCATTTGCCGGAAGATGAGGCTCGCACGATTAACGGGATGATTCTGGAAGCGCTGGAAGAGATCCCGGCGGCGGGCACGCGGGTGCGCATTGAGCAGTACGATATTGATATCCTGGACGTGCAGGACAATATGATTAAGCAGGTGAAAGTCCTGCCCGTTAAACCCCTGCGCGAAAGCATCGCGGAGTAAGGCTGTAGGCCGGGTGAGGCGAACGCCGCCACCCGGCACTACGGATAGCGAATTATGCTTTCGCTTTCGCCACGGTCACCATCGCCGCGCGAATGGTACGCCCGTTCAGGGTGTAACCTTTCTGCATCACGCCCAGCACCTTACCGGCTTCCACCTCTTCGGACTCCACCATCGCAATCGCCTGGTGAACGTTTGGATCCAGCGGTACGTCGGTGTCGGCAATCACTTCCACGCCAAACTTACGCACCACGTCGAGCATGGATTTCAGCGTCAGCTCGATACCTTCGATCATCGCCGCGTTGTCCGGATTCGCTTTGTCAGCCACTTCCAGCGCGCGATCGAGGCTATCAATTACCGGCAGCAGTTCGTTGACGAATTTCTCCAGCGCAAATTTATGCGCCTTCTCAACGTCCTGCTCGGTACGGCGACGCAGGTTTTCCATTTCCGCCTTGATGCGCAGAACACCATCGCGTTCGCGATTCTGCGCTTCTACCAGTTGGGCTTCCAGATTCGCAATTTTTTCATCGCGCGGGTCCACCTGCTCAGCAGATGCGTCTGGCTCTACAGCCTCAACTTCATCATGCTGTTCCGTGATAATTTCTTCAGGGGCTTGCCCCTCAGGCGTTTTCTGTTCTTTACTACTCATGAATTTCTCCGCGTTTTTCTGCATTCATCTCGCTAACTTCGCTTATTATGGGGATCAGTTTCCGGGATTCAAGGGAACAAGACAGATTGTCATCATTCATCAGGCACAAGGACCTCCAGAAAATGAATAATCATTTCAGGTGTATTGGGATCGTCGGGCATCCGCGTCACCCTACCGCACTAACGACACATGAAATGTTGTATCGCTGGTTGTGTAGCAAAGGCTATGAAGTGATGGTCGAGCAGCAGATTGCGCAGGAGCTGCAGCTGAAGAGCGTCAAAACCGGCACGCTGGCGGAAATTGGCCAACAGGCCGATCTCGCCGTGGTGGTGGGCGGCGACGGCAACATGCTCGGCGCGGCCCGCACGCTGGCGCGTTATGACATTAAGGTCATCGGCATCAACCGTGGCAATCTCGGCTTTTTAACCGATCTCGACCCGGACAATGCGCAGCAGCAGCTGGCTGACGTGCTGGAAGGGCACTATATCAGCGAAAAACGCTTTTTACTGGAAGCGCAGGTGTGCCAGCAGGACTGCCAGAAGCGCATCAGCACCGCGATTAACGAGGTGGTTCTTCACCCCGGAAAAGTGGCGCACATGATCGAGTTCGAAGTTTATATCGACGAAATCTTTGCTTTCTCCCAGCGTTCCGACGGGCTGATTATCTCCACTCCGACAGGCTCAACCGCCTACTCGCTTTCTGCCGGTGGCCCGATCCTGACGCCCTCGCTGGATGCCATTACCCTGGTGCCGATGTTCCCGCACACGCTCTCCGCCCGTCCGCTGGTCATCAACGGCGACAGCACGATACGTCTGCGCTTCTCGCACCGCCGTAACGACCTGGAGATCAGCTGCGACAGCCAGATAGCGCTACCGATCCAGGAAGGTGAAGATGTTCTCATTCGTCGGTGTGATTACCACCTTAATCTGATTCACCCGAAAGATTACAGCTATTTCAACACATTAAGCTCGAAGCTTGGCTGGTCAAAAAAATTGTTCTGATTTTGCATCCAGTACTTTACTGTATAAAAAACCAGTTTATACTGTATGAAAACACAGTTATGGTTTTTCATACAGGAAAACAATTATGCTGGCACAACTGACCATCAGCAACTTTGCCATTGTTCGTGAGCTTGAGATCGATTTCCACAGCGGCATGACGGCGATCACCGGGGAAACCGGTGCAGGTAAATCCATTGCCATTGATGCCCTCGGCTTGTGCCTTGGCGGCCGCGCAGAGGGCGACATGGTGCGCATGGGCGCAAACCGTGCCGATCTGTGCGCCCGCTTCTCCCTGAAAGACACCCCTGCAGCCCAGCGCTGGCTGGAGCAAAACCAGCTTGAAGATGGACGTGAGTGTTTACTTCGCCGCGTGATCAGCAGCGACGGTCGTTCACGTGGCTTTATCAACGGCACGGCGGTCCCGCTCTCCCAGCTTCGCGAACTCGGCCAGCTGCTTATCCAGATCCACGGTCAGCACGCGCATCAGCAACTCGTCAAACCTGAACAGCAGAAAGCGCTGCTCGATGGCTACGCGGGTGAGTACGCGCTTACTCAGCTTATGGCGGAACACTATCGCCAGTGGCATCAGAGCTGCCGTGAACTTGCCCAGCACCAGCAGCAAAGCCAGGAGCGCGCCGCACGTGCGGAGCTGCTTGCGTACCAGCTTAAAGAGCTGAACGAATTCAACCCGCAGCCGGGTGAGTTTGAGCAAATCGACGAAGAGTACAAGCGCCTGGCGAACAGCGGTCACCTGCTCTCAACCAGCCAGAATGCGCTCAACCTGCTGGCGGATGGTGAAGACGTGAACCTACAAGGGCAGCTGTATAACGTCCGCCAGCTCATTACCGAACTGGTCGGCATGGACAGCAAGCTTTCAGGCGTCCTGGATATGCTGGAAGAAGCGGCGATTCAGATCTCCGAAGCCAGTGACGAACTGCGCCACTACTGTGAACGTCTGGATCTCGATCCGAACCGTCTGTTTGAGCTGGAGCAGCGCATTTCCCGTCAAATTTCACTGGCGCGCAAGCACCACGTCACGCCGGAAGAGCTGCCAGAATTCTATCAGTCTCTGCTGGAAGAACAGCAGCAGCTTGACGATCAGGCTGACTCGCAGGAGACCCTCTCTCTCGCGGTGAACCTGCACCATGAACAGGCGCTGGCGACAGCGCAAAAGCTGCATGAAATCCGTCAGCATTACGCTCAGGAGCTAAGCCAGCACATCACCGACAGCATGCACACGCTGGCGATGCCGCACGGTATCTTCACCATCGATGTTCGCTTTGAAGAGAACCACCTGACGGCAGAAGGTGCGGACCGCATCGAGTTCCGCGTCACTACCAACCCGGGGCAGCCGTTGCAGGCTATCTCCAAAGTGGCATCCGGCGGTGAACTGTCGCGTATTGCACTGGCGATTCAGGTGATTACCGCGCGTAAAATGGAAACCCCGGCGCTGATTTTCGATGAAGTGGATGTCGGTATCAGCGGCCCAACGGCGGCGGTGGTGGGTAAACTGCTGCGCCAGCTAGGCGAATCAACGCAGGTGATGTGTGTGACTCACCTGCCGCAGGTCGCGGGCTGTGGTCATCATCACTTTATCGTCAGCAAAGAAACCGACGGTGAAATGACCGAAACGCATATGAAGCCGCTGGATAAACGTGCGCGTCTGCAGGAGCTGGCTCGCCTGCTCGGCGGCAGCGAAGTCACCCGTAATACGCTCGCGAACGCGAAAGAACTGCTGGCGGCATAAACTTTTTCGGGATCTCAGGGTCATACAGAACAACAAAAACGCCGCCAGACCGGTTTCAAAGTGGGGCAAGGTCTATTATCATCGGCATATTACATATGAGCCGCGTTCTGCTCGGGCCCGAAAAGGAATCAAATCACTATGCGTTGTAAAATGCTGACCGCTGCCGCAGCGGTTCTTCTGATGTTGACCGCAGGCTGTTCCACTCTGGAGAAAGTGGTTTACCGTCCTGACATCAATCAGGGGAACTACCTTACCCCTAACGATGTGTCCAAAATCCGTGTGGGGATGACACAACAGCAGGTCGCTTATGCACTGGGAACCCCGATGATGTCCGATCCGTTCGGCACTAACACCTGGTTCTATGTATTCCGTCAGAAGCCGGGCCACGAAGATGCGACCCAGCAGACCCTGACGCTGACCTTCAGCAGCGCCGGTGTGTTGACCAACATCGACAACAAGCCTGCCCTGACCAAGTAATCAGAAATGCAAAAAGGTGCTCATTGAGCACCTTTTTGTTTTTCTTTTATCCCCTCGCCCCTGTGGGGAGAGGGTCAGGGTGAGGGGAAAACACGCTACTTACCCGCTTTCTCCGCACGCTGACGACGCAGCTCTTTCGGGTCGGCAATCAGCGGACGATAAATCTCCACTCGGTCGCCCTCTTTCAGCACATCACCCAGCTTCACCGGACGGCTATAAATCCCGACCTTATTTTTCGCCAGGTCAATATCGCTGCGAAGTTCGAGGATGCCGGACGCGCGGATAGCCGCCTCAACGGTTGCCCCCTCTTCCAGCGTCACGCGCTGCAGATACTGCTTCTCCGGCAGCGCGTAGACCACTTCTACAGCAATCTTATGCGACACTGTAAACCTCTTTGGCGCGGGTGGTGAACGCCTGAACCATATTCGAAGCCAGCTCTTTAAAGATGCGGCCAAACGCCAGCTCAATCAGCTTATTGGTAAATTCAAAGTCCAGCTGGAACTCGATGCGACAGGCGTCAGCACTCAGCGGCGTAAACTTCCAGCCCCCCATCAGGGTTTTAAACGGACCATCCACCAGATGCATCAAAATACTCTGATTGCTGGTCAGCGTATTGCGGGTGGTGAACGTCTTGCTGATCCCCGCTTTGGAGACATCCACCGCCGCGGTCATCTGCGTCGGGCCGGACTCCAGAATGCGGCTCCCGGTGCATCCCGGAATAAATTCTGGATAAGACTGAACATCGTTCACTAACTGATACATTTGTTCCGCGCTGTAAGGCACGAGCGCAGTACGGCTAATCTGAGGCATAGCATTTCCCATGGTCACACAACGGACAAATAATAACATTTATCACCTGTTAAAAAAACGCTAAGCCTCATCTCGTGCTAAGATAGCGCGTTAGACCTCACAGGACGCAATGAGGTGACTTTTTGAAATCAGATTACCGACGGCTTTACGACACTTATGACGAAGAAAAAAGCACATAAACCAGGCTCGGCGACCATTGCGCTCAACAAGCGTGCTCGCCACGAGTATTTCATTGAAGAAGAATTCGAAGCTGGCCTTGCGTTGCAGGGCTGGGAAGTAAAATCGCTGCGCGCCGGGAAAGCCAACATCGGCGATAGCTACGTGATCCTGAAAGATGGCGAAGCCTTCCTGTTCGGCGCGAACTTTACGCCGCTTACCGTCGCCTCCTCACACTACGTGTGTGACCCAACGCGCACCCGCAAGCTGCTGCTGAACAAGCGTGAGCTGGAATCCCTCTACGGACGCATCAACCGTGAAGGTTTCACCGTGGTAGCCCTGTCGCTGTACTGGAAAAACGCATGGTGCAAAGTGAAAGTTGGCGTCGCGAAAGGTAAAAAACAGCACGACAAACGTACTGACCTGAAAGAGCGCGAGTGGCAGCTTGATAAAGCGCGCATTATGAAAAACGCAGGACGTTGATTCTGCACACTTATTGTACTATTCAATAAGTTAGCGTTCCGGGCTGGTATCCAGGAAGTGAAATCTGGTATACTTAGTTCAACACTATTGGGGCTGATTCTGGATTCGACGGGATTTGCGAAACCCAAGGTGCATGCCGAGGGGCGGTTTGCCTCGTTAAAAGCCGCAAAAAAATAGTCGCAAACGACGAAAACTACGCTTTAGCAGCTTAATAACCTGCTCTGAGCCCTCTCTCCCTAGCTTCCGCTCTTAAGACGGGGATCAAAGAGAGGTCAAACCCAAAAGAGATCGCGTGGAAGCCCTGCCTGGGGTTGAAGCGTTAAAACTAATCAGGCTAGTTCGTTAGTGGCGTGTCTGTCCGCAGCTGGCGTGCGAATGTAAAGACAAACTAAGCATGTAGTACCGAGGATGTAGAAATTTCGGACGCGGGTTCAACTCCCGCCAGCTCCACCAAAATTCTCCATCGGTGATTACCAGAGTCATCCGATGAAGTCCTAAGAGCCCGCATGGCGCAAGCCCTGCGGGCTTTTTTGTGCCTGCAATTTGTCCCGCGAAGTCTGATGCCAACTAATTAAATCCGAACCTTTTAGGCCCATTGATAGGCCCAACGAAAAGCTCTATTGTTTTCGTTGGGCCTAAACGCATGGAGACTCACCATGGCAAGAAAAACCAAACCGTTAACCGATACGGAAATCAAAGCCGCCAAACCTAAAGATGCCGATTACCAGCTGTATGATGGTGACGGGCTTACTCTATTAATCAAGCCCAGTGGTAGTAAGCTCTGGCAGTTCCGTTACTATCGACCGCTGACAAAACAGCGAACCAAACAGAGCTTCGGTGCCTACCCTGCTATATCCCTTTCTGATGCGCGTAAACTCAGAGCTGAATCTCGAGTTTTGTTGGCGAAAGACATTGATCCTCAGGAACATCAGAAAGAACAGGTAAGAAATTCTCAAGAGGCTAAAACCAACACTTTCTTGCTAGTTGCCCAGCGTTGGTGGAATGTGAAGAAAGCCAGCGTAACAGAAGACTATGCCGACGATATCTGGCGCTCACTTGAGAGAGATATTTTTCCAGCAATCGGTGATATCAGTGTCACTGAGATTAAGGCTCATACTTTGGTTAAAGCAGTGCAGCCGGTTCAGGCCAGAGGCGCATTAGAGACAGTCCGACGCCTTTGTCAGCGTATTAACGAAGTCATGATTTATGCGCAGAACACAGGCCTGATTGATGCAGTTCCCAGTGTAAATATCGGAAAAGCGTTCGAGAAACCGCAAAAGAAAAACATGCTGAGTATCCGTCCGGATCAGCTTCCACAGTTAATGCAAACAATGCGTACAGCAAGTATCAGTGTGTCAACGCGGTGCTTGTTCATGTGGCAGCTTCTCACCATAACCCGCCCTGCCGAAGCTGCTGAGGCTCGATGGGATGAGATCGATTTCAATGCTAGCGAATGGAAAATTCCTGCAGCTCGAATGAAGATGAACCGGGACCATACAGTTCCACTATCCGAGGAGGCTCTCTCTATTCTGGAAATGATGAAGTCACTCAGTGGTGGCCGAGAATTTATTTTTCCCAGTCGCATTAAGCCTACCCAGCCGATGAACAGCCAGACAGTGAATGCAGCCCTTAAGCGTGCTGGCTTAGGAGGCGTTCTGGTATCACACGGTTTACGTTCTATCGCTAGTACGGCACTCAATGAGGAAGGATTTCCTTCTGATGTCATTGAAGCAGCACTGGCTCATGTAGACAAAAATGAGGTACGTCGCGCTTATAACCGCAGTGATTACCTTGAGCAACGGCGACCGATGATGCAATGGTGGGCTGATTTTGTTATGGCTGCTGATCGCCGAAGTATGATTGAGGGAGGTATGAGAGGAATGCGTTTAGCGGGTTAACGGATAATTAATGACGGTTCCCACTTTAGTAGTGGGCCGAATGAGACTTTATATTTCAAGCGGAAGTTAATAGTTTTAGAAATCAAGCTAATTAGCATAATATCTCTTAATTGAAGGGATATGGAACTGCAGAAATAAATGAACACACGGCAGTATGCGCAAAAATCAATCTTCGATCTGGAAGCAATCTTCGAGCAGTCCAGCAACAATGTTAGTGAACTTGAAGTGTTGTTGAGCGAGCTGACCTTTCGCAACACTGCCAGGGCGCGGACGCTGACGGCTAAAATCGAGCAATCGCTATTGGCACTTAGCGGCCACAGTGTAGTCGCCATCTCGGCTTCCAGCACATCAATACGCCATCCCGATTCGGTGTCCATACAATCTTCACGAGTTGTGCCCCACAATTCGCCTGTAGCGAAAGAGCAACTGCAACCGAAGAGCATCCCAGACTCTGCCATGCGAGAGCAATTCGACAAAGACCAAATCGATCTAGGCCCGCTCCCGTCTTTTTCTCCACCAAATAAGACGAATGATGCGCGAGCAATACTGGCAGCATGGACAGCCCTCGAAGCACTGTCGCCTCAAGGTTATAAACGCCCAGAGGATATGGCAACGGGCAACCGCTCCAGGGTTGCTCTATTGGAGCGAGGTGTTCCATGGGGACCAAATGCCCGCAGCAAGCCCAGTTATAAGCTTTATTTCGAGGTCGTCCTCGGCTCCATCGCTCTCGACAAGGCGACGGACGAGCTGGTCAAGGTTTTTGGCGAGGATGAGGAGAGTTCACGCCCGGACGGTAAGAAAGCAGCCATCGGCTCGATCCTGATCGACAAGGAAGGTTATGTGCTTGAGGACAAAGGCGTCGCCGTTTCCAGTTTTGCCTGGGCACTCAAACCGGCTCTCGATCTGAAGCTTGGGAGCTTAGGGAATTGGCCGAATGTTGAGCCGCGCATTATCGAGCATCTGGATCGCATGGTTCGCCGCCACAACGAGGATGGAGAACCCATACCGATCGATTTGGATGTCGTTCTTAACACTTATAAATGGCTTGTGTCTCAGTTCGATGTACCCGAGCATTTGGTTGAGCCACCCACATTCGCGATTAAGGTGTTTCAGCATTTCAAGGCCAAGGCGCCGCCTGAACCTTCGTTACTGAATTCCTTCTATCTTGAAGATCTCGGTGAAGCAACAAAATTGCTCGAGACGGGCAAAGCCGGAACCGGTTTGCGCCGCTACATGGGAATTGGCAGGCCTGAACGGAAAATCGACGTGCTATCGCCCATTTCCGCAGTTGAGCCATTCGTCGCACCGTCGCTCATGCCGCAGGCTCGTTGGCCTTCGAAAGGCGGCCATCCATTGGTACTGCTTCAACAGGCTGCCGTGAATGCGGCGCGTGCTGAGCTGAATGATGCACCAGGTATCATCGGCGTCAATGGGCCTCCTGGAACCGGAAAGACCACTCTTCTCCGGGATATCGTCGTTGGGTGCATTCTCGATCGGGCCACGGCGATGTCCGGCTTCAACAAACCGCAGGATGCCTTTTCCACCACAGGCGAGAAGCTGGCATTCGGCTCCAATGCCTTCCTACACTTCTACAAGTTACATGCATCCTTAAAGGGCCATGAGATCGTCGTAGCTTCCTCCAATAACAAAGCGGTCGAGAACGTCAGTAAAGAACTTCCTCTCAAGGAAGCCAATGGTCGCCATGAACAGATCGCCTATTTTCGGTCCATCAGCGACCTGATAGCGAACCCCAAACGCGCCGGCTATTTCGAAGCCGAAGCCGAGGCCGACATCCCCTCCGACCCTGTCGAAACCTGGGGATTGATCGCCGCGGCTCTCGGCAAAAGCAGCAACCGAGGCGCGTTCCAGCAAGGTTTCTGGTGGAATGAAGACGGTGGTTTCCTTACCTACCTGAAAGCAGCTCGCGGCTTAAACGTCTTGCGTGAGATCAAAGATGAACAAACTGGCGAAATCATCGATCGCGTGATGCCCAGCGTGGTCGTCAATGAGCGGCCCAGCACCAACGAAGCGGACGCTTTAGCGGCCTGGCGGAAAGCACGAACCGTTTTCCTTAAACTCAAGGAGACGGTAGACGCCGAAATCGCCAGCATCGAAGAGATGCGACGGGATATCCAGGCACTCAAGGGAGCGACTACTGAACTACAAAGGGTGGAACAGCGTCGTCCGAGTCTGATTGAAGCTGTCGAAGAGGCACATCAGACTGCTGAATCCTACCAATGGGAGCATGAGAAGGCAAAATCGCAGATCGAGCAGGACAAGATCATGCTCAACAGCCATCTTGCTTGCCGTCCAGGTTTCTTCTCCCGTTTGTTCGCAACTGCGGCCTGGAAGTCGTGGAAATCGACACTGCAGAAGCTCTCGGCGACCTTGCAGCAATCAGTCTTACGGGCGCAGGAGACAGACGGTGCCCTGGAGCTTGCAAGGACTAAGTGGAGCAATATTAAGTCCCAGTTACAGCAACTCGACCAGGAAATTTCCAGCAAATGTCAGGCTGTCTCGAAATTGAAGGCAACCGAGGCAGAGGCACGCAACCGCATGGGAGACAGGGTCGTTGATGAGAGATTCTTCGAGCGCGAGCACGAGGCTATCCACCTGACTGCGCCATGGCTTCCCGATGAGGTTCATCACCTGCGAGAGGATCTTTTCGCCGCTGCCCTGACTGTGCATAAAACGTTCATTGATGCTTCGGCCAGCCGCTTGCAACACAATCTTGGGCTATTGATGTCAGGCATGGTGGCTGGTGCCTTCCAGTCTTCCGCTCACCGTGAACTTCTCCCCGACCTTTGGTCGAGCCTTTTCATGGTTGTGCCTACCGTGTCCACGACATTCGCCTCTGTTCGGACGATGTTCGGGGATCTGCCACCAGAGAGCATTGGCTGGCTTCTTGTAGATGAAGCGGGCCAGGCCGTTCCTCAGGCAGCAGTTGGAGCTATCATGCGGGCAAAGCGCTCCATCGTGGTAGGTGACCCGTTGCAAATCCCACCTGTAGTTTCACTTCCTGAAAAGCTGAACGCCGAAATCTGCAAGTTCTTTGACATTGACCAAGTCGAATGGTCTGCCCCCGCAGCATCTACGCAGACCCTTGCTGATCAGGCATCACGCTTCAAATCCACCTTCGTCATGGACGTAGGTGATCGAGAAGTCGGGCTGCCACTCCTCGTTCACAGGCGTTGTCAGAACCCAATGTTCGATGTTTCTAACTCCATCGCCTATGCCGGGCAGATGGTCCATGCTGTCGGGCCTAAAAGACCTGGATCTATCGGCTCGGCATTGGGGATATCTCGCTGGGTGGATATCAATGGCGATGCTGAGACGAAGTGGTGTCCCGATGAGGGCGAAGCGGTTGTACGAATGCTAAAAGAGCTGGCAGCATCAGGCATTACAAATCCAGACGTATTTATCATTACACCATTCAAAATCGTAGAGCAGAACATGCGTCGGCGTCTCGACAGAGAAACCGACCTGCTGCGAACGTTCGGCGTAAAGTTGGATGAGTGGTGCCGTGATCGTGTAGGCACGATCCACACGTTCCAGGGCCGAGAGGCGGACACGGTCATCCTGTTGCTGGGTGCGCCAAAAGCGAGTCAGCAAAGGGCGCGTCAGTGGGCGGCAAGCCCGCCAAACATAATCAATGTAGCCGTCTCACGCGCCAAGCAAAACCTGTATGTGGTCGGCTCGGTTGCTGCATGGGCAGGGGCGGGAACTAGTCTGCAGGTCCTACATCGGCAATTGGCGTAATCAGGCTGACAATCTCAGAGGTGGCCCTCATTGATGAGGGCGCATCGCGAACAATCTGCAACCTACTTCAGTATCAAACCGGTTACTATATGTCAAAAACTGACATTGCTCACATAATAGTCTAGCAGTCATTATCCACCGCCCATCCTAGCTTGATAATTCTTACAGCTCCCCTTATATCCACACTGAGGAATAACCTCTGACAATGCTAAGGAGCACGATTATGGGGCTTAAACCTGGTCCAAAACCAATTGCAAAATCAACAGGAAAACCCGATCAACGCAGGCGTGATAATAAGGATACACCCGGCAATACCCCAGGACTGAAACCAAGCAAATCAACTGGGAAGTAATTCTTCAAGGGTATGGATAATTAATCTATACCCTTATCTCATCTAATCTGTCTGCTTTAGCCCGTTTAGTGCCAGAAGCGGAACTTGCTTACATCGTGCTATGTTAGTTTGCCGGAAGCATGTCATCCATTCCTCGCTCAGAGCGAACCATCCTTGATCCTTAGTGTTTAATTTTTTACATCAGCCACCAGAAATGCCGCGTCTGGTGAGTCGGCGAAGCTTACCGGCCTGTCGGTTACTGCAGTCGGGCTGACACCCCGGCAACGCCGGGGAGCTGAAGGGGGCACTAGGTATGATGACTGTGATGACTCTTATGTCTTGAATACATAGTCAATAATCACACCTTTAATCAATGTCATTTTGTTCAATAGTTGATCACCCTTCAGAAGCCTGCAGTTAAATGCTCTTTTTCAGAGATCGTCTGGGAATTAAAAAAATTTGGTTCTTCAGTTTAACTGAAGTCTGATTGATATTATTTTACAATCTTTTATTTAATATTAATATCAATTAGTTAAATAGAATAAGTCGTTAATGAATTCCATAATCTGCAATAAACACTGTCTTCTTGAACAGTATCCTCTGACGTGATAGCTTCAAAACATTACTGTTATTTGGGAGGAATCTCATGGCGACTTCTGTATTGGCTAACTGGCACGGTCATGATTATCAGGCTCGGTATTTCTGGATTGAGGCATCCCGGCTTAAAAATCCCCAACAAGATTTCGTCATAGAAGTTTCCTATGAAGCCGATGGCCCTAAAGCCTTTGATGACGTGATTACGCGTTATAACCCCCCCCGCCGCAGCACCGGACCCGATCGGATTCAGGCCGATTACTATCAAATTAAGTTTCACGTTACACAAGCCGCTAGCTTCGGATTCGAGGACCTAATTGACCCTGCATTCATTGGTGCTGAAACCTTCTCGATCCTTGAAAGACTAAAACAGGCAAAAGCAACTGAGCCTGCCAACTCCGCTTTTCACCTTGTCACGACAGATCGAATTATCGATGAGGACCTGCTTGGTGAAATAATCAGCAATGTGGATGGCTCAATACGACTCGATAAGTTGTTTGATGGCACGACCGACAGGAGCCGTAAGGGAAAGGTTCGCAAGCTTTGGCGCCAACATCTTAAGCTTTCCACAGACCAGGAGCTGGAGCAGGTGCTTTCTGGTTTTCATATTCAGCAGTCACAGCCCACGCTTGAAGCGATGCGTGAAAAAGTTAATACCTGCTTCCAGATCATTGGCTTGATAACCTGCGAAACAAGTTCGGACTTCCGTTTCGATGGCGCTGCGCGTGCCTTACGCAGTCAGGAACGTTATCGCTTTACCCGAGAGCAATTCACAGCCCTTTGCGAGGAAGAGAACTGGATCAGATCGGAAGCACCTGAAAGCTTCAGAAATGTTGCGCTACGCTCTTTCAGCGATGGGCCACTGGACATCATGGATGCGCTTCCGGAACACACACTCTCCCTGCTTTCTCTCTTCGAAGGTCGATTTCCCTCCCCGGGCATTGAGTGGAATGATGTTATTAAGCCCCAAGTAGAAACCTTCCTCACAGGTATAAGGCAGACGGAGCGTAAAGTTCGGCTGTATCTAAATACCCACAGCTCCATTGCAATGCTTGCCGGCAAATGTCTTGGTCACAAGTCGGGCGTAGAAATCGAACTGGTCCAGAAAGGGAGAATGGGCGACTCCATCTGGTCTGAGAACGAATCGCAGGATGAACCTGATGCGGTTATCGAAACCGAGACTGTCGGAACCGGAAGCGATGTCGCTGTAGTGCTCAGCATCGCGAGAAATGCGCTGCCAAAAGCACGCGCATACATACTCGAAAATCAGCCTGAAATAGGACGTATCATTCACGTTACCCCCGCAAACGGGCACGGGCAACGATCTGTGAAAAACGGTTCACATGCCGTAGCGCTTGCCGAACAGGTATCCGATGTAGTCATGGATGCAGATTTACCGGTTGAGGCAAGCCTGCATATTTTCAGCGCTGCGCCAAATGCCGTTAATTTTTATCTTGGCCAGCACACGGATTTTCTGGGGACATGCGTCTTTTACGAGTTTGACTTTCAACGCCAACGAGATGGCTCCTACCTTCCTTCATTTAAGGTTTAATCACCATGGAACTTCAACCTCAGTTCAACGAATTTTTAGCAAATATCAGGCCGACTGATACACAGAAGGAGGACTGGAAAAGTGGTGCTAGGACATTGCGCGAGCGCCTGAAGAATTTCGAACCACTCAAGGAAATTGTCGTATCAACGTTCCTGCAGGGCAGCATTCGTCGTTCAACGGCAATCCGTCCGCTCGGCGATAAGCGCCCTGATGTTGATATTGTCGTGGTGACCAATCTTGATCATACCCGGATGTCTCCCACTGATGCAATGGACCTGTTCATCCCATTCCTCGAAAAGTATTACCCAGGTAAATGGGAAACTCAGGGGCGCTCTTTTGGTATTACCCTCTCCTATGTCGAACTGGACCTGGTGATCACCGCCATCCCAGAGTCAGGGGCAGAAAAAAGCCATCTTGAGCAGCTCTATAAGTCAGAGTCAGTTCTGACTGTTAATTCTCTGGAAGAGCAAACTGATTGGCGCCTGAATAAAAGCTGGACCCCCAATACGGGATGGTTGTCTGAGAGCAACAGTGCGCAGGTAGAGGACGCCCCCGCTTCAGAATGGAAAGCGCACCCGTTAGTGCTTCCTGACAGAGAAAAGAATGAGTGGGGCCGGACACATCCACTCGCGCAGATCAGATGGACCGCCGAGAAAAACCGTCTTTGCAACGGTCACTACATCAACCTTGTCAGGGCGGTGAAATGGTGGCGACAGCAGAACAGCGAAGACCTGCCGAAATATCCTAAAGGCTATCCGCTGGAACATCTGATTGGAAATGCGCTGGATAATGGCACCACATCAATGGCCCAGGGGCTTGTTCAACTGATGGACACTTTTTTATCGCGCTGGGCAGCCATTTACAATCAGAAAAGTAAGCCGTGGTTGTCAGATCACGGGGTTGCAGAGCATGACGTGATGGCGCGCTTAACAGCCGAAGATTTCTGTTCATTTTATGAGGGTATTGCGGGTGCGGCGGAAATTGCCCGTAACGCGCTGGCGTCTGAGGAGCCTCAGGAAAGCGCACAACTCTGGCGCCAACTGTTCGGATCCAAGTTTCCTTTACCCGGCCCTCAGGGCGGCGATCGCAACGGTGGATTTACAACGCCAAGTAAACCAGCAGAACCACAGAAAACCGGACGCTTCGCTTGAGTACAGTCGTTCAGCAAGTGCCAGCAGAGCTGCGGGCAGCGCTCACCCTGATCAATAATGATCCCAGGATGCGGACGAACAATGCCTGGGCGCTCTCTGCTGACAAAAGATGGTCGCTAAAATTCACCGCAGAGCTTTCCGTACCCTGTTCTAGCTTCATGCCAGACAACAGCGTCTGGCATCTGGTCCTCTGGCAGGAAGAAACCCTGATACGCATAGAGGTTTATCCCGATAAATCGGAAGGTATTTCAGCCACGTTTCAGCACCAAAACTACAACTTTTCAGATGCGTCTACCCGTAAATGGACCTCAGGAAATCCGTGCCTTGAGAATACGCCCACCGTATTTGGTCGTAACTTATGGGGGCTGGAACCCGAAGCATTACTCGACAGAATCAGCTGGCGACTCAGCAGGCTGCTGCTCTGGATTGACGCCGCTGCACAGGAAAAACTGGCCACAATCGGGGATGCTGTTGAACTCCCCGCCTTCCCCGATCAGTCACCCTTTACCGTGATCGGTTTTAGCGAACAGATTGATGATCTCCCCTTCTGGGCATCGAAAACAGGAGAATGGGGGTTTGCAAGCAGCACTGGATTGCCCGGCGCGCACGGCACCCTTTTTTTGCGTGAGTTTTTTGATAACAAAGGAAAGCTAATCCGGACAACCAAATGGTCCCCGTTCATGCGCAAAGGCGTGAGAACTACGAACGCAGTGTGGTCTGTTTTGCCTACCCTCCCCGTTCTGGCTCCTTGGCAGGCACCCAGGACCTGGCTGGAGCTCAGCAATTGCTTCGCACAATGCGGGTTATCACTGCCGGACCTCTTTTCAGATATTGGCCGTTCTGTCAGAGCCCTGCGCAAGCAACGCGCGCCCGGATTACTCTTGCTGGGTTTTCCGCTGGAAAACAAAATCGGAGATGAGCCAGCGCGCATTCACTGGCTGGCGCTGCGTCTGGCCGGCCTCAGTAATACAATGACAAAACGCCCCGGATTCCGCCCAACGGAACGGAATCGTAGAACCTGGGATCGCGAACAGCCACTTTCACAGGAGCCCATCAGGTGGGTGAGGACGCAGAACTGGGCTGCCGACCAGCTCAGAACACGTGGCGAAGCAGCCAACGACATTCGCAGCAAAAAGGTGTTGATAATCGGTGCTGGCTCACTGGGCAGCATGATTGCAGAAAACCTGATGCGCATAGGTGTTGTCAGCCAAGGCATTCTGGACGCAGACCTCCTACAGACAGGAAATCTGAGCCGTCACGCCCTGACAATGACGTCAGTTGGCCATAACAAAGCGGCCGCGCTGGTTGAACATCTGAATCGAATTCTGCCTGACGCAAGTGCACGTTCATTCAGCTGCGCGTTTCCCCCTGAGAGTGAGGTCGCAAAAAACTCACTGCGTCAGTATGACGTGATCATTGATTGTACCGGTGATGATGGTGTTCTTAAGTCATTGGCGGCATTTGACTGGCAAAGTGAAAAAATATTTATCAGCCTGGCTATGACATGGCGGGCTGAAGGTTTATTTGCATTTGCTGCCAGTGAAACAACTTTTCCGGTAACGGATGCTTCCAGCCGCTTCGACGCCTCGGCGTCACCTGAGATCGACATGGATGAGGCGAGAATAGAAGGCATCGGGTGCTGGCATCCTGTATTTCCGGCCCGTGCCGATGACGTACAGTTATGGGCGGCCGTCGGTACAAAATTCATTTGCCGGGTGGTCAGTGCGCCAGGGAGAATCTATGAATATTTTAAGCAGATGCCTGATGGCACTGTCGAGAGAGAGCCGCATGAGTATTAAAGATGTGACTTTTTCGAGTGAGGGTGCTCTTTATACGGTCGTCATTAGCTCCTCAACCATTGAGCAGATGGTTTCCGAATGTCTTAAAGCTGGAGTAAATGAAACAGGTGGCATTCTGATTGGCTCATACAGCGAAGACAGTTCTACGGCAATGATCGTGGAAGCCACGACCCGGCCAGCGGATTCACTCGCTGGCCGGACGACATTTCAACGGGGCGTCAGAGGGCTGAGGCCTTTACTTCATGCCCGATGGAAAACGGGATTGTATTATGTTGGTGAGTGGCATTTTCATCCAAGAGGCTCACCCGAGCCAAGTGGGGATGATTTCAGGTCCATGACAAGCATTGCAGCGAACTCTGACTACCAGTGCCTGGAGCCTGTAATGATTATACTTGGAGGGGAGCCGGCAGGCTCATACAGTCTGAGCGCCAGTGTATTCCCAAGGGGAGACGTCCCCATCAGACTGCGAGAGGTGCTGCTTTAATATCCGTCCCCTTCGTTTTCCATCAGATCATGGTCTTCAGGCCTGAAACACCACTTTTTTTGCGGCCCGGCGGAGTCGCGCTCTGCCGGTTCGCGCAGTCGACAGATACTCAGGCTGGCCAGCGAACCGAAGCGTTCATTGTGTGGGGCATCACTTAATCATCGGTCCCATGAACTATTTCCGTTGAGATGCTTGACACAAACACACACGTTTATAAAACCGCTTTCCGGAACAAGAAGACGCGGGATTGCAGGAATGATCGCTTTCAGAGCGACCATTATCAGACCATAAAGCCTGTGTCATTACCATCTGCCCCGCAGTTGATTCAAAAGAATGCTGTCATCACTGTCCGCTTTTCGCTCATAGCAGCCCTAAGCTCTTCCTGCGGCGGCTTAGAGCGAACCGGGTTAACCAAGACTGAATATTTTAAAACGCAATCAACCGCCTACTGCGCATAGGCTTTGATCTTTGCCGTTTGCATAGGTGTAAATTAAGTTGTCTAATTTAATGCAAACAATTGTCGGTCGGTATAGACTCATTGCATATACGGAGGTATAAATTATGACCACATATCGCATGCCTGCGCTTACTGCCGAAGAGATTCGCAGCATCGGTGAAAAAGCCGTTGCGGATGTAGCTCGTCAGAAGATTACTACGACAAAAGTAGAAACTTCTGGCGCACTTAAGTCGCAAGAGAACCGCCATGCTAAAGGTAGAAAAGCGGTTCATCACAAGGTAACTAACGGACTGGTGAGCCCAGGTGCTTCTAGAGTGCAAAAATCACTCGCTGGTTCAGCCTTATCGCAGTCAGAAGGGCGAAACACGCGTGCTTCTGGAGTGCAAAAATCACTCGCTGGTTCAGTCTTATCGCAGTCAGAAGGGCGAAACTTCTTCAAAGAGGCCTTTAACAAAGCACGCAAAGGCTAAAAAAATATCTTTTGACGCCCCTATATTGGGGCGTTTTATTTTTGTGGTGAGAAATGACGACGCAGCCAAAGAAATGGGTGTTCACTGAACTCGTTAAAGATTCCGACGATCCAGAACAGTTGATAGCCTATGCAATGTATAAAGCCGACAAAGATGACCGCGCCAACCAATGCCGCTTGCGTAGAATGACTGATGTTCGGGTTAATACTGAGCTTGAAAGCTTTCATGATGGTATCGCTTATTCCGAGCGTCAGTTGGATGATTACCGCGCCAAAGCGCGGAGAGCCGTAGACCAACTGATTTTGACGGTTAGTCAGGGCGTTGAAAGTGCTTATGAACAGCGAATAACAGATATGAAAGCGGCTCATGATGAAGAATTAAAGAAAAAATGGGTTGAATGGGGTGAGAACGCTGCTGTCTATAGCGCCAACTTAACAAAGCCGCATTTTGCGAAGCGGTTTGGTTCCTGGTTCTTAGGTTGGATAAGTGGTGGTGTTTCCGGACTATTGGCTACGGTGGTTACAACCATTATTTTGGTGGGTATCATTTCTCTCGTAAAACCTGGTATTCGCGATACAGCCCGTGATGCACTTAAAAATGGTGTGGACACATTAATTCCCTCATCGCCGATACCGGGTGTAACCGATGTAGGCAATGTAAACGAGCCAAAACAGCCCCAGTAACGGGCTGTTTGAATTCAGCCAGTACCCTAGAATGGAATCAATGGAAATTCTCGCCTACCTATATGACTTTAACGTCCGTTCTTCGCTCAAAGCAGACCTTATGATCTCGATTTCTGGCAGATCCGAGCCAAGAGCAAAAATTGATATTATCAATCGGCCTCAATCTTAGGGGGTACATCTCCCTCTTATTACGTAACCAGTTTACTGAAGATGTTCTTTCAGCCAGGTACACGCGCCTTCAATGTCATACGCTTTTTCCCCAAATCCTTTCGCAAGCAGAAACTCTGGTAAATATTCATCATATTTATCTAAGTACTTTTCTGGAACATTTACAGCAAGATCAAACGCTGAGGGCAAGCCTGATAGCAGCAGGCCTTTAAGGGCCTGTTGAACAGAAGTGATACTTGAGCCGTCAATTTCTATAACTCCAGCCAATGAATTAGCTTTAAAGCCACAACGTATGAGCAAGGCTGTAATCGTATTGACAACCTTATCTCCCATCCAGGGGAGGATGTAACAGTATTGGCCGCTCGTAAGAAAATACTCATTTTGCAGGTTATAACTCTGGAAGTTACGACTGCCTTCCGCAAATAGGCTTCTGGCGGCAGAATCGGCATAATCTACTCTCTTGCTTCCTATTGCTATGCGGTAATCACCTTCCCTATAGATAGCTAGCATTTCCTGACGAACAGCATCATGAACAGACATTCCCCCCCCACTAAATTGTGGTGGCTGACCGCCTTTGGTCGCCTCTACATAGATAACTTTTTTCTCTGTCTCGATCTCTGTCACTTTCCAGCGCCGCCCACCGAAGATGATGTGCTGATCTGGTAGCAGTGGGGAGTCCACAGGCACTGTTCCAAGGGTTCTGTTTCCGGTGACAATGCGGAACTCTTCTGGGGTGTTGAACACGGCATAAAACGTGTAATGGTTAGTCAGTTTCTCCCCCTCTGCCCCAACAACCATTTCTCCACTAGCGAGTTGAGTGAGCAGGCCACATGCCCCCATATGTTTAAGCATGCTTTTGAAATCGCCTATATCCACATTACGGAACGGGCCTGTTTGACATAGCTGTGACCAGAGTTGATCGGCACGAACTCCGCCCCATTGCGCGGTAATTGCAAGAATCTGGTGTAGCAGCGTGGAGTAATGCATCTGCTGGGAATCGGCAGGCTCAAACCATTGTTTAGAGATCATCAATCTAATCATTGCCATCGACTGGACCAACTGCAGCCGTAGGTGGTCAATGATACTGCTAGTCACAGTAAGCTCATTTTCTGTAATTAGCATTCTTAGAACTGATGGGGAGTCGCGTCGCCCAGAACGTCCCATACGCTGACGCAGACTGGAAACAGAATGCGGAGGCGTAACTTGAATAACCGACTTAACCTTACCGATATCAATTCCCAACTCAAGCGTCATTGTACAAACAGCTGTTGTGGGCAAATTTCCTTTCTGAAGACGAGTTTCAAGCGCCTCCCGCAATTCCTTGGCAAGGGAACCATGGTGGGGAAAGAATTCATTGGGAACAATATGTTCCTCACACATGTCGCTCAGCGTTGCCGCAATGCTTTCAGTGCGCTTTCGGCTGTTTGCAAAGACCAAATGAGAGTCGCCACGGCAAAGTCTAAAAATGTCAGCGCAAACGTCATGTTCAGCTGAACTCTGAAGTTCTTCCTCTTTTTGGATCACTCTCTCCAGGTATCCTTTGACCTGTACCTGAAGAGTGGCCGTGCTATTACTATCTGTAACAGTTACGCAGGGGAGTCGTTTGTCCGGGCGCAACATTTCGGGCACTTTCTCCAGTTCCCCCAGCGTGGCACTCAACGCAACGCGGGGAATTGGATTTACCTGGCGACCTAGCACATGGTCAATTCTATTGAGCAGAGAAAGCAGCTGTACACCACGCTCTGAGCCAATAAAAGCATGAAACTCATCAATAACGATGTATGCGACTGAAGAAAACGCCTGTTTGAGCCAGCCCATTGAATTTATGAGCAAAGACTCAAGTGACTCAGGTGTAATCAGTAAAATGCCCGCAGGGTTAGTCCGAGCCTTCTTCTTTTTGCTTTGTGGTACATCCCCGTGCCAGGGAGTCACTGGCATTTCCAATGCATCTCCAAGGCTCTCAAGACGACGGTACTGATCGTTAATCAATGCCTTCAACGGACTGATATAGACGATGCCAAATCCATTCGTGAGATCTGCAACTGCCGAACAGGCAGGAAGAAAGAAAGCCTCTGTTTTACCCGCTGCTGTACCTGCACTGATTAGCACGTCTCGATCACGGGCTAAAATTGCCGGGATAGAACTCTCCTGCAAGGGCCTTAATGTAGACCACCCCTGCTTGTAAACCCACTTACGGACGCGGGGATCGAGGCTATCGTAGGCACTGCTCATAGTTTGAAGTTCGCCAGTCCGTCGTCGTCATCGCTTTCCTCCGTAGTGGCGTCATCCATATCGCTGGGCCTGTCCTCTTCAATCGCCACACCCTCGATTAGAGTTTGCCAGTTCATCGTTCTGTTTTGTTCCAGCACGGCCAGCATGTCCAGGAAACCTTTTATGGTATTACGGGGGGTACGGAAGTAAGCGTCTCCAATGGTTTTACTACAGTGATGCAGAAATCCAGTCAGTGCCTCATCTGGTACCAGATAATTCTCTGGATCTCCGCCTGCATAAACATGGCGAAGATTTCTCAGCAAAATATACAGTTCCTCAGGGGTCAGGCTGGCAAGATGCAAAGTGGGGGATGAGTAGTCAATCACTCCTGCTTTTTGCGCGAACCGGTTTTCCGCCAGACGCGACTGGAGAGCCTCATAGCTGTAAAGACCTTTACGCGGATCGAAAAGAAACTCTGGCGTCCCCCCGAGGATAAAACCAATGTTCTCGGCTGAGCCTTGCAGGCAGTCATTCAGAATCCGCAAAATCTGTTCGTAGTTCGCTGTTCTTGCTTGCGTATTATTCAGCTTAAAGAGGTTCACCATTTCGTCGAGGCTGACCAAAAGACCGGCATAGCCTGCCTGGCGGACAAAAAGGCTCATCAACTTTAAAGAATCATAGAATGAAGCGTCTGAGATAATAGTCCGAACGTCTAGATCGTTACGGGCATCAGTTTTGGTGGTGTACTCTCCCCGCAACCAGCGAATGGCATTGGATTTTAGCGTTTCATTATCCTGTTCGTGCCCCCGCCAGAATGCATCAATGACCTTCGCAAAGTCATATCCGCCCACCATATCTGACAGGGCAGCCAGGCGCTTATGAATAACTGATGAAACCTCGGAGCCGTCCGTGTCAGCTTCCTTTCTTGCCTCCGTAACGAACCTTTCAACAACGCTAAGTAACGCATTACCATCAGGCTTGTTTCTGGTGGACATGTTTTTCATAAGCTCTGAGTAGAGATTACGAGCCTGACCTCCCGATGAGTGAATGCGTCTGTCAGGAGAAAGGTCTGCACTGACTGACACCAGCTTCTTCTCTAGCGCAATAGAGCGCACAACACTCAGAAAGAACGTTTTACCAGAACCATATTCACCGATGATAAGTCTGAAGCTTGCACCACCGTCAGCAATCCTCTCAATATCCTGGTGGAGAGCAGTGATTTCATTCACGCGGCCAACCTGGATATGCTGAATGCCTATCCTTGGCGTTACACCTGACTTAAGTGACTGAATAATAGCGTCACGTTCTTTCACTCTTATACGTGTTACAGACATTCACTATCCCTCTAATTCTTTGGCAATTTCCAGGTCAACCCAGATATCATCATCGGCATCGTCCAGCACCGGAGCATCAACCACCGCATAGGACCAGTCATTGATCACCTCAAGCGCACCGCCGAGCATCAAATTCAAATTTCCGCACAATTCTGTCGCCTCTTTTCGGGACCACTGTTCTTTCTCCAGCAAACTGCGATAAAGCTGGCTATGTGCGGAGTCAAGCCCCCCCGTTTCCGTTAATGAGGCTGGAGCGCTTTCTAGCTCTTCCGGTTCTTCTTCGGTGAAAATTGTGTTCAGCAATTTACGAACATCATCCGTGGCAGATTCGTGGCGGGCAAGTACATTAGCATCCAGTGTGAACCCTGCTGCTGGCTGATCAGTTGGTACTGACGAGACGAGATCATGTTCAGTTGCGGAATGCTGATGGATATTGCTCGAGACAGATGAGGGATCCAGCCCCAAACTTGAATAAATCTTCTCAAGCTGTTTGATTTCGGCAGGCGCTATTTTCCCATCCGAACAGGCAACACTAACGATAACCTTACCCACAGCAGCTTTTTCCGCGGCCCCCATCAACTCAATCCTGCTTTTCATTCCTGTCATATTGGCTGGGGTATGAAGTTGCCACGTTAAATACGCATGTAGAGAGCGTTTTTCATCATCGGTGACGCCAGGATTGTTGTTGATGGCATTCTCAAGCACTTTCTGTTCAGCTTGATCAAGAGAATCGTCAATCAAGGCGACCATCGCCCCTAATCTGAGCATCATTACGGCTGAGATAAATTCAGGAGAAGGTGAGAAGCGTCCACCTTCGGCGGCAGGGAATAGAACAAGTGTCCCATCAACATCCGCCTTCACATGGTGATAATACGGGTCAGGTGCCAGACCGTAACCCATCTTCAGAGCAAAGGCCTGCATCAAATCGGCCTCTTTTTTATTGATCTTATTGGGGCAACTGGCATTCATATGTGCCCAAAAGTCAGCAACTGAGACTAACCCCTCCTTGACGAGGATCGCCTCATCAGCCCAGCGTTTGAATGAGCTTAATATTTTTTCTGCGCTTTCATTAACGATCTCTGAAGGGAGCAACATAATTGCAGCCGTATCATTAACTGACGTACCTTTCCTACCAAGGTAGCGACTATAAGCATCAAGTTCATCCGTACATATGTCGGCAAGAGCCATAATTTTCTGGACAGGGCTCTTCAACGCACTTGGATCAGGCAGGTCGGGAACAGGAAGTCGAACACCTCGCAAACTAGGACTTGCTGGTGTGTAATCTAACCTTAGGCGCGTTTTATTCGCCTTAACGACCATCCCTTCACCATATTTGAGGGTGTAACGCCGTTTGAAAAGCGCAGCAAACTCTTTAGCACAGCGGCGAGCCGGGGTACGCAGCGAATACTCGGTGTGGTTTATTACCCAGTTCAAAGCCAGTTCAGCTGATACAGGAACTCCTTCATGTACAGTTTTTGCCAGAGCCAGCTTAAATTGCATGCTGTTGCTGAAACCTGAATTGCTATCGAGCTCAGTGGCTAAGCCCATGTTCGGGCGCAGAATAGACATGGCTTCGAGTAATTGGGTCGAATATCCACGGAAGGAGCGGTTCTCAATGAATACCGATCTTAACCGAGCGACTTCATTGAACAGATTACGGAACTCAGCATCAGGGAATTTTGGGTCAGTGGAATCTACGAGCGCTTTTCTTTCCAGGCCGTAGAGGTAGATAAAAACATAGCCGATAGGACACGATGGATCAGACCTATCGCTGGCAAGCCAACTGACATACGCACCGCGTGCTTCTGGGGAAAGAGAGGAAAAACTGGGCCAGTATCCTAATGAACTGTCCTCGTAAAGATAAGAAGTAGGTTTTATCTGACATGTGTCATCAATTAATGATGCCTCACTTCCATCGTCATAATAGCCATTTAAATTATTACCTGCGGGCTTCATCCGCTGACCAAAGTAGAAATGACCACCGAAAATATCTACACCTCCTACAGCAATCTTCTCCCCCATCTGTACCCATCGCGCTGCGGTTCCGTTCTTTTTTGAAGTTTGCGGATTTACAACAGGCGTTATGTGGACCTCGATCCCCTGGCCACTGCTGAGTTTAAATGTGGCCAGATTGTCATCTTCACGTTCATCATCTTGCACAATAGCCTCTTGTTTTCTGATGTCAGCAAGCCATTCTTTGGGGGGAGCTTTAGCTGGTTTTGGTGAATAAATTACTGAAGATCTATGTTTTTTCTTTTTGAAAAACAATAGATAAACAACATAAATCACCGCTAAAAATATCCATATCTCCATGGGTAGTAACCTTAAACATGACTTTTCGCATACACCAAAGGATGGCAATGGAACAGTGAAGGGGATTAGTCTGAAAATAATACAACTATATTGCGAGTCCTAAAACCCAAACATAACCAAAGCTTGCCAGCTGTTTTAATTTTTAAAACAGTTAGTTAAATATTTTACCCGTAAGATACCCAAGATGTGGTTAACGGATGACTGCGTATAAAAGTACATCAGGCATGTTAGCAAACGGCTGCATCCTCCCTTACCCCATTGGGTATGAGTCTGCCAATGGGATCTAGGAGAAAGAAAAATTTCATTTTTTCTTCTGAGCAACGACTCTCGCAAATGCCTCACGAACATTGTCCCTCTCTCGTGACCAACGCAAAACTCGTGAACGAAGTTCACCATAATCTAGGCCAATGCCTTCTTCTTCTATAAACTGCCATAAGGCTTCGTCGATGGCCTTGAAGGCTAACGTATTCCTTTGCCATCCTTGCTCGGGTCGTTCCGTTGTTTCCAAAAGCTGAATGACCTTTTGACGAACCAGTTCAAAATTTCGTCTTCTTCCAGGCTCAGCTTTACTTGCCTCTTTTTTCTTTTGCTCTTTCTCTCTGTTTACTTCATCACTCATCGCCATGTTAAACAACATAGATAAATCTCTGTTCAATTCGAGATAACCGCACGCTATTGTCAGGTACCGGCAGGCCTCTCTGACTCTGCCCTGCGCCCTGAAGATTTGACCAAGCGTATACAGAGCGACTGCGATATCCATATCACCGAACATAGTTTTATCGCGATCGGCCTGCCGACAAATTTGTTCAAACTCATTAGCAAGTGCCCCTTCATAATAGCTTGCAATGTCATTCTCTCCGTATCGTCGAAGAAAATCTGAAGCCCAATGACGTCCGGATGCATTTACGGAATCAACTTCATCCTGCGACAGATTATCCCTATCGTTCATTTGGTTGAACTTAAGCTCATACTTCTTGCATAACGCCTGATAATCTTCTTCGTAGTTGATCCCGACATCTTTTTCCACTTGGCTTATTCTCCACAAATTATCAATGAGTTAGCCTTACTATGTCACCTTTGATTGTGACGTTATCCGCTCACTCTCATTACGTCATAGTACGCCATCAAAGCCGCCATAAGTTAGATCCGATATTCGATACAGTAGCGGATTAAGCGTACTTTCTGATCTTTGCAGGCTGTTAAATTCATTAATGAAGTTAAACAGCTGATTCTGAAGTTCTTTAGCCGTTTCGGGTGTTGGTTCACCAATTTTCTCAGTCTGCAGCCAATGAAAAAAAGACGCGATATGCTGATGACTACTACAGGGTCCCCGCCTGCTTATCTTCCTTTCCGGGTCAATGAGCCTCAATGCATGACGCCATTCCTTGTGTGTATAACGGGTGGCACTGTCGAAATGAATAAGTAATTTCTGCTGAACCTGACGACCGATTAATAATCCCTGTAGCAAAACTAATTGAAGTTCCCTGACATCACTGTCATGCAAACCCCACCGGATAATTTTGCCAGAGAAAGCATCAATGATAATTCCAAGATTGACACTGCCCTCCTCCGTCGGGATAGCAGAGACGCCAACTACCCAGCGCAGATTTGGCAAAGGAGGTTGAATATTATTTGTGATTGGGATAACCGAGGACCCTGCCGGAGACAAAGGTTCAATGATGCCGGATTGCGCTTCGGCTTTGACAGACTTCAACAGAGCCCGGGCGCTGCCCAGACTGCATACCTCCCCGGTGTCGCGAAGAATCTCAAAAATTTGCCGATAACCATATTCACCTCCGGATTTCTGCCACAGGTCGCGGACTAGATCGCGCAGCCGGTGCTCTTCAGCGTCGTGAAGAGTTTTAGGTTGCTTCAGCCATGCATAATAGCCACTGGGATGAACATCCAGTAGCCGGACCAGAAGGCGAACGGGCCAGACTTCAGCATGCTCACAAATAAAGGCGTACTTTACTCTGACCGGACAGTTAAGTACGCCTGGGCTTTTTTTAAAACATCGCGTTCTTCAGTCACACGTTTGAGTGCTCTTTTAAGCCTGCGGATTTCTGCGTCAGGCTGGGAAGAAGTGTGATGTCCTGATTTTTTTAACCAGGCATACAGGCTGTGGGTCGTAATGCCAAGCTTTGCCGCTATGGCCGGAACAGCCTGTTTATCCTCAGTCACCAGCCTGACCACCTCTGCCCTGAATTCTTCAGAGTACCGTTTTCCACTCATGATTTTCCCTGCCCAGAAGCCATTAAAAATGGGTTATAACTGTCTATTACTTTAACGCATGAACACTAATTCACCAAAAAATAGCTTATTAAAAAAATAATAATAATATCAATCAATTAAATATATAAATTCAAAACCAACTCCATATAGCACGACCAAATCCAGTAGCAGCATTTTTACGTCAGGCTTCGAAAGTTAGATTGACGTCGTCTTAAAGAAGCTAAGAAGGAGCAAACAAAGATGTCCACTTCAAACGTGAAAGTGCTGCGTATCGCTGCAGTGGTTAACAAGCTCGGGATCGCCAGATCGACCATCTATGACTGGCTCAATGCCAAATCGCCACGTCATGACCCGGCGTTCCCGAAGCCCTATCCTCTCGGTAAACAGTCGGTTGGCTGGATAGAATCCGAACTGGACGAGTGGGTTTTGCAGCGCAGGCCCGTTATGCCCTGACGCATCCCGTCTTTTCTCAGCTAACGGCTGAATAACCGACTTAAATAACACACCACTTAATAAAGCCACCGCATGCACTTACCCGGCAGGGTTAGTCGCATCGGTGATGTCATCCCTGCGTTATTTGGATTGAAAAAAGGAAATTGAAATGTCATATTTACCCCCTGCACTTCCACTGGTTAATTCTGCCAATCCCTTCCCCGTTGATGCATTGCCATTGATAATGCAAAATACCATCAACTACCTTCAGGATGGTGGAAAAGTACCGACTGTACTGGTCGTGAACGCTGTTTTAGCGGCAGTATCATTAGCCTGCCATTCGCATATCAATGTACTCAATCCTTACACGGACATAGAGGAGCATTGTTCACTCAACATCCTGACGCTCGCTGATTCAGGGACGGGCAAATCGTCCGTCAGCAAACAGGTAATGAAGCCCTTTGATGCTTTCAGGGCTGAATTGGCCGAATCACATCGGGTTAACCAGGCTGTCTGGCGCGAAGATTATGTCGTATGGAAAACCAGTTTAAAGGCGCTGGAAAGTAAGCTGCGCGATGCAGTTAAAAAAGACCAGTGTACAGACGAGGCCCAGGCAGCCCTGAAATCTCACGCATCGGTTGAACCCGTCAGACCAGTGCTACCCACGCTGGTCTACAATGACACCTCGCTTGCCGCGCTCATCGCTGGCCTGAATGAGTATCCGTGCGCAGGTCTGATTTCTGATGAAGCCAGCAACTTCTTTGACGCTCGTCTTAAAGATAATCTGGCGTTCTTCAACAAAGCCTGGGATGGCGATATGTATGAGCATAATCGTCATCAGCGTGCCACCCAGAGCTTTAAACCGACGCTGACGGTGTCCTTAATGTTACAGCCTTCGCTTTTTTTCGATTACATGAAAAAGGATGGTGATAAAGCATTAGAGAGCGGTTTTTTATCCCGCTTCCTCTTTTCAAATATCACCCCGAACACCATGCTGAGTTCCTGTGTGATGAGCCACCATTATCGTCCGGATACCGCATACCGTGATGAAAATGCTTTAACCTGCTTTCACGACCTGATTGGAAAATTACTCGGGCAGCAGCTAAAACAAATTTATTCTGGTGAAGGTAAGAAAAAGGTTCTCAAGCTTTCACCTGAAGCAGAAGTCCACTGGGAGACGATGCGTGAGAACTGGCTGAGATACACATTCCCGGGTGGTGCCTGGTCATATATCAAACCCATGGTACTGAAAGCCAGTACGAATGTGTTGCGTATCGCTGCGCTGCTGAATTACTTAACCAACCAGGAGGATGATATTATTACTACTGATGTTATTTCGCGAGCATCAGCGATAGTGAACTGGTATCTCAACCATACCGCAGTCTGGTTTTATCAATTCACGGATGAGTATAAATTCCAGCAAGACGTGCAAATACTAACCCAGTGGATCCATCATAAATTCAGGTCCACTAACGGCTTTCCGTTTAAAAAGAACGATGTCATTAAATATGGGCCGAACAAATTTCGCCGCAGCGAAAAACTGGAACCGTTGCTGAATGCCATCATGACTACAGGTACTTTCGCATACATGGTTAAATCTCCTGAGAATCCGGCTATTTATATTACCTGGCTCATGAACGATGGTCGCTATATGCCATTTTATGATGATAAACAGCCGCCTTCACCTCAGAACCCTGCTTAGCCAGAATAGCTACCTCATACCTGAGCACTATTTTGGATAACACAACAATACACAGGCTCGTGGTCCGGAGGAGATCGCGAGCCTTATCCATCTGAAAAATACACAGTGATACATTGCTCCTCTGCTACAACCGCTACTGTAGCGAACTGTAGCGGCATTCTGGAAAGCACCCACAAATGAAACATGCTCTTTTGCTCACAAATCGTTCAACTCGGAACAGGCGGATTCACTTCACTACACCCTGGCGATGTAGCACTACAGCTCAGAAATGTTGCCTCGTGTTATCGCCTGTGTCGCTACAACGCTGCTACAGTCGTTTCTGATTGTGGTTTTGATTGGGCCTCTTAATAATTCAGTACTGGCTGCAACCAAAATTTCTGTGTTCGTCTGAATTATCTTTGCTAAAGCGCTTAGCCAGATAAGACAGTCTTCTCATGATAGTATCGTAATGCCAGGTGAAATGTTCGCCATTGGAATTAAGATTAAAATCACCTTCATGTACAAACTCTATCAGGGGATAATATTTATTTTGATAATCCTGCTGCGCGTGCAGTTTTAAAGCTCTGATCCATGCATCCATAATCATCAATCCCAGGCAGTGAACGTATTGTCCCTGCTTCGGATAATAGGTACCAGCTGCGTACCAGGCATCGTTATTCAGTATCAATGCCACATGATAATGTTTCTTCCCCTTTTTTTCACCAAACTCTCTGGCCCATACATAGCGAACTCTACTGAGATGAACTCGCTTTCCCTGTTTTATCTTTCTCTTCTGCGTGAATTTAATCTGTGATTTTAACGACTCAATAAAGCGGGTTATCAATTGATGATCTGTTTTATAACTTTCGTAATTGGCATCAGGAAACCTCAGGATAATATTCAGGATAAACGTCCTTGGGTATTCACGTAAGGAATTCTGCAGCGTTTCATGAATGCGTTTAATGTGATGCTGATTATAACCCATATCGTTGCTCATACTTTAATCCTTGTGTTATTCATCTCAATATAATTAGGATAGAGAGTTAATTAATACATTTAAGTTCATATACAGAACAATAATCAATACTATTGCTGTGGCAGTATTAGCCCATCTTTATTATTTTAATACCAATCAGACATGCAACATTAACTAATAGATATTTTTGCTATAGAAGAAAGAATCATTAACTTCAGACAATTAACTTACATAATATAGTCAATAATCACTCTGAAGTTAGGTGCATGTGGGAAGGTGAAAGTTCTTATTATTACGGATGTTTGAATCCAAATTTACTTAAATTTATATTGCAGATATTTTCGTACCTATATCACTTAAGCGAATGGCAAAAGACTCAGATTCCCTCTCTATGGCTTATTGATCTGTCATGCCGATCGATGCTTACACAATGATAGCCAACAACTATCAATTGATGATGAATCGATCGTTTTTTACAATAGATAATAACGATCAATTTCTGATAACCGATCTGTATTAACGATTATCCCAACAGACCACGAATGCATACGATCAGGCTGCTTCCTGCATGCCGGGAAGTGGCCTTTCACCATATAAATCACACATTAAAGGAAAGATTTAATTGAACATTCGCACAGTTCTTTTTCTCTGCTCATCGCTGACAGCGACTGCTGCACAGGCCGTCACTCCCGAACAACAGTGGGGTGACTGGTATGGCTACATCAATGCCATGGAGTTTGAAATTAGCACCGACAATGCCACCGGAGAGCGCCTGACGCTGACCTGCTCAGACGAGCATATGACCCTCTACTACAGTGTGCCTGCAAAGGACTATCGGGCCTCAGCCACCGGTATAAGCATTAACGCAACCTCATACGCTACGGGCGAAACGGCCTTTATTGCGCTCAAAAATACCAATGATCAGCAGAAGATAGAGATCACGATGAAAGATAAGTCCCTTCCGGGAACCTTTAAAACCGCGGGGTTGCGCGAAGCGTTGAATGACCTGAGCTGGCAGGACTGTATCAGCCATTAAGGCTCATGAGAGGCCCTGGTCATAAAGACTCACTGGGTTATCGATGATTGCGAAAACTTCACAACTCACGATTCAGGATGTAAAAATGAAGGCACTAATTTCACGACTCACCGTCATTTCAGCTCTGCTATTTCCCGCTTTAAGCTCTGCAGTGGTTATCCCCGGAAATATACACCACGGACGTTACACGTTCTTTCTGACAGAGGAAGGCGGCGAAATGCTGCGCGATATGAACGATGCTGCAGTGAGCGTCAAGCTCAACAATAAAGCAGGCTTCGCTGTTGAGGCGCAAAGAATGGCCGCTGCAGCGAATATTTCGCCTTTGCTTTATGCCGCATCGCCGCTTGAAGAAAACTTTATCCGCTACGACAGTAAACCCGTTAAGGCCCTGACCTGCCTTATCACTTCCCGTAATATGCCGGGCACCAACAAGAATTATTCATGGGAGGAAACCTACTGTCTGGATGAAACCGGTGCAGCTTACATTGGCACCCAAGGCTGGCCGTCACGCACAATATTCGACAAAAGCTGTGGGGTGGGTGCATCTGACTGCCCGGTCTATCTGAGCCTGAAAAATGATCCACCCACCCTGCGCAACGACTCCGCACAGTATGTGCCATACAGCAGCGCTCACCGTTCTGAGACGGTGCCCAATAAAACTCAGAATAAAGTACCCGCTGACGAAATTGTCGCTGAGCAGGATGGATATGCGGTTCACTTTTCCCGAAGCAACAACTGTTCTGACAGCAGACTCACCGTTAAAAATATCAGCACAGGGAAAACTGCTGCGATCACAGGTGTCAACGGGTGCACATTTAATCCGAAAAAGAACGCTGTGGTTATCTATCCGGTCAATGAATACGTGAGCGTTTACAGCGGTACCACCAATACCTCTGAAGAAATAGCGACTGCCGATCTCCCTTAATCACTCACCTGACCCGGTATAGACATTCTTCTATACCGGTCATTATGGAATTCCCATGAAAGCTAATCACCTTCAAGATGATAAAACTCCCCTGACCACATCACCCGGTCTTACCTGGCCTGTAGTCTTCTGCGTCGCCGGAATAACGCTTCTGCGAAGCAAGTCTGTCGTGTGTCAGACGATAGGGGCCAGCCTGACTACACTGTGCCTGGTAACGCTGATAAAAAAACTCGCCACTCTGGTCTGAGGGGTTCGCTACCTGGCAAAGCCAAATGTGCACCTGAGACGGGACCAGAAGACACTCCTCCCCTGATAAAAAACCCTGGCAAAACATACAAACAATTAGTCAGGCGTATTGTTATCCATGATCTGGCGGTGCTGGCAGAGGCAAGGCTCAGGGATGACGCATTTGCTTTTTCTGTATGCAGTAAAGCATACCGGCATTTTCCCTCATTCATCCGACGAAGGTATCCCCAGGAACAGTACCTCCGTTTTTTGAGGCAGCATCTGCCTATTATCCTTGTACGTTTACGTCAAATCTGGGATTACACGTCCCCCACTTTACTCCCGTCTCAAGACAATGAGACATAGCCACCAGCTTCACCCTGGACATTTTATCTTTCGACCACGCCACTCTCCGGAGTGGCTTTTTCTGTCTATTTAAGGAACTAGTTATGACCCGTTTAGCCAGCCGCTTTGGCCGTATAAACCAGATACGCCGTGACCGGCCTCTGACCCACGAAGAACTGATGAGTCATGTGCCCAGCGTGTTCGGGACTGACAAGCATGAATCTCGTTCAGACAGGTACACCTACATCCCGACCATCACCATCCTCGAAAGCCTGCAGCGTGACGGCTTTGAGCCGTTCTTTGCCTGCCAGACAAAAGTTCGCGACCAGAGCAAGCGGGAGCACACCAAGCATATGCTTCGCCTGCGTCGCGCCGGACAACTGACCGGCCATCAGGTGCCGGAAATCATTTTGCTTAACAGCCATGACGGCTCATCAAGCTACCAGATGCTGCCGGGGCTGTTTCGTGGAGTCTGTACCAACGGACTGGTCTGTGGTCAGTCATTCGGCGAAGTTCGGGTACCGCATAAAGGCAATGTCGTCGAGAAGGTGATTGAAGGGGCTTACGAAGTGCTCGGGGTCTTTGACCGGGTGGAGGAGAAACGCGAAGCGATGCAGTCGCTGGCGCTGCCAGCCCCGGCTCGTCATGCACTGGCGAATGCCGCACTGAAGTATCGATTCGGTGAGGACCACCAGCCAGTCACGGTATCGCAGTTGCTGACCCCACGTCGCCGGGAGGACTACAGCGATGACCTGTGGACCGTATACCAGCGCGTGCAGGAGAACCTGATGAAAGGTGGATTGTCAGGGCGAACCGCTCAGGGGAAAAGCAGCCGCACACGTGCAGTTACCGGTATTGATGGCGATGTGAAGCTCAATCGCGCCCTGTGGGTTATGGCAGAAAACATGCTCGAATTTTTCGGGCGTTAAACAACAGTTCCGGCATAAGGGAGATAATTTAATGGATACACAAAATCATCAGTTCGCTGAGCTGACAGCAATTACCGCCTCAGTGGTCCCTGATGAGTTACGCATTGGCTTCTGGCCGAAACATTTTGGCTCCATCCCGCAATGGATAACCCTTGAACCCCGAATCTTTGCCTGGATGGACCGCCTGTGCACTGACTATCACGGCGGTATCTGGAACTTTTCGACGCTCAGCAACGGTGGCGTTTTTATGTCTCCTGAGTCGGAGGATGATGAAAAGTGGGCATTGTTTAACAGCATGAACGGCAATGGAGCAGAACTCACCAGTGAAGCAGCAGGAATAGTCGCCTGTCTGATGACATACAGTCACCACGCCTGTCGCACCGAGTGTGATGCGATGACTGAGCACTATTATCGCTTACGCGACTTCGCGCTGAACCATCCAGAGTGCAACTCCATTATGCATCTCATCGACTGAGGAGAGCCAAGCATGAGTACCGCGTTATCCCCATTGTCATCACAGCCTGAACTCTTTCCGCTGTCGGTTATGGCTCAACATGGTTGCCTACTTCCCGCGACTTCCGGATTGACACCCTATGCCCAACAGACCATTCGCCGGGCTATCAATCTGCTGGATAAATATCTGCGTCAGCCCGGTATATCTTTTACCTCAAGTGCTGCTGCCCGTGACTGGCTTCGGTTACAGCTGGCAGGACAAGAACGGGAAGTGTTTATGGTGCTCTATCTTGATAATCAGCATCGTTTACTGGAGAGCGAAACGCTGTTTGCCGGTTCAGTTAACCATGTCCAGGTCCATCCCCGCGAAGTAGTGAAGTCAGCACTTCGCTTAAATGCTGCAGCTGCCGTGCTGGCGCATAACCATCCATCCGGTGATCCGGAGCCCAGCCAATGCGACCGCAATATTACGGGCAGGCTAAAAGAAGTATTGGCGCTCGTTGATGTGAAAACGCTCGATCATCTGATTGTCGGCCAGGATGGTATTGTGTCGTTTGCGGAGCGAGGGTGGATATGAAAATCATCAGTAAACGCCAGGCAATGGCCTTGTACCGACAGCATCCAGGCTCCCGGCTGTTTCGCTTCTGTACCGGCAAATATAAATGGTCTGGCAGTATCTGCCATTATGCTGGCCGGGAAGTTCAGGACATACGTGGCGTTCTGGCCGTGTTTGCTGAACGTCGTCAGGACCGCAATGGTCCCTATGTGATTCTTCGTAGCGTCACTCTCAATTAATCCTTCCCTTTTATCAGGAACAATAATGAACAATCACTCCGAATCCGGTACTAAGCCGGAGAGTCCCGCCTGCCAGCTGTGGGGACTTAAACGTGCTATTACCCCCTGTTTTGGGGCTCGTCTGGTACAGGAAGGCAATCGGGTGCATTTTCTCGCTGACCGCGCCGGGTTTAACGGTGCTTTCAGTGACAACGATGCATTGCGCCTCGACCAGGCCTTTCCGTTGATGCTCAAACAACTGGAGTTGATGCTGATTAGCAGCGAGCTCAATCCCCGCTACCAGCACTGCGTCACGCTTTACCACAACGGACTCACCTGCGAAGCCGACACACTCGGCTCCTGTGGCTATGTCTACATTGCTATCTATCCTGAGCAGACTGAGCCGCATTAACTCACCACTTATTCCCTAAACATCATAGAGTAAACATCATGCAAACCTTATCATCACACCCGACGCAGGCGGCTCAGCCCTGCCTGTCACCCATTGAAATCTGGCAGTGCCTGCTAACTCATCTGTTGTCGCAGCACTATGGCCTGACGCTGAATGACACACCGTTCAGTAATGAAACCACCATACGAGAACATATTGATGCTGGAGTATCGCTCAGCGATGCGGTGAACTTTCTGGTAGAAAGATACGGGCTTGTCCGTATCGACCGGAAGGGATTTTCGTGGCAAGAACAAACCCCGTATATTTCCGTAGTGGATATTCTGCGAGCAAGGCGCTCTACCGGCTTGCTAAAAACTAACGTGAAATAAACGCTTAAATACAGAGCAGACTAAAGGAAAGCAAAATGCTAATCTCACAGACGAAGAGACTCCTGCTGTAACCTCCCCTCCCCTGCAAAAAACCTGACATTTTCTTTTAGGACCAACAATGGGACCAAAATAAAAATTGAATTGATTATTAGCACATATAAAACAAATAGTTATAAAACCAATTCAGACTCCGCCAGCCCACCAAAATTCTCCATCGGTGATTACCAGAGTCATCCGATGAAGTCCTAAGAGCCCGCACGGCGCAAGCCCTGCGGGCTTTTTTGTGCCCCATTCCTACAGTTCCATCCATCCCTTTGACAAACATCAACCCCCTTCCCCCTTCTCCTGTGCAAAATTACCCACACCACCCAGCGCTACGGAATAGCCGCCCAACCCGGAAGGAACCCCACCATGTACAGACCCATAACCGTTATTATCTTCATTCTCCTGACCCTCGCCGCCCTTGCTGAAATAAGCTTTTTATCCTTTGGATAATCCTCAGGCGAAATATCCCTCATCAGGGCACATTGATCTCATTACAGTTTTTTCCTAAAGCCATCCCGTTTCGCCTGTGCCATGCTGAATCACGCTCATAACCGATAACGTTAAATGAGGATATTATGAAAAAAACAATTATCGCATTATCTGCCGTTCTGCTGGCTTCCCCAGTATTTGCTGCGACCACACATGCAACTGACGATACCGTCGCGGCGGCGAACGCAAACGCCAACGAGGCTAAGCAAAAACTGCACGAAGAGCAGAACAAAGGTGAAGAGCTGAAGCTGAAACAGAAGCATGCTGCGGAAGGCAAAAGCGAGAGCCTGGGCAGCAAGGTCAGCGAAGATTCCCAGAAAGCCTGGCATAAAACCAAAGAAGGCACCGAGAAAGGGTGGGATGCCACCAAAGAAGGCGCAGAGAAAGGCTGGAACAAAACCAAAGAAGGTGCCAGCGAGCTGGAAAAGAAAGTCACTGAGTAATCCCTTCGAAAGGCCGCAGACGCGGCCTTTTTTATTCCCTCCCGCCCTGCTCCCTGAAGGCTAAACTTGTCTCAGGAGGGCACCGTCATGAGCCACAAAGACACCGCACCAGAAACCCAGGGCGTAACCGTTGAAATACTCTCCATTGTCGATTTGGGCCCGGAGATCGCAGGCATGGACGGGCGTCAGCTTCGCATGCGCAGGGTGACGCTCGCCCCCGGTGCGGTCTTTGGTCCGGTGCACGATCATATCGATCGCCCCGGTACCGTTTTTATCCTTGAGGGGACCATCACCGATCATCGTAACGGTATCGCCACCGATTACGGTCCCGGCGTCGGCTGGCCGGAAGATCATAATACGGTCCACTGGCTGGAAAACCGGGGCCCGGTGACCGCCGTCGAAATCTCGGTGGATATCATTAAAACAGCCTGACGCATAAAAGCCGAATAGATCCCGGGGGTGACGCGTTTACTCCCTGCCCCCCTAAAAGAGATCCTGAGATGCTGCGACGCCTGGTAATAGTGCTTGTTTTGGTTTGTCCGTGGGCGATGGCTGCCCCGAAGAGCTACATCATCGACACCAACAACACCACCATTCGGCTATCCTGGCATGCCTTCGGCGGCATCCTCTCCTGGGCGACGTTCAGCGGCGTGACGGGCGCCGTGACGCTCAATCCGGAAAATGACGTCGACGACCATATTCACGTCACCATTCCCGTAGCGACTCTCGTAGCCTCAAACAAGCTGCTCACCTGGCAGCTGAAAAGCGACATGTTTTTTGAATCCGAGCGCTACCCGACTATCGAGTTCATCAGCTCTCGCGTGGTCACCCAGGGCGACGGGCGGTTCAGGGTGTTCGGCACGCTGACCGTGCGAAACATTGCCCGCCCGGTGATCCTGGAGGCCGTCGTGATAGACCCGCACGCGCAGGCCCTTACGCTGGATGCCACGACGGCGATCTCGCGCGCGTCCTACGGGATGGATAAGTTTGCGCTGGTCGTGGACGATCGTATTGCCATCGCCATTGCGATTAAGACAAACGACGTGCCGTCATCCTGAGATGAGCCGCTGTAGCTGCTCCGCGTTTCCCCGCAGGTGAGACGGCGGGTTTCGGCCAATCAGGACAAACTGGTAGCCCGCCTCCTGCCACCACGCCAGGTTCATGCCGTGCCGCTGCTCCTGGCGCAGAGAGGCCATCGTCTTCTCATCTACAGGAGAGATACAGAGCGCCATCGGGCCGTAGTCGGCGTTGATCCAGGCAATCTGCGCGATCGAGGTGGTTTCATAGCGCAGCATTCGCACCATTTTCAGCTCTGCTCCCTGCAGGACAAGCTGCGACATGCGCAGCTTGATGCCGATGTCCTGCGCGGCCCGTTCCAGCCCGCGCAGCAGGACCGGCGTTGCGCTGTCCATATCCAGCAGCGTCTCGACGCTGTACAGGGACATATATTGCGCTTCGAGGTCGCGAATATGGGCATTCTCATCCGCTGGCGCGGAAGCGGGCCGAAGCAGATAGCCCAGCCCGGATCCGACCATCAAAAAGCTGACCGATGCGGCAATCAGCGCCCGCCTGCTGACGCCAGCCGGCGTGGAGGATTGTGGATCGGGAAGCGCCGCCAGACGCGCCTGCATTGTCTCCAGAGGTGCCTCATCCAGCAGGGGGGCAAACGCCCCGGCGAAATCCTGGCTGCTTTTCATCAGTTCGGCGGTTCGTCCGGAGAGGCGTTCGTCCCTTTTCAACTGTTCTTCAAATTGCTGCGCGTCGGCGCGGCACATCTCGCCATCTATCCATGCCACGATAGCGTCGTCGTTATAGGGCGGTGCAAAACGGTGCGAGTTCAAGAGCGTTTCTCCTTTACCGGAGGCAGTGCGTCAGCGGACCTGGCAAGCCGAACCCGCGCCGTCGCCAGCCGGCTCATCACGGTACCGATAGGCACCGCCAGGGTCTCCGCCGCCTCCTGGTAGGTAAAGCCTTCGACATAAACCAAAAATACCGCGTTGCGCTGGGCTTCAGGCAGCGCGTTAACGCGCTGCATCACCTTCATGTAATGCAGGCGCGTCTCATCCTGTTCGCGGGTATCCGGCGCCAGAAGCTCGTCGCTGGCCACAAATCCCTGCCCCTGACGCACGTGTCGGGCCCGAAGCTCAGAGATCCAGATAGAGTGAAGTATCGCGAACAGCCACCTGTCGATGCGCGTGCCCGGCGTATACTGGCTGCCCCGTTCAAGCGCACGCACGCAGGTGGACTGAACCAGCTCTTCGGCGATATCCCTGTTTCGCGACAGCACCAGCCCATAGCGCCAGAGACGCGGCAGGTGTGCGGCTAACTGTTGACGAACCTCACTGGTAGCGATGTGTTTCCCCTCCACGAGAAAATCAGGATTCCGGATGTCCGTTGATAGCGGCCTGCAGGTCACGGTACTCCTCGCAGGACTGGCCACAAATACCGGCAATCACCTTCAGCTGTTCTTTCGCGAGGTCAGGACGTCCTTTTACCATCCACGCTTCACCGAGATATTCCCGGGCTTTGGCATAATCCGGTGCGATAGCCAGCGCGCGCTGGTAGTAACCAATCCCTTCGTCCGTGCGGCCAAGCTTGCGCGTGGCGAACCCGCGATAGTTCCACGCTTCAGCCGTATTGCCATTTTTCAGCGAATCAAGCAGGTTGAGCGCCGCCTGGTACTCGCCTTTCTTCGCGAGATGGTACGCATAGTTGGTTTTGTCCTGGTCGCTGAGGCTGCTGCTCTTGTACGGCACGCATTTCTGGGTGGCGCTGTCATACACCTGTCCGGAAGGACAATCGGGCGTTTTGCTCTCGGTACTATTATTGCCCATTGCCAGCACCAGGGGGGACAGCAGGGAAAAAATCAGCACCGGGATCAAACGGAACGAGGACGTGTTCATATAAAGCTCCAGGGTAAGAAGGGAGTGACGTCAGTAAACGCCCGACTGACGCTTTTTATTCATTCTCCCCATAATTTTATTGTTGTCGCAAAATCATGCTGATGTCGTAGCCCCAATGGAAATTAATCAGGTTATTTTACCCTTTCCTTAACGCTATTATTTTCGCGTGATAGCAGAATTTTAACCTCGCATAAGAATATATTTCTTCGTACAGGTGATATAATATATCTTATATCAAAAACGTCACCCTAACTTAAATGCATATTAAGCGCGCTTAAACAATAACGTTTTACAGTATATTAAAAATGTCTCCTACCAATTATCATACTGCGTAAATCATATTTAAAAGCAACATCGCAAGACAAAATTAAAATCATAAAAAAACAAACAGTTAAGCTAGTTAAATTATTAACAAACCCAATGTATTAATGCCCTCTTCATTGTTTTGGTACTTATTTACGAAAGCTTAATTTGCACAACCATCGTTTTCTGTCTATATCATTTTTATATTCTTGAAAATAATTCCTCTATTAATTACAGGGTTTTATAAGACACAAAACACCCATAACAACTGTTCTGTTTATAAGTCATTAGATTCGCTCTGATGTTGCCACTCTGAATTCTGGCGGGCATCGTGCGCGCTAAAAACAACGGTCAGTGCTGCTTGATAACAGCGACTGCGCCGGGGGCGCCCTTTACCTTCTGCAGAGATGGCTCGTCTTGCTCGCCGTTCATGATACATCTGCTGGAGTAATGCCTAAATGAGCCAAATCTCTGTTATATCGAAACTTACTGGCGTGGAAACGACCACGGAAGGCACACAGGTTACGCTGAGCCATTCCTCTATCGTTGAGCTTCATGTCGAGCGAGCGAGCGTCTCCCACTTCGCGCGAAATGGTAACGATCTACTGGTTACGCTGCACTCCGGCGAGGTGATCACCCTTAAAAACTTCTACGTCACGGACGCGCAGGGCGTGAGCCAGCTGGTACTGCAGGACAGCCAGGGCGCATTATGGTGGATTGAAGATCCGACCGGAGCCGCCACGTACGAATCTATCGCCTCAACGGATGTGCTGCTTGCCTCTTCCGGGAGTGATGCCGGTGGTGCCGCCATCTGGCCATGGGCTCTGGGCGGCATTGTCGCAGCGGGCGGCATCGCGGCGGCGGCAAGCACCGGTGGCGGCGGCGGCGGTGGAGATGACGGCAATAATAATAGCCCCAACCCCAACACACCCGTCGATCCTGCCGATCCGGATACAACGCCGCCGAACGCGCCTTCCGGCCTTAAGTTCTCTTCAGACGGTAAAACCGTCACCGGTACCGCCGAACCCGGCAGTACCATCACGCTGAAAGACGCGAACGGGAATGTTATTGGATCAGGAAAAACGGGCAGCGACGGCAGCTTTACCGTCTCTCTCGGCACACCGTTGACCAACGGCGAGCAGGTGACTGCCACCGCGACGGATAACGCCGGGAATACCAGCCCGGGCACAACGCTCAACGCACCGGATACCACCGCGCCCGATGCGCCAGCAATCACCAGCGTAACGGACGATGTTGCTCCGCAGACGGGGACCGTCAGCAACGGCGGCAGCACCAACGATCAGCGTCCGCAGCTTACCGGTACCGGCGAAGCGGGCTCGACAGTGACGATTTATGACGGCGGAGTCGCTATTGGTACGGCGGTCGTCGCCAGCAACGGCACCTGGACCTTTACCCCGTCGGTTGACCTGAGTGAAAGCACTCATCAGATTACCGTGCGGGCAACCGACGCCGCGGGCAACACCGGGCCTGCCTCACCGGTGTTTACCCTGACGGTGGATCTTACTCCGCCGGACGCGCCGACCGCGATTGTGCTGACCGACGATACGGGCGTTATCAGGGGAACCATCACGTCGGGCGCGCTTACCGATGCTTCACTGCCGCTCCTGGCGGGAACCGGCGAGCCCGGCGGAACCATCACCATTTACGATAACGGCGTGGTGGTTGGCACCACAACGGTTCAGCCCAACGGCACCTGGAGCGTCACGCCGAACGGTCCGCTCCCGGACGGGACACACTCCATAACCGTCACTGAAACCGATGCCGCCGGAAACCTGAGCGTGGCCTCAGAGCCTGTCATCTTCACCGTGGACACCACGCCGCCGTCTGCCCCGGGTAATCTCGTGGTGTCGAATGATGGCGGCACCATCAGCGGCATCGCGGAAGCTGGCAGCACGGTGACCATCCGTGAAGGCGATATCACCCTTGGCACGGTGGTTGCCGACAGCCAGGGTAACTTCAGCCTGACGCTGACCCCGCCAAAAGTTAACGGTGAAATCCTGACCGCTGACGCCACAGACACGGCGGGCAACACGGGACCAACAACCTCCGCGGCGTCGCCGGATATTACCTCGCCGCAGATGCCAGTTATCGTGTCGGTGATTGATGACGTGCAGGCCACCACCGGCCCCGTGGACCAGAATGGCCTCACTAACGACACGACGCCGACGCTCACCGGCACAGCTGAACCGGGTTCAACCGTTACTATCCGTCTGAACGGAACTGATATTGGCACAGTGCTAACCGACAGCAACGGCCAGTGGTCTTATACGCCCACCACGCCGCTTGTCGAGGGCACTCACACTTTTACCGCCGTTGCTACCGATACGGCGGGTAACACCAGCCTTCCGTCGGAGGGCTTCACCCTGACCGTCGATATTACTCCGCCACCGGCAGCGACTATCGCTACAGTGACCGATGATGTCGGCGGCGTTCAGGGTCCGCTTAGCAGCGGCGATACCACGGATGACACCAAACCGCTGCTGCAGGGCACCGCCCCGGCTGATGCGGTAATCACCGTCTATGATGGCGCAACCCTGCTCGGCACCGCCACCCTTGACGGCAGCGGCGGCTGGAGCTTTACGCCAACAACTCCACTCACCGACGGCCTGCATTCGCTGACGGTTCACGCCACGGATGCCGCAGGCAATACCAGTATCTCCAGCCCGTTCGCACTGGTAGTGGACACCACGCCACCGCTTGATCCGGGTAATCTCGTGGTGTCGAATGATGGCGGCACCATCAGCGGCATCGCAGAAGCTGGCAGCACGGTGACCATTCGTGAAGGCAACGTCATCCTTGGCACAGCTGTTGCCGACAGTCAGGGTAACTTCAGCCTGACGCTGACCCCACCAAAAGTTAACAGTGAAATCCTGACCGCTGACGCTACCGACACGGCCGGCAACACCAGTCCAACCACCTCCGCGGCAGCACCGGATATTACCCCACCGCAGACGCCAGTTATCGTGTCGGTGATTGATGACGTGCAGGCCACCACCGGTCCCGTGGGCCAGAACGGCCTCACCAATGACCGAGCCCCGACCGTGAACGGAACGGGCGAAGCGGGCTCGACCATCACGATTTATAACGGCAGCGATGTCCTCGGTACGGTGGTTGTATCCTCCTCCGGCCAGTGGAGCTTTACGCCGCCCTCACCGCTGACCGATGGCACGTACGTGCTGATGGCAACGGCGACGGATCCCGCCGGTAACCCGAGCGGGTTATCAGACTCGTGGACAATTAACGTCGACGGGACGGCGCCTGGCGCCCCGGTGATTTCACAAGTCGTGGACGATGTTCCCGGGCGTACCGGCTCGCTCGATATTAATGAGACCACCAACGATGCCACCCCGACGCTCAGCGGTACCGCCGAACCAAACGCGACGGTCACCCTCCGCGTGGACGGTGTTGCTATTGGTACGACCGTCGCCAATGGTCTTGGCGCGTGGATCTTTACCCCTGACACCCCGATCGCTGAAGGTCCACATACCCTGACCGCCGTCGCAACTGACGCGGCGGGCAACACCAGCCCCGTCTCCAACACCTGGACTCTAACGATTGACAGCGTCGCGCCAGCCGCCCCGGTCATTACCCAGGTGCTGGACGATGTGCCGGAGCGCCTCGGCGCGCTCACTTCTGGCGACAGTACCAACGACACCATGCCAACGCTCAACGGCACGGCTGAACCGGGCTCAACCGTCACCATTCGCCTTGATGGCAGCGATCTTATTACGATCCCGGTCGACGGCAGCGGCACCTGGACCTATACCCTTACCACGCAGCTTGGCGAAGGGCCTCATACCTTTACCGTCGTCGCCACCGATACGGCGGGTAACACCAGCCAGCCGTCAAGCGGATTCACCCTGACCGTCGATACCACGCCGCCAGCGGCGGCAACCATCGCAACCGTGACCGATGACGTCGGCGGCGTTCAGGGCACGCTTAGCAGCGGCGATACCACGGATGACACCACGCCGCTGCTGCAGGGCACCGCCCCGGCTGATGCGGTGATCACCGTCTATGACGGTGCCACCCTGCTCGGCACCGCCACCCTTGACGGCAGCGGAGGCTGGAGCTTTACGCCCGTTACCCCGCTCACCGACGGCCCGCATTCGCTGACGGTTCACGCCACGGATGCCGCCGGCAATACCACTATCTCAACGCCGTTTGAACTGACGGTAGATACCGTTCCGCCAGCCACGCCGGACATCCCGGCAATCACCGTCAATCCTGACGGAACAGAAACACCGTTGAACCCGGGCGAAACTACTCGCGACACCACGCCGACCCTGAGCGGTACCGGCACGGCGGGCGATACCGTGACGATCTACAACAACGGCGTCAAAATCGGCGACGCCGTCGTGGACAACACCGGCAACTGGACCTGGACGCCATCAACCCCGCTGCCTGGCGGCACCTATGACATTACCCTGACCGTTACCAACGTGGACGGCACGGGCAACGAAAGCGCCCCGTCGCAACCGGTAACCATCACCATTGATACCGAAGCGCCGGCTACGCCTGCGGCACCGACCGTCACCGACAGCGTTACACAAATCACCGGCCCCGTTCCCGATGGCGGAACCACCAACGATCCGCGCCCGGTCCTGAGCGGCACCGGCACGCCGAACGACGTCATCAACATCACTGATACCGTTAACGGAACACCGACCGTCGTGGGCACCGTCACGGTAGACAGCAGCGGCAACTGGAGCTGGCGTCCTGACAGTAATATTGGGGAGGGCAACCACGTCTATACCGCCACCGCCACCGATGAGGCGGGTAACGTCTCTGACCCGTCTCCAGCGATTACGATCATCGTGGACACCCTGGCGCCGGATACGCCGGTGATTAGTGCAGTGGGCGGTGAGCCGAACGGTGGCTACATCACGGATACCACACCGACAGTGGGCGGAACCGGCGTCAACGGTGAGACGGTGATCGTCTACAACAACGGCGTCGAAGTGGGCCGTGTCGTGGTGGCTAACGGGGAATGGAGCCTGACGCTTCCAACGCAAACGGACGGTCCGCTGAATATCACCGTTGCGGGTGTGGATGCGGCTGGCAACCTTAGCGCGCCGAGTTCCGTCTTTACCGTCACCCTCGATATCGTTGCGCCAGAGATCCCCGTCATTAGTACTGTAGCTGACAGCCAGCTGTCTAATAACGTGCTCTACACGAAGGACGGCACGCCAACCCTTACCGGGACCGGTGAACCCGGCACCACCGTTATCGTTTCCGTAGACGGCACGCCATCTACAGTGCTGGTGACGGTCCAGCCGGGCGGCACCTGGAGCTGGACTGCCGACACGACGCTGCCGGATGGTCCTCATACGTTCACAGTCTCTTCCAGCGATCCAGCGGGTAACTCCTCCGGTGATTCAGCACCGCTGAGCGTGACGGTGGATACCGCCGCGCCTGCCGACCCGATCAACATGGCACTGGCTCAGGAAGGAACGCCGCTGACCGGTAACGCCGAGGCAGGAAGTACCATTACCGTGAAAGATAGCGGTGGGACCGTCATTGGTAGCGGCGTTGCCGCCAGCGACGGCAGCTTCTCGATTGCGCTGAGTCCGGCGCAGCTGGATCCGACCACGCTGACCGTGACCGCCACCGATGCCGCAGGAAATGCCAGCCCTGGCGCATCCTTTATCGTTACCGATTCACCGCTCGACCTGCCACAGGTGCCCGTCATCACGGCGATTGTCGATGACGCGGATCCGGTCACCGGCGATGTGAAAGGCAAAACTACCAACGACACCACGCCAACGCTTACCGGTACGGCCGAAGCGGGCAGCGTGATTACTATCTATCAGGACGGTAGCACGACGCCATTAACAACGGTGACTGCCGACGGCAGCGGCAACTGGAGCTATACGCCAGCCGCGCTTGACGAGGGGCTGCACACCTTTGAGGTGACCGCGACCCTCAACGGCCAGACCAGCGGCCGCTCTCCGGCGGCCAGCGTCACCGTCGACCTTACCGCACCGGGCACGCCAGCTATCGGCGCGGTGATTGACGACGTCGGTCCGGGCACCGGCCCGCTGACCAGCGGCCAGATCACCAACGACAACCAGCCGACCCTCACCGGCACCGGCGCGGTGGGCGATACCATCTCCATCTACAACAACGGCGTGCTGCTGGGCAGCGTGGAGGTCGGCAACACCGGCACCTGGAGCTACACCACGCCCGTTCTTGCAGAGGGTAATAACGTCCTGACCATCCGCGAGACCGATCCGGCGGGGAACCAGAGCGGTCCTTCGGCGGGCTTCACCGTCGTGGTGGACTCCGTTTCCGCCACGCCGGTTATCACCAACGTCACGGATAACGTCGGTAACGCCGCCACCACGGTAGTTAGCGGCAGCGAAACGAACGACGCCACGCCAACCCTTTCGGGGACAGCGGATGCAAACAGCGTGGTGACCATTTTCGACGGCGGCACCCAGATTGCCGTGGTGACGGCTGACGGCACCGGCGCATGGACGTTTACCCCTGATACCGCGCTTGTCGAAGGCTCGCACAGCTTCACCGTTCGGGCGACCGACCCGCTGGGCAACGTCAGCGCAATCTCAGCCCCATGGAGCGTGGTGGTTGACCTGACGGCGCCGACGGTTCCAACGCTGGATACGGTGAGTGATAACGTCCCTGGCGGCGTCACGGGCAACCTGACCAGCGGGCAGGCGACCAACGACAACACCCCGACGATTAGCGGCACCGGACAGGCAGGCAGCACCATCTACATCATGAATAACGGTACGCAGTTGGGTACGGCGATTGTCGACGGAACCGGCAACTGGTCCTTCACCCCGACCACGCCGCTGGACGACGGCAGCTACTCCCTGCGCGCGTACGCAACGGATGCCGCGGGCAACGCCTCGGCGAACTCGTCGGTCTTCGCCTTCACCGTCGATACCGCAGGCCCCGGCGTGCCGGTGGTGACCAGCGTGATTGACGATGTCGGCCCGGTCACCGGGACGCTCACGTCGGGTAACAGCACCAACGACGCGCGTCCAACCTTCAGCGGCACGGGCGACGTCGGTTCTACGGTGCACGTGATTGTTGATGGCAACGAAATTGGCACCGCCGTGGTCAATGCCCAGGGCAGCTGGACCTTTACCCCGGGTACCGATCTGCCCGACGGACCGCATGCCATTACCTTCAACGCCACCGATGCGGCGGGCAACGTGGGCACAGCAACGGCACCGTTTAACCTGACGGTGGATACGGGCGTGCCGTCGGCGCCGGTCATTTCGACCGCGGGTGACAATGTGGGCAGCATTCAAACCCCGCTCTCTTCCGGGCAGAGCACCGACGACACCACGCCGACGCTGAACGGCACCGCCACCGCAAACGCCACTGTCACCGTGTATGAGAACGGCCAGCCGGTCGGCACCGTTCAGGCGGACGGTACCGGCGCATGGAGCTTTACGCCGTCAACGCCGCTGGCCAGCGGCAGCCATACCTGGACCGCCACGGTCACCGATGCAGCGGGCAACGTCAGCCCGACCTCGCCGGGCTTTACCCTGATTGTTGATACCGCGGCACCGAACGCACCGGTTATCAGCCAGGCGATAGACGACGTGGGCAGCATCACCGGCCCGCTCACGTCCGGGCAAACAACCGACGATACCGTTCCGCGCCTTGTCGGGACCAGCGAACCGTTTGCCACCGTGAACATCTATGAGGGAACAACCCTTGTCGGAACAGGCACCGCGGATGGCAACGGAAGCTGGAGTATCTTGCTCAACACCACGCTGACAGCGGGCGCGCACAGCTTCACCGCGCAGGCGACGGATGCGGCAGGCAACACCAGCGTGTCCTCCACCAGCTTCAGCCTCACCGTCGACACCACGCCGCCTGCGCTGCCGGTGCTGACCAGCATTCTGGATGACGTGGGCAATGCGGCGACGCCGGTGGCGAACGGCGGGTTCACCAACGACGCGCAGCCAACCCTTAGCGGCACGGCGGAAGCCGGGTCAACGGTGAAAATCTTCGATAACGGCGTACAAATCGGCAGCGTGACGGCGACCGGCGGGGCGTGGAGCTTTACGCCATCCCCGGCGCTGAGCAACGGTCCGCACAATTTAACCTTTACCGCCACCGATGCGGTGGGCAACGCGAGCGCGCCTACCGCCGGGTATGTAATTAACGTCGATACCCTCGCGCCGGGCGCACCGGTCATCAGCTCGGTCATTGATGATGTCGGCAGCGTCACCGGGCCGGTGACCGGTACAAATCCGACCAACGACACGCGCCCAACGCTGAGCGGAACCGCCGAAGCGAATGCCACGGTGCGGATCTACGATGGCATCACGCTGGTGGGCACGGTGACCGCCGACGGCAGCGGAAACTGGACCCTGCCGCAAACCACCACGCTGACGCAAGGAACGCATAACTTCACCGCCACGGCCACCGATGCGGCGGGCAACACCAGCGTGGCGTCAGCCGTGACGACGATTATCGTCGATACGACCGCCCCAACGGCGCCAACCGGAACCTTCAACGCCGACGGTAGCGTCCTGACCGGAACTGCGGAAGCAGGCAGCACCGTCGCGATCCGCCTTGCGGACGGCTCGACGGTGACCGCCATTGCGGACAGCAACGGCACCTACACCTACACTTTCATTAACAAACAGACCGAAGGCCAGACGCTGCAGATCACCGCCACCGATGCCGCGGGCAACACCTCGCTGCCGGGCTCCGCCCTTGCGCCGGTAGTGCCGCTCTCCGCCAGCAATAACGTCGAAGAGCTGAACCTCAGCACCACTGCAACCGTGACCAACAGCCAGTACAGCGATTACGGCTTCCTGCTGGTCGGCGCCGTCGGCAACGTCCTGACGCTGCTGGGCAATGATACGGCCCAGGTCAACTTCACGGTGGGCAGCGGCGGCAGCGCGGATATCGTGGTGAACGCCAACGCCACGGGAGCGGTGCTCTCTCTGCTCAACACCCTTGAGCTGGTGGTTCAGCATTACGTCAACGGCGCCTGGACCACCGTGGTGGACACCGGCCAACCGCAGTTTGCCGATCTCCTGACCCTCGGCGCAACCGGCGTCTCGCTGAACCTGACCGGGCTGGCTGACGGCGACTATCGCGTGCTCAGCTACAACACCAACCTGCTGGCAACCGGCTCCTACACCAGCCTCGACGTGGCGGTGAAAGAGACCGGTCCGGGTACGGTCACGGGCGAAACCAGCCTCAACGGCAACGTGATCCTCGATACGGACCCGACCGCCGGCAGCGACAACGCGCCGGCCGGAACCACTATCTCCGCGGTCACTAACGCCCAGGGCGTCACCACCAGCGTGAACGCCGACGGCACGGTGATCCAGGGCCAGTACGGTACGCTGACCATCAACCGCGACGGCAGCTACACCTACAGCCTGACCGACACCAGCGCCGCGGTCATTGGCCGGACGGAGAGCTTCACCTACACCATTACCCATAACGGCGTCAGCGCGTCAGCAAACCTGGTGCTGTCTCTGGGTGCCGGTACGGTAATCAACGGCATTGTGGCGGTGGACGACACGGCCTCGCTGACCTTTGACACCACCGTGAGCGAGATTAATAACGGCGCCTCGTCTCAGAACGGTTTTACCCTGGTGGGCATTAATCTCGGCAGCACGCTGGGGCTTAACCTGCTGGACGACATGACCAACCCGATTATCTACAACGTCGAGGAAGGCACGACCCGCACCATGACCATCCAGGCCTCCGTGGGCGGCGTGGCGCTGGCGTCGGTGTTCGATCTGTACGTCTATAAGTTCAACAACGCCACCCAGACCTTCGAGCAGGTTCGCGTCGAGTCGGGCTGGCTGCGCGCCCCGCTGCTGGGGGGCACCTCATCTCAGCTGACGCTGAATCTGCCGGCCGGGGAGTACCTGTTCTTACTCAATACCGCATCGGGGATCGCCGTCCTGACGGGCTACACGCTGAGCGTTCTGCAGGATCATGTCTACAGCGTGGCGAGCATCAGCGAAACCACCACGGGCGACGTGCTGGCGAATGACCCTGTTCCGGCGGGCACGGTGGTCACCGAAGTGAACGGCGTGGCGGTCAACAGCAGTGGAACAACCGATATTCAGGGGGAATACGGCACGCTGACCATCAATTCGTCCGGCCAGTACACCTACACCCTGAGAAGCGGCGTGGGGGCGGACCATATCAGCACGCCTGACACCTTCGTCTACACCGTTACCGCGCCTGACGGCTCGAAGGATACGGCATCGCTCAACATCACCCCAACAGCCCAGGCGATGGATGCGGTGAACGATGTCAGCGCCACGATGGACCTCACCTCGGTGCACCACACGTCGGTCTACTCGGATACCACCGTGGGTACCGCCAGCTGGACGACGGCGCTGCTCTCGTCAACCCAGGGCTCCGGCAGCGGAACCTTCGTGGTCGACGCGAACACCGCGCTGCACAACGCGTCGCTGCACTTTAACGTGGCCTCGCTGCTGTCGCTGGGCGGACTGACGGTGAACTGGTCCATCAGCGACGGGTCGGGCGTGATCCGCAGCGGTTCCTTCAGCGGCGCCTCGCTGCTGGGCGGCAGTATCGACGTTCCGCTGACCGGGCTGGATCTCAACGCCGGGACCTATACGCTGAACTTTACCGGTAGCGTACCGGGGCTGAGCGTCGGGACCATCACCATCACCCCAAGCGTGAACGGCACCACCTACTCGCTGAGTGATTTTGACGTCACCGGCAGCCACACCGTCAACGGCAATATCTTTGACGGCACCGACTCTGGCGGCGTGCTGGAGCAGCTCCACTCGGTGGATACCCGCCTGAGCGTGACCGGGTACAACGGCGTGACCACCACGCTGGATCCATATACCGGCAGCGCAACGGTGAACATCACCGGCCATTACGGCATCCTGGCGATCGGCGCTGACGGTCATTACACCTATACCCTCAACAGCGGGGTATCGCTCTCAACCATGACGTCGAAGGAGACCTTCAACTACACCCTGACCGATGCCAACGGCAACACGGATACCGCCACGCTGACCATCAATATGGCACCGCAGTTCATCAGCTCGGAGCATAACGACGCCATCACCGGTACGGCCTACGGCGATACGCTGATTTATCAGGTGCTGAACAGTACGGTGGGAAATGCCACGGCGGGCAACATCAGCAGCACCGCGGGCGATCACTGGACCGGGTTCTCGCTGGCGCAGGGGGACAAAATCGACATCGGCGATCTGCTGGTGGGCTGGGATGGTAATACCGCCTCGTTGGGGAATTATATCCATGTCACACAAAGCGGTAGCAACACTGTGATCTCCATCGACCGTGATGGTGCAGGGTCCACCTACACTAATACTGCACTCGTTACGCTTGATAACGTTCAGACCACATACGACGAGCTTGTTAACCAGCAACACATCATTACCTGATAGCACCTGCAAGAGATGACCCGGGCGCACAGCGCCCGGGCATAAATAATAAAGACATACTCTTTTTAATAGGGACATGACATGGGAATGAAGATGCCTCACTGGTGGCTCTCGTGCTGCCTGATATCTATGCCTGCTCTCTGCGCGAACCCGGCGGCAATCATCAACACCGGGCAGCTTCGCGAAACGCAGGAACTCCCCTCGCTCAATGGCCGCGTTGCCCCTGCGGCCGGCAAAGCCGCACCCGGTTCATTGCAGCTTGGCGATGCCGTTAACCGCGCCGTCACCTGGCACCCGGCGATCGGCGAAGCCGTGGGAAAACTCTATGAACAGAGCGAAGAGGTGGACGTCGCTAAATCAAAATACTATCCGCAGATTAATGCCGGCGTGGACAACGGCTATTCCCATGACGGCGACCAGAACGGCTTTACCCCATCGCTGGTGCTCTCTCTCTCACAGATGCTCTACGACTTTGGCAAAGTGGCCAGCCAGGTGCGCGCCGAGAGCGCGGGCGTTGCCCAGCAGCAGGCCAACGTGCTGGTGAGTATCGACACTATTGCCCACGATACCGCCATCGCCATGGTGCAGGTGCAAACCTTGCAGCAGATGGTCGACACCGCTAAAGAACAGCTCGACGCCCTCTCCTCGATTGGCACGCTGACCCGCCAGCGTAACGACGAAGGGGCCACGTCGCTCTCTGACGTGGTGCAGACCGATGCGCGCATTGAAGGTGCGCGCGCCCAGCTGATGCAGTACCAGGCCAGCCTGGACAGCGCCCGCGCCACGCTGATGAGCTTTCTCGGCTGGAACAGCCTGAACGCAATCAGCAATGACTTTCCGCAAAAGCTGGGCCGGAGCTGCGACATCGCCGAGCCGGATGACCGTCTGGTGCCCGCGGTACTTGCCGCCTGGGCGCAGGCTAACGTCGCCCAGGCGAACCTCGACTACGCCGACGCGCAGATGACGCCCACCGTCTCGCTGGAGCCGGAGGTGCGTCACTATATGAACGATCGCTACGCGGGGAGCGAAACCCGGGATCGCACCCAGTATTCCGCCTGGGTAAAAGTGCAGATGCCGCTCTATCAGGGCGGCGGCCTCACCGCCCGGCGTAACGCTGCCGGACACGCGGTGGAGGCGGCGCAGTCCACCATTCAGCGTACGCGTCTTGACGTCCGCCAGAAGCTGCTGGAAGCCCGCAGCCAGGTGATGAGCCTGCAAAGCACGCTGCAAATTCAGGGCCGCCAGGAAGCCCTCAGCGCCCGCACCCGCGAACTGTACCAGCAGCAGTATCTCGATCTCGGTTCGCGCCCGCTGCTCGACGTGCTCAACGCCGAGCAGGAGGTCTATCAGGCTCGCTTCACCCAGCAGCAGACCCTCGGTCAGCTGCACCAGCTGCAGCTCAACTGCCTGTATAACACCGGGCGGCTGCGTCATGCGTTCGATCTTGATAACCGCACCATCCAGACCGTGGAGATCCAGCCATGAAGCAGCGTGATATCCCGCAAGGTGAAAACATGACGGATGAGGCGCTGGCGCAGTGGGCGCAGGCCTTTGGTTTTGTCGCCACGCGCTACCGCGTCGCCTGCTCGCCCGGCTCGCTCATCGCGGGCGCGCCGTGGCTGAAAGGCAAACCGATGGTGCCCGCCCTCACCCAGCTGGCCCGCGAAGCGGGGCTGTCGTTTCAGCTCCTTACCGACGATCGGCAGGCGATCAACAGCTGGCGTCTGCCGGTAGTGGTGGCGATGAACGACGGCAGGATCGGCGTGATCGAGCATTTCGACGGGGAGGATACGCTGGAGGTCAGCTTTTTCGACGATGAGACCTACACCAACCGGCTGTCGATGACGGCGATGCTGCCCGCTATCCGCCACGTTATTGCCCTGCGTCCACTCGCCGCGCTGAAGGACAGCCGCGTGGACGCCTATATCTCAAAATACCGTCCGGACTGGCTCTACCGGCTGGTGATGCGCGACCTGCGCCCCTACAGCTGGGTCATGCTGGCCGCCCTCTTTATCAACGTGCTGTCGCTCTCCGGGATTGTCTTTTCCATGCAGGTCTATGACCGGGTGATCCCCGCCCAGTCCTATCCGACGCTTTACGTCCTGACCATCGGGGTGCTGATTGCCACCCTGTTTGGCTTTGTGCTGCGCGTGGCGCGCGGGCACATTATGGATCTGCTCGGCAAGCGCTCGGACATGCGCGTTTCAGATCGCGTCTTCGGCCACGCGCTGCGGCTGCGCAACAGCGCGATCCCCCGCTCCACCGGCAGCTTTATCTCTCAGCTGCGCGAGCTGGAGCAGATCCGCGAGATGGTCACCTCATCCACCATCTCGACGATTGTTGATCTGCCCTTCTTTTTACTGTTCGTGGTGGTGCTGGCGATCATCGCCCCGCAGCTGGCGTGGATCGCCCCGGTCGCGGCGGTGATCATGGTCCTGCCCGGCCTGCTGCTGCAGAAGAAGCTGGCAGAGCTGGCGAAACAGTCGGCCCATGAATCGACCCTGCGCAACGCGGTGCTGGTGGAGAGCGTGCAGGGTCTGGAGGACATCAAGCTGATGCAGGCGGAAAACCGCTTTTTGCAACAGTGGAACAGCTATATCCAGATCACCGCGGAATCCGGCCTGCGCACCCGCGAGCTGACGCAGAACCTGATCAGCTGGGGGATGACCATTCAGAGCCTGGTCTACGCCGGGGTGATTGTGGTCGGCGCCCCGATGGTGATCGACGGCACCCTGACTACCGGCTCGGTGGTCGCCGCGTCGATGCTGGCCTCCCGCATGATCGCCCCGATGGCGACGCTGTGCGGCGTGCTGGCGCGCTGGCAGCAGGTCAAAGCGGCAAAAGAGGGGCTGGACAGCATCATGCAGCTTCCCACCGAAAACCAGCGCGAGGAGACGCCGATCCGCCAGGACGTGCTGCGCGGACACTACCTCTTCGAGCAGGCGCAGTTCCGCTATCAGCCGGACGATCCGCGCATGGCGCTGCGCATTAACCGGCTGGAGATCCGGCCGGGAGAAAAAGTGGCGATCCTCGGGCGCAACGGCGCGGGCAAATCGACCCTGCTGCAGGCCATGGCGGGCGGGATGGATCTGGCGGCCGGCGAGCTGCGGCTTGATAACTTCAGCCTGCCGCATCTCGACGTCGCCGACGTCCGGCGCAACGTCGGCTTTATGACCCAGAACGCGCGGCTGTTTTACGGCACCCTGCGCGAAAACATCACCCTCGGCATGCCGCGCGCCACTGACGAAGAGATTTTCGAGGCGCTGGAGCTGACCGGCGCGGCAGGCTTCGTGCAGAAGCTGCCCAAGGGGCTGGACTACCCGATCATGGAAAACGGCGTGGGGTTATCCGGCGGGCAACGCCAGTCGATTCTGCTGGCGCGGATGCTGCTGCGCGATCCGAATATTGTGCTGATGGATGAACCCACCGCGTCGCTGGACGAGCACACCGAGCGGGAATTCATCCAGCGTCTGGGCGACTGGCTCGGGCATCGCACCCTGATTGTCGCCACGCATCGCGTACCGGTGCTGGAACTGGTGGAGCGCGTCGTGGTGTTGAAAGAGGGAATGCTGGTGATGGACGCGCCAAAGGCACAGGCGCTGAACAACAGCCGTATGCAGCAGCAACAGCAGCAGGCAGCAACCGGACGGGAGTGGAAAAATGAAAATCAGTCAGCGTGACGTGGCGGCAATGGACGATCTGGATAACGCCCTCGACTCCGAAAGCGGCTACACCGGCGCGCGTCGGATCGTGATCTTCTCGCTGCTGATGTTTGTGGTGCTGGGCGTCTGGGCGTGGTTTGGCGTGCTGGATGAGGTATCAACCGGCTCGGGTAAAGTGATCCCCAGCTCGCGCGAGCAGGTTCTACAGTCTCTCGACGGCGGGATCCTCACCGAGCTGAACGTCCACGAGGGCGATCAGGTGCAGGCCGGACAGGTGCTGGCGCGGCTCGATCCGACGCGTTCCGAATCAAACGTCGGCGAAAGCGCGGCGCGCTACCGGGCCTCACTGGCCTCCAGCGCCCGCCTGTACGCCGAGGTAAACGATCTCCCGCTGAAGTTCCCTCCTTCGCTGGCAAAGTGGCCGGATCTGATTGCTGACGAAACGCGCCTCTACAACTCACGCCGCGCGCAGCTGGAAGATACCCAGCGGGAGCTGCGCGCCGCGTTAGATCTCGCCAACAAGGAGCTGGCCATCACCCAGCGGCTGGTCAAAACCGGCGCCGCCAGCCACGTGGAGGTGCTGCGCCTGCAGCGGCAGAAAAGCGATCTGGAGCTGAAGCTCACCGACGTACGCTCGCAGTATTACGTTCAGGCCCGGGAGGCGTTATCCAAGGCCAACGCCGAGGTGGATATGGTTTCAGCGATCCTCAAAGGCCGCCAGGATTCCGTGACCCGTCTGACGGTAAAATCCCCGGTACGCGGGATCGTGAAAAACATCAAGGTCACCACCATCGGCGGGGTGATCCCGCCCAACGGCGAGCTGATGGAGATTGTGCCGGTGGACGATCACCTGCTGATCGAAACCCGCCTGTCGCCGCGCGATATCGCCTTTATCCACCCGAACCAGGAGGCGCTGGTTAAAATCACCGCCTACGATTACGCCATTTACGGTGGCCTGCACGGGGTCGTCGAAACGATCTCTCCGGACACCATCCAGGACGAGGCCAAGCCGGAAGTGTTCTATTACCGGGTGTTTATCCGCACCAGCCAGGATTACCTGGTGAATAAGGCGGGCAGGCACTTCTCGATTGTGCCGGGGATGATTGCGACGGTGGACATTAAGACCGGCGAGAAAACGGTGCTGGATTATCTGATCAAGCCGTTTAACCGTGCGAAAGAGGCGCTGCGGGAGCGGTAGTCAATCGCCGGGTGGCGGCTTCACCTTAGGACGGGGTTTTCTCCCTCTCCCCGTGGGAGAGGGTTGGGGTGAGGGCATCAGACCGCGAAATCAAACCCACTGCCCCGGCGTTTTACCGGTCCATGCTCTGAAAACCTCAATAAATGCGCTGACGCTGCTGTAGCCGCAGGACAGCGCAATCCACCCTACCGGCTTCCCCGCCGCTAGCCACTCCATTGCCCGCATGACGCGCGCCAGCTGCCGCCAGTTAACAAAGTTCATTCCGGTCTGGGCGCTAAACCGACGGTTGAACGTACGTACGCTCATCCCAGCATGAACAGCATGGCTCTCGACCGTCTGGTTATCATCGACAAACTGCAGCAAATGGCTGACCACTTTCTTCAGACGCGGATCCGTCGGCACGGGCAGAGAAAAACGAGCCTGGGGCGTCAGGGCAAGCTCATCCAGCAGCAAAGTCAGCTTTCGCGGATCGCACTCGCTCTCTGCATCGCATAAACGGGAAAATAGTGCATGGGTGAGATCGTCGGGCTCGAACAGCGCGGGCGCATCGGGAAGCATTGCGCACCCGGCGGGGTCAAGAAAGATAGCGCAGCCTTCTATCGCACTTTCGGAAAAAGCGGCGTGCTGCCGATCCGGAGGGATCCAGCCGATGTGTTTTGCCGGTACGACCGAACGCGCCTGCTGCGTCTCAATGACCAGCAGCCCCGTTGCAATGCGCCACAGCTGGCCGGTGCGATGACTGTGCCAGGGCGTTCGGTACCCGCCGGGATGAAGGAGCGTTTCAACACTGACCATATCATTTTGACCGAAAATCGTTATTCTTTGGCGTATTAGAGAAACTGCGACTTCGGCTGTCAAGGATAATGGTGATTCACCATATAAGGAGCCCGCATGAGCATTATCACGTCCCTGATAGCCCACACCGACAACGCCGCGCAGCGCGAAAAGATGGCCTGCCTGTTAACCCGCTTATTCAACGGCGATATCGATCCGGCAGAGGTATTTACGTCCGATTACCAGCAGTTTACAGACGGTCACGCGCTAGACTACCGGGGTTTTGTCCAGCATCTGAGCCACGTCAGCTTGCAGATCCGCGCGATCGCCTTTACCGTGGTGGAGATAGCCTGTCATGACGAACTTCTGGCTGACCGGCATATCGTGACGGTCACGTATCCTGATGGTCGTCAGGCAGAGATCGAGGTTTACCTGTTTGCCGCGCTGCGTGAAGGGAAAATCTGGCGGATCCATGAAGTCACGCGAGCACTCAGCGGTGATGCCTCAGATCGCACGCTGGCTCACGCGACAGAATAACGTCACTCCACCGGGCGCGCTTCGGTTCGGTTATACACCCCAACATAGCGCGCAAACTTTCCGAGAAACACACCGGCAAACACGCCGCCGGAGACGATCGCCAGCGCGCTCATGGCGGGCTGCTGCATCGTCTGGGGAGAGACCGCACTCATCACGCCCAGCACATATTTAACGCCGAACGCCAGCATCATAAACGGCAGCGCGGTGTAGTCTGCCTGACGGTAAAGGCTGCGCGGCGCATCTGCGCGGGTGATAACCGCCTGCTTAATCAGGAAATACCCCAGCGCGGCCCCGGCGAGGATCCCCGCCGTCCACAATGCGACAGTTCCGGGCGTCAGCGTGCGGTAGACCACCAGATCGTAGATATCCCAGATTAGAAATATTGCCGGAATGATGGCAAGCCTCTCCAGCGTAACGGTGGCGGGCCTGCGGGCTTTAATGCCGCGAGAGATAAGGAAGATAAACAGCACCCACACCCAGGCGGGCGTGTGCGTAACGACACCGAACAGAAATTCAAACATGGCGATTTCCATGGACGATCGCGGCTCGTGCCGCCCTGAACGCGTATTGCGCATAACGGCAGGAAAGCCATTATGCGCAGGTCTTTTACAGCGATTTTTTCAGGCGTTGAACCGCTTCCTTCAGCTCTTCATCCGTTGGCGTGACAAACGACATACGCAGCGTTGAATGGTCTGGCTCATTGCAGTAGAAAAACTCGCCCGGCACAAATACTACGCCGTTACTTAACGTTTTTTCCAGCCAGCGAGTGGTATTACTCCCATTTTTCATAGTCGCCCACAGGAACATGCCGCCCTTCGGCTTGTGGAACGACATCACATCACCCAGCTCGGCCTCCAGCTCCGTTGCGAACGTCTGGTATTTCTGGCGATAGGCTTCGCGGATCGTTTTAATCTGATCGGGCAGACGACCGGTTTTCAGGTATTCATACGTCATCAGCTGCGACAGCGTGCTGGTGTGCAGGTCGGTGGTTTGCTTAAGGTTTACTACTGCGCGCTTCAGCCATTCCGGCACCAGCACCCAGCCCACGCGGGTTCCTGGAGCAAGAATTTTGGAGAAGGTCGAGGTATACACCACGTTCTCTTCGTTGCCGATATCTTTGGCATGGGCAATTAACGGGCGGAAAACTTCATCGGTATAATTAATTTCGCTGTACGGATCGTCTTCAATAATGACGAAGTCATAGCGCTTCGATAATTCCACCAGCTGTTTGCGACGCGCCTCAGAGAGGGTTACCCCGCCAGGGTTGCCAAACGTCGGAACAATATAGACCGCTTTGATGGTTTTCTTCGCCGCCAGCGCTTCAAGCTCGTCGACCTTCATGCCGTCACCATCGGTGCCAACGGATTCAAAATTCGCCTGCGCCAGACCGAAGACCTGCAGCGCGGCAAGATAGGTTGGACGCTCAACCACAACGGTATCGCCCGGGTTGATTAATGCACGCGCCAGCACGTCGAGGGACTGCTGTGAACCGGAAGTAATAACGACATCATCGGCCTTACAGGCGATACCGCGCCCCTCGCAGATGCGCTGAATTTCTTCCCGCAGCCCCGGTACACCTTCGGTCAGACCATACTGAAAGGCCTCACCAAAATGCTGTGATAATACGGCATCAGCGGCAATTTTCAGCCCTTCGTGATCGAACAGGGCCGGATTAGGAATCCCCCCACCCAGCGAAATGACGCCGGCCATTTTGCTATGTTTTAATAATTCACGGATGGCAGATGATTGCAGGCCCTGCGCGCTGCTGGCGAGTTTATTCACAGACATTCTTTGCATACCTTCTTTTTTATAGTGTGCCCAATCTTAGCAGAATATGGGCGATAAATTCCGTTAGCTTAGGGAGAGGTCGTAAATCCTGACGCCACAGCAAATGCACGGGTCTCGGCGCCGGAATATACGCCTCCAGCACGCGCACCAGCCTGCCGCTTTCCAGATCTTCCGCCACCAGCACCTCCGGTTGCAGCAATAGCCCCGCCCCGGCTCTCGCGGCCATCCGCAGCCCGTAGCCGTCGTTGCATCTCAAGACCGCATCCCGCTTCCAGCGCACCTCGCCTTCGACGCCCGGCAGCCGCCACTCGTTGCGTGCGGTCCACACGCTGTGGGATAAGCAGAGATGATCCACCAGATCGGCAGGGGTTTGCGGCGTACCGTAGCGCGCAAGGTAGTCCGGCGCGGCGCAGATCACCATCCGGTAAGGGCAGAGGTATTTCGCCACCAGATCGTCGTTGTGAATATCGCCAATGCGAATGGCCAGATCGATGCCCTCCTCCACCAGATCCACCATACGGTTGGTGAGATCCAGCTCTATGCGCACCTCCGGGTAGCGTTGTAAAAAAGAGGCCGTAAGCGGCGCGATGGCGCTGCCGCCAAACGAGGTGGGTGCGGTCACGCGCAGGGTGCCGGACGGCGCGGCACGCAGGCGTTCCACCGCGCTTTCGGCAATTGCCACCTGCTCCAGCACCCGCTTCGCCTCGTCGAAATAGACCCGCCCGGCGTCGGTCAGGCTCTGGCGCCGCGTGTTACGCTCCAGCAGGCGGGTGCCGAGCTGTGATTCCAGCAGCGCAACGTATTTCCCCACCATTACCGCCGACATCTCCAGCCGAGCCGCCGCACTGGTAAAACTGCCGCTTTCAACCACGGCAATAAAGGTCTCCATGCTGCGAAGCTTATCCATATTCCAAACTCCTGGTTAGTAATCTTCTAACTTTAGACCAGTTTATCTGCATTTTTATTTATTAAAGAATGAAGGCTCACAACATAAGGAGTCGGCTATGAAAATCGTGATTATTGGTGCCAGCGGTACGGTCGGTCGTGCGGTAACGGAAGAGCTGAGTCGTCGCCACGAGGTCATCCGCGTCGGCCGCACGCAGGGCGACGAGCAGGTGGATATCACCTCGCAGGCGAGCGTCCAGGCGCTGTTTGAGAAAATCGGCCCGGTTGACGCGATTGTGTCCGCCAGCGGCGGCCTTTACTTTGGCCCGCTCGCGACCATGAAGGACAGCGACTTCAACCAGGGCCTGCAGGACAAGCTGCTGGGACAGGTGCGCCTGACGCTGACCGGCCAGCATTATCTGAACGAAGGCGGCTCTATTACGCTGATAAGCGGCATCGTGGCGCACGAGCCAATTGCCCAGGGCGTAAATGCCACCACGGTGAATGCGGCGCTGGAAGGGTTTGTCCGCGCTGCAGCCTGCGAGCTACCGCGCGGGATCCGCATCAACCTGATTAGCCCGACGGTACTCACCGAATCCGTCGAAACCTACGACGGCTTCTTCCCGGGCTTTGAGAGCGTTCCCGCCGCGACCGTGGCGCAGGCCTATCGCCGCAGCGTGGAAGGCGTGCAGAGCGGGCGGGTGTATAAGGTGGGCTACTGAGCCTTACGGGCGGCGATCAGCACCAGCATTGGGCGCTCCGCCTCTTCGGCCAGCGCGGGCCAGGCGTCAATCTGCGCCTGCGCTGGCCCCCACTCGTTGACGTCGCTTATCGTTAATCCGGCCCCGATCAGCGCGTTAAGCGTGGTGCCGAGCGTGCGGTGGTATTTCACCACCCCGTCTGCCAGCCAGTTGCTGACGCGTTTGCCTTCATCCTGATAATGATTAACGCCCCAGTACCGCTCACCGTTATCGTCGGTCAGCCAGCCCTGACGGGTGGCGCAGGTGTATATCGGGTGCTCCATCGAAAAGACCAGGCTGCCGCCGGGCTTGAGCGCGCGCTGAACCCTGGCGAATAGCGTATCCAGTTCCGGCAGGTAGTGCAGCGCCAGCGAGCTATAGACCAGATCGAGGCTGCTCTCGTTGAGCTTAAGAGATTCCAGATCGCTACGCTGATAGTGAATCTGTGGGTCAGCGGTAAGCTCCGCTGCGCGGGCGAGCATCTTTTCTGAGATATCGACCCCCGTGACGTCAGCAGCGCCCAGCTCGCGCGCCGCGCGGCAGAACCAGCCGTAGCCGCAGCCGAGATCGACAACCGATTTGCCGGTTAAATCCGGCAGCATGGCCTTAAGCGCGGGCCACTCCGGCGCGCCGTCCAGACCCTGCACCGAGCGTGGAAGCTGGGCGTAGCCTTCAAAAAACGCCGGATTGTCGTAGATGTTTTGTGCCATGGCAGATCCCTCTTTAAGAATGTGCATAGCAGTATACTGCATTGTCGGGTGGCGGCTTCGCCTTACCCAACCTATGGAAGTGCGGCCTGAAGCCCTCACCCCACCCCTCTCCCACAGGGAGAGGGAGAAATGCACCTCAACCCACCGAGCCCCAGACAAGGTTGCCCTTATGGAACGTCGCGGTGCGCGGCGAAATGCGCGCCACGGCCTCGGCGGAGCAGGAGGCATCCACCAGCACAAAGCTGGCGTCGTCCTGCGCTTTCGGCCACACGCGCTCGCCTTTGTCATTCAGCGGCAGCACGTCGCCGGTGGCAATGCCGAGCGCGCGGGAGAGCGTCTGCTCGTTCGGGCGGATGTACAGCTGAGCGTATAGATTCGCCTTCTCCAGCATGTCCCCCAGACCGTACGGCGACCAGTGGTCGATGACGCTGTCGGTCCCCGTCATCACGAACACACCCTTCTCGCGCAGCTGCTTCAGCGGCATATGCAGGGTGCCAATCGGCACGGTGGAGGCGATGGTCACCCGCTGCGCCGCCATGCGGGTGGCGATCTCATCCACCTGCTGCTCGTTGAGCGTCGCCAGCGCAAAGGCGTGGCTGATGGTCAGCTTGCCCTTCAGCTCCGGCGTTTTCTCCACGGTCTCGACCATGTAATTCACCGCCGCCACGCCCGCCGGGCTGGTTTCATGCAGGTGGATATCCACACCTTTGTCGTAGTCCAGCGCAATCTGGAACATGGCGTCGAGGGATTTCTCCATTGCGCCGTCGACGTTGGTTGGGTCCAGCCCGCCCACGTAGTGCGCCCCGGCCTGCATCGCCTCGCGCATCAGCTTTTCGGAGTTCGACAGCAGCAGCCCGTGCTGCGGAAAAGCGACAATTTCGCAGTCAAAGCCGGGCTTACGGCGCGATAAAACCGCCTGCAGGTTTTCCAGATTCTTCAGACCGGAGGTCGGCTCGATATTGCAGTGGCTGCGAGCGATGGTGGAGCCTTTCGACTGGATCAGATCGATCAGCTTTTCCGCGCGCTCCTGGGTGTAGGGCTGCAGCTCAGGCAACAGCTTCTGTTCCAGGCGGATCATATCCTGAATCGTGGTGCCCGCCGGGCGGTTGAGCGATCGCCACGGGCCACCGTAGAAGGTTTTATCCAGGTGGATGTGCATGTCGCGCATTGCCGGGAGCATCAGCTTGTTGCCCGCATCGTAGTGCGGCAGCGTGGCGTCGGCGTGGCGCTTGTTGTCGCGCAGGGCGACGATCTTCCCGTCCTTGATCTCCAGCGTTTTCAGCTCGGTACGGGTGCTCGTCGCCACGCCACCGTCGAAGTTAAAGCCGGCTTCGAGCAGCACGTTGTCCAGATAGTAATGTTTCGCGGTGATCGTCATCGGTTTACCCGTCTCGCAGGTTGGCTTTGCGGAGTCGGCAGCATACGCGACGGATCCGGTCGCGCCAAACAGCGCGCAGGCGGTGACCATTTTGCCGCTCTGGCTAATAAATTCGCGGCGGCTTTTATTTTCACTCATCTTATCTTCCTTCATTAATAATATGGGTACCGGTTTCCCCGCGCAGCGCGGCGGGCAGGCAGTCCGGCGAGGTGATAATCACGCGCTTGCCGCCGTGGTGTAAAAACGCCAGCGAGGCGACGATTTTGGGCAGCATGCTGCCCGCCGGGAAGTGGCCTTCGTCCATGTAGCGCGTCATCTCTGCTACGTCGACGGTCTCCAGCGCCTGCTGATTTGGCTTGCCGAAGTTGATGCACACCTTTTCCACGCCGGTAGTTATCACCAGCACGTCGGCGCAAATCTCACGGGCCAGCAGCGCGGTGGAGAGATCTTTATCGATCACCGCGTCGACGCTCTGGTAATCGCCCTGCTCAGTGCGCACCACGGGAATACCGCCGCCGCCCGCGCCGATGACCACAAAGCCTTTTTGCGTCAGGGCTTTGATCGCATCCGCCTCGACAATCCGAAGCGGCTGCGGTGAAGCCACCACGCGACGGTAGCCACGGCCTGAATCCTCGACAAAATGCCAGTCCGGGTGTGCGCGCTTCAGCTCGTCGCGCTGCGCCTCGCTGAAGAAAGCACCGATAGGTTTCGTCGGGTGCGTAAAACCCGGATCGTTTTTATCCACTTCTACCTGGGTAACGACCGTGACCGCCTTTTGCTCCCCGCGCGCGGCCAGGCGATTGTTGAGCGCCTGCTGGATCAGGTAGCCAATCCCGCCCTGGGTGTCCGCCACGCAGTTTGCCAGCGGCGTCAGCGGCAGCCCTTCCCGCTCGTGGGCGATTTCGGCGCGGCGCAGATCCAGCCCCACCTGGGGGCCATTGCCGTGCGTGAGCACAATGTCATAGTCGGAGGCCAGCATTTCGAGCACCGACTCTGCCACCGCTTTCACCGCCTGCGCCTGATGTTCAACCGACTGGCTGGCGTTGTCTTTGATAATGCTGTTGCCGCCGATGGCGACGACCATAAGCTCTTTCATTTTGTTTCCTTTCGAAGGTGCGTTCTGGTGCCTTCACCCAGGCCTTCTCCCACAGGGAGGGGGATTAACGTTCCCTCTCCCTGTGGGAGAGGGTTAGGGTGAGGGCATCAGGCATTATCAGGATTCAGAAACCGTTGCCGCCGCGCTCGCCGCTTCGCGGCTATCAAGCACATGCTTCACCACAAACATGCCGCCCATCATCAGATACGCGGTGACGAACATCAGCGAACTGCCCTCGGCAAAGCCCACCACCGGGGCGTGGATCACCCCAAACAGCGCCAGCAGTGCACCACCCGCAGCGGCGACAGCCCCGCGCAGCGGTTTGTTGATGATGGCGAAGATGGCGATACAGCCCCACAGCATGCTGGCGAGCGGCGCGCCGTTGCCGAGATGCACCAGGCCTTCGTAATAAATTCCTTTGCTGTGCAGCACGTCGGTGCCGATCTTCGCCGCGCTGGTGCCCGCCGCCCCCATCACGCTGTTCATCATGGTCAGCGCCCAGTTGGCGATCCACGGGAACAGGCAGATGAAGATCACCGGCACCTCCACTTTGGGCGTTTCCCTCACAACCTGGTTGGCGGTGACGACGCCGATAAACACCAGAATCGGCACGATGGCGGTCATCGGAATGATGGCGAGCATAAATGCCCCCAGCCCGAACAGCGGCACGATGAACATGGTCACGCCGGAGGCCAGCGTGTAGCCGATGCTGGCCCCCATCGCTTTCCAGCCGGGGTGGCCGACGTAAACCGTCACCGGGAACGGGTTCCCCATCAGGCAGCCGAGCATCGACGCCAGACCGTTCGCCAGCATCACCTTGCGCGTCGGGTACGCATCTCCCGCCGCGTGGGCGCTTTCGATGTTCTCCAGGTCAAAGATGTAGTTCGCCAGCCCCAGCGGCACGGCAGAGGCCAGATACGGCAGCGCGTGCGGCAGGCCCTGCATGAAGCTGTCCACGTGCACTTCCGGCGGATTAAAGCCGAAGGATGACATAGACGCTTTAATCGCTTCCGGGCTTTGCAGACCGGAGATCCACGCCAGTGCCGTACCGGCTATCAGCAGCAGCAGGCCGGTCGGGATACGGGCGAAAATCGGCTTTTTACCGAACCAGTTGATGAAGATCAGCAGCAGCACGATAAACGACACGGTCGGCGCTTCGAACGCCTGCAGCATCGGGTTCATCGCCAGCAGCAGCAGGCCCAAACCGGAGAGGCACGACAGCAGCACGGTACGCGGGATCATCTTGCGGATGGTTTCCCCTAAAAACGAACCGCCCGCGAGGATCATCGCCTCCACGAAGCACCACACCAGGCCAATCTGGATCGCGAAGTCCGCATCGCCGGTCTGCTGATAAACCGGCATCAGGACCAGGAAGGTCACGGTAAAAATCGACGGCGCGCTCGGGCCGGACGGCAGCGCGGTCACGTCCGTTCGTCCGGTGGCGCGCGCCATCTGCATGCCGAACCAGGCGTAGCAAATACTCGCCACCAGCACCGCCAGCCCGAAGGCTGGCGCGATGCGTCCATAAACAATCTCCTTCGGGATGCCGACGACAAAAATGAGCAGCCCCATCATGGTCAGCAAATTGGTCAGGTTGTTGGTCATCAACCCGAAATACGCCGCCCAGTCACCTCTTTTCCATTCCAGCTTCATGTTTTTCATGGATGCATGCCTTATAAAAAGTAGCGATCGCGGAAGGTCAACAGCGCCTTTTCAAAACAGCTAAACGGCGGGTGAACGATGCCCGCCCCAATCATGCCGATGCCCGCGTCTTTGTGGGCAATGGCGGTGTTAATCACCGGCAGAATGCCGCTGCCCGCGACTTTGGTGATGTCGATGGCGGTTGGGATGCCCATAAACGAGAGCAGCGGAATGGTGACGTTCGGGTTTTCGCCGAGGGTGATTTCGCGCATCTGACGGGAGAAGTCGATAGCTTCATCCACCGTCCCGCCCACCAGCGCAACAATCGCCGGGGCCGTCGCCATCGCAAAACCGCCGATGCCGTAGGTTTCGGTGATGGCACTGTCGCCGATGTCCAGCCCGGAGTCTTCCGGCTTATAGCCCGCGAACATCGGGCCGATCACCTGCTGCGCCGGGCCGGTGAACCACTGCCCCGGCAGGCCGGAAACGCGCAGGCCGAACTCGTATCCGTTACGCGCCATGGTGGTGACGACGGTGCTGTACTCAATGCCGTGCGCGGCGTCCAGCGCGGCCTTACACATCGCCATCCAGGTCGGGCCGGAGAAGTAGTCGCTGCTGGCGACAAACTCGAACACCTCGCGCTGCTGCGCCACCGGATAACCCGCCTGAATCAGCCCCGGCGTCAGCGCCTGAATAAGAAGCGTGGTGCCCGCGTTGTTGCGGTTGTGGCACTCGTCGCCCATGTGCAGCGCCTGAGCCAGCATCAGGCGCAGGTCGATTTCGCCGACGATCTTCATCGCGTCGCGCAGCATCGGGCCGAGCACGTCGCGCATCCAGTTCAGACGGTCGATCACGCTCTGGTCGTTAGCGCCCATGCGCAGGATCTTCGCCATCTGCTCGCTGAGGTTGGTGAACGCGCGGTTGCCGTAGGTTTTGTTTTCAACGATGTGCATAAACATCGATGCGGAGGTGACGCCCGCCATCGAGCCCACGCAGTCGTGCTCGTGGCACGGCGAGAAGGTAATATCTCCGGAGGCAGCGAGCCTTGCCGCATCGTCCAGATCTTTCGCCAGCCCTTCAAACACCAGCGCCCCGGTGACCGCACCCTTCATCGCCCCGCACATGTTCTCCCAGGCGACAGGCGGACCGGCGTGCAGAATGGTGGTGCGGGTCATGCCCGGCACCACGTTAATGGCCTGGTCATAGCCCACCAGCACCGGATGGGACTGAATAATGCGCTCAAGAGCGATGCGGTTGGCGGCGGCAATTTTCTCCGCCAGCGGTTTTTCCGCCAGCTGGTCGAGCGCTTCAACGACCTGCATATTGCCCTGCCCCGGCGGCGTCCAGTCGAGCTGGGTCACGGGAACGTGCTGTTTTTTGAGGTCGTCGCTGAACATCGCAATGCCGACGTTAATCACGTTCAGCGGCTGGTTGAATAAGGTCGTCATTATGCTTTCTCCCCTTTGCAGACAAATTCGCGTGCCAGTAATCCGGTGTTGGTACTGCTGCTGGCCAAGATGACGCCTGCGTCGGTCAGCAACTGGCACTGCTGCGCCAGCGACTGCGGATCCTGGTCGGTGCCGAGCACGTAGCCGAGAATTTCCAGAGGACGGTTATCGGCCTTCGCGATCGCCTGCGCCTCTTTGATAGCGTCGATCATCACGCCGACCGGATCCTCATGCGCGCCGAAGCCCAGCACGAAGTCCATCACGATGACGCCCACCTCCGGATCGCGCGCCTCCTGCAGCAGGCGGCTGATGCGGTTGGTCGGGTCGATCATGGGGTGCGGCTTGCCGTTGGTGAAGTCGTCGTCGCCAAAGTCGAGGAAGGTGTGGGCTTTACTGACATTGACGTCGCCCAGGCGCTTAGACGGATCGGGCTGGATGTTACTGTAAACGTCGTCGAATTTCGCAAGCGCCGCGAACATCGCCTCGTCGCACAGGGTTCCGCCGCAGAACAGGCCGCGAATGTACTTCTGCTGCGGCGTCAGGCGAGTGCGCACCTCTTCAATCAACGGCCAGTTGAGCGGATGCAGATCGAGGGACTCTTTTTTGATGCCGGTGAGCAGGACCGCCTTCAGGGCCGCCTCTTTGGTGCCGCGCGCAAACTGCAGGCCGTCTTCATCGGCGGGCGGTTCGCTGCGGCCGAGGAAGCAGACAACCACCGGCTTGCGGCAGGCGCGCGCGCGGGCCAGCACCTTCTCCGCCACGGCAGGGGCCGGCGGCTTGGAGATCAGCGCGATGACCTGGGTCGCGTCGTCCGCTTCCAGCATGTCGATGGCGTCGAGCATCATCAGGCCGCCGATTTTCTCGCTGAGATCGCGTCCGCCGGTGCCAATCAGCTGCGACACGCCGCCGCCGAATTCGTGAATGCGCACGCTCAGCTCCTGGCTGCCGGTGCCGGATGCGCCGACGATTCCAATCGGTCCGCGGCGCACCGCGTTGGCAAAGCACAGTCCCGCGCCGTTGATAATGGCGGTGCCGCAGTCCGGCCCCATCATCAGCAGACCTTTCTTATGCGCCAGCTGCTTCAGCGCCAGCTCGTCGTCGAGCGACACGTTATCGGAAAACAGCATCACGTTGAGATCGTTTTCCAGCGCCTGGCGCGCTTCGCGGGCAGCGAAGGTGCCGTTGACGGAAATCACCGCGAGGTTGCTCTCCGGGCGATGAGTTTTGGCGCTGGCAATCGTGGCGTAGCGCGCTTCATGGGTGCCGCCGCTCTCTTTACGCGTGAACAGCGCTTCGATGGCCGCCAGCGTTTCATCATTCGCCGCGTCGCCTTTAATTACGATCATCAGGTCGCCGTTTTTGGCTTCCGCTAATTCCGGCGTTATTAGCCCGAGGTTTTTTAATACGCCTTTGTTCATTTCCGTCGCCATCGCGACAAACGCCTGCTCGACGCCCGGTAATTTATTGGCTTTGGTGGAAACAGACATTAATGAGACGGAGTCAAAATATGTGTTCTTTTTTATGACGATTTTTGTGGGCATTATTTTCTCCTGAACGCGGATAAAAGGGGACCGCCGTCGTGCAAAATGCACGTCGGTAAAAATGCGTTTTAATTAGCGGCCAGCCGGAAAAAGCTGGCCGAATGCGTTATGCGCCCGCCGCCAGCAGCAGGTCAGCTATTGCATCGAAGCCTTTTTCCCGCGCCAGTTCGAGCGGGGTTTTACCGTATTTATCGGTCATGTGCGGGTTCGCGCCGTGATCCAACAGCAGCTTCACGATCTCCTGCTGCTTAGCGCCGCCGTCGTTAAGCACGATCGCTTCCAGCAGCGGCGTCCAGCCGACAAAGTTGGTGTGGTTGACGTTGATATCCGTTTTCTCCAGCAGCTCGCGAACGATCTCCACGTGCCCTTTTTCACTGGCTGGCGTAATGCCCACGCCGCCAAAGCGCGTCAGGCGGTCGAGATCCGGATTTGCCGGAAGGACAAGGCGCAGCAGGGTGATATCGTTGGTCAGGCAGCTAATGAGGAAGGGGTTAAAGCAGGTCTGATCCTGTTTATCAATATCCGCCCCGGCGGCAATTAATAACGCCACGCAGTCATAATGCTTTTTCAGGCTGGCAATAATAACGGCGGTTCTTTTCTGACGGTTGGTGGCGTTAATATCCACGCCTTTCTCCAGACAGGCTTTTAGCGCATCGCTATTGCCCTCTTCTGCCGCCAGCAGAAATTCAGTAACGAGTTCGTTCGCAGACATATTCAGACTCCCGATGTTTTTATTTCTGTTGACCTGAGAATAGCAACAGCCTGGTCATAAAAGAATCCGCTTAAAAATGATTCATCGACAGTCAATTCATTGTTGAGGTAAATTCAATAAACCGGTCAAAACGTGCGTCTGTGCAACCTTTTTCTTATGTTTCCCCGCTTTTTAGCGCTTCTGGCTGCATTATGCTTATGTCTTACGAAGCCTTACCGCATGCGGCTTTCGACAAAGAGTCAGAACTGTGATCGGCTTCAAATGCGTTGTAACGACGCTGTTAAAATATGTTCAAAACTGATGGCTGAAGGAAGTGAGATATGAATTCCATCTTTACCGAGGAAAACCTGCTGGCCTTTACTACCGCCGCACGCTTCGGCAGCTTCAGCAAAGCCGCCGCTGAACTGGGCGTGACGACCTCTGCTATCAGTTACACCATTAAGCGCATGGAGACCGGGCTGGACGTAGTGCTGTTTGTCCGCAGCACGCGCAGCATCGAGCTGACCGAGTCCGGGTTTTACTTTTACCGTAAGGCCACCGACCTGCTTAACGACTTTCACGCCATCAAGCGCGGGATTGACACCATTTCTCAGGGCATTGAGGCGCGGGTGCGCATCTGTATCAACCAGCTTTTGTATACCCCACGCCACACGGCGCGGCTGCTGCAGGTGCTAAAAAAGCAGTTTCCCACCTGTCAGATCACCGTGACCACCGAGGTCTACAACGGCGTCTGGGACTCCATCATCAATAACCAGGCCAACATCGCGATTGGCGCGCCGGACACGCTGCTGGACGGTGGCGGGATTGATTACACCGAGATCGGCGCCATTCGCTGGGTGTTTGCCATCGCGCCGGAACATCCGCTGGCATTCACCCCGGAGCCAATAGCGGAAAGCCAGCTGCGCCTGTATCCCAACATCATGGTGGAAGATACCGCGCACACCATTAACAAAAAGGTCGGCTGGCTGCTGCACGGGCAGGAGGCGATTCTGGTCCCGGACTTTAACACCAAATGTCAGTGTCAGATCCTGGGCGAAGGGATTGGCTTTTTGCCGGAATACATGGTCCGCGAGGCGGTAGACGCGGGGCTGCTGGTCACCCGACGGATTAACAACCCGCGTCAGGATTCGCGCATGCTGCTCGCCACGCAGCATGCCGCAACCGGCCAGGTCACGCGGTGGATCAAGCAGCAGTTTGGTCCAGCGGGGGTACTGACCGATATCTATAGCGATTTACTGTGGCGCGCCTAGCTTTTGCTTTGTACCCAAAACGCGTGAATGAGGCCGGGGAAGTAGCCCAGCAGCGTCAGAAGAATGTTGATAATAAACGCCCAGCCAAACCCTTTGCCCAACAGCACGCCCAGCGGCGGTATAAGGATCGTAAAAACAATACGCCAAAATCCCATATAAACACTCCGTTCAATCTAATCCATTGAAAATAATAAAGAGAATGCTGTAAGCATAGCCAGTTTATTCGTCTATACCAGTTCCGGGCCTCGCGTTTACCCTCTTTTACGCTTTTGACGCTGGTTTAATGCATCGAATTAGTTTAGCATTTACTTAATTAAGTAAATGCTAAACTATTATGACAGAACTCGAACAGCTTCAGGCCAGCGCCGGGCAGGCCGCCACACTCTTAAAAGCGATGAGCAACCCCCGTCGCCTGCTGATCCTCTGCACCCTATGCGGAGCGCCCGGCACCAGCGCGGGGGAGCTTGCGCGAGCCACGGGGCTAAGTCCTTCCGCCACGTCGCAGCATCTGGCGCGCATGCGTGAGGAAGGGCTTATCGACAGCACTCGCGACGCGCAGCGCATTCTCTATTCCATTAAAAACAATGCGGTACATCAGCTTATCAGCACCCTGAAAACCCTTTATTGCCCGTAAGGAGTCGCCATGTCACTTCCTCTTCTTTCACCGCGCCAGGCCAATGCCCGCGTCGCTGAAGGCGCAAAACTGATTGATATTCGTGATGCCGATGAGTACGCCCGCGAGCATATTCCCGCCGCGCGGTCCGTGCCGCTGGATACCTTACCCGGCGCGCTTAACGCGCAGGCGGGCGATACGGTGATTTTTCACTGCCAGTCCGGCGCCCGGACGTCGGGGAATGCCGACCGCCTTGCTCAGGCCGCCGCGCCCGCAGAGGCATTTGTGGTCGAGGGGGGCATTCAGGGCTGGAAGCAGGCCGGACTGCCGACCGTCGAAGACAAGTCCCAGCCGCTGCCGCTGATGCGTCAGGTGCAAATTGCCGCCGGGCTGTTAATACTCTGTGGCGTGGTGCTGGGCTATAGCGTCTCCAGCGGCTTTTTCCTGCTCAGCGGCTTTGTCGGAGCCGGTCTGCTGTTCGCCGGTGTGACGGGCTTTTGCGGCATGGCGCGACTGCTCAAGGTGATGCCCTGGAACCGGCGTACCTCATAAGCAGTAATCGGTGAAATACGCTGTACCCGGCGTCATGCGTGGGCTAAGGTGAAGATCGCTAAAACGATGAGGAGGTAATATGTTTTCTGTCGGTGATTATGTGCAACCGCGTAAAGGCGGCCCGAAACTGAAAGTGCTCGAAGTAAACGGTGACAGCATTGTGGCGGTCCAGGCCAGCAATGAGCAAGGCGAGAAATATACGCTGAAAGCCGCCGATGTGGCGCCTTATACCGAAGAAGGCGATTTCGGCGTCTGCTGAACAGTCAGCCGGGCGGCGTGTTCCGCCCGGCTCATTCGTTAGATCAGAAAATCATCCAGTGATTTACCGTCTGCCAGCGCGCTGGCGATAGGCTTCGGCGTGCGGCCCTGGCCGGTCCACGTTTTCTCTTCGCCGTTCTGGTCAATAAAGCGATATTTTGCTTCACGCGGCTTACGCTTTTTCGCTGGCTTACCCGTCTGCGCTAGTTCAGAACCCAGCAGGTCAGTCGGTGAAATACCATCAGCTTTCATCAGCTCCAGCAGGGCATTAATTTTTTCCTGCTGCTCAGCACGCTGCTGCTCTAATTCCGTCAGCTCGCTGCGTTTCTCTTCAGTAACGACCCTGACCTTTTCCAGCATTTCCTCAAGAACGTCCAGGGATAATTCACGCGCCATGGCGCGCAGGGTTCGGATATTATTAAGATTCTGTAACGTCAAAGACATATTATTTGAAAACCTTTTCTTTGGGGGGTAAATAGATAAATCGCCGACAGAATAATTCATTTGAGTTGAAATATCTACCCAAGGGTCCGTACGGGCATCAGTGTAAATATATTTAGAACTCACTGTTAATAATAGCGCAAGGTGCTGACAGGACATCGATGAATCCAATCACTCCATTAATATAAATGGCCAACTTTAATCCAAATTACAGCATACTGCGCCGCGTCAGGTGGAGGATTCCTGACTTTAGCCACTAACAAAACCAACTCATTGATTTTAATGCAATAACCATCAAACAAGACAGATTATAACGATCGGAACAAAAAACGAACAACTTTAGAGAATTTTGTGGACAAAAGGCGATTAAATAAAAATTTATCACTAGTTGTTAGTTCAAACGCAGAGATATACGCTATACACGTCAAACAAACCAACCTAAAGCACTAACCGCTGAAGGAAAATCGTTTCTTTTGTGTTCTTCTCAAGGAGTTCAGACATGTTCTCGCCGCAATCTCGCCTGCGCCACGCGGTGGCGGATACTTTCGCGATGGTTGTTTACTGTTCCGTCGTGAACATGCTGATCGAAATATTCCTCTCCGGAATGTCCTTCGAGCAGTCGTTTTCTTCTCGTCTGGTGGCGATCCCGGTCAATATTATTATTGCATGGCCTTACGGTTTATACCGCGATGCGGTAATGCGTTTCGCGCGTCGTATCAGCCCAGCAGGCTGGGTGAAAAACCTGGCGGACGTTCTGGCGTATGTGACGTTCCAGTCGCCGGTTTACGTGGCCATTCTCCTGACAGTCGGTGCAGACTGGCACCAGATCGCTGCGGCGGTCAGTTCGAATATTGTTATTTCGATGTTGATGGGAGCCGTTTACGGCTATTTCCTCGACTATTGCCGCCGCCTGTTTAAGGTCAGCCAGTACAGCCAGGCAAAAGCGTGATGTGAAGCGACTGGCGCACGCCAGTCGCGGATTTACTGTACGTCGCCAAACAGTCCCTTCAAAAATCGCTCCAGCGCCATACGCGAACTGAAACCGTGCGGAATACCGTAATGCTCATGCCGTTCACCGCCTAAATAGAGCGGAAATTGCTGATAATGATCGCAGGTTTTAATATCCGAGGCAGGCTCAGCAAATGACAAACTTCTGTCTTTCAGCGTCGGGTGAATAATGAGAGCGGTACGTCCCATTCTTGCTTCGCGATTAACATAAACATAATTCTCGCCGCGGCGATATCCATACGCTTTTGGCGTCACCTCATCCATGGTGAATCCCTCTTTTTCAAGAACGCGTGCCACCTCGTCAGGTCGTAAATACATATCTTTTCCTCGTTATCTTTTCCTGCCCGGCAACCTTACAGTATTCAGCAATAGCAGGGCTTTCAGAATAGTCCATAAACTGCCGGATAACGCGTGATGCGCTTCAGATATTAAATTTCTGAACTAAACTGAACGGGAACACAAAATTACGGAGGATCGTATGTTTAACAGACCGAACCGAAACGATATTAACGACGACGCTCAGGATATTCGTAATGATGTCAGCCAATTAGCGGACACGCTGGAAGAGGTGCTGAAGTCCTGGGGAAGTGACGCGAAGGACGAAGCGGAAGCCGCAAAGCGTAAGGCTCAGTCTCTGCTCCGTGAAACCCGCGCCCGTATGAACGGACGTTCACGCGCCACGCAGGCTGCCTGCGATATGGCAAGCTGTGCTACGACCTTCGTGCGTGAAAAACCGCTATGTACTCTGGGAACCGTCGCGGCGGTCGGCATCTTCGTCGGTGCCCTGCTCAGCCTGCGTAAATAATCCCGCGTATTCTGCCCCGGTAGCCTCAGGCGCCGGGGCTTTTTTATGCCCGTAAGCCTGAAAAACCCGTACAGCCTGCCCTGCCCCGCTGTGCTCATCACAGGGGCGATATTAATCTAAATTTCCCATATCTTGTATGGTTGAAACTTAAGACAACTACATCTAGTATTCCTTTTAGCAAGATACACACAACCTGACGCGATGATTCGCGCCGCACCCTCATTTTAAATGGAAATACGAATCATGAGCATTATTATTTACACTCGTAACGATTGTGTTCAGTGCCACGCGACCAAACGGGCAATGGAAAGCCGCGGCGTGGCGTTTGAAATGGTGAATGTTGACCAGGTCCCCGAGGCCGCAGACACCCTGCGCAAGCAGGGTTTTCGTCAGCTTCCGGTGGTGGTCGCCGGGGAGACAAGCTGGTCTGGCTTCCGCCCGGACATGATTAACCGCCTGAGCGCTCAGGCCACGCGTGCATGAGCGGGCTGGTCTACTTCTCCAGCAGCTCGGAAAACACGCTCCGCTTTATTGAGCGCGTCGGGCTGCCTGCGGTGCGCATTCCGCTGAACGAGCGGGAGCGGATCCGGGTAGATGAACCGTACATTCTGGTGGTGCCCAGCTATGGCGGAGGCGGCACGGCAGGAGCCGTGCCTCGCCAGGTGATCCGCTTTCTGAACGATCCTCACAACCGCGGGCTGATTCGCGGAGTGATCGCGGCGGGGAATCGCAATTTCGGCGATGCCTTCGGCCGCGCCGGGGATGTCATTTCTCAAAAATGCGGCGTGCCGTATCTCTATCGTTTTGAGCTGATGGGGACACAGCAGGACGTCGAAAACGTGCGTAAAGGAGTGAACGAATTTTGGCAACGACAACCGCAGAACGGGTGATTCAGGCGACACCGGATTACCATGCATTAAACGCCATGCTTAACCTCTACGATCGGGAGGGACGCATTCAGTTCGAGAAAGATCGTGAGGCGGTGGACGCCTTTTTTGCCGCCCACGTGCGGCCCAACAGCGTGACGTTTGCGAGCCAGAATGAACGTCTCGACTATCTGGTGAACGAGGGCTACTACGACGCGCGCACGCTCACCCGCTACGACCGCGCCTTTGTGGTGAAGCTGTTTGAACGCGCCCACGCCAGCGGCTTTCGTTTCCAGACCTTCCTCGGCGCGTGGAAGTACTACACCAGCTACACGCTGAAGACCTTTGACGGCAAGCGCTACTTAGAGAGCTTTGAAGATCGCGTGGCGATGGTGGCGCTGACGCTGGCGCAGGGCGATGAAGCGCTGGCGGAGCAGCTCGCCGACGAGATCCTCTCCGGCCGCTTCCAGCCCGCCACGCCGACCTTTCTCAACTGCGGCAAAGCCCAGCGCGGCGAGCTGGTTTCCTGTTTTCTGCTGCGTATCGAAGACAATATGGAGTCGATTGGCCGCGCGGTGAACTCGGCGCTGCAGCTTTCCAAACGCGGCGGCGGCGTGGCGTTTCTGCTCTCGAACCTGCGTGAAGCGGGCGCGCCGATCAAGCGCATCGAAAACCAGTCCTCCGGCGTGATCCCGGTGATGAAGATGCTGGAAGATGCCTTCTCCTATGCCAACCAGCTTGGCGCGCGTCAGGGTGCGGGCGCGGTTTACCTGCACGCGCACCACCCGGACATTCTGCGTTTTCTTGATACCAAACGTGAAAACGCCGACGAAAAAATTCGCATCAAAACGCTGTCGCTTGGCGTGGTGATCCCGGATATCACTTTTAAGCTCGCCAAAGAGAATGCCGAGATGGCGCTTTTCTCGCCGTATGACGTTGAGCGAATCTACGGCAAAGCCTTTGGCGACGTGGCCATCAGCGAGCTGTACGACGAGCTGCTGGCCGACGATCGCATCCGCAAAAAAACCATCAATGCCCGCGATTTCTTCCAGACGCTTGCGGAGATCCAGTTTGAGTCCGGCTATCCGTATATCATGTTTGAGGATACGGTGAACCGCGCGAACCCGATTGCCGGGCGCATCAACATGAGCAACCTGTGCTCGGAGATTTTGCAGGTCAACAGCGCGTCTACCTACGACGAAAACCTGGACTACGCGGACATCGGCAAGGATATCTCCTGCAACCTCGGGTCGCTGAATATTGCCCACACCATGGATTCCCCCGACTTTGGCCGCACGATAGAAACCGCCGTTCGCGGGCTGACGGCGGTGTCGGACATGAGCCACATCCGCAGCGTACCGTCTATTGAAGCGGGCAACGCCGCTTCGCACGCCATCGGTCTGGGGCAGATGAACCTGCACGGCTATCTGGCGCGCGAAGGTATCGCCTACGGCAGTCCGGAAGGGCTGGATTTCACCAACCTCTATTTCTACACCATTACCTGGCACGCGCTGCACACCTCGATGATGCTGGCGCGCGAGCGCAGCCAGCGGTTCGCGGGCTTTGAGCACTCCCGTTACGCCAGCGGAGCCTATTTCAGCCAGTATCTTGAAGGCGACTGGCAGCCGAAAACCGAAAAAGTGCGCGAACTGTTTGCCCGCGCGGGGATTACCCTGCCGACGCGCGAGATGTGGCAGCAGCTGCGTGACGACGTGATGCGCTACGGCATTTATAACCAGAACCTGCAGGCGGTGCCGCCGACCGGATCGATCTCCTACATCAACCACGCCACGTCGAGCATTCACCCGATCGTGTCGAAAATTGAAATTCGTAAGGAAGGCAAAACCGGGCGCGTTTACTACCCTGCCCCGTTTATGACCAATGAGAACCTGGCGCTGTATCAGGACGCGTATGAGATCGGCCCGGAAAAAATCATCGATACCTACGCCGAGGCGACGAAACACGTGGATCAGGGACTGTCGCTTACGCTGTTCTTCCCGGACACCGCCACCACGCGGGATATCAACAGAGCGCAGATCTACGCCTGGAAGAAAGGCATCAAAACGCTCTACTACATTCGCCTGCGCCAGCTTGCGCTGGAAGGAACCGAAATCGAAGGCTGCGTGTCCTGCGCGCTGTAAGGAGAAAGGATGAAACTGTCACGCGTGAGTGCCGTTAACTGGAACAAGATTCAGGACGATAAAGATCTGGAGGTGTGGAACCGCCTCACCAGCAACTTCTGGCTGCCGGAAAAGGTCCCGCTCTCCAACGATATTCCGGCCTGGCAAACGCTCGGCCACGCCGAACAGCAGCTGACGATCCGCGTCTTTACCGGCCTGACGCTGCTGGACACCATTCAGAATACCGTCGGTGCACCGGCTCTGATGAGCGACGCGCTGACGCCGCACGAAGAGGCGGTGATGTCGAACATAAGCTTTATGGAGGCGGTGCATGCCCGCTCCTACAGCTCGATTTTCTCGACCCTGTGCCAGACCAAAGACGTGGACGCAGCCTACGCCTGGAGTGAAGAGAGCGAGTCATTACAGAGAAAGGCGGAGCTGGTTCTGGAATATTACCGCGCCGACGAGCCGCTGAAGAAGAAGATCGCCAGCGTGTTCCTGGAATCTTTCCTCTTCTATTCCGGCTTCTGGCTGCCCATGTACTGGTCGAGCCGGGGCAAGCTCACCAACACCGCCGATTTGATTCGGCTCATCATTCGTGATGAAGCGGTGCACGGGTATTACATTGGCTATAAGTATCAGAAAGGACTGGAGAAAGTCAGCGAGGCGAAGCGCGAGGAGCTTAAAGGCTTTGCGCTCGATTTGCTGATGGATCTGTACGACAACGAGCTGAGCTATACGGAGGAACTCTACGCCGGCACCGGCTGGGAGGACGACGTGAAGGCCTTCCTCTGCTACAACGCCAACAAGGCGCTGATGAACCTGGGCTACGACGCGCTGTTCCCGCCGGAGATGGCGGAGGTGAACCCGGCGATTCTGGCCGCGCTGTCGCCCAATGCCGACGAAAACCACGATTTCTTCTCGGGATCGGGCTCATCGTACGTGATGGGCAAAGCGGTGGAAACCGAGGATGAAGACTGGGATTTTTGATGAACGCTAACGTTCGTTAATTTAATATAAACCCAACAATTCCCACTCTAATATTTACAAAACAACTACACTGTAATTTCCACGTCATATTCGCCTGAATCATTCCGGTTCAGGCGAAATTTCACGATGCAGCAGCAAAAAATTGAGAAAAATTCAAATCGCCCTCAGCCCTTTATTCATGGGAAATTCAGCCGTTTCGCTTGCGTCAAAATTTTGCCTTCATCCCGACTCAGGGTTGTCTCAGATTCTCAGTATGTTAGGGTTATGCCCGTTAACAATTTACCATGGTAATCATATCGGCATAAACAAATAACAGGACACTCTCTATTGCATGGCAATTAAATTAGAAGTGAAAAATCTTTATAAAGTATTTGGCGAGCATCCGCAGCGCGCATTCAAATATATTGAGAAAGGCCTTACGAAAGAGCAAATTCTGGAAAAAACCGGGCTATCGCTTGGCGTTAAAGACGCCAGTCTGGCCATTGAAGAAGGCGAGATTTTTGTCATCATGGGATTATCCGGTTCGGGTAAATCCACTATGGTTCGCCTTCTCAATCGCCTGATTGAACCCACCCGCGGACAGGTGCTGATTGACGGCGTGGATATCGCCAGAATATCAGACGCAGAGCTTCGCGAGGTGCGCAGAAAGAAGATTGCAATGGTGTTCCAGTCATTCGCGCTGATGCCGCACATGACGGTGCTGGATAATACCGCTTTCGGCATGGAATTAGCCGGCACGCCGGCTCAGGAACGTCAGGAAAAAGCCCTTGATGCGCTGCGTCAGGTCGGGCTGGAAAATTATGCGCATGCGTATCCGGATGAACTTTCCGGCGGTATGCGTCAGCGCGTGGGATTAGCCCGTGCATTAGCCATTAATCCAGACATATTATTAATGGATGAAGCCTTCTCCGCCCTCGATCCGTTAATTCGTACCGAGATGCAGGACGAGCTGGTAAAATTACAGGCTAAACATCAGCGAACTATTGTCTTTATTTCCCACGATCTGGATGAAGCCATGCGTATTGGCGACCGCATTGCCATTATGCAAAACGGTGAAGTGGTGCAGGTCGGCACGCCGGATGAAATTCTCAATAATCCGGCGAACGATTATGTCCGCACCTTCTTCCGCGGCGTGGATATTAGCCAGGTCTTTAGCGCCAAAGATATTGCCCGTCGAACGCCAAACGGCATTATCCGTAAAACGCCAGGCTTCGGCCCGCGCTCGGCGCTTAAGCTGCTGCAGGACGAAGACCGTGAATACGGATATCTGGTTGAACGCGGCAATAAATTTGTTGGCATTGTCTCCATCGACTCCCTGAAAACGGCTCTCACTGAGAACCAGGGAATCGATGCGGCGTTAATTGACGCTCCGCTTGCCGTGGACGCCGAAACGCCGCTCAGCGAGTTGCTCTCTCACGTAGGCCAGGCGCCGTGCGCCGTGCCGGTCGTCGGTGAGGAACAACAGTACGTCGGCATCATCTCAAAACGGATGCTGCTGCAGGCTTTAGATCGCGAGGGGGCAAACAATGACCGATCAATCTAACCCGTGGGGCACCACTGAGGCAGCGGACAGCGCTGCGCAATCCACCGACGCGTGGGGTTCCACGCCCGCTCCTGCCGATGGCGGCGGCGCGGCAGACTGGCTGAACAGCGCACCCGCGCCTGCGCCAGAACATTTCAACATCATGGATCCGTTCCATAAAACGCTGATCCCGCTGGACAGCTGGGTCACAGAGGGGATCGACTGGGTGGTCACGCACTTCCGTCCGGTCTTCCAGGGGATCCGCGTCCCGGTGGATTACATCCTGAACGGCTTCCAGCAGCTGATGCTGGGCATGCCGGCGCCGGTGGCGATTATCCTGTTCTCCCTGATTGCCTGGCAGTTCGGTAGCGCGGGGATGGGGATCGCCACGCTGATCTCGCTGATTGCCATTGGCGCAATTGGCGCGTGGTCGCAGGCGATGATCACCCTGGCGCTGGTGCTGACCGCCCTGCTCTTTTGCATTGTCATCGGCCTGCCGATGGGGATCTGGCTGGCGCGCAGCCCGCGGGCAGCGAAGATTATTCGTCCGCTGCTGGATGCGATGCAGACCACCCCGGCGTTCGTCTATCTGGTGCCTATCGTAATGCTGTTTGGTATCGGCAACGTGCCGGGCGTGGTGGTGACCATTATCTTCGCCCTGCCGCCGATTATTCGTCTGACCATTCTGGGGATTAACCAGGTGCCTGCGGACCTGATCGAAGCGTCACGCTCGTTCGGCGCCAGCCCGCGCCAGATGCTGTTTAAGGTTCAGCTCCCGCTGGCGATGCCAACCATCATGGCGGGCGTTAACCAGACGCTGATGCTGGCCCTGTCGATGGTGGTGATCGCCTCGATGATCGCTGTTGGCGGTCTGGGCCAGATGGTGCTGCGCGGCATTGGCCGTCTCGATATGGGGCTGGCCACCGTCGGCGGCGTCGGCATTGTGATCCTCGCCATTATCCTTGACCGCCTGACCCAGGCAGTCGGTCGTGATTCACGCAGTCGCGGCAACCGTCGCTGGTATACCACCGGCCCTGTCGGGTTACTCACCCGCCCTTTCTCGAAATCAAAATAAGGAACAACGATGCGACATAACGTACTTTTTGCCACAGCGTTTGCCACCCTTGTCTCCACCAGCGCGTTTGCGGCTGACCTGCCGGGTAAAGGCATTACCGTGCAGCCGGTGCAGAGCACCATTTCGGAAGAGAGCTTCCAGACTCTGATCGTCAGCCGCGCGCTGGAGAAGCTGGGCTACACGGTTAACACGCCGAGCGAAGTGGACTACAACGTAGGCTACACGTCGATTGCCTCTGGTGACGCCACCTTTACCGCGGTGAACTGGCAGCCGCTGCACGACGACATGTATGCCGCCGCCGGTGGCGACAAGAAGTTCTACCGCGAAGGCACCTTCGTGACGGGCGCGGCGCAGGGGTATCTGATCGACAAGAAAACTGCCGACCAGTACCACATCACCAACATTGAACAGCTGAAAGATCCGAAGATCGCCAAACTGTTCGACACCAACGGCGACGGCAAGGCCGACATGATGGGCTGCTCGCCGGGCTGGGGCTGTGAAGCGGTGATTAACCACCAGAACAAAGCTTTCGATCTGGCGAAAACGGTCGACGTGAGCCACGGCAACTATTCAGCGATGATGGCCGACACCATTGCCCGCTTCAAAGAGGGTAAACCGGTGATCTACTACACCTGGACGCCGTACTGGGTGAGCGACGTGCTGAAGCCGGGCAAAGACGTGGTGTGGCTGCAGGTGCCGTTCTCCTCCCTTCCGGGCGAGCAGAAGGATATCGACACCAAACTGCCGAACGGCATGAACTACGGCTTCCCGGTGAACACCATGCATATCGTGGCCAACAAAGCCTGGGCGGAGAAAAACCCGGCGGCGGCGAAGCTGTTCTCGGTAATGAAGCTGCCGCTGGCGGACATCAATGCCCAGAACGCGATGATGCATGCGGGCAAATCGTCTGAAGCGGATGTGAAAGGCCACGTCGACGGCTGGATCAAGGCCCACCAGCAGCAGTTTGACGGCTGGGTGAAAGAGGCGCTTGAAGCGCAGAAGTAAAACATTTTCCCTCACCCCGGCTCTCTGTTAGCGTTCCCTCTCCCTGTGGGAGAGGGTTAGGGTGAGGGCACCAGACCGCACCATTCACCTAAACCGCACAATACATCACCCAACAATCCCCCACTATTCACAATCATTAGCTATTATGGTTTCCGGAAAAATAATCACTCAACTAACGATTCCTGAAACTAATGACAAAAACAGCTCAAGGGCTTAGCCCCGCACTCATCCTTTTAATGTCCGTGGCAACGGGTCTGGCGGTCGCCAGCAACTATTACGCGCAGCCTCTTCTCGACACCATCGCCCGCGCGTTCAATCTCTCCGCCAGCTCCGCAGGCTTTATCGTTACCGCTGCCCAGCTGGGCTATGCCGCCGGGCTGCTGTTCCTGGTGCCGCTCGGCGATATGTTTGAACGCCGAATGCTGATTGTCTCCATGACCCTGCTGGCCGCCGGTGGGATGCTGATCACCGCCAGCAGCCAGTCGCTGACGATGATGATCGTCGGAACCGCGCTTACGGGGCTGTTCTCCGTGGTGGCGCAAATCCTGGTCCCGCTCGCCGCAACCCTCGCCTCCCCGGAAAAACGCGGCAAGGTGGTGGGCACCATCATGAGCGGCCTGCTGCTGGGGATTTTGCTGGCGCGTACCGTTGCAGGGCTGCTGGCAAGCCTCGGCGGCTGGCGCACCGTATACTGGGTGGCGAGCGTGCTGATGGTAATCATGGCGCTGGCGCTGTGGCGCGGGCTGCCAAAAGTGAAGCAGGAAAACCACCTGAACTATCCTCAGCTGCTGGCCTCCGTTTTCAGCCTGTTTACGCAGGACAAGCTTCTGCGCACCCGCGCCCTGCTGGGCTGTTTCACCTTCGCTAACTTCAGCATTCTCTGGACGTCGATGGCGTTTCTGCTGGCCGCGCCGCCGTTCAACTATTCCGAAGGGGTGATTGGCCTGTTCGGTCTGGCCGGTGCCGCAGGCGCACTGGGCGCACGTCCCGCTGGCGGGCTGGCCGACAAGGGCAAATCCCACCTGACCACCTCCGCAGGGCTGGTTTTACTTCTGCTATCCTGGGCGGCGATCTGGTACGGACACATCTCGGTGCTGGCGCTGATTGTCGGTATCCTGGTGCTCGATCTCACCGTTCAGGGCGTTCACATCACCAATCAGACCGTCATCTATCGCGTGAAGCCAGAGGCGCGTAACCGTCTGACGGCCGGATACATGACCAGCTACTTCATCGGCGGCGCGGCGGGTTCGCTTATTTCAGCGTCGGCGTGGCAGCATGCGGGCTGGTCGGGGGTATGCGCGATCGGGGCCATCGTCGCTACCCTCAACCTGGTAGTATGGTGGCGCGGTTATCACCGTCAGGATGCAATTAACTAACATTTACATTGAGTTGGCCTCTTAGGGTGTTAAGAGACCCTTCACTCTGTTAATGTAAACGTAATCATTTATCCCAGAAATTTTAATGTGGGTGACATATTTACAATCGGCATGAATAGTTCAGACCCCCGTCCTCACATCCTCTCTTCAGCGGGTTCACACCCAACGCTTTCTGTGCTCACCGGGTCACGGACTTACCCGGCGCTTTCTGATGGTGACATAAGTTTGGCGGATATAACCGCACAAATAATTCATTTACATTATTTGTCACCATCGTTACTATATCGGCTGTAATTAATGAGGTTATGCCCAAATGGATAGTTCGTTTACGCCCATTGAACAAATGCTTAAATTCCGCGCCAGTCGCCATGAGGACTTCCCGTATCAGGAAATCCTGCTGACTCGCCTGTGCATGCACATGCAGGGTAAGCTACTGGAAAACCGTAATAAAATGCTGAAAGCTCAAGGGATTAACGAGACGTTGTTTATGGCGTTGATTACGCTGGAGTCTCAGGAAAATCACAGCATTCAGCCTTCCGAACTGAGCTGCGCGCTGGGCTCCTCCCGTACCAATGCGACCCGTATTGCCGATGAACTCGAAAAGCGCGGCTGGATTGAGCGCCGTGAAAGCGACAACGATCGCCGCTGCCTGCATCTGCAACTGACCGATAAAGGTCACCAGTTCCTGCGCGAGGTGCTGCCACCTCAGCACAATTGCCTGCACAAACTCTGGTCTGCCCTCAGCACCGCCGAGCGCGACCAGCTTGAGCACATCACTCGCAAGCTGCTCACCCGTCTGGACCAGATGGATGAAGACGGCGCCGTTCTTGAGGCGCTGCGCTAACGCGACGACACGCTCACCATTCCAGATTCATAAGAAAACCGACAGGCCAGCACGTCACAGTGCTGGCCTTTCTGACAACAGGTCGGCTCAGCCGATGTGAAAATAAGAAGATCGTGGAGAACAACAATGAGCGCAAATGCGGAGAGCACTACCCCGCAGCAACCGGCCAACAAGAAAGGCAAACGTAAGAGCGCCCTTCTTCTGTTGACCTTGCTCTTTATCATTATTGCCGTGGCATATGGGATCTATTGGTTTTTAGTACTGCGTCATGCTGAAGAGACTGACGACGCGTACGTGGCAGGGAACCAGGTACAAATTATGGCGCAGGTGTCGGGCAGCGTGACGAAAGTCTGGGCTGACAATACCGACTTTGTGCAAAAAGGCGATGTGTTGGTGACCCTCGATCCAACCGACGCCCAGCAGGCGTTTGAAAAAGCACAGACCGCGCTGGCCTCCAGCGTCCGTCAGACCCGTCAGCTGATGATCAACAGCAAACAGCTGCAGGCCAACATCGACGTGCAGAAAACGGCGCTGGCGCAGGCGCAGAGCGACCTGAACCGCCGCGTTCCGCTCGGCACCGCCAACCTGATTGGCCGTGAAGAGCTGCAGCATGCCCGCGACGCCGTTGCCAGCGCTCAGGCACAGCTGGATGTAGCCATTCAACAGTACAACGCCAACCAGGCGATGGTGCTGGGCACCAGCCTTGAAAACCAGCCTGCCGTACAGCAGGCGGCGACCGAAGTGCGCAACGCGTGGCTTGCCCTGCAGCGTACCAAAATCGTCAGCCCGATGACCGGCTATGTCTCCCGTCGTTCCGTCCAGCCAGGGGCGCAGATTAGCCCAACCACGCCGCTGATGGCGGTCGTGCCGGCAGACAATCTGTGGGTAGACGCCAACTTTAAAGAGACGCAGCTTGCCCATATGCGTATCGGCCAGAGCGCGACGGTTGTCAGCGACATCTACGGCGATGACGTGAAGTACACCGGTAAAGTGGTTGGTCTGGACATGGGGACCGGCAGCGCTTTCTCCCTGCTGCCTGCGCAAAACGCCACCGGTAACTGGATCAAAGTGGTTCAGCGTCTGCCCGTGCGTATTGAGCTGGATGCCAAACAGCTGGCGGATCACCCGCTGCGTATCGGCCTCTCTACGCTGGTGACGGTCGACACCGCCAACCGCGACGGTCAGATCCTGGCAAGCCAGGTGCGCAGCAGCCCGGCTTATGAAAGTAACGCCCGTGAAATTAGCCTCGATCCGGTCAACAAGCTGATCGATGACATCGTGAAGGCAAACGCCGGTTAATCCGAAGGTGAGCGTTATGCAACAGCAAAAGCCGCAAAAACCGCTGGAAGGCGCGCAGCTGGTCATTATGACCATCGCGCTGTCGCTGGCGACATTCATGCAGGTGCTGGACTCCACCATCGCAAACGTGGCGATCCCGACTATCGCCGGTAACCTTGGCTCGTCGCTGAGCCAGGGGACCTGGGTCATTACCTCGTTTGGGGTGGCAAACGCCATCTCCATTCCGATTACCGGCTGGCTGGCAAAGCGTGTCGGTGAAGTGAAGCTGTTCCTCTGGTCTACGGTATTGTTCGTTCTTGCCTCCTGGGCGTGCGGTATGTCCAGCAGCCTGACGATGCTGATTTTCTTCCGCGTCATTCAGGGGATTGTTGCCGGGCCGCTGATCCCGCTGTCGCAGAGCTTACTGCTGAACAACTACCCGCCCGCCAAGCGCTCCATCGCGCTGGCGCTGTGGTCAATGACCGTGATTGTCGCGCCGATTTGCGGGCCTATCTTAGGCGGCTATATCAGCGACAACTATCACTGGGGCTGGATCTTCTTCATCAACGTACCGATTGGCGCCCTCGTGGTAATGCTGACGCTCCAGTCGCTGCGCGGCAGAGAAACCCGGACGGAACAGCGGCGTATCGATGCCATTGGTCTGGCACTGCTGGTTGTCGGCATCGGTAGCCTGCAGGTCATGCTCGACCAGGGCAAAGAGCTGGACTGGTTCAACTCCAGGGAGATCATCATCCTGACGATTGTCGCGGTGGTGTCGCTGAGCTTCCTGATTGTCTGGGAGCTGACGGACGATAACCCGATAGTCGACCTGTCGCTGTTTAAGTCGCGAAACTTCACCATAGGCTGTCTGTGTATCAGCCTCGCCTACATGCTCTACTTCGGCGCGATTGTACTGCTGCCGCAGCTGTTGCAGGAGGTATACGGCTACACCGCAACCTGGGCAGGTTTAGCCTCGGCGCCGGTTGGATTGATTCCGGTTCTGCTGTCGCCGATTATTGGCCGCTTCGCCCACAAGCTCGACATGCGCCGGCTGGTGACGTTCAGCTTTATCATGTACGCCGTGTGCTTCTACTGGCGCGCGTATACGTTCGAACCGGGAATGGACTTTGGCGCGTCCGCGTGGCCGCAGTTTATTCAGGGCTTTGCCGTGGCGTGCTTCTTTATGCCATTGACCACCATCACGCTTTCCGGTTTACCGCCTGAGCGCATGGCGGCCGCATCGAGCCTGTCGAACTTTACGCGAACGCTGGCGGGCTCGATTGGTACGTCGATCACCACCACCCTGTGGACGAACCGTGAATCGATGCACCATGCCCAGCTGACCGAAGCGGTGAACCCGTTCAACCCTAACTCCCGGGAGATGTACAACCAGCTTCAGGGAATGGGCATGACGGAGCAGCAGGCGTCAGGGTGGATTGCCCAGCAGATCACCAACCAGGGGCTGATTATCTCGGCCAACGAGATTTTCTGGATATCGGCGGGGATCTTTATCGTCCTGCTGGGGCTGGTGTGGTTTGCTAAACCACCGTTTGGCGCCGGTAGCGGCGGCGGTGGCGCGCACTAGTCCTTTGACAGTTGCCCGGTGGCGCTTCGCTTACCGGGCCTACGAACGTAGGCCGGATAAGGCGTAGCCGCCATCCGGCAAAAAACCGCACCCTGTCCTGAACGCGACAGCGATTGTCAGTTCCGATAAAGCAGCGCTCCTGAAATCAATTCACGATAGTGAAAAGACAACAGGAGCGCATTATGCTGAACACACCCGCCGACAAGTACCAACCCTATCCGACCCTTTCCCTGCCCGACCGCCGCTGGCCGGAGCAACGCATTACCTGCGCGCCGCGCTGGCTCTCAACCGACCTGCGCGACGGCAACCAGGCCCTTGCCGAGCCGATGGACAGCGCCCGCAAGCTGCAGTTCTGGGATCTGCTGCTGGGCTGCGGATTCAAAGAGATTGAGGTCGCCTTCCCGTCCGCCTCGCAGACGGATTTCAACTTTGTTCGCCAGCTGATTGAAGAGAACCGCATCCCGGATGACGTCACGATTCAGGTATTAACCCAGGCGCGGGAAGATCTCATCCATCGCACTTTTGAATCCCTGCGCGGCGCGAAGCAGGCTACCGTGCATCTGTATAACGCCACCGCCCCGCTGTTCCGCCGCCTGGTATTCGGCATGGAGAAAGCGCAAGTCGTCGAGCTGGCGACGCGATTCACGCGGCTTATTCGTCAGCAGTGTGAAGAGAACCCGGACACCCGCTGGCAGTATGAGTATTCCCCGGAGACCTTCTGCTTTACCGAGCCGGAGTTTGCGCTGGAGATTTGTGAAGCCGTGGCGGAGATCTGGCAGCCGTGCGACGAACGGCCCATGGTGATCAACTTACCCGCAACCGTCGAAGTGAGCACGCCGAACGTCTATGCCGACCAGATCGAGTATTTCTGTCGCCACTTCAGCCGCCGCCGGGATGTCTGCATCAGCGTACATCCGCATAACGACCGCGGTACCGGCGTCGCCAGCGCCGAGCTGGCCGTGATGGCGGGGGCAGACCGCGTGGAGGGCTGTCTGTTTGGTAACGGCGAGCGCACGGGCAACGTCTGCCTGGTGACGCTGGCGATGAACCTCTACAGCCAGGGCATCAGCCCGAATCTCGACTTTAGCGATATGAACCGGGTCGTGGAAGTGGTGGAAGCCTGCAACCAGCTGCCGGTGCATCCGCGCCACCCGTGGGCAGGCCGGCTGGCCTATACCGCCTTCTCCGGCTCGCACCAGGATGCGATCAAAAAAGGCTTTGATGCCCGCAGGCCTGGCGATCGCTGGGAGATGCCGTATCTGCCCGTCGATCCGCAGGACATCGGCTGCACCTACGAAGCGGTGATCCGCGTGAACAGCCAGTCAGGGAAAAGCGGCAGCGCGTGGCTCATCGAACAGAATCATGGCCTGAAATTACCCCGCGCCCTGCAGCAGGATTTCAGCCAGCACGTGCAGCAGGAAACCGATCGCCACGGAAAAGAGATGACGCAGAATGCGCTGTGGCAGCTGTTCCGCACCCGCTACGGCCTGGTAGCCACGCCGCAGTTTGCGCTGCAATCCTACCGCAGCGACAGCCAGCAGGACGGCCAGCTGCGTTTGACGGCAAGCATCGCTACGCAGGGGGGAACGCGTCAGCTGGAAGGTCAGGGTAACGGTCTGCTCTCCGCCGCCGCTCACGGCTTGAGCCGCTGGGTCAACGCCCCGTTCGTGATTAAGGATTATCACGAGCATACGTTAGGCGAACGCAGCGACAGCCGCTCAGTGGCCTACATCCGCTGCCTGTTCCAGGACGGGAGCAGCCGCTGGGGCGTGGGCATCGACAGCGACGTGGCGCGCGCGTCGCTTCAGGCGCTTTTAAACGCCGTCAGTCGTTCTTAAAGTAATCGCTGGGTGAGACGCCCATCACCCGGCGGAACATTGCCGTAAAGGCGCTGTGGCTGCCGTAACCCAGATCCAGCGCCACGCGCAGCACTGGCTGGCCCTGCGCCAGCCGCACTAAGGCTTCCAGCAGGCGCGCCCTTCTCAGCCACTCGCCGTAGCTTAATCCCGTCTGCTGCTGAAAATGGCGGTTCAGGGTGCGCTCGCTCATGTTCATCATGCTCGCGGCCTGCGCGCTGCTCCAGCTCCCTCCCGCGTTTTGCCGGATTAGCAGACACAGGTGGCGTAACGCCTCGCTTTCCGGCTCCGGCAGATGAAACGGCAGCACCGGCATGGTGCGGATTTCATCGAGAATGAGTTCATAGACGCGTTCATCCCGGCTGCCGGGCGAGTACGATTCAGGTAAAGCAAGAGAGACGAGGATCAGCTCGCGCAGCAGCGGCGCGATCTGCACGATCTGACAGGAGGCCGGGAGATCGGCCCGCGCCAGCGGATCGATGAACAGCGTTCGCGCCGCCACGTTGCCGGTGATGCGAAGCGAGTGGCGAGTCCCCGCCGGTAGCCAGACGCCGCGACCCGGAGGAACAACCCAACAGCCCGATGCGGTATCGACCCGTACCACGCCGCTCAGGGTGTGCAACAGCTGCGCGCAGTCGTGCTCATGCCACGGCTCGCTGTCACCATGAACGTAATCATGGGCGAACGGAACGAGGGGACGATGGGTAAAGGAGAAGGTTGCGGTTGTGGTCATGGGGTTAAACCACCCTCACCCTACCCTCTCCCGGAGGGAGAGGGAAAAGGTGCACTAGATGTGCAGTTCCTGCAGTTTTTCTTTTGGCAGGGCCAGCTCTTCGTTGCTGTTCACGCGAACATCACGCTCGATGATGTGACGCGCGATTTCCTGCGCTTCTTCCAGAGAGTGCATCTGGTAAGTACCGCACTGGTAAACGTTCAGCTCAGGGATCTGGTTCTGCTCTTTCACCTTCAGCACGTCTTCCATCGCCGCTTTCCACGCATCAGCGACGCGTTTCTCTTCCGGCTGGCCAATCAGGCTCATGTAGAAACCGGTACGGCAGCCCATAGGGGAGATGTCGATGATCTCAACGCCGTTGCCGTTCAGATGGTCACGCATGAAACCGGCGAACAGGTGTTCCAGGGTATGAATGCCTTTCTCTGGCATCACTTCTTTATTTGGCACGCAGAAACGCAGATCGAAGACGGTGATCGTGTCGCCGTGCGGGGTGTGCATGGTCTTCGCCACGCGAACTGCAGGTGCTTCCATACGGGTATGGTCGACAGTAAAGCTATCTAATAACGGCATACGTCACCTCCGACAGTGATTTTTTTTAAAATAAACTGAACTCTTCTACAGAATGCACGTCTGAGTATATGAAAGACGCGCATTTGTTATCATCATCCCTGAATTCAGAGATGTATATTTTGGCCACAGCGATGTGGCCTTTTTCTTTTCTGCTTAAGACTGCTTCGCCAGAAACGCCTCAAACGACTCGGTATCCGCCGCTTCAACCTCTTTCTGACGCACCACGGACGCATCGCGTTCCGCGGCAAAATCTGCTTCGCTCAGCACTTCTAACGGCTCCTGCATCAGCATCTCACGATACTCCGCTGAGAGTGAACGCCCCGTGCCGCCAATGCCCTGATCGATCATAGAACGCAGAATACGCGCTGAGAACGTCAGTTCCGGATTATCAAAACATTCCACCAGCTGGTCGCAGATCTGTTGATACGCGTCGCCGCCGTCAATGCTGTCCATTGTGCGGGCAACACGCTTCAGATCGCGGAACAGATCTTTGCCGACTTTGGTCAGCGGGAACTGTGCCGTTTCGCAGCCGATACCCAACGTCAGGCCCGGCTTACGCCCTTCCAGAATCACGCGATTCCAGTTTGTACGGGTACAGAGCAGTTCGTCTGAACTCATTTCCGGCGCATCCGCCAGCACGCACCAGACCATAAACAGATCCAGGAAGCGAATCTGCTGCTCATCAACGCCAATCGGTGAGAACGGGTTGATATCCAGCGAACGCACTTCAATGTATTCGATCCCGCCGCGCTGCAGCGCATCCGACGGGGTTTCACCGCTGCGCGTTACGCGCTTAGGACGAATAGGCGCATACAGCTCGTTTTCAATCTGCAGCACATTGCTGTTGATTTGCAGGCGCTTGCCGTCTTTTTCGAGGCCGATTTTCTCGTACTCTTCCGACGGGGTTTTGATCGCCCGCTTCAATCCTGCCACATATTCGTGCAATTCGTTAAACGTAATACCGAGATTGCTTTGCGATTTATTGGTATAACCGAGATCGCTCAGGCGCAGAGAGGTCGCGTACGGGAGATAGTACATTCCGCACTCGGTCTTCTCGAACGGCAGCGTGGTCGGTTTCCCCTGCAGGAACGAAGAACAGATCGCCGGGGAGGCACCAAACAGATACGGGATCACCCAGCCGAAACGGTAATAGTTGCGGATCAGGCGGAAGTAGCCTTCAGAGATCGCATCTTTATCCGTTTCACCGCATTTCGCCTGCCAGAACGCCATTGGCAGCGAGAAGTTATAATGCACGCCCGAGATCGTCTGCATCAACGCGCCGTAGCGGTTTTTCAGCCCTTCGCGATAGAGCGTTTTCAGCCGGCCGATATTTGACGTGCCGTACTGCGCCAGCTCAATCTCCTGGCCCTGCTCGATATAGCACGGCATGCTGAGGGGCCACATACGTTCGTCGCCCATGTTGCGCGCGGTGTAGCGATGGATATCGCGCATGATCGTCAGCATATGATCAATATCACCCTCTACTGGCGTGATGAACTCCAGCAGTGCTTCAGCGAAATCGGTTGTGATCCATTTATGTGTCAGCGCCGAGCCTAACGACTTCGGGTGACCCGTCGTCGCTAAGCTACCGTCCGCGTTAACGCGCAGCGTTTCACGCTCAAGACCACGCTGAATACCCTTCAATGCCTGAGGGTGGTTTTCCAGCCAGGCCAGCGCCTGAGATACGTCCGGGATCAAATTGACCTCCCGCCTGTCAAAGTAATGTTACTCAGCATAATTGTAATGGTTGACGATTGAAGGTCGCGTATTCATTCCACCAATTAGTGCCACCACGTCATACCCTGTAGTGTTGCCCACGCCACGAGAACATAGCGCAACGCCTTGCCAAGGCACAAAAAAAAGAGCACCGGTCCCCAGGAGATGCGCATCCATCCCGCCAGCAGACACAGTAAATCGCCTATTACAGGCATCCAGCTTAATAACAGCGTGGCAGCGCCATAGCGTTTTAGCCAGCCGACTGCCTTTTCCTGCCAGCGCGATTTTTCGCGCAGCGGAAAGAAACGCCCAAGAATAACGTTAGTCAGCCCTCCAAGGCTATTACCCATTGTTGCTATTAATACAAGCAGCCAGGGCTGACTCACGCCGGACAACAGCATCGCCACCAGCACCACTTCCGAATTTCCCGGTAACAGCGTGGCGCTTAAAAAACTGCTGGCGAATAATGAAGCAAGTGACAGCGCGTCACTCACAGTAAGCGCACATCCACCGCATCCATACCGGCATCACGCGCGGCCTGAATGCCGAAATCGGCGTCTTCAAACACGACACATTTTGCCGCCGGGACGCCCATTAATTCTGCGCAAAGCAGGAAGGTGTCCGGTGCGGGCTTGTGATGTTTAACATGATCGGCGGCGACCACGGCAGAAAAATAGTGACGCAGGCCAAGATGATTGAGCAAAGCTTCTGCAATCGAGCTTTCACTGCCTGTTCCTACCGACATCGGGCGGCGCCCGTGCCACTCTTTTACCACATCAATCAGCGGCAGAGGACGTACGGTATCTAGAAGCATGGCTTTTACCGCATCGGTTTTTTCGCGCGCGAGCAGATGCGGGTCGAGGTCGGCCTGATTCAGTTCAATCACGGCCTGCGCAATACGCCAGGTGGGGGATCCGTTGAGGGCAATCATCGCCTGAAGATCGAAACGCATTCCGTAGCGGCCCAGGACGTCAGTCCAGGCTTGACGATGCGTGGGTTCGGTATCCAGGAGAGTGCCGTCCATATCGAAGATCAAACCGTCATACTGTGCGTACATCGTGCTCTCGCTAAACGATTAACAAAGCATTACTTTATCGTAAATGGTGATTTTTGTCGCTGATTGAGAGTGTGATTGCTGACGGAACGTCGAAGGAATAAACAAAGAAGGAGAAGATGGTGCATCCGGGAGGATTCGAACCTCCGACCGCTCGGTTCGTAGCCGAGTACTCTATCCAGCTGAGCTACGGATGCATCAGGGAACTACTTTCAGAAATAATAATGGTGCATCCGGGAGGATTACTCGGCTGCGCCTCGCCCTGCGGGCCGCTGCTGAAGCAACGTTATCCTCCCTGGTTCTCGCGATTAACTCGCAGACCTTGAAACAACAGCGTGGCTATTATCTCGGAGAATATGGTGCATCCGGGAGGATTCGAACCTCCGACCGCTCGGTTCGTAGCCGAGTACTCTATCCAGCTGAGCTACGGATGCATCAGGGTACTGCTTTCAGAAATAGTAAATGGTGCATCCGGGAGGATTCGAACCTCCGACCGCTCGGTTCGTAGCCGAGTACTCTATCCAGCTGAGCTACGGATGCATCAGGGTACTGCTTTCAGAAATAGTAAATGGTGCATCCGGGAGGATTCGAACCTCCGACCGCTCGGTTCGTAGCCGAGTACTCTATCCAGCTGAGCTACGGATGCATCGGGATTTACTACTGTACTGCTCGATATTCATATCACTTCTAAAGCAATATGAAGTAATAGATGGTGCATCCGGGAGGATTCGAACCTCCGACCGCTCGGTTCGTAGCCGAGTACTCTATCCAGCTGAGCTACGGATGCAAAATGGCGGTGAGGCGGGGATTCGAACCCCGGATGCAGCTTTTGACCGCATACTCCCTTAGCAGGGGAGCGCCTTCAGCCTCTCGGCCACCTCACCACACAACGCCTCTTTCGAGTGCTTCGAGTTACTCGTTAAGAGCTTCTCGTCGCTGCGTGGCGCATATATTACTTTCTGGGACTTATAAGTCAAACAATTTTCCAAAAGCTTTTATCGTTTGCACAAATCACACGCAATTCGCATGTAAAAGCCGCAAAGAGGGTGTTTTATAAGCGGATTTTGCAGGCATCTTCACAGAAAACCTTTGCAGAAATGGCGGCGTAAGGGCGAGTTTAGGGTAACGGAGTGGTTAAAAAGAGAGCGTTTGAAATTAAACGGTAACGTTGAGCAGGAAAAATGACAGGAGGGTTGCGTCTCGCCCGACAGCGAGACGCGACAATATCAGTAACTGGACTGCTGGGATTTTTCAGCCTGGATACGCTGGTAGATCTCTTCACGGTGGACAGATACTTCTTTAGGAGCGTTAACACCAATACGTACCTGGTTACCCTTTACCCCTAAAACTGTCACGGTGACCTCATCCCCAATCATGAGGGTCTCACCAACTCGACGAGTCAGAATCAGCATTCTTTGCTCCTTGAAAGATTAAAAGAGTCGGGTCTCTTGTATCCCGGCATTATCCATCATATAACGCCAAAAAGTAAGCGATGACAAACACGTAAAGTGTAAGCAGTCACGGCATCACATTCTGTTAAACGTAAGTTTAGCCGATATACACAAACTCAACCTGACTTTATCGTTATCGATAGCACAGTGAACAAGACGCCATAACGTTACCGCTATGGCGTCTGCTTGTGCTTTGTAGTTATTACAGTTTCGCGCTTACCCAGCTTTCAACGCTGGCCAAAGCTTGCGGAAGTGCCGCCGCATCCGTACCACCGGCTTGCGCCATGTCCGGACGACCGCCACCCTTGCCACCCACCTGCTGAGCGACCATACCAATCAGTTCCCCTGCTTTTACGCGGTCGGTCACATCCTTAGAGACGCCCGCAATCAGAGAAACCTTACCTTCTGCCACTGTCGCCAGCACGATAACGGTAGAACCAAGCTGGTTCTTGAGATCGTCGACCATAGTACGCAGCATCTTAGGCTCAACGCCCGCCAGATCGCTGACCAGCAGTTTGACGCCCTTAATGTCTACAGCCTTGCTGGAGAGGTTTGCACTCTCCTGCGCCGCAGCCTGCTCTTTCAGCTGCTGCAGCTCTTTTTCCAGCTGACGCGTGCGATCCAGCGCAACGCGCACTTTCTCGCCCAGGTTCTGGCTATCGCCTTTCAGCAGCTGCGCGATGTCGTGCAGCTGATCGCTCTGCGCATGCAGGCTGGCAATCGCACCTTCACCGGTCACCGCTTCAATACGACGCACACCTGCCGCCGTACCCGATTCGGAAACAATGCGGAACAGGCCGATGTCACCGGTGCGCGATGCGTGCGTACCGCCGCACAGCTCGGTAGAGAAGTCGCCCATGCTCAGCACGCGAACGCGGTCGTCATATTTCTCACCAAACAGCGCCATCGCACCTTTTTTCTTCGCGTCCTCGAGCTCCATGATGTGGGTCTCGATTGGCAGGTTACGACGGATCTGCGCGTTCACCAGATCTTCCACCGCGCGGATTTCAGACGGTTTCATCGCTTCAAAATGCGAGAAGTCGAAACGCAGCACTTTGTCGTTAACCAGAGAACCTTTCTGTGCAACGTGGGTACCGAGTACGTCGCGCAGGGCGGCGTGCATCAGGTGGGTTGCAGAGTGGTTCAGACGAATGCGCGCGCGGCGAGCTTCATCAACGTTAGCCTGTACGCCCTCGCCCACTTTCAGAGAACCGGAAACCAGTTTGCCCTGGTGACCAATCGCCTGACCGTATTTCTGGGTGTCGTTGACGCTGAAGCTGAAACCGTTGCCTTTCAGTTCGCCTTTATCGCCAACCTGACCGCCGGATTCCGCGTAGAACGGCGTTTTGTCCAGAATGACAACCGCTTCCTGGCCCGCGCTGATGCTGTCCACGGCTTTACCGTCAACAAACAGGGCGGTCACTTTGCCGGTCAGTTCCAGCGCGTCATAACCTTTGAATTCAGACGCGCTATCAACGCGGATCATCGCGTTGTAGTCTGCACCGAAACCGCTGGATTCACGCGCACGACGACGCTGCTCTTCCATCGCGGCTTCGAAGCCCGCTTCGTCAACTTTGATGTTGCGCTCGCGGCAAACGTCCGCCGTCAGGTCAACCGGGAAGCCGTAGGTGTCGTACAGGCGGAAAGCGGTTTCGCCATCCAGCGTGTCGCCCTTGAGATTCGCCAGCTCTTCGTCCAGCAGCGCCAGACCGCGCTCCAGTGTACGCGCAAACTGCTCTTCTTCGGTTTTCAGAACCTGCTCTACCTGCGCCTGCTGGCGTTTCAGCTCGTCACCGGCAGCACCCATCACGCCAATCAGTGGCCCAACGAGTTTATAGAAGAAGGTGTCCTTCGCGCCCAGCATGTTGCCGTGACGGATGGCACGACGAATGATACGACGCAGCACGTAGCCACGGTTTTCATTCGACGGGATAACGCCGTCGGCAATCAGGAACGCACAGGAACGAATGTGGTCCGCGATAACGCGCAGCGATTTGTTGTTCAGGTCGGACGCGCCGGTAACTTCGGCAACGGCTTTGATCAGGGTGCTGAACAGGTCAATCTCGTAGTTGGAGTTGACGTGCTGCAGAACCGCGGCAATACGCTCCAGACCCATACCGGTATCAACGGAAGGCTTCGGCAGCGGCTCCATCGTACCGTCGGCCTGACGGTTGAACTGCATGAAGACGATGTTCCAGATCTCAATGTAGCGATCGCCGTCTTCTTCCGGGCTGCCCGGAGGGCCACCCCAGATGTGGTCGCCGTGATCGTAGAAGATCTCGGTGCACGGGCCGCAAGGGCCGGTATCACCCATCTGCCAGAAGTTGTCAGACGCGTATGGCGCGCCTTTGTTATCGCCGATGCGAATAATACGCTCGCGCGGGATCCCGACTTCTTTTTCCCAGATTTCGTAGGCTTCGTCATCGGTTTCATAGACGGTAACCCACAGACGCTCTTTCGGCAGGTTGAACCAGTTTTCACCGGTCAGCAGTTCCCACGCATATTGAATGGCATCGTGTTTGAAGTAGTCGCCGAAGCTGAAGTTACCCAGCATTTCGAAGAAGGTGTGGTGACGCGCGGTGTAACCGACGTTTTCCAGGTCGTTGTGTTTACCGCCCGCACGCACGCAACGCTGTGAGGTTGTGGCGCGGGAATAATTACGCTTGTCGAGACCAAGGAACACATCCTTGAACTGGTTCATCCCGGCGTTGGTAAACAGCAGAGTCGGATCGTTGTTCGGTACCAGGGAGCTGCTGGCAACAACCTGGTGTCCCTTACTATGGAAAAAATCGAGAAACGCCTGACGGATCTCAGCGGTGCTCTTGCTCATAATTATCCTGAAATCAAGCTAACGAAATGTCGTAGCCAGCCTGTATCGGTAAACCGTTGGACAGACCAGCTACTGGAAAAAGTGGGAATAAGATAAGTTTTCTTTAGTGGGAAGTAAAATCCCGCATGCGTTCAATCGGCAAAATTACGCCAGATATCCTGAATATCTTCCATCAGAAAGCCGCGGTAGAGCAAAAAGCGCTGGATTTTAACTTTTTCTGAAAATTCACGCGGCAGCGGCTCGCCGTATTTACGAATCGCCTGTTCTCTGGCCAGCTCGCACCAGTCAGTATCGCATTCGCGCATCGCTTTTTCGATGGACTCCCGGGCCACCCCTTTCTGGTTCAGCTCCTGCCGGATGCGCGCGGGCCCATATCCTTTACGGCCGCGGCTGGCGAGAAACCGTGAGGCAAAGCGCTCGTCATCAAGATAACGATGCTCATAGCACCAGGCAATCACGCGGTCATAATCTTCCGCGGTGGCATCAATCTCTTCCGGCCCGTTTTTACTCATCACCGGAGCCGACAGTTTTCGCCGCAGCTCCTGTTCACTGTGGTCACGAACGGCCAGGATGCGCACCGCGCGGTCCAGTAAGCGTGCATACGCGGGTCGACGTGTTGTCGGTTCACTCATAAAAAACCTGCTGATTCAGAAATGCAAAAAGGGCCGCATCAGCAGCCCTTCATTTTTAAACGAAAGAATTAAAAGTCTTCGTTAGTTTCTTCAGCATCCGCGGCATCGACCACGAAATCAGGTTTAGAGTCCTGGTTGTTCAGCAGAAGCTCACGCACCTTCTTCTCAATCTCTTTCGCCGCAGCCGGGTTCTCTTTCAGCCAGGAGATCGCGTTCGCTTTACCCTGACCAATCTTGTCACCGTTGTAGCTGTACCAGGCCCCCGCTTTTTCAATCAGCTTCTCTTTCACGCCCAGGTCAACCAACTCGCCGAGGAAGTTGATCCCTTCGCCGTAGAGGATCTGGAATTCAGCCTGTTTGAACGGCGCGGCGATTTTGTTCTTCACAACCTTCACGCGGGTTTCGCTACCGACCACGTTCTCGCCCTCTTTCACCGCGCCGATACGGCGGATATCCAGACGGACAGAGGCGTAGAATTTCAGTGCGTTACCGCCGGTAGTGGTTTCCGGGTTACCGAACATCACACCAATTTTCATACGGATCTGGTTGATGAAGATCAGCAGCGTGTTGGACTGCTTCAGGTTACCCGCCAGCTTACGCATCGCCTGGCTCATCATTCGTGCCGCGAGGCCCATATGAGAGTCACCGATTTCACCTTCGATTTCGGCTTTTGGCGTCAGTGCGGCAACGGAGTCGACCACGATAACGTCAACGGCACCAGAACGCGCCAGCGCGTCACAAATTTCCAGCGCCTGCTCACCGGTGTCCGGCTGAGAACACAGCAGGTTGTCGATATCCACGCCCAGCTTGCGAGCATAAACAGGGTCCAGCGCGTGCTCGGCATCGATAAACGCACAGGTTTTACCTTCGCGCTGTGCCGCAGCGATCACCTGCAGCGTCAGGGTGGTTTTACCGGAGGACTCTGGCCCGTAGATTTCTACGATACGGCCCATAGGCAGACCGCCAGCGCCCAGCGCGATATCCAGAGAAAGCGAACCGGTGGAGATGGTTTCCACATCCATGGAACGGTCTTCACCCAGGCGCATGATGGAGCCTTTACCGAATTGCTTTTCGATCTGGCCCAGTGCTGCCGCCAACGCTTTCTGTTTGTTTTCGTCGATAGCCATTATTACTCCTGTCATGCCGGGAGAAGCGACTGTGCTTCACCGTGGATTTCTGTTCTGTTGGTGCAATTATACTGTATGGTCATACAGTATCAAGTGTTTTGTAGAAATTGTTGCCAGAGCGTTTTTAACGCATAAACGGTTGCCTGACGACGCACGCTTTCGCGATCGCCGCTGAAGCACTCCCGGCGGGTGATCCCTTCCCCTTTGGAGGTGGCGAACCCAAACCAGACGGTGCCGACAGGCTTCACATCGCTGCCGCCGTCCGGGCCCGCAATACCGCTAATGGAAATCGCGTAATCTGCCCGCGCCTCTTTGAGCGCGCCAATAGCCATCTCGATTACCACCGGTTCGCTGACCGCGCCATGCTGTTCAAGCGTGGATTCACGCACGCCAATCATCTGTGCTTTAGCTTCGTTACTGTAGGTCACAAAACCGCGTTCAAACCAGGCGGAACTGCCGGCAATATCGGTAATCGCTTTCGCCACCCAGCCGCCGGTGCAGGATTCCGCAGTGGTGATTGTCGCGCCACGCTGCTTCAGCGCAAGGCCAACGATCTCGCTAAGCTGCATCAATTCATGGTCAGTCATTCTCGCTCCAGGCATCAGAAAAACGTGCTGCACAAGATAGCACTTTCTCGTCAGATGTGGGGATGCACTTCAGGTTTTACGAGTGGGCTTCAGAAAAAAGCCGGTACGGACGCACCGGCGGTGGAAAAGTTATTTCATGCTCTCAGCGAGGGTGTGCACATTGTGGCGAAACGCCTTAACGTAGGTGTCAGCCACCCCACCTTTTGCCGACAGCGCTTCGGGGTAAAGCTCGCCCCCGGGCTGTGCGCCCGTCGCCGATGCAATCTGTTTCACCAGACGCGGATCGAGCTGATTTTCCATAAACCAGGTTTTCACGCCGTCGGCTTTAATCTGATTGATAATCTCGGCGACCTGCGCCGCGCTGGCTTCGCTCTCAGACGACAGCCCCTGCGGCGCCATAAACGTCACGCCGTAGGCGCGGCTGAAATAGCCGAACGCGTCATGGCTGGTCAGCACTTTACGCTTCGCCGGCGGGATCTGGCTAAAGCGCGTTTTGGCCCAGTTATCCAGCTGGCTGAGCTGCGCGATATACGTTTTGCCAGAGGCTTCCAGCACGGCTTTGTCCTCAGGATCGGCTTTCACCAGCCCGTTCAGGATATTTTGTGCATAGAGCGCCCCGTTCGCCGCGCTGTTCCACGCATGGGGATCGGTCACAGTCTTTCCATCTTCCTCAAGCGTGTGGGTTTTCACTCCTGTTGAGGCGACAACCAGCTGCCCTTTGAACCCGGAGGCTTTCACCAGACGATCAAGCCAGCCTTCCAGCCCCAGGCCGTTCACCACCACCACATCAGCCTTGCTCAGAGCGGCGCTGTCTTTCGGCGACGGTTCAAAGGTATGCGGATCGCCGTCCGGCCCGACCAGCGTCGTCACGTTCACATGGTCACCGCCTACCTCCTGCGTGATATCCCCCAGAATCGAAAAGCTGGTCACCACATTCAGCGTTTTCGCCATCACGCCGTGCGACATCATCCCCAGCGCGAGCGCCACTACAAATCCTGTACGTTTCATCGTTTCCCCTTGCGTTAAAAATACGCCCGCAGGCTGCCAGCGAGCCTGCTTCGCGTACCCAGTAAAATGGAAATAAAGAACAGCGCGCTGGCGGTGAGCACGATGGACGGCCCGGCAGGTAGGCTCATCGCCCAGGAGAGGCTCAGCCCCAGCCATGCGCAGAAAATACCGCTTATCCCCGCCATCAGAAGTAAGGCTGGTAGCGTGCGCACCCAGCAGCGTGCCGCCACGGCCGGAAGCATCATCAGCCCGACGGCCATCAGCGTGCCGAGCACCTGAAAACCAGCCACCAGGTTAAGCACCAGCAGCGCCAGAAACAGTCCGTGCAGCAGGCCAGGCAGCCAGCGGGCGTTCACCTGCAGCCAGGCAGTATCAAACGCTTCTGTGACCAGCCCTCGATAAAACAGCGCCAGTGTGATAAGGGTGAACATACACACGCCCGTGACAAACAGCGCGGCGTCCTTGTCCACTGCGAGGATAGAGCCAAACAGCAGATGCAGCAGATCGACATTCGACCCGCGCAGCGACACCAGCGTGACCCCCAGCGCCAGCGAGCCAAGATAAAACCCGGCAAAGCTGGCATCTTCTTTCAGCGGCGTGCGTCGACTGACCAGACCGGCCAGCAGCGCCACGGTAATTCCCGCGATAAAACCGCCAATACTCATCGCCAGCAGCGACATACCGCTGAGCAAATACCCCACGGCGACACCCGGCAAAATGGCGTGAGAAAGGGCGTCGCCCATCAGGCTCATCCGACGCAGCTGAAGAAACACGCCGAGCGCGGTGGTGCTGACGGAGAGCGCCAGGCAAACCACCAGCGCGCGACGCATAAAGCCGTACTCAATGAACGGTTGAAAAAAGAGATGCCAGATCATGCCACCCTCACCCGCTCGGTTTTCCACTGGGGAACGTCAGCATCCAGCCGCAGCGTCTGCGGAAAATGGCGCGACACGCGCTCGCTGTCGTGCAGTACCGCGAGCAGCGTTTGCCCCTGCATATACATCTCCAGCATCAAATCCATCAGCACGCTGCAGGTGGCTTCATCGACCCCGGTAAAGGGTTCATCCAGCATCACCAGCGGCGCCTGCTGCACCAGGACGCGGGCAAACAGCATGCGCTGAAACTGACCGCCGGAGAGTTCATCGATGGTGGATAACGCCATGGACTCAAGCCCGACGCGCTCAAGCGCGCTGGCAATGCGCAGCCGCGTTTCGCGACGAAACCCGGAAAAAAGCGAAATGCCCGGCCAGCAGCCCATGCTTACCACGTCCTGTACGGTCAGCGGAAACTGCGCCTCCAGGGCGTGACGCTGTGCCAGCCAGCCGATGACCGGGCGCTTACCCTGCCAGCGGAAACCGCCGCTGACGGGAGGAATAAACCCCGCCAGCGTTTTCAGCAGCGTGGATTTCCCGCAGCCGTTAGCGCCGATAATGGCGGTCATGCTGCCGCGCTCAATGGTGCCCGAGAGGGGCCGCGTAACGGGCTGGCGTTCATAACCCGCGACCAGTTCGTTCATCACGATCATGGCAGTGCCACCGCCCAGCGCACGGCCAGCCCGATAAAGACAACCAGCACCAGCGCCAGCAAAAGCCGAACCAGAGCAGACAGAGAAAAAAGGGACGTTGACATGTCGACACCGTATTAAATGTTATAACATAACAATAATGAAAGGCGGTTAAGATGTAAATGACGGGTTTGAAAAGGGAGTGTGGCGAAATGTTTCTGAAGAATTTCCCTCTCCCGTGGGAGAGGGTCAGGGTGAGGGCATCAGGCCGCACCGTGCGTGCAGCCATGCCGGGTGGCGGCGTTGCCTTACCCGGCCTACCCGTCTGAGCAACTTACTGACTAAACGGTGACGCCGCCGGAACGCGCGCCTGAGACACTGCCAGCCCCAGCTGCCACACCGCCATTGCATAATGGGTGCTGTGGTTATAGCGGGTGATGGTGTAGAAGTTCGGCATGCCGTACCAGTACTGATAGCTGGTTCCCACGTCCAGGCGCAACAGGCTCACCTGATCGACATTGCCCAGCGGCTGGGTTGGCGTTAAGCCCGCCGCCGTCAGCTGTGCGACGCTATATTTGGTTTTGAAGCCGTTTTCCAGACCAAACGCCTCGCCGTTTGCCTGAACGGCAACCTGTCCGCCCGGCGTCCAGCCGTGCGCTTTGAAGTAGTTCGCCACGCTGCCGATGGCATCCACCGGATCCCACAGGTTGATATGACCATCACCGTTAAAGTCGACGGCATATTGCTTATAGGAGGACGGCATAAACTGGCCGTAGCCCATCGCACCGGCAAACGACCCTTTAAGATCGAGCGGATCGTCCTGCTCGCTGCGCGCCATCAGCAGGAAGGTTTCCAGCTCGGAAGAGAAATACTCCGCGCGGCGCGGGTAGTTAAATGAGAGCGTGGCCAGAGCGTCGAGGATGCGGGTTTTACCCATCACGCGGCCCCAGCGGGTTTCCACGCCAATAATCCCGACGATGATTTCAGGCGGTACGCCGTATACCTGCCACGCGCGGTTGAGCGCATCTTCATACTGATTCCAGAACACCACGCCATTTTGCACGTTGTCCGGGGTAATAAACTGTTTGCGATAGCGCAGCCACGCGCCGTTCGGCCCGCTCGGCACCTGGGCCGTCGGCGCCTGCCTGTCCATCAGGCGCAGCACGTAGTCCAGGCGCTTGGCCTGAGACAAAATTTCGTGCAGCTGCTGTCTGTCAAAGCCGTGCTTGCTCACCATTTTATCGATGAACTGCTCGGCCGCCGGGTTATTCGCGAAGTCGCCGCCCATCTGCATCATATTGTGCTGCGGCTCCAGCAGGAATCCTCCGGAAGGCGCGCCCGCCGTTTGCTGAACGGCTTCGGTCTTAGGTTTGCTACTACAGGCAGACAGCAGAATAAGCGCAGGCAACAGCGCTGCATAACGACGCTTGAACATGAGACATCCATTTAACGGGTTCGATAAGAACCCAGTATGGTAAAGCATCCGCAACACCTCAAGGAAGCGGTACGCACCTCCCCTACGCAAATCCGCGCTTTTTTCCACCGAAAATCATTCGCCCCGCCAATAAACTTTCAAAATAATCCATTTTTCTTTCATTGTGAGATCTAACTAACACTTTAAAACCTTTCAAAGTGATTATTATTAACCGCAGTCAGACAAAAACAAAAAAGCCCCACAGGAGAGAAGAATGATAGAAACCATCACCCACGGCGCCGAGTGGTTCATCGGGCTGTTTCAGAAAGGCGGAGAAGTGTTCACCGGCATGGTGACCGGGATCCTGCCCCTGCTGATCAGCCTGCTGGTGATCATGAACGCGCTGATCAACTTTATCGGCCAGCAGCGCATCGAACGCTTCGCCCAGCGCTGTGCCGGGAATCCGCTGTCCCGCTACCTGGTACTGCCGTTCATCGGTACCTTCGTGTTCTGCAACCCGATGACCTTAAGCCTCGGCCGCTTCATGCCGGAAAAGTACAAGCCGAGCTACTACGCCGCCGCCTCCTACAGCTGCCATTCCATGAACGGCCTGTTCCCGCACATTAACCCCGGCGAGCTGTTTGTCTATCTCGGGATCGCCAGCGGCCTCACCACCCTTGGCCTGCCGCTCGGCCCGCTGGCGGTGAGCTACCTGCTGGTTGGCCTGGTCACCAACTTCTTCCGCGGCTGGGTGACCGACCTCACCACCGCCATTTTTGAGAAAAAAATGGGCATCCAGCTTGAACAGAAAGTCCATCTTTCAGGAGCCACAGCATGAACCGGATCCGCATTGAAAAAGGCACGGGCGGCTGGGGCGGCCCGCTGGAGTTCGACGCCACCGAAGGCAAAAAGATCGTCTACATCACCGCAGGCACGCGCCCGGCAATCGTCGACAGACTGCGCGAGCTGACCGGCTGGGAAGCGGTCGACGGCTTCAAGGAAGGCGAGCCGCCGGAAGCGGAAATCGGCGTGGCGGTAATCGACTGCGGCGGCACGCTGCGCTGCGGTATCTATCCGAAGCGCCGCATTCCGACGGTGAATATTCACTCCACCGGAAAATCCGGCCCGCTGGCGCAGTACATCCTTGAGGACATTTATGTCTCAGGCGTGAAGGAGGACAACATCACGCTGGTGAATGGCACTGCCGCGCCGCAAAAAGCGGCCCCGCGCGAGTACGACACCAGCAAGAAAATCACCGAACAGAGCGACGGCCTGCTGGCGAAGGTCGGGATGGGCATGGGTTCCGCCGTGGCGGTACTGTTCCAGTCCGGGCGCGACACCATCGACACGGTGCTGAAAACCATTCTGCCGTTTATGGCATTCGTCTCGGCGCTGATCGGCATCATCATGGCGTCCGGCCTGGGCGACTGGATTGCTCACGGCCTCGCCCCGCTCGCGAGCCACCCGCTCGGGCTGGTGACGCTGGCGCTGATCTGCTCCTTCCCGCTGCTGTCGCCGTTCCTCGGCCCTGGTGCGGTGATTGCCCAGGTCATCGGCGTGCTGATTGGCGTGCAGATTGGTCTGGGGAACATTCCCCCGCACCTCGCCCTGCCCGCCCTGTTCGCCATTAACGCCCAGGCGGCGTGCGATTTCATCCCCGTAGGGCTGTCGCTGGCCGAAGCGCGCCAGGACACCGTGCGCGTGGGCGTGCCGTCGGTGCTGGTCAGTCGCTTCCTGACGGGCGCGCCGACGGTGCTGATTGCCTGGTTTGTCTCCGGCTTTATTTATCAATAAGAGGTTCCTGCGATGACCGTGATTTACCAGACCACCATTACCCGCATCGGCCAGAGCGCGGCTGACGCGCTGAGCGACCAGATGCTGATCACCTTCCGCGAAGGCGCCCCGGCGGATATCGAAGAGTTTTGCTTTATCCACTGTCACGGCGAGCTGAAGGGCGAGCTGAAGGCCGGGAGCCAGCTGGAGCTGGGCGAGGCGCGCTATGCCGTGACCGCCGTCGGCGACGTGGCCGAGCAAAACCTGCGCGAGTTGGGGCACATCACCCTGCGTTTCGACGGCCAGCCGCAGGCCGAATATCCCGGCACGGTTCACGTGGCGGGCCCGGTTCCGCAGGCTGTCACCCCAGGCTGCACGTTAAAATTTGTTGCGTAATTTAAGGAGAAACACATGAGTCAGGTTGCCGTTGTCATTGGTGGAGGACAAACCTTAGGCGAGTTCCTCTGCCGTGGGCTTGCCGCAGAGGGCTACCGCGTGGCGGTAGTGGACATTCAGAGTGAAAAAGCCGCCCGCGTGGCGGACACCATTAACACCGAGTTTGGCGAAGGGATGGCGTACGGGTTTGGTGCCGACGCCACCAGCGAGCAGAGCGTGATGGCGCTGGCCCGCGGCGTGGACGAGATTTTTGGGCGTACCGACCTGCTGGTCTACAGCGCGGGGATTGCGAAAGCGGCCTTTATCAGCGATTTCGAGCTGGGGGACTTTGACCGCTCGCTACAGGTGAATCTGGTGGGCTATTTCCTCTGCGCCCGCGAGTTTTCCCGTCTGATGATCCGCGACGGCATTCAGGGGCGCATCATTCAGATCAACTCCAAATCAGGGAAAGTGGGCAGCAAGCACAACTCCGGCTACAGCGCGGCGAAGTTTGGCGGCGTGGGGCTGACGCAGTCTCTGGCGCTGGATCTGGCCGAATACGGCATTACCGTGCATTCGCTGATGCTGGGCAACCTGCTGAAATCGCCGATGTTCCAGTCCCTGCTGCCGCAGTACGCCACCAAACTTGGCATCAAAGCGGACGAGGTGGAGCAGTACTACATCGATAAAGTGCCGCTGAAGCGCGGGTGCGACTATCAGGACGTGCTGAACATGCTGCTGTTTTACGCCAGCCCGAAAGCGTCTTACTGCACCGGGCAGTCGATTAACGTCACCGGCGGGCAGGTGATGTTCTGATCGAGCGGCCTGATGCCCTCACCCTAACCCTCTCCCACCGGGAGAGGGAACATAATAAGGAGTCGATATGGTCACCGCACTCATCACCGTCGCCGCCCTCGCCTGGATCTGCCAGATGGCGTTTGGCGGCTGGCAGATCCACCAGTTTAACCGCGCGTTTGACGCGCTGTGTCAGAAAGGTCGCGTCGGGGTCGGGCGTTCCGGCGGACGCTTCAAACCGCGAGTCGTCGTCGCCGTTGCGCTGGATGAAAACAATCACGTCTGCGATTCCCTCATCATGCGCGGCATGACCGTCTTCGCCCGTCCGGCGAAAATCCAGGCGATCAACGGCATTTCGCTGCAGGAATTACGGCCTGATGTGATCTTTCCCCATGATCCACTCTGTCAGAATGCACTATCATTAGCGCTTAATCTGAAACATGGATAATTTCGTTGTGAAAGCTATAGACTTGCGAAATTATCATTTCGCAACCTAAGGAACGAAGCGCCTATGAAACCTCGTCAGCGGCAGGCGGCCATTCTCGAGCATCTGCAAAAGCAGGGAAAATGCTCGGTAGAGGATCTGGCCCACTACTTTGACACCACCGGCACGACAATACGCAAGGACCTGGTATTGCTCGAAAACTCTGGCGCCGTCATTCGAACCTACGGCGGCGTGGTGCTCAACAAGGACGAAGCGGACCCGCCTATCGATCACAAAACGCTGATCAATACCCACCAGAAAGCGCTGATTGCCGAAGCCGCCGTCAAATTTATCCACGATGGCGACTCCATCATTCTGGATGCAGGCAGCACCGTCCTGCAGATGATCCCGCTGCTCAGCCGCTTTAACAACATCACGGTGATGACCAACAGCCTGCACATCGTCAACGCCCTGTCGGAGTTTGACAGCGAGCAGACCATCCTGATGCCCGGCGGCACCTTCCGCAAAAAATCGGCGTCGTTTCACGGCCAGCTGGCGGAGAATGCCTTCGACCACTTCAGCTTTGATAAACTCTTTATGGGCACCGACGGCATCGACCTGAACGCAGGCGTTACGACGTTCAACGAGGTTTTCAGCGTCAGTAAAGCGATGTGCAACGCCGCGCGGGAAGTGATTTTGATGGCAGACTCGTCGAAGTTTGGCCGCAAAAGCCCCAACATTGTCTGTAGCCTTGAAAGCGTTGATAAGCTGATTACCGACGCGGGTATCGACCCGGCGTTCAAGAAAGCGCTGGAAGAGAAAGGAATCGACGTGATCGTAACCGGAGAGAGAGATGAGTGATTTTCTGTTAGAAACGGGCCGCCAGACGCTGATGCTGGAACTGCAGGAAGCCAGCCGCCTGCCGGAACGTCTGGGCGAGGATTTTGTCCGCGCCGCCAACACCATTATCCACTGCGAAGGCAAAGTGATCGTGGCGGGCATCGGTAAATCCGGCCATATCGGCAAAAAGATTGCCGCGACGCTCGCGAGCACCGGCACCCCGGCTTTTTTTGTGCATCCGGCAGAGGCGCTGCACGGCGATCTGGGGATGATTGAAAGCCGCGACGTGATGCTGTTTATCTCCTACTCCGGTTCGGCCAAAGAGCTGGACCTGATTATTCCACGCCTGCAGGAAAAATCGGTCGCCCTGCTGGCGATGACCGGGAAGTCCCGCTCGCCGCTGGCGCTGGCCGCCAAAGCGACGCTGGACATATCCGTCGAGCGCGAAGCCTGCCCGATGCACCTCGCCCCGACCTCCAGCACCGTTAACACCCTGATGATGGGCGACGCGCTGGCAATGGCGGTGATGCAGGCGCGTGGCTTTAACGAAGAAGATTTCGCCCGTTCGCATCCGGCGGGCGCGCTCGGCGCACGCCTGCTCAACAAGGTTCACCACCTGATGCGCACCGACGATGCCATTCCGCAGGTCAAACTCGATACCAGCGTCATGGACGCGATGCTGGAGCTGAGCCGCACCGGTCTGGGGCTGGTAGCGGTCTGCGATGACAGCGGGAGCGTTAAGGGCGTGTTCACCGACGGCGACCTGCGCCGCTGGCTGGTGGGCGGCGGCAGGCTGGAAGCGCGGGTTTCGGAAGCGATGACCCAGGGCGGGCTGACGCTGAACGCCGGGAGCCGCGCCATTGAAGCCAAAGAGGTGCTGATGAAGCGCAAAATCACCGCCGCACCGGTGGTGGATGATTCCGGCAGGCTGTGCGGCGCCATCAACCTGCAGGATTTCTATCAGGCCGGCATTATCTAACCCTTCAGTCCCAGACGCTTCGCCAGCCTGTGCAGGTTGGCGACGTCCATCTCCAGCGCACGCGCGCACGCCGCCCAGCTGCGGTTATTCTGCTCCAGCGCGCGGGTAATCATCTGACGCTGAAACGCCTCTGTAGCTTCACGCAGATTTTCATTCACCGTTTCTGGTAGAGCCTGGGCGATTGCCGGTGCGGTTTCATCCTGCAGCGCAAAATGCCGCGCGTGGATCACCACTTCGTCACCCGAACGCGTCGCCCGCGCCACCACCACCGCGCGGTGGATCGCGTGCTCCAGCTCGCGCACGTTGCCCGGCCAGCCGTAGCTCAGCAGATGCGCCCTCGCTCCAGGACTCAGCACCACGCGGGAAAGCCCCATCCTGAGACGGCACTGCTCGCAGAAAAAGCCCGCCAGCAGCACCACGTCGTCCCCGCGCTCGCGCAGCGGCGGCACGGTAAGCGGGAACACGCTCAGGCGATGAAACAGGTCGGCGCGGAACTGCCCTGCCACCACCGCTTCACGCAGGTCGCGGTTCGTTGCCGCCAGCACGCGAACGTCCACCCTGTGGCTTCGGTCATCCCCCACGCGCTGGATGTCGCCGTACTGCAAAACACGCAGCAGCTTGGCCTGCAGCGACAGGGAGAGCTCGCCGATTTCATCCAGAAACAGCGTGCCGTTATCGGCCATTTCGAACTTGCCGCTGCGGTTGCTGATGGCCCCGGTAAACGCCCCTTTAACGTGACCAAACAGCTCGCTTTCCGCCACGCTTTCCGGCAGCGCGGCGCAGTTGAGGTACACCAGCGGGTTCACCGCGCGCGGCGAGGCTTCGTGAATGGACTTCGCCACCAGCTCCTTGCCGGTGCCGGTTTCCCCGAAGATCAGCACGTTCAAATCTGAGGCGGCGACAATCTCAATCTCTTTTTTGAGCTGCGCCATGCCCGGAGAAAGGCCGATCATCTCCGTTTGCGTCACCTGCTCAAACGCCGCCGGGCTGCCGGGAAGAATGTTCTGGCTCTCCAGCTGTTCAATCAGCAGGGCATTGTTCAGCGCCCCGGCGGCCAGGGCGGCAATCAGGCGCAGCTCTTCGTCGCTAAAGGTGTCGAACTGGTCCGGCGACAGGCCGTCGAGGGTCAGCGCGCCGATCAGGTTTTGCCCGGCAAATAAAGGCAGGCCGATACAGGCGTGAACCTTCAGGCTCTCCTGTCCGGGAATAAGCCCGTCGTACGGGTCGGGCAGATCGCTGTCCGCCGGGAAGCGCACTACGTCACCCGCGCGGGCGATGGTTTCCAGACGCGGATGGCCCTCAAGGGTAAAACGCCGCCCGAGCACGTCCTTCGCCAGCCCGTCGATAGCCAGCGGAATAAACTGCCGCCCCTCGTAGCGCAGCAGCGCCGAGGCGTCGCACTCAAGCACGTGGCGCAGCGTGGAGATCAGCCGCTGAAAGCGGTCCTGATGGCCGATACCGGTCTGCAGCTCAATGGCGATCTTCGCCAGCACGTCTACGGAAAAGCTCATAGAGACCTCGCTGTCATTTTGACAATGCATGTTGTCATATTGACACTACTTTGGGTAGTCATAATGACTACCCATTACGGATCATAAAAATATTAATTAATTAAAATCAATAAATTAAAAACTGGCACGCAACTTGATATAGGCAAATCATCTTATTTGAAAATGCTGTATTACGTAGAGGTTGCTATGTCTATTCTGGTTAAAAATAACATTCATTGGGTCGGTCAACGTGACTGGGAAGTGCGCGATTTCCACGGGACGGAATACAAAACGCTGCGCGGCAGCAGCTACAACAGCTATCTCATCCGCGAAGAAAAAAACGTGCTGATCGATACCGTCGATCACAAGTTCAGCCGCGAGTTCGTGCAGAACCTGCGCAGTGAAATCGACCTGGACGCCATCGACTACATCATCATCAACCACGCGGAAGAGGACCACGCCGGCGCGCTGACCGAGCTGATGTCTTACATCCCGAACACGCCGATCTACTGCACCACCAACGCCATCGACTCGATCAACGGCCACCACCACCATCCGGAGTGGAATTTCCACACCGTTAAAACCGGCGACGCGCTGGATATAGGCAACGGCAAGCAGCTGATCTTCGTGGAAACGCCGATGCTGCACTGGCCGGACAGCATGATGACCTACATGACCGACGACGCGGTGCTGTTCAGCAATGACGCCTTCGGCCAGCACTACTGCGACGAGCGCCTGTTCAACGACGAAGTGGACCAGACCGAACTCTTCGAGCAGTGCCAGCGCTACTACGCCAACATTCTGACCCCGTTCAGCCGCCTGGTGACGCCAAAAATCACCGAGATCCTCGGCTTTAACCTGCCGGTGGACATGATTGCCACCTCCCACGGCGTGGTGTGGCGTGAAAATCCCACCCAGATTGTGGAGCTCTACCTGAAATGGGCGGCGGACTATCAGGAAGACCGCATCACTATTTTCTACGACACCATGTCCAACAACACCCGCATGATGGCGGACGCCATTGCCCAGGGCATCAACGAAGTGGACCCCAACGTGGCGGTGAAAATCTTCAACGTGGCGCGCAGCGATAAGAACGAGGTATTGACCAACGTCTTCCGCTCTAAGGGCGTGCTGGTGGGCACCTCCACCATGAACAACGTGATGATGCCGAAAATTGCCGGTCTGGTGGAAGAAATGACCGGTCTGCGTTTTCGCAACAAGCGCGCCAGCGCCTTTGGCTCCCACGGGTGGAGCGGCGGCGCGGTAGACCGTCTGTCTACGCGCCTGCAGGATGCGGGCTTTGAGATGTCCCTCAGCCTGAAGGCGAAATGGCGCCCGGATATCGACGCCCAGGAGGTCTGCCGCCAGCACGGCCGCGACATTGCCCGTCAGTGGGCGCTCGCACCGCTTCCGCAAGCTGCCGAACCAACCGCACAGCAGGAAACCTGCGCCTGCGCCGCCGCGGCAGCCGCCGATGCCGGACCGCGCATGCAGTGCAGCGTCTGCCAGTGGATTTACGACCCGGCGCTGGGCGAGCCGCGGCAGGACGTTGCGCCGGGCACGCCGTGGAGTGACGTGCCGGAAAACTTCCTCTGCCCGGAGTGTTCACTCGGTAAAGACGTCTTTGACGAACTGGGTACGGAGGCAAAATGAACAACGGTATCGTCATCATCGGCTCGGGCTTTGCCGCCCGCCAGCTGGTGAAAAACATCCGCAAGCAGGACGCCAGCGTGCCGCTGACGGTGATCGCCGCCGACAGCATGGACGAGTACAACAAGCCTGATCTAAGCCACGTGATTAGTCAGCATCAGCGCGCCGAAGACCTCACCCGCCAGACGGCGGGGGAGTTCGCGGAACAGTTTAACCTGCGTCTGTTCCCGTACACCTGGGTCACCGACATCGACGCTGCCGCCCACGAGGTGAAAGCAAAAGAGAAAACCTGGCAGTACGACAAACTGGTGCTGGCCACGGGTGCCTCTGCGTTTGTGCCGCCGGTTGAAGGCCGCGAGCTGATGTGCACCCTCAACAGCCAGCAGGAGTATCAGGCCAGCGAAACGGCGCTTCGCGACGCGCAACGCGTGATGATTGTCGGCGGCGGGCTGATAGGCACCGAGCTGGCGATGGATTTCTGCCGGGCGGGTATATCCGTGACTCTGGTCGACCACGCGGCAAGCATTCTGTCGTCGCTGATGCCCGCAGAAGTAAGCAGTCGCTTACAGCATCGCCTGACCGACATGGGGGTGCATCTGCTGTTGAAATCGCAGCTGCAAAGCCTGAGCAAAACCGAAGGCGGCATTCGTGCCACTCTCGACCGCAGCCGCAGCGTTGAGGTGGATGTGGTAATCGCTGCAACGGGCCTGCGCCCGGAAACCACGCTGGCGCATCGCGCAGGCGCCGAAATACAGCGTGGCGTGAAGGTAAATAGCTACCTGCAAACCACGCAACCTGATATTTACGCGTTAGGTGACTGCGCTGAAATTAACGGTCAGGTACTGCCCTTTTTACAGCCAATTCAATTAAGCGCGATGTATCTGGCGAAAAACCTGCTCGGCGGCAGCGCGCCGCTGAAATTACCCGCCATGCTGATTAAAGTCAAAACGCCAGAATTACCGCTGCATCTTGCCGGTGAAACGCAGCGTCAGGATCTGAACTGGCAAATTACCCTCGAACCGCAGGGAATGGTCGCGCGCGGCGCGGATAACGAGGGTCAGATTCGCGCTTTTGTGGTTAGTGAAGACCGGATGAAGGAGGCTTTCGCACTGCTGAAACTGTTACCTGCTTAACCCTCTCGTTGCCGGGCGGCGCTTCGTTTACCCGTCCAACAACGAGTCTACGCAGAGTTAACCTTTGAATTTTATTATTCACCGCCCCGATATTCCGGGGCTTTTTCTTACGCATTCTATTCATTAAATAAATGCAAAGTAGATATATCATCGCCATCAATCCCTTATTTATTATTTTCGTAAATGCTTTAATATGAAACAGCTTAAAAACATCATCCAGATTTATTATTGGCAGCTGACTCAGTCTGAAAAGACATCATCAGCAGGAGGCAAATAATGGCGAATTTTTATAAATAACTCAATTATCTTTCTCGTTATTTCACACAAGCGAAGAATGCGGAATATATTTATTCCGCAAAAGTTCTACATTTTCAGCACCTTTTTTATCGGTATGCCGCTATGCGCCAGCCATTGAGGAAGTCGCGGAGGTTGCGCCGTGCAGGAGCCGGTTCAGGAACGTACCACCAGCGCGTCGTAGCCGCGCCAGCGGTAGTTGACCATGGAGATCAGCCAGCAGGCGACAAACAGCCCGACCACCGCAAACCCGGCGTTGCCCAGGTTGTCGTTTACCGCGCCAATCAGATCCCACACGCCGCCGCTGAGGGAAAATTTGTCCATCAGCAGCCCCAGAGCTTCCAGCCCGCCGATAAACAGCGCCACTATCACGGAGGTGCCGGTGATGGTCATGTTGTAGTAGAGCTTGCGCTGCGGCTTGTTGAACGCCCAGCCGTAGGCACCGACCATCAACAGGTTATCGAGGGTATCCACCAGCGCCATGCCGCTGGCGAAGAGCGCCGGGAAGACCATGATTGACCACACCGACATCCCGCTTGACGCGCTGGCGGCAGAGATCCCCAGCACGCCAATCTCGGTGGCCGTGTCAAAGCCGAGGCCAAACAGGAAACCGACCAGGTACATCTGCCAGCTTTTATTCACCAGGCGGAAGGTTTTGCCAAACAGCCAGTTCATGACGCCGCCCTGGGCAGGGAGCGTGATGTCGCCCTGCACTGACCTGCCCTGTTTCAGCGCCTGAAAACTGCGCCAGACGCCGCGCAGGATCACCATGTTCACCAGCGCCATCGCCAGCAGGAAGGTGGCGGAAACCGCGGTGCCGATCAGGCTGCCGGTTTCGTGGAACCACTCCATGTTTTTCTGAAACGCCGTCGCGGTAGCGGCAATAGCAATAGAGGCCAGCACCACGATGGTGGAGTGCCCCAGCGAGAACCACGCCCCCACGCCGGACGGACGTTTGCCCTGCTGCATCATCTTACGCGTCACGGTATCAATCGCCGCGATGTGGTCAGCGTCCACCGCGTGACGCAGCCCGTAGCACCACGCCAGCAGGCTGGCGGCCATCAGCGCCGTGCTGCCGCTAAAAGCGTGCCATGCCCATCCCCAGGCCAGCAGGTTTGCCATTACCAGAGCCAGCAGCAGAAGCGCGGCGCGAGGTTCATTGCGTAAGAGTCGTAACATTTTAAGTCCTTTGTGAACATGACCGGGCAGCGGCGATCGCCGCCTGCCCGAAGGAGATCGCTCCGTCACCTGCGGGCAGGCGCGAAGGAAAAAGAAGCGTTAAGTCAGAAAGATAATGACGCAGGCGCGCGCGCAGCAGACGGTTGTGCAGCACGCCGCCGCTGAGACAGATTGTCGACAGCGACAGGCGTCGTGCATGGCGCGCGGCGAGTTCCGCCAGCCCTTTTGCCAGCGCGTCGTGAAACGCCCACGCGCGCTCGCAGGGCTCAGCCTGCCAGGCCAGCCACTGCTGCCAGAAAAGCGCAAGGTTGTCGACAGACAACGTCACCGGATGGTCGACGCCCGCGCATTGCGAGGCCAGCGATTCCAGCCGGCAGGCCGCTTCACCTTCCCAGGATTGGGTTTCAATACCCAGCGCGCAGGCGACCGCATCAAACAGGCGACCACAGGACGAGGCCTGCGGTGCGTTGATGCCGCGCCGGATCGCCGTTGCCAGCAGCGGCCAGTTTTGACGCTGAACCGCGCGCGTTTCCGGGTACTGCTGCCAGTCAGGGACAAACGCCAGGCAGTGGGCGAGCAGATTGCGCCACGGCTGCCGCGCCGCCAGATCGCCCCCCGGCAGCGCAACGGCAGGCAGCCCGCCCAGACGCTCGCACGCGAGATAGTTCACCCGCAGGCACTCCCCGCCCCACAGCGCGCCGTTCTCGCCCATGCCGATCCCGTCCAGCGTCAGGGCAATCGCGTCTCCGCCGTCGAGAGGCCAGCCGTTCTCCGCCAGGCACGCCGCCGCGTGGGCGTGATGATGGAGCACGGTTTCAACGGGCAGCCCCTGCGCCTGCGCCCATCGTTGCGTGTGATAGCCCGGATGGGCGTCGCACACCACGCGCTTCGGCTGAAAGGCGTAAATTTTCTGCATCAGCGAGAGCGCGCCTCGCCACTGCGCTTCGACGCCCTCGTCACCGAGATCGCCAAAATGCTGGCTCAGCACCGCCTGGCTGCCACGCACCAGGCAGAAGGTGTTTTTCATCTCCGCGCCGGTGCATAGCATGGCAGGGATATTCTCAAAACCCGCAGGCAACGTGACGGCATCCGGCACAAAACCGCGCGCGCGGCGAAGCATCGTGCCGTCCCGATCCATCACCGAATCGTCCATCCGCTGCAGGATATCGCGGTTGTGCAGCAGGAAGCCGTCCGCGATGTCGCCGAGTTCATCCAGCGCCTGCTGGTTGGTCATGGCAGGCGGTCTGCCGCTGAGGTTGCCGGAAGTCATCACCAGCGGGCGCTGGCAGTCCATCATCAGAAGGTGTTGCAGCGGGTTAGCGGGAAGCATGATGCCAATACAATCGAGCCCGGGTGCAATCCCTTCGGGAAACCCGGGAAGCGAGGCTTTTGGGGTCAGCACAATCGGCGCTGCGGAGGAGCGTAACAGCGTCTGGATCGCCTCCGGCACGCCGTCCGCATTTGGGATCATCACCGCCAGCGGCTTCGCGGGACGCTGCTTGCGAGCCCGGAGCGTCGCGACCGCCTGCGGATTACGCGCGTCGCAGACGAGATGAAAACCGCCCAGCCCTTTGACCGCGACTATGCCGCCGTTTTTCAGCATCGCCACCGCCGCGCTCAGCGCAGCCTCACGGGAAGCGGTGATGTCGCCCGCACGCCATTCCAGCGCTGGCCCGCAGTCCGGGCAGGCTACCGGCTGGGCGTGAAAACGTCGATCGGCGGGGTTGCGGTATTCCGTCTCACAAGGCAGGCAGAGGGGAAATGCGGCCATTGACGTGGCCGGACGGTCATAGGGCATCGCACGGATAATGGTAAACCGCGGCCCGCAGTGCGTGCAGTTGATGAACGGATAGCGATAGCGGCGCTCGGCAGGGTCGCGCATTTCAGCCAGGCACGCCGGACAGGTCGCGGCGTCGGGAACAATCTGGGTGTCCATCGCCCCGCCCGCGCTGTGGCGGATGGTAAAGTCCTCCGGCACCTGCGCCCAGGTAAACGGCTGCGTTTCAACGTGGTCAATGCGTGCCAGCGGCGGGCAGTCCTGATGCAGCCTCGCGGTAAAGGCCCCCCCATTACCCGCGAGGCGCACCAGCACGCCCTCTCCATCATTGCAGACGTCACCGGTTAACTGAAGCGCCTGCGCCAGCTGCCAGACGAAGGGACGAAACCCCACGCCCTGCACCTTGCCGCGCACGCGCAGCTGTACGCCGTTACTGCACATACGGTTCAGAACAGCAGCGATGACGACGTGTCGAATGCCGCGCGACGGCGCTTTTCGGCGCTCATCTGCTCAAGCTTGTCGCGATCCACGCAGACCAGCGCATGCGTCGGGCAGGCTTCCATGCAGGCCGGACCGGCGTCGCGGTGATAGCAAAGATCGCATTTGTTGGCTTCGGCTTTCTCCGCACGTACGCTCAGCCCCATGCCGCTGTTGCGTACCACCGGACGGACAACCACCTCCATCGCGCCGTACGGGCAGGCGACCACGCAGGTTTTGCAGCCAATGCAGCGCTCCTGCATGACGTGCACAAAGCCTTTCTCGCGTTTAATCGCCCCGTTCGGGCAGACGTTCGCGCACGGTGCGTCTTCGCACTGGCGACAGATGGCGGCGGTGGAAATATTCACGCCTTTGATGACGTGGATGCGCGGCAGGAAGGTGTCAGGGGTGAGCGACGCGCAGTCCTGCTCCGCCTGATGGGAAACCACGCACGCTACTTCACAGGTACGGCAGCCAATACACTTACTGGCATCGGCCATAATAAAACGGTTCATCTGCTTCTCCAGCATTACAGTTATGCGCGGAGATATTCATAAACCGTGCCAATAGTTAACCTATTGATTTTATAAGAATTTAAAAATTACGGCGGCGCTGTCATCGTCACTTATGACGATGACAGCTGTCGACATCAGCGGTGCGGGCCATCAATAACCGAGTCGCGCAGCACCAGCTCGCCGGAGAAGGTTTGCTGATACTTAAACTCACCGCCGTCGAGCATGAAGATCAGGCGGCTGATGGTCTCTTTGATCATCTCCGTCACCGGAATACGCACGCTGGAAAGCGACGGCACGATGTAGGGCGCGATGGCCACGTCGTCGAAACCGATCACCGACACCGCGTCCGGGGCGGCCACGCCGCTGTCGTGCAGCTGCTTCATGGCGCCGATCGCCATGTCGTCATTACTCGCCACCAGCGCCGTAAACCGTTCACCGCGCGCAAGCAGTTCGGCAACCGCCGCCGCGCCGCTGGCGGGGTTCCATTTCCCCTGCGCAACCAGCCCCTCGCGCAGCGGAATACCGTGCTGCGCCAGCGCGTCCTTGTAGCCGGAGAGACGCTCAACCCCGGTGGGAGAATCCAGCGAGCCGGTAATAAACGCGATCTCCCGGTGCCCTTTCGCAATCAGCTGCGACACCGCCTCCTGGCTGGAGGCTTTATGATCTGACCAGACGCAGTGGCTGCTGTTTTTCCGCAGGCGGCGGTTGAGCACCATGATGGGCTGTTCGCACTTCTCGACGATCTCATCCATCTCTTCCACGCTCAGGAAACGCGGATAGATGATCACCGCGTCGCAGCGCATATCGAGCAGGTACTGGATCGCCTCACGCTCTTCATCCGCGCTGTGCTTGCCGTCCGCGAGGATCAGCTGCCGCCCCTTTTCTTCCGTCATGCGCGCGGCGTGAAACAGGAGTTCGCTAAAGTAAACGCCGTGATAGAGGGTGTTAGTCACCACCAGCCCCAGCGTCTGGGTTCGTTTGGTCGCCAGGTTTCGCGCCAGTAAATTCGGGCGATAGCCGCTCTCTTCAATGGCCTGAAACACCCGGTCTTTGGTCTCCTGGCTGACGTAGCCATTTCCCGATAGCACCCGGGACACCGTGGCTTTCGAAACGCCTGCCCGCTTCGCCACTTCAAGCATCGTGGTCATGTTGTTATTCCGTCTGAATCTGATGGAGCGCAGTGTACTGCACTGCAGAAAAATTGTCGCAGCGGCGAAATCACGCTTTTGCTACACCATTGCGATCTGCATCACGAAACGAAAAAATGGTCAAAAAGCGATCTTGTTTCATCCAAAGAAACTCATGATGATTATGTGGAACCGGTTTCCTACATATCTCACAACAATAACAGGATCACATCCGATGGCCAAAAATTACGCTGCGCTGGCGAACGACGTTATCAGCGCGCTGGGCGGCAAAGAGAACATCGTCGCCGTCACCCACTGCATGACGCGTCTGCGTTTCGTACTGAAAGACGAAAGCCTGACCGACGCAGCGCGCCTGAAAAGCATCAGCGGCGTGCTCGGCGTAGTGCGCAACGACAACCAGTGCCAGGTCATTATTGGCAACACGGTTTCACAGGCGTACCGCGAAGTGGTAAGCCTGCTGCCCGCTGACCTGCAGCCCGCGGTGCCGGAAGGCCCGCAGAAGATGACCTTACGCCGCGTTGGCGCCGGGATCCTCGACGCGCTGATCGGCACCATGTCTCCGCTGATCCCGGCGATCATCGGCGGCTCGATGGTCAAGCTGCTGGCGATGATCCTCGAGATGACCGGCGTGCTGCCAAAAGGCGCGCCGACGCTCACTATTCTGACCGTCATCGGCGACGGCGCCTTCTTCTTCCTGCCGCTGATGGTGGCGGCCTCGGCGGCGGTTAAATTCAAAACCAACATGTCGCTGGCCATCGCCATCGCGGGCGTGCTGGTGCACCCGAGCTTTATCGAGCTGATGGCGAAAGCCGCGCAGGGCGAGCACGTTGAGTTCGCCTTTATTCCGGTGACGGCGGTGAAATACACCTACACGGTGATCCCGGCGCTGGTGATGACCTGGTGCCTGTCATACATCGAACGCTGGGTGGATCGCATTACCCCGGCGGTGACGAAAAACTTCCTCAAGCCGATGCTGATCGTGCTGATTGCCGCCCCGCTCGCCATCGTGCTGATTGGCCCGCTGGGGATCTGGATCGGTAGCGCCATCTCCGCGCTGGTCTACACCATTCACGGCTACCTGGGCTGGCTCTCCGTCGCCATCATGGGCGCGCTCTGGCCGCTGCTGGTGATGACCGGGATGCATCGCGTGTTTACGCCGACCATCATTCAGACCATTGCCGAAACGGGCAAGGAAGGGATGGTGATGCCGTCGGAAATCGGCGCCAACCTGTCGCTCGGCGGCTCGTCGCTGGCGGTGGCGTGGAAAACCAAAAACCCGGAGCTGCGCCAGACGGCGCTGGCGGCGGCAGCCTCCGCCATTATGGCGGGGATCTCTGAACCGGCCCTGTACGGCGTGGCGGTGCGTCTGAAACGTCCGCTGATTGCGAGCCTGATCAGCGGCTTTATCTGCGGGGCGGTCGCCGGCATGGCCGGTCTTGCCAGCCACTCAATGGCGGCACCGGGGCTGTTCACCAGCGTGCAGTTCTTTGACCCGGCCAACCCGATGACCATCGTCTGGGTGTTCGGCGTGATGGGGCTGGCAGTGGTGCTGTCGTTTGTTCTGACCCTGCTTTTAGGGTTTGAGGATATCCCGGTCGAAGACGAGGCTGAAAAAGCGCGCGCCCTGCAGACCGCACCGGTACAGAACAACGCAGCAAAAGCATAAATTGAAAGCGAGGTAAGAATGTCTGTTTTTCCACAAGGATTTTTATGGGGCGGCGCGCTTGCCGCCAACCAGAGTGAAGGTGCTTACCGTGAAGGCGGCAAAGGACTAACGACCGTCGATATGATCCCCCACGGCGCGAATCGCCTGGCGGTGAAGATCGGTAAGGAAAAGCGTTTTTCGCTGCGTGACGACGAGTTCTACCCGAGCCACGAAGCGATTGATTTTTACCATCGCTATAAAGAGGACATCGCCCTGATGGCGGAGATGGGCTTTACGGTGTTCCGCACCTCCATTGCCTGGAGCCGCCTCTACCCGAACGGCGACGAGCCGCTGCCGAACAAAGAGGGCATTGCCTTCTATCGCGCGGTGTTCGAGGAGTGCAAAAAGTACAACATCGAGCCGCTGGTTACGCTCTGCCACTTCGACGTGCCGATGCACCTGGTGACGGAATACGGCTCCTGGCGCAACCGTAAGATGGTCGATTTCTTCGCCCGCTACGCCCGCACCTGCTTTGAGGAATTTAACGGGCTGGTGAAATACTGGCTGACCTTCAACGAAATCAACATCATGCTGCACAGCCCGTTCTCCGGGGCGGGACTGGTGTTTGAGGAAGGCGAAAACGAAGACCAGGTGAAATACCAGGCCGCGCACCACGAGCTGGTGGCGAGCGCGCTGGCGACCAAAATTGCCCACGAGGTGAACCCGGAAAACCAGGTCGGCTGCATGCTGGCGGGCGGGAATTTCTATCCGTACTCCTGCAAGCCGGAAGACGTGTGGATGGCGCTGGAGAAAGACCGCGAGAACCTGTTCTTCATCGACGTGCAGGCGCGCGGCAGCTACCCGGCCTACTCAGCCCGCGTGTTCCGCGAGAAAGGCGTGGTGATTGTGAAAGATCCCGGCGACGACGAGCTGTTAAAAAACACCGTCGACTTTGTCTCGTTCAGCTATTACGCCTCGCGCTGCGCGTCGGCGGACATGAACGCGGGCAACACCAGCGCGGCGAACATCGTGAAGTCCCTACGTAACCCGCACATTCAGGTGAGCGAATGGGGCTGGGGCATCGACCCGCTCGGCCTGCGCATCACCATGAACATGATGTACGACCGCTACCAGAAGCCGCTGTTCCTGGTGGAAAACGGCCTGGGGGCGAAAGATGTCGTTGATGAAAACGGCGAGATTAACGACGACTACCGCATCAGCTATCTGCGCGAGCATATCCGCGCGATGGGCGACGCGATTGAGGACGGCGTGCCGCTGATGGGTTACACCACCTGGGGCTGTATCGACCTGGTGGCCGCCTCAACGGGCGAGATGAGCAAGCGCTACGGGTTTGTGTACGTCGACCGGGACGACGCAGGAAACGGCACGCTGGACCGCAAGCGCAAGAAATCGTTCTGGTGGTATAAGAAGGTGATTGCGAGTAACGGGGCGGATCTCGAGTAGCCTGTTGCCCTCACCCCGGCCCTCTCCCACAGGGAGAGGGAGAGGGGTTTGGCACTGCTCAGAGCTGAGAAAAACCTCCATCCCCAACCCACTCCGCAAGCCGTGAATAGACCCGTTCCACCGCCTCTTTCACCGGCGGCGTCATCGGGTAATAAAACCCCACGATGTCCGGCTGAATCCCCAAAAACAGCACCTCGCCCACGTCGTCTTTAATCTGATCGACCAGGTAGTTCAGCGGCATATTGTGGGTGGTCATCATAAACATCTCGGCGATGTCGTCCGGGTCAATCAGGCGGATCTCACCGGGGTTGAGCCCCATATCGGTGGCATCGACGATTAACAGCCTCTCCGGGCGCAGCTCGCGGATGGCGACCACGTCGTTTTCCGGCGCGCTGCCGCCGTCAATCACCACCCAACTGCCCTGCGGGTTTGCGGCGCACATCTCTGCCAGCAGCGGGCCCGCGCCGTCGTCGCCCATCATGCTGTTGCCGACACACAGTAAAACGTCAGTCACGTAATCTCCTCACCATCAGGTAGATGGCGCTCTCCTGATGAATATCGTGCAGCATGCCGAGCAGCGTTTTGCTCCACGACTGCTGCTCGGGGGTTTGCCTGCCGAGCGCCGCGTCAAAGGCGTTGGCGAGCATCGCAATGTGGTTGGCGTCGATGACGATCTCGCCGTACTTCGGCACGCCCTCCATCTTGCGCCGCGCCGTGCTGCCCTCCTCCAGCGTGGCGATCCATGCCAGGTACTCGGGCCACGGGCAGCTCAGCGCCGCCTCCAGGCAGTCAATCACCCCGAGGTGATGCCCAATCGCCAGGCTGTAATAGACCACCTGCTGCGCCGCGTCGGGCGTGGCATCGTTCTCATCAATAAACTTACGGCTCAGCTGGCTGAACACCACCGTTTCACTCATCGGATACGCGCCTCATCCACGATGCTGTTCAGGTTCGCCACGATCTCATTGAGACGCGGATCGTTTTCCGCCTCCAGCCAGCGCGCCACCTGATGGTCGCCCTGGCTCAGCAGGCGCAGATAATCATCGGCAATCTGACGCCCGTAGCGATAGCCCGCCAGCCTGCGCGCCGTGCGGTCAATCTTCACCCGCAGCGGCTGGACCATGTCCGGGTGCAGGATGGCCGCAGGCCGGTTGTCCAGCTCGCCCGGCTCGCGGGCGTGGATTTTCTGCTCCAGCAGGCCAAGCGCCATCGCGAAGCCGTACAGCGTCGCGGCGGGCGTTGGCGGGCAGCCCGGAATGTAGACGTCCACCGGCACGATTTTGTCGGTGCCGCCCCAGACGCAGTAAAGGTCGTGGAAGATACCGCCGCTGTTGCCGCAGGCCCCGTAGGAGATGCAGATTTTCGGGTCCGGCGCGGACTGCCAGGCGCGCAGCGCCGGCGAGCGCATGGCGCGGGTGACGGCCCCGGTAAACAGCAGAATGTCCGCATGACGCGGGGACGGCACCACTTTGATGCCGAAGCGCTCGGCGTCAAACAGCGGCGACAGCGTAGCGAAGATCTCGATCTCGCAGCCGTTGCAGCCGCCGCAGTCCACGCGGTAGACGTAGGCCGAGCGTTTGATTTTTTTCAGCAGCGACGCCTTCATGCTGGCGATGGACTCCTCCACCGTCATCGGCACAGGAATGCCGTTAGCGTCTCGCGGGCCCAGTAGGTTTTCCATCAGCTGGCCTCTCTCATATGGCGGGTGATATCAATACGGTCGGACGGCAGCAGGCACTTCTGACGCTTGCACTCCGGGCAGGTTTCAAAGCTTTCGCGGTGGTGCTCCGCGCGGGCGTCACCGTTGTGCTGCAGCAGCGCGATGGCATAGTCGATCTCTTTTTGCACGGCGAACGGGCGCCTGCACACGCGGCAGCTGCACAGGTCAAAGCGCGACTGCTGGAGGAAGTCCTCCTTCTTCCACACCGCCAGCTCGTACTCCTGCGACAGGCGAATGGCGACCGTCGGGCAGACCTCCTCGCAGCGGCCGCAGAAGATGCAGCGCCCGAGGTTAAACTGCCAGGCCAGTTCGCCGGTTTTGAGATCCGTTTCGACCGTTAAGGCGTTCGACGGGCAGGCGTTGACGCAGGCCGCGCAGCCGATGCATTGCTGCGGGTTGTGCTCCGGCTTGCCGCGAAAGTTTTTATCCACCGGCATCGGCTCCAGCGGATAGCTGCTGGTCTGCGTGCCCGTTTTGATTACTTTTTTGATAAAGGTAAACATGGCGAGTCCTTATTTCAGCGGCGAGTTTTTACGCTCGATGCTGTAGCGCTCAAGCTCTTTGTACGGCACCACCTGGCTTTTTTTCTTGCGCACGTCGACCACGGTCATGCGGTCAGTGCAGGAGTAGCACGGGTCGAGGCTGCCGATGATCAGCGGCGCATCGGAAACCGTGTTGCCGCGCAGCATATAGCGCAGGGTTGGCCAGTTGGCGTAGGTGGCCGCGCGGCAGCGCCAGCGGTAGAGCTTCTGGTTGTCGCCGGTCATGCTCCAGTGGATATCGTCCCCGCGCGGCGCTTCGGCAAAGCCGAGGGCAAAGCGGTTAGGAATGTAGGTAAAGCCCTCCACCATCAGCGGGCCGCCGGGAAGGTTATCGAGACCGAAGTCGATCATGTTCAGGGCGGTGAACACCTCGTTGATACGCACCTTGAGGCGCGAGATGACGTCGCAGCCCTGCTCGCTGTGCACGGTCATCGGCAGCAGGCCGTAGCCGACGAACGGGTGATCGGCGCGCGTGTCGCGGGCGTGGCCGCTGGCGCGCACCATCGGGCCGACGTTGCTGAAGTCGCGGGCAATTTCCGGGTCAAGGCGGCCGATGCCGACGGTGCGCTGCTCGATGTTTGGCGTGCTGAGCAGCATGTCCACCAGCTCCTGCACGTCGCGGCGCATCTGCTGCGCCAGCTGGCGGGTCTGGATCATGTCGTCCTTCAGCAGGTCGCGGCGGATCCCGCCGATCAGGTTCAGGCCGTAGGTTTTACGCGCCCCGGTGAGGATCTCCGCCATCTTCATTGACGCCTCGCGCACGCGGAAGAACTGCATAAACCCGGAGTCAAAGCCGACGAAGTGGCAGGCCAGGCCGAGGTTCAGCAGGTGCGAGTGCAGACGCTCCACCTCCAGCAGAATGGCGCGGATCATCTGCGCGCGCTCCGGTACCACGATCCCCATGCCGTTCTCCACCGAGGTGGTGTAGGCGGTGCTGTGGGCGAAGCCGCAGATGCCGCACACGCGGTCAGAGAGGAACGTCACCTCGTTGTAGCCCATGCGGGTTTCCGCCAGCTTTTCCATGCCGCGGTGGACGTAGAACAGGCGGTAGTCGGCGTCGATGATGTTCTCGCCGTCGACGAACAGGCGGAAGTGGCCCGGTTCGTCAGAGGTGACGTGCAGCGGGCCGATCGGCACCACGTTGTTCTTCTTGCTGCCGAGCTCGTTGATAAACTCGTAGGTTTCGCTGTCGGTGGTCGGCGCCGGGCGCTGGCGGTAGTCCATGCTGTCTTTGCGCAGCGGATAGAGTTCGTCCGGCCAGTCGTCCGGCAGCACCAGGCGGCGCTCGTCCGGCAGGCCGACCGGCACCAGGCCGTACATGTCGCGCACTTCGCGCTCGCCCCAGACGGCGGCGGGCACGCGCGGCGTGACGGACGGGTATTCCGGCTTAGCCGGGTCGACTTCGACGCGCACGGTGAGCCAGCACTTTTCGCCCTGCTCCATCGACATCACGTAGTACACCGTATAGTTGCCGCACAGCTGGCGCTCGTCGTTGCCGAACAGCACCGACAGCCAGCCGCCCTGCTGGTAGTACAGAAACTCGACCACTTCCGGCAGATAGTTCACCTTAATGGTGACGGTTACCTGGTCTTTGGTTTGCCAGGACTCCTCCAGCACCACACCGGGGAAAGCCTGATGCAACGCGGAGAGGTACTGCTGGCCTTTCTTTTCTTCAGACATAAATACTCTCTTTAATCACGCCACCAGCAAGGAGACGAACGCTAAAAATGCAAAACCAAAACCGGCCCAGGTAATGCGCGACGTTTCCACAAAACGCAGACGCGCCATGCTGTTTTCAAACAGGGCAATCACCAGCACGCCGACCAGCAGCTTGAGGACGGCAACCACGACGGCCAGCAGCAGACCGCCCGCGGAGAAGTGCGTCATCTGTCCCCACGGGAAGAAGACGCCGACAAACATCTGCAGCACCACCAGCTGCTTGAGGCTGATGCCCCACTTCAGCACCGCGAAGCCGTAGCCGCTGTATTCGGTAAGCGGCCCTTCCTGCAGCTCCTGCTCGGCTTCCGCCAGGTCGAACGGCAGTTTGCCCATCTCAATAAACGTGGCGAACGCGCAGGCGCACAGCGCCAGCACCAGCGGGATCGAGCGCGCCACCGGCCAGTGGTAAACGGTGTGGGTGATAAAGCTGACGTGGGTAGAGCCCGCGACCTGCGCGGCGACCCACAGCCCCAGCAGCAGGATCGGCTCCACCAGTACGCCGAGCATTGCCTCGCGGCTGGCACCGATGCCGGTAAACGGGCTCCCGGTGTCCAGGCCCGCAATCGCAAAGAAGAAGCGGGCGATGGCAAAGAGGTAAATCAGCGTGATCAGATCGCCAAGCACGGGCAGCGGCGACGCCACCGTCACCACCGGCAGCGCGGTGGCGATGGTCAGCATCACGCCCACCATCACAAACGGCGTCAGGCGGAAGACCCAGCCTGCTGCATCCGGCGCGACGCTCTGACGGGAGAGCAGTTTAAAGAGATCGCGGTACTCCTGGAGCACCCCGGGCCCGCGACGGTTGTGCATCCGGGCGCGCGCCACGCGCGTGATGCCCGACAGCAGCGGCGCGGCGGCGAACAGCACCAGCGCCTGAAGAATTGCCAGTAACAGACTCATGTCAGGCTCCTCGTGAAATCACAATGACCACCAGCACCGCCAGCTCGATGACCGCCAGACGGCGGAACAGTGCGGGCGCGGCGGCACTCTGCCAGCCGGGTACCCAGCCCACCGGGTTCAGCCAGTGACGCAGCTTCAGCATGGCGGCGAAGTTCTCCTTCACCGGCATGGCAAAACCGTGGGCGGTGATGACCATCGACTGTTCGTGTTCGTAGCCGCAGGCCCACGCCGCACCGCGCGAGCGGGAGGCGAGCCGGTCGCGTTTAAAGAACAGCATCAGGACGAGCGGCAGCAGCGGTGCGCCAATCAGCAGCAGCGCGATCATGGGCTGAGAGACGGTGGTATTCGCCACGCTCAGCGGCAGCGGAATAGCGTTGCCCAGCAGCGGCAGCAGCCACGGCGCGGCGACGCCGCCCGCGATGCAGCACAGCGCCAGCGCGACCACGCTCACGCCCATCAACAACGGTGCGCAGCAGGCGTTTTCCGCTTCGCGGGTGCGCGGCGCGGCGAGGAAGGTCACGCCGTAGACTTTCGCCATGCACATCACCGCCAGCGCCCCGGTTATCGCCAGTCCAACCGCCAGCAGCGGGCCGAGCAGGCGTGCGATAAATGCGTCGCTCTGGCCGAGCGCGAAGAAGGACTGGTAGATCACCCACTCCCCGGCAAAGCCGTTCAGCGGCGGCAGCGCGGCCATTGCCATCAGACCCACCAGCATCGCCAGCGAAATGACGGGCATCTTTTTGCCAATCCCGCCCAGCTTTTCGATATCCCGATGGCCGGTGCGGAACCAGACGCTGCCCGCGCCGAGGAACAGGGTGCTTTTAAACAGGCTGTGGTTGACGAGGTGATACAGACCGCCGATAAAACCGGCGGCAATCAGCGCCGGCTGGTTGAGCGCCAGCCCGGTCACCCCCGCGCCAATGCCGAGCAGGATAATGCCAATGTTTTCCAGCGTGTGGTACGCCAGCAGGCGTTGAATATTGTGCTCCATCAGCGCGTACAGGCCGCCGACGAACGCGGTGATCATGCCCGTAATCAGCAGCACGACGCCCCACCACAGCGGCGGCTGTCCGCCGGTCAGCGTAATCGCCAGAATCCCGAACAGACCCACTTTCATCACCACCACAGAAAACAGCGCGGCGGCGGGCGCGGAGGCATTCGCATGCGCCTGCGGCACCCAGCCGTGCAGCGGGATGATGCCAGCGAGCAGGCCAAAGCCGAGCGTGCCCAGCAGCCAGACGTCGTTCCCCAGCGGATGCCCGTTGAGCGCAGCGAAGTCCAGCGTGCCGAAGCGGTGCCACACCAGCCAGCAGGCCAGCGCCAGCAGCAGCGTTCCGAGGCGTCCCAGAGCAAACCACAGCTTGCCGGAGGCGCTGCAGCCCGTCAGGAACACGCCGCACAGCGCCATGATTTCCGCCATCACCACCAGCGCGCCGAGGTTGCTGGCGATAACGGTGCAGACCGCCGCCGCCATCAGCAGGTTAACCAGCAGGCCGTTAGCCCTGACGTGCGGATGGCGGTGCCAGTCGATATTGAACAGGCTGATAAACAGCCCGCACAGGCCAAACGTCACCAGCCAGATGGCGTTCAGGGGCGCGATCTCCACGTTGTGGCGAATCAGCGGCATCACGGTCTCAGCGGACTGGCCGCCGAGCAGGACAACGCCGCCTGCTGCCAGCGTCATCAGGCTAGCAACCGCCCCGCCGAGTCCGGCGATCGCGCCGCTCAGGGTTTTATGGAATGAGAAGATCAGCGCCAGAACAGCGGCGCCAGCAAAACAGGCTACCGCGCTGGTAATCATCATCGCCGCGTTCATTTCGCCCCCTCGTTAAGCGCCTGTAACAGAGAAAGGTCGCCAAAATCACTGTTGATGGTCAGCTCGCGTTTACGCTTGCTGGTACGGGCGATGTCGCGAATGTTAACCAGAATCAACGCCTTAGTCGGGCAGGTGCGCACGCAGGCCGGCCCCTGCTCATCGAAGCTGCACAGGTCGCATTTCACCGCAACGGCACGGATGCCGGGCACCCAGTCCAGCAGCGTGCTTACGCGTGCCGGAGCCGGTGGTGCGGGCGGGGCTTTTGGCGAGTTGGCGTTCGCCGGAATATGCAGCGGACGGCTGCCGGAAAATTCAATCGCGCCGAACGGGCAGGCAATGCCGCACAGCTTGCAGCTTACGCACAGGCTTTCGTTCAGCTGGACAGCGCCATCAACGCGGGTGATGGCATTCACAGGGCAGACGCCCGCGCAGGGGGCGTCTTCACAGTGATGGCAGAGCTGCGGGGCAGACTCTTTTTCATTACGCATGACGTGCAGGCGCGGCATGGACTGCAGCCCATGCAGGCGATGCGTTTCCGAGCACGCCGCCTCACAGGTTCGACAGCCAATACAGACCGTCGAGTCAGCAATTACAAAACGGTTCACCGGGTTATCCTCTGGTGATAGTCATTTTTGTCGAAAAGCTGTCTTGTCGACACTTCTCGACACGCAGGAGTCAGGCCACGTTCGCTGAGGTATTTCCATCCATCAGCTGCTTCAGGTTGACCGGGAGATCGTGTTCAACGGCGGCGTACAGGCCGTTATAGACCGGCGCGATTTTTTCCAGATAGTGCTCCAGCACCTGCTGGCGATCGCGGTTGCTGACGTGGCCGTCCACCATGCCATCGGCCATCAGCTGCGCCTTCGCAATACACTGTTTTTCGCCGTCTTTTGTCTCGAGGTGGTACTCAATGGTGTGGCTGTTGAAGTTATCCGCCAGGGTAACGTTGATGATGAAATGGCCGAACAGGACGAAGCGCATGTCGCCCTGCGCCGCGCAGCTCATCGCGTGGTGAAGACGCGCTTTCGAGAGGGTTATGCCCTGAACCAGAGAGTTGCAGTAGAGGTGCCACTGGTCCTGCAGCTGCTGATGACGCTGCGCGATGTAATCCGCTTTTTCGCTGATTTCCCAAATAGTCATAGAAGGTATCCGGTTAATGGAGATAGCGGCTGTTAAGCAGATTCCATGCCAGTTTTTAACTTTCTGATTTTAAATAGATTTAATTACAAACCCGCTGTCAACGCCGCGGTGTCGACGTGTCATTTCGACAGCGTTGACATCGTCACGCCTTAACAAAAATCAAGCTGGCACCGTTATTGCATTCAATGGCGCAATTCATTGAGGAGGCGTCATGCACGAAATCACCCTCTGCCAGCGGGCTCTGGAACTTATCGAACAGCAGGCAGTGCAAAACCACGCGAAGCGCGTCACCGGCGTCTGGCTGAAAGTCGGGGCGTTTTCCTGCGTTGAGCCCAGCGCCCTGAATTTCTGTTTTGAGCTGGTCTGCCGCGGCACGCTGGCGGAAGGCTGCGAACTGCATATTGAAGAACAGCAGGCGGAGTGCTGGTGCGAGCAGTGCCAGCAGTACGTCACCCTGGTGTCATCAAAGGTACAGCGCTGCCCGCAGTGTCAGAGCACCGGTCTGCGCATCGTGGCGGATGACGGCATGCAGATCCAACGCCTCGAAATCGAGAAGGAGTAAAGTATGTGTAGTACCTGCGGTTGCGCCGAAGGCAACCTGTATATAGAAGGGGATGAACACCGCCCCCACTCCGCGTTTCGCTCCGCGCCCTTTTCCCCCGCACCGCGCCCTGCGGCAGCCCTGACCGGCATTACCTTTGCGCCGCAACGCTCCGATGCGGGCGACCTGCATTACGGCCACGGCGAAGCGGGCACCCACGCGCCGGGCATCAGCCAGCGCCAGATGCTGGAGGTGGAAATCAACGTGCTGGACAAGAATAACCAGATCGCCGCCCGCAACCGCGCCCGCTTTGCCACCCGCAAACAGCTGGCGCTGAACCTTGTCTCCAGCCCCGGATCCGGCAAAACCACGCTACTGACCGAAACGCTCAAGCGCCTGAACGGGCGTGTCTCCTGCGCGGTGATCGAAGGCGACCAGCAAACCGTTAACGATGCGGCTCGCATTCGCGAAACCGGCACCCCGGCGATTCAGGTCAACACCGGTAAAGGCTGCCACCTGGATGCGCAGATGATTGCCGACGCTGCCCCGCGCCTGCCGCTGGCGGATAACGGCATCCTGTTTATTGAAAACGTCGGCAACCTCGTCTGCCCGGCGAGCTTCGACCTCGGCGAACGACACAAGGTGGCGGTGCTTTCGGTGACCGAAGGCGAAGACAAGCCGCTGAAGTACCCGCACATGTTTGCCGCCGCGTCCATCATGCTGCTGAACAAAGTCGACCTGCTGCCGTACCTGAATTTCGACGTGGATAAGTGCGTGGCGTATGCCCGCGAGGTGAACCCGGAGATTGAGATCCTGCTGGTCTCCGCCACGCGCGGCGACGGCATGGACGGCTGGCTACACTGGCTGGAGAGCGAACGATGTGCATAGGCGTACCGGGACAAATTCACGCCATCGACGGTAATCAGGCCAAAGTCGAGGTTTGCGGCATCCTGCGCGACGTCGACCTGACGCTGGTGGGCAGCACCGATGAAAGCGGCGCTTCGCGTCTCGGACAGTGGGTGCTGGTCCACGTGGGGTTCGCCATGAGCGTGATTAACGAAGCGGAAGCCCGCGACACGCTCGACGCCCTGCAAAATATGTTCGACGTGGAGCCTGACGTGGGCGCGCTGCTGTACGGCGAGGAGCGGTAATCATGCGTTACGTTGATGAATACCGCGCGCCGGAGCAGGTGCTGCAGCTTATTGGCCACCTGAAAACGCGCGCAGCGCGGCTGGACTACACGAAAGAAAGGCCGCTGCGGATCATGGAGGTGTGCGGCGGGCACACGCACGCCATCTTCAAATTTGGCCTCGACCAGCTGTTGCCGGAAAACATTGAGTTTATCCACGGCCCCGGCTGCCCGGTCTGCGTGCTGCCGATGGGGCGCATCGACAGCTGTATTGAAATTGCCAGCCAGCCCGACGTCATTTTCTGCACCTTTGGCGACGCGATGCGCGTGCCGGGGAAAAATGGTTCGCTGCTGCAGGCGAAAGCGCGCGGCGCAGACATCCGGATCGTCTATTCGCCGATGGATGCCCTGATGCTGGCAGAGCGTAACCCCAACCGTGAGGTGGTATTTTTTGGTCTGGGGTTTGAAACCACCATGCCCGCCACCGCCATCACGCTGCAGCAGGCGAAAGCGCGCGGCGTCGAGAATTTTTTCTTGTTCTGCCAGCACATTACGCTCATTCCCACGCTGCGCAGCCTGCTGGAAGAGCCGGGAAACGGCATTGACGCATTTCTGGCACCGGGGCATGTCAGCATGGTGATTGGCACAGACGCCTACGGTTTTATCGCTGAACAGTACAATCGTCCGTTAGTGGTCGCTGGTTTCGAACCACTTGATCTACTGCAAGGTGTGACCATGCTGGTTGAGCAGAAAATAGCGGCCCTGAGCGCGGTGGAAAATCAGTATCGCCGCGTGGTGCCCGATGCGGGTAATGAACGAGCGCAGCAGGCGATCGCCGACGTGTTCAGCGTTGAGGGCGACAGCGAGTGGCGCGGCCTGGGGCTGATTGCTGAATCCGGCGTGCGCCTGACGTCAGCCTATCGCGCGTTCGACGCCGAAGCGCATTTCCGCCCGCAGCCGCAGCAGGTTTGCGACGATCCCCGGGCCCGCTGCGGCGAAGTCCTCACCGGTAAATGCAAACCGCATCAATGCCCGTTATTTGGCAATACCTGTAACCCGCAAACGGCGTTTGGCGCGCTGATGGTCTCCTCCGAAGGGGCGTGTGCCGCGTGGTATCAGTATCGCAACCAGGAGAGTGAAGCATGAATACGGTTGAAATGGCGCACGGCAGCGGCGGACAGGCGATGCAGCAGCTGATTAACCGGCTGTTTATGGAAGCCTTCAACAACCCCTGGCTCGCCGAACAGGAAGACCAGGCGCGCATTGACCTCGCCACCCTCACCGCGCAGGGCGACAGGCTGGCCTTCTCCACCGACAGCTACGTGATTGACCCGCTGTTCTTCCCCGGCGGCGATATCGGCAAGCTCGCCGTCTGCGGCACGGCCAACGACGTGGCGGTCAGCGGTGCCGTTCCGCGCTACCTCTCCTGCGGGTTTATCCTCGAAGAGGGATTGCCGATGGAGACGCTCACGACAGTGGTCAACAGCATGGCGCAGACCGCACGCGAGGCCGGGATAGCTATCGTCACCGGCGATACCAAAGTGGTGCAGCGCGGCGCGGCCGACAAGCTGTTTATCAACACCGCCGGCATGGGCGCGATCCCCGCCGATATTCACTGGGGCGCACAGCGCCTCAGCGTGGGCGACGGGCTGATCGTGACCGGCACGCTGGGCTGCCACGGGGCGACCATCCTGAACCTGCGCGAGGGCCTGGGGCTGGACGGCGAACTGCGCAGCGACTGCGCGGTACTCACCCCGCTGATTCAGACGCTGCGCGGTATTCCCGGCGTGAAGGCCCTGCGGGATGCCACGCGAGGCGGTGTCAACGCCGTGGTCCATGAGTTTGCGGCAAGCTGCGGATGCGGGATTGAACTCACCGAGCGCAGCCTGCCCGTTAAGCCCGCCGTTCGTGGGCTTTGCGAACTGCTGGGGCTGGACCCGCTCAACTTTGCCAACGAAGGCAAACTGGTGATTGGCGTTGAACGCTCGGCCGCGGAAGCCGTTCTTGAACAGCTGCGGGCTCATCCGTCAGGAAAAGAGGCGGCGATGATTGGTGAAGTGGTTGAGCGCAAAGGGGTGCGCCTGACCGGACTTTATGGCGTGAAGCGGACGCTTGACCTGCCGCACGCGGAACCCTTACCCCGTATTTGCTAGAACCGCGCCAAAAGCGGTCAGCACTGAATGTCTCTTTTTTTGCCAGTTTCTATTGGAAAGCAATATGCCGTATACACCGATGAGCGATCTTGGACAGCAGGGCCTGTTTGACATCACGCGCACACTTTTACAGCAGCCCGATCTCGGTGCGCTGAGCGATGCCCTGACGCGGCTGGTCAGGCAATCGGCGCTGGCGGACAGCGCCGCGATTGTGCTCTGGCATAGCGGAACGCAGCGCGCGAGCTACTACTCGACGCGTGATAATGGCAAAACGTTTGAATACGAAGACGAAACGTATCTGGCGCATGGCCCGGTGCGCCGCATACTCTCCCGGCCTGAAGTGCTGCACTGCAACTTTGCGGAGTTCCGCCAGGCGTGGCCGAAGCTGGCGGAGAGCGACCTCTATCAGCCTTTCGGGCATTACTGCATGCTGCCGCTGGCGGCAGAGGGCCAGATTTTTGGCGGCTGCGAGTTTATCCGCACGACCGACCAGCCCTGGAGCGAGGCGGAATACGAGCGCCTGCACACCTTTACCCAGATTGTGGCCGTCGTCGCGGAGCAGATCCAAAGCCGCGTCACCAATAACGTCGATTACGACCTGCTGAGCCGCGAGCGCGACAACTTCCGCATTCTGGTCGCCATCACCAACGCCGTGCTGTCGCGGCTCGACATGGACGAGCTGGTCAGCGAAGTTTCGAAAGAGATCCACCACTATTTCAAAATAGACGCCATCAGCATTGCGCTGCGCGGGCATCGCAAGGGCAAGCTGAACATCTACTCCACGCACTATCTCGATGAAGCCAACCCGGCGCACGAGCAGAGCGAGGTAGACGAAGCGGGCACCCTTTCCGAGCGGGTCTTCAAGAGCAAAGAGATCCTCCTGCTCAACCTGAACGAGCAGGACCCGGTCGCGCCGTACGAGCGGATGCTGTTTAACACCTGGGGCAATAAAATTCAGACCCTGTGCCTGCTGCCGCTGATGTCCGGTAACACCATGCTGGGCGTGCTGAAGCTGGCGCAGTGCGAGGAAGGCGTGTTTACCACCGCCAACCTGAAGCTGCTGCGCCAGATTGCCGAGCGTATTTCCATCGCGCTCGATAACGCCCTCGCCTATCAGGAAATTCATCGCCTGAAAGAGCGGCTGGTGGATGAGAACCTGGCCCTGACCGAACAGCTCAACAACGTGGACAGCGAGTTTGGTGAAATCATCGGGCGCAGCGACGCCATGTACAGCGTGCTTAAGCAGGTTGAGATGGTGGCGCAAAGCGACAGCACGGTGCTGATTCTGGGCGAAACCGGTACGGGTAAAGAGCTGATTGCCCGCGCTATCCATAACCTGAGCAACCGCAACAGCCGCCGGATGGTGAAGATGAACTGCGCCGCGATGCCTGCGGGACTGCTGGAAAGCGATCTGTTCGGCCACGAGCGCGGTGCATTCACCGGAGCCAGCAGCCAGCGGCTGGGCCGTTTTGAGCTGGCGGACAAAAGCTCGCTGTTCCTCGACGAAGTGGGCGATATGCCGCTGGAGCTACAGCCGAAACTGCTGCGCGTCCTGCAGGAGCAGGAGTTTGAGCGCCTTGGCAGCAACAAACTTATCCAGACCGACGTGCGGCTGATTGCGGCCACCAACCGGGACCTGAAAAAAATGGTCGCCGACCGCGAGTTTCGCAGCGACCTTTACTATCGCCTGAACGTCTTCCCGATCTTCCTGCCGCCGCTGCGCGAGCGCCCGGAAGATATCCCCCTGCTGGTTAAAGCCTTTACCGCGAAGATCGCGCGCCGTATGGGGCGAAACATCGACAGTATTCCTGCCGAGACGTTGCGTACCCTTTCATCGATGGAATGGCCCGGCAACGTGCGCGAGCTGGAAAACGTCATCGAACGCGCGGTGCTGCTGACGCGCGGAAACGTGCTGCAACTCTCCCTGCCTGAAGTTACGCTTCCTGACGTAACCGCGCCCGCCGCCGAGACAGCGAAAGAGGGAGAAGATGAATATCAGCTCATTATGCGCGTGCTGAAAGAGACCAACGGCGTGGTCGCCGGGCCAAAAGGTGCCGCCCAGCGTCTGGGGTTAAAACGCACCACCCTGCTGTCACGCATGAAGCGTCTCGGTATTGATAAAGAGAGCCTGGTTTAAGCCCCCAATCCGGCGGTGTTTTTCTGGCACCGCCTTTCGTTACCCTGCGCAATTGTCCCTCATTGACACAAAATCGTTTCCTCTGTATAAAATTCCGCCTTAATAATGAGTTTCATTTGCATCAATAATAATATTAATCAAGGGTAGCGTTTCATGAAGAAGGTCATCTGCGCGTTAGGCCTGGCGGTTGCGTCGGTCAGTTCTGCTCTGGCAACCACATATCCTCTGACCATTGAAAACTGTGGCTATAAAGAGACATTCACCAAAGCGCCGGAACGCGTCGTGGCTCTGGGTCAGAATACCGTCGAAATTCTGCTCCTGCTGGGGCTGGAAGATAAGGTGAAGGCCAGCGCCTTCTGGCCGACGAAAGTGCTGCCGCAGCTGGCGGAACAGAACGCAAAAATCAAAACCCTGACGGTCGAAATCCCTACCCTTGAATCCGTGCTTGCGCAAAATCCCGACTTTGTCCCCGCGCAGTCACCGCTGCTGCTGGGGCCGGAAAGCAAGGTCGCAAAACGCGACGATCTGATGACTCTGGGCGTGAACAGCTACGTGTCACCGGGCATGTGTGCGACCAAAAAAGCCACCGGCGATATGTACGGCAGCCGCCAGAAGCTTTGGGATATGACGTATCTCTACAAAGAGATTGAGGATTTCGCCAAAATCTTTAACGTTGAAGACCGCGGTCAGGCCGTGATTGCCGATTTCAAAAAACGTGAGGCTGACCTGCGCCAGGAATTCGGCAAGAATAAAAAAGACCTTTCGTTTGTCTTCTGGTTCTCCAGTTCATCCCCTTCTGCGGACGCCTACGTCGGCGGTAAAAATAGTCCCTCCGGGTTTATCGCCAGCCTGATGGGCGGCCATAACGCCATTACGTCCGAGACCGAATGGCCAACCGTGGGTTGGGAAAGCATTATTGCCGCCAATCCGGATGTCATCGTGGTGTCCAGCCTTGACCGCAACCGCTGGGCGCTGGATAACGCGGAAGAAAAAATCAAATTCCTGAAGAGCGATCCGGCGGTCAGCCAGTTGGACGCGGTGAAAAAAGGCCATATCGTGGTGATGGACGGCCAGGCGATGAACCCGACGATCCGCACGATTTACGGGGCTGAGCAGGTCGGCGAACAGCTCAGAAAGCTGGGGCTGAACTGATGACAACCGCCGTTCTTCAGGCCCGGCAGAGCCTGGTTCTGACGACCTCGGGTTTGCTCGCTCTGGTCCTGTTATTTCTGGCGATCGCGCTGAGCGTCAGCGTCGGCGAGTTGTCCATCCCGCTGGATAACGTGTTTTACGCCATCAGCAATAAAATGGGGCTCACCGAGGTTCCGCTCACTCGCATCTATGAGAGCGTGATCTGGGACTTTCGCCTGAGCCGCGCGCTGGTGGCGGCCTGCTGCGGCGCGGGGCTGGCCATCTGCGGGGCCGTATTGCAGAGCCTGCTGAAGAACGCGCTGGCGGAACCCTACGTGCTCGGCGTGTCCGCGGGCGCATCGACCGGGGCGGTCTCTGTCGTCGTATTGGGGATCGGCACCGGTGCGGTGTCGCTCTCTGCCGGGGCCTTTGCCGGGGCGTTCGCCGCGTTTGCGTTTGTCGCGTTTCTGACGAACGGGGCGCGCGGCGGGAATGAACGTACGATTCTGGCAGGCGTCGCCGCCTCGCAGCTTTTTAACGCTATTACCGCCTACACCATTAGCACCTCCGCCAGTGCCCAGCAGGCGCGCGACGTAATGTTCTGGCTGCTGGGCAGCTTCAGCGGCGTACGCTGGCCTGAATTCCAGCTGGCACTGGTCGTGGTGCTGATTGGGTTAGCCATTTGCCTCTACTATTCCCGGGCGCTGGATGCCTTTACGTTCGGTGATGACGCCGCGGCATCGTTGGGCATTGCTGTCCCCTGGGTGCGCCTGGCACTTTTTACCACTACCGCGCTGATTACCGCGACCATCGTCAGCATGGCGGGCTCAATCGGCTTTGTCGGGCTGGTGGTGCCGCACGTCATGCGTTTCCTGTTCGGGCCGCTGCACCGCACGCTGCTGATTGCCAGCGCGCTGGCAGGCGCAATCCTGATGGTGCTGGCCGATATCGCCTCGCGCATGCTGATTGCGCCGCAAAGCCTGCCCGTCGGCGTGGTCACCGCGCTGGTTGGCGTTCCGTTCTTTGCCGTGATTATCTACCGCTCAAGGAATAAGTGATGAGCATCTGCGCTGAAAATATTACCTGGAAGGTCGGCAAAAAAGTCATCGTTAATGACGTGTCGCTGAAGGTTTCCCGGGGCGAAACGGTAGGACTGCTTGGCCCTAACGGCTGCGGTAAATCGTCTCTTTTACGTATCCTCGCGGGGCTGCGTCGCCCGGATGCGGGCTGTGTGACGCTGGACGGCCAGGACATCTCTCGTATTGCCAAAAAGCAGCTGGCCCGCCGGGTCGCCTTCGTGGAGCAGCACGGCATGACTGACGCCAACATGCGCGTGCGCGACGTGGTCAAACTCGGGCGGATTCCGCACCACTCCGCCTTTTCCAACTGGAGCACGCACGATGACGAAACCGTCACCGCCGCTCTGCAGCGCGTGGATATGCTGGATAAAAGCAACCAGGGGTGGCTGAGCCTCTCCGGCGGTGAGCGCCAGCGCGTCCACATTGCCCGCGCGCTGGCCCAGACCCCGACGGAAATCCTGCTGGATGAACCAACAAACCACCTGGACATTCATCATCAGATGCAGCTGATGCAGTTGATCAGCGAATTACCGGTCACCAGCATTGTCGCTATCCACGATCTCAACCACGCCTCGATGTTCTGCGACTCGCTGATTGTGATGCAGAAAGGCCAAATTGTGGCGACGGGGACACCGCAGGACATCCTGTCCGAGTCGTTGCTCTGGGACGTCTTCCGGGTCAAAACCAAAATCGAGATCTCGCCGTTCCATGGCAAAAAACACATTCACTTTATCGTTTAGGGGCGAGTGACCAACGATGCCCCTTCGCCCTGCCACCACGCTCTGGCCGCCCGTTTTACTGGGTAGCCAGTTTGTTTTTAACATCGGCTTTTACGCCGTTGTCCCCTTCCTGGCGATATTCCTGCGCGACGATATGCTGCTCTCCGGCGGGCTGATCGGGCTGATCCTCGGCCTGCGCACGTTCTCTCAGCAGGGGATGTTTATCGTCGGCGGCGCGCTCTCGGACCGGTTTGGCGCGAAAATCGTTATCCTGAGCGGGTGCATTATTCGCGTCGCGGGCTATCTGCTGCTGGCGTTCGGGCACGCACTCTGGCCCATCATTCTTGGGGCGTGCCTGACCGGTATTGGCGGCGCATTGTTCTCCCCCTCGATTGAGGCACTGCTGGCAAAAGCAGGCACGCAAAGCGAGGCGAGAGGCAAGCGTAGCCGGGCGGAGTGGTTTGCCCTCTTTGCCGTCTGCGGTGAACTCGGTGCGGTGCTGGGCCCGGTTGCCGGTGCCCTGCTGACGGGGCTTGGCTTCCGCCAGGTGGCGCTGGCGGGTGCAGGGGTTTTCATTATTGCCTTACTGGTGCTGCACTTCTGTCTTCCGGCTTCCCCCCGCCTTTCACAGACCCTAAACATACAGCCCTGGTGGACGACGTTCCGCCAGCCGCGCTTTGTCGCCTTTATCATTGCCTACAGCTCGTGGCTGTTAAGCTATAACCAGCTCTATCTGGCGCTGCCGGTAGAGCTCCAGCGCTCCGGTGGTAACGAGAAAGATCTTGGCCCGCTGTTTATGCTGGCCTCGGTGCTGATCATCACTTTGCAGCTTCCGCTGGCCCGCTTCGCCCGACGCGTGGGGGCGGTGAGAATTCTGCCGGTGGGCTTTTTGCTGCTCTCCGCCGCCTTTGCGAGCGTGGCGATGTTTGCGGCGACAGAACCGCCAGAGGGCTGGCTGCGCCTGCTGCCGTCGGTCTGTTTCGTGACGCTGTTGACGCTGGGACAGATGCTGCTGGTACCCTCGGCTAAGGACCTGATTCCCCGGTTTGCCGAGGAGTCCACGCTGGGGGCGCACTACGGCGCACTCGCCACCGCCGGAGGCATTGCGGTACTGGCCGGCAATTTGCTGTTTGGCAGCCTGCTGGATCGCGCGCTGGTGCCCTCAACGCAGGCGATGCTCCCCTGGCTGCTGCTGGCCCTCTTCCCGCTCTGCAGCGCGCTGGCCCTTAACGTGATTTGCCGCCCGCTCAGAAGCTGAACCGGTCACTTTTTCGGACGATACTTTTCCGGCAGTTCCGGCACTGGACGACGGTCATCCATCAGATGGCGAACGGTCAGGATGGGATGACGCCATAACATACGCGGGCCTGCCCAGCGCATAAGCTGCTTCATCTCCTCACGTCTGGCAGGCTGGTAGCAGTGTACGGGGCACTGCTTGCAGGCAGGCTTTTCCTCACCGAAAACGCATTTATCCAGGCGCTTATCGGCATACGCATTGAGCGCCTGATAGTGCCCTTCCTCCTGAGATGCCTGCGGGCAATGCTTTTCATACAGCGCGATCATTTTCGCGATGGTCTCTTTTTCTCGTGAGATGCGTTTACCGGACATAGCGGATTACCGAATAATAAAGTGCATCAATAATACACCTTTCAACACTGGATTTCAGCGGTTGCATTTCGTTTCCTGAAGCCTGATTCCAGTTTTAGCCCTGCACCGGCTAGCAATCACTGGTATTTTATACAGGCATCAGAAATGACCTTTGTCCGTGTTGTCTGGAGACCCTATGCAAGAGCTCGCGATCGGCAAACCCTATCGCCATTTAAAAGTGGGATATTTTAGAAAGCGCCATGAAGACCGCAATACCAAGATACCGAAGCGCTACAGCGTGCATGCGGCGCTGAGCTTAAAAGGTGACTGGCTTGAAAAAGCGGGATTTACAACCCATTCCCGAGTCAGGGTGGGCGTGGAGCATGGAAAAATTGTCATCGAATTAATGTCGGAAGATGCCTCGTAAAGCCACGACATTTTTCTGCGCCGGACCTTTTTTTCATGCGACAATAGAAGGAACAAACGGCCATTGAGCCCATCAAAACGGTTTATTTTCAAAGAAATGGACATCATAACTCCATGAGCACAATCGATAATTTCGACGCACATACGCCGATGATGCAGCAGTATCTGAAGCTGAAAGCACATCATCCGGAAATCCTGCTGTTTTACCGTATGGGCGATTTTTACGAGCTGTTTTATGACGATGCTAAGCGTGCATCGCAGCTGCTCGACATCTCGCTAACCAAACGTGGCGCATCGGCAGGCGAGCCCATTCCTATGGCAGGTATCCCGCACCACGCGGTAGAAAACTACCTGGCGAAGCTGGTGAATCAGGGCGAGTCCGTTGCCATCTGCGAACAGATCGGCGATCCGGCGACCTCAAAAGGCCCGGTGGAACGCAAAGTCGTGCGCATCGTCACGCCTGGCACCATCAGTGATGAAGCCCTGTTACAGGAGCGCCAGGATAACCTTCTGGCAGCGCTGTGGCAGGACGGTAAAGGGTTTGGCTACGCGACGCTGGATATCAGCTCCGGACGTTTTCGTCTGAGTGAACCGGCTGACCGTGAAACGATGGCTGCCGAACTGCAGCGCACCAACCCTGCAGAATTGCTCTATGCCGAAGATTTCGCCGAAATGTCGCTGATTGAAGGTCGTCGCGGGTTGCGCCGTCGTCCGCTGTGGGAATTCGAAATTGATACCGCGCGCCAGCAGCTGAATCTGCAGTTTGGCACCCGCGATCTGATTGGCTTTGGCGTTGAAAATGCCCCGCGCGGGCTGTGTGCGGCAGGTTGCCTCCTGCAGTACGTGAAAGATACCCAGCGCACCGCCCTGCCGCATATCCGCTCTATCACCATGGAGCGCCAGCAGGACAGCATCATCATGGATGCCGCCACGCGCCGTAACCTGGAGATCACGCAGAACCTGGCGGGTGGCGTAGAAAATACGCTCGCGTCGGTCCTCGACAGTACGGTTACGCCAATGGGCAGCCGCATGCTGAAACGCTGGCTGCATATGCCGATCCGCAATACCGAGACGCTGGTTTGCCGTCAGCAGACGATTGCCGCGCTGCAGGATCGCTATACCGAGCTGCAGCCGGTCCTGCGCCAGGTGGGCGATCTGGAGCGTATCCTTGCGCGTCTGGCACTTCGAACAGCGCGACCACGCGACCTCGCGCGGATGCGTCATGCTTTCCAGCAGTTGCCGGAACTGCGTGCGCAGCTGAGTGACGTTGACAGCGCGCCGGTACAGAAACTCCGCGAAACCATGGGCGAATTTACCGAGCTTCGCGAACTGCTGGAGCGTGCCATTATCGATGCGCCTCCGGTTCTGGTGCGTGATGGCGGCGTGATTGCCCCGGGCTACAACGAGGAGCTGGACGAATGGCGCGCGCTGGCCGATGGTGCGACGGACTACCTCGATAAGCTGGAAATCCGCGAGCGCGAGCGTCTTGGGCTCGACACCCTGAAAGTGGGGTATAACGCGGTACACGGTTACTACATTCAAATTAGCCGCGGGCAGAGCCACCTGGCGCCGATTCACTACGTGCGTCGCCAGACGTTGAAAAACGCCGAACGCTACATCATTCCTGAACTGAAAGAGTACGAAGACAAAGTCCTCACCTCGAAAGGCAAGGCGCTGGCGCTGGAAAAACAGCTTTATGACGAGCTATTCGACATGCTGATGCCGCACCTGGGCGACCTGCAGCAGAGCGCCAGCGCGCTGGCGGAGCTGGACGTGCTGGTCAATCTGGCAGAACGCGCTGAAACGCTGAACTACACCTGCCCGACCTTTACCGATAAGCCCGGCATTCGCATCACTGAAGGCCGTCACCCTGTGGTAGAGCAGGTGCTCAACGAACCGTTCATCGCCAACCCGCTGAGCCTGTCACCGCAGAGAAGAATGTTGATCATTACCGGTCCGAACATGGGCGGTAAGAGTACCTATATGCGTCAGACGGCGCTTATTGCGCTGCTCGCGTATATTGGCAGCTACGTCCCGGCGCAAAACGTGGAGATTGGCCCCATCGACCGCATCTTTACCCGCGTCGGGGCTGCGGACGATCTGGCGAGCGGACGCTCAACCTTCATGGTCGAGATGACCGAAACGGCAAACATTCTGCATAACGCGACGGAGCACAGCCTGGTGCTGATGGACGAAGTCGGACGCGGAACGTCAACCTATGATGGTCTGTCCCTGGCATGGGCCTGTGCGGAAAGCCTTGCGAATAAAATCAAGGCCATGACGCTTTTTGCCACCCATTATTTCGAACTCACGCAGCTGCCGGAGAAAATGGAAGGTGTTGCGAACGTTCATCTGGATGCGCTGGAGCACGGCGATACCATTGCCTTCATGCATACGGTGCAGGATGGCGCGGCGAGCAAGAGCTATGGCCTGGCCGTCGCGGCGCTGGCAGGCGTACCGAAGGACGTGATCAAGCGCGCGCGTCAGAAACTGCGTGAACTGGAAAGCCTGTCACCGAATGCGGCGGCGACGCAGATTGATGGCACCCAGATGTCGCTGCTGATGCCTGCAGAAGAGACGTCGCCTGCGGTGGAAGCGCTGGAGAACCTCGACCCGGATTCACTGACGCCGCGTCAGGCGCTGGAGTGGATTTACAGGTTGAAGAGTCTGGTTTAGTTTTCTGCGGTCTGTTTTGTCGGGTGGCGGCTTCGTCTTACCCGACCTACAAAACCGTAGGCCCGGTAAGCGCAGCGCCACCGGGCAAAAGACCGCACAATATTATCGCCCGGTAAGCGTAGCGCCATCGGGCTTTTTTTTACAGCAGCGGCGGGATTGTCGGCACCTGCGGCGCCTCATCAATATCCTTCTGCGTCATGCGGAACGCTTCCGGATAGTGCTCGCGGCTGGTGCGGCGCAGCGGTTCGGTATCGCGCCAGGTATACAAACAATGCTGGCACTGATAAACGGTCCAGACCCCTTTTACCGGCGACGTCGCCATCACTTCAATATGCTCATCGGCACAACGTGGACAAATCATCTTTTCCTCCTTATTGACGTGCTGCCAGCATCGCGGTCAGTTTTTCAGCCCAGGCTTTGGTTTCAGGCAGATCCTGTACCGGCTGGCTGTAGTGGCCCCGGGTGTCCGGCGCGACAGGCGTGGTGGCATCGATAATCAGTTTGTCGGTAATGCCCGCCGGGCTGGAACCGGGATCGAGTTCAAGGACCGACATGTTCGGCAGTTGCACCAGATCGCCTGCCGGGTTCACTTTCGACGACAGCGCCCACATCACCTGCGGAAGGTTGAACGGATCGACATCCTCATCCACCATAATTACCATCTTCACGTAGCCGAGGCCGTGCGGCGTGGTCATGGCGCGTAAACCGACCGCGCGGGCAAAACCGCCGTAGCGTTTTTTAGTGGAGATAATCGCCAGCAGACCGTGGGTGTACATCGCGTTCACCGCCTGCACTTCCGGAAACTCCGCTTTAAGCTGCTGGTAGAGCGGCACGCAGGTGGCCGGCCCCATCAGATAATCAATCTCGGTCCAGGGCATGCCGAGATAAAGGGATTCGAAAATAGGTTTGGTGCGGTAAGAAACTTTGTCGATACGCACAACCGTCATGTTACGACCACCGGAGTAGTGCCCGGTAAACTCGCCGAACGGCCCCTCGATTTCACGCTTGCGGCCTTCAATCACCCCTTCCAGGATCACTTCAGAACCCCATGGCACATCGAAGCCGGTCAGCGGCGCGGTGGCAATCGGGTATGGGCTTTCACGCAGCGCGCCGGCCATTTCATACTCTGACTGATCGTATTTCAGCGGCGTCGCGCCCATCAGCGTAATGATTGGATCGTTGCCGAGGGTAATAGCAATCGGCAGATCTTCGCCGCGCTCCTCCGCTTTGTGCAGATGCAGAGCGATATCGTGCATCGGTACCGGCTGGAGGCCGAGCTTGCGCTTGCCCTTCACTTCCATACGGTAGATCCCGACGTTCTGCTTGCCGAAGTGGTCCGGGTCGAGCGGATCGCGCGAGACAACGCACGCTTTATCGAGATAAAAACCGCCGTCACCGTCGTTCAGGCGAAACAGCGGCAGGATATCGAACAGGTTAATGTCTTCACCGTCCACCGTATTCTGCGCCCAGGCCGGGTTGGCGCGGCGCTCCGGCGTGACGGGAAATTTATCCCAGCGGCGGATGAACTCGTCGATCTGTTTTTTTACCGGGGTGTTCGCAGGCAGCCCCATCGAAATGGCGTGGTTCTGCCAGGAGCCGATGGTGTTCATCACCACGCGGGCATCGGTAAAGCCACGAATGTTATCGAACCACAGCGCAGGCGCGCCGTCGCCAATGCGGCCGGTCGCGTTGGCTGCCGCCGCCAGATCGGGCTCGGCGTTAACCTCTTCCTCAATTTTCAGCAGTTGCCCTTGCTCATCGAGCGCCTGCAGGAAGCTTCTCAAATCATCAAATGCCATCTTTATTCTCCTGTGCAAAATGTTTCGCCTCCCGCAGCCCGTTCCAGCGGCGCGCCTTTTTATGCTCCAGACCGAACTGGTCGAGCACGCGGGTCACGATGTGCTGGGTAATGTCATCGGCGGTTTGCGGGTGGTTGTAATACGCAGGCATGGGCGGCACCATCGCCACGCCCATGCGGGAAAGAGCAAGCATGTTCTCAAGATGAATGGTGCTGAGCGGCGTTTCACGAGGAACCAATACCAGCTTGCGCCCCTCTTTCAGCACCACGTCCGCCGCACGTCCCACCAGCCCTTCGGCGTAGCCCGCGCGGATACCCGCCAGCGTTTTCATGCTGCAGGGAATGACGATCATGCCGTCGGTGCGAAACGAGCCAGAGGAGATGGTGGCGGCCTGGTCAGCCGGACTGTGGACAACGTCAGCCAAAGCAGCAACGTCCTGCGCGGTGTAGGGCGTTTCCAGCTCGATGGTGGTTTTTGCCCACTTAGACATCACCAGATGCGTCTCCACCTCCGGCATTTCCCGCAGCGCCTGCAGCAGCGCCACGCCCAGCGGTGCGCCCGTTGCCCCCGTCATTCCTACTATCAATCTCATTCATCACCTCAATTATTTGTTCGTACACGAACATTATAAATAAGCTACTCCAGGATCGTTTTCCTGGCAAGATCGTTCGCATACGATCACACGAATGGCTAAAAGATGCCGCGTTAAAATTGAGAGCAATAGCGGCTATCATAGGGGAGAGATTTTTTCCGTCGGAGAGTTCATGGAACTAAGACAAGAGGCGTTCCACCTGTTACGTCAGCTTTTTCAACAGCATACCGCGCAGTGGCAACATGCCTTACCGGAACTGACCAAGCCACAGTATGCGGTGATGCGCTCTATTGCCGAGCATCCGGGTATTGAACAGGTGGCGTTAACCGAAGTGGCGGTCAGCACGAAAGCGACCCTGGCGGAGATGCTCAGCCGCATGGAGGCGCGCGGGCTGGTCAAACGCGAGCACGATCCGGCCGATAAGCGCCGCCGGTTTGTCTTCCTGACGCCAGAAGGTGAAGCCCTGCTTGCTGGCTGTAAACCGGTTGGCAACGAGGTGGATGAGGCGTTTTTAGGACGTCTTAACAAGGCCGAGCGGGAGCAGTTCTCCGCGCTCATCAAAAAGATGATGCACGATTAATTCACGCTGGCGCGCATAAAATCGATAAAGGTGCGCACTTTCGCTGACACGTGGCGGGCATCGGGATAAACCGCATAGATGCCCTGCTGCGCAAAGGTATATTCCGGTAAAACCGGGACCAGTTTTCCCGCATCAAGCGCATCGCGCGCCAGCCATTCCGGCAGTAACGCCACACCTCCGCCAGCAAGTGCAAAGGCCATAAGGGCCTGAGCGCTGTCGGCAAACAGACGCGGCGCTTTTTTTATCTCCAGCGTTTCAGGCGCACCGCTGGAATCCTTCACCTGCCAGCGCAGCGGCGAGGCCAGACGCTCGTGAATAATCCAGTCGGCGTTGGCAAGGTGCGCAAGCGTTTCGATCGGATGGTTAACGAGCCACCCGGGCGCCGCGACGGGGAGAATGGAGAAGTGCACAATCAGCGCGGCGTGGTTGCGCGAATCGGCAAGCGTTCCCAGACGGATGGCTACGTCAAAGCGCTCCGATATAAGGTCAGCGTGCAGGGACGACGAAACGTGCCGCACGCGAAGATCCGGGTGCTGCTGGCTAAACCTGGCCAGCAGCGGCACCACCACCTGTGAGCCATACTCGGGCGTAGTCGTGATCCGCAGTTCGCCAGTGAGCCCCGCATGATTCGCGCGGACATCATCCTGCAGCCGTTCCGCATCCTTCAGAAGCGCCACGCTGCGCTGATGAAAGAGCGCGCCCGCCTCGGTTAACGTCAGGCCGCGGGTGGAGCGCAGCAGCAGCGTAACGCCCAGCTCATCTTCAAGCTGGCGAATATTGAAGCTGACCACGGCTTTTGTCAGCCCCATTGCCTCGGCTGCAGCAGTGAAACTGCCGGTGTCGGCCACCGCGACAAACATCTGAGCCCGCTGCAGATTAATCATCATCACGCCCTTTACTGTCAAAACTTTTTTGACAGTATATCGCGCTTTGTCAGGTTTATCCGTGCTTCCCGGATCGATACGATACGCCACCTCACCGGAGGATCCACCATGACGTATCGCAGCAAAGTCGCCGTTGTTTATCTGCTGGGCTTTTTTCTTGATTTGATCAATATGTTTATTGCCAGCGTCGCCTTCCCGGCAATGGCTCACGCCTTTAACACCACGCCTTCAGCCCTTGCCTGGGTCAGTAACGGGTACATTGCCGGCCTGACGCTGGTGATCCCGTTCAGCAGCGTGCTCACGCGCCGCATCGGACCAAAGCGCGTCATCCTGCTCTCGCTTTTTCTGTTCAGCGCAGCCTCCGCAGCGGCGGGCCTGTCTGCAACGCTTGAAAGTCTGATCGCCTGGCGAGTACTCCAGGGCGTGGGTGGAGGTTTACTGATCCCCGTCGGACAGGCGCTGACCTGGCAACAGTTTAAGCCTCACGAGCGTGCCCGACTCTCCTCGGCGGTGATGCTGGTGGCATTGCTTGCCCCGGCCTGCTCCCCTGCTATCGGAGGCCTGCTGGTGCAGACGCTAAGCTGGCGATGGATATTTTTCGCCACGCTACCGGTCGCTGTCGTGACCTTTGTTTTGGCCTGCCTGTGGCTTAAACACGAAATGCCCGCGATGAAAGCGGCCAGACTGCTAAACCTGCCGTTACTCGCGGACCCGCTTTTGCGTTTTTCCATGCTTGTCTATATCTGCGTACCCGGCATGTTTATTGGGGTGAACGTCACGGGCATGTTTTATCTTCAGCAAGTGGCGAACATGAGCCCAGCCGCAACGGGGATGCTCATGCTGCCGTGGTCCGTGGCATCGTTTATCGCCATCACGGCAACGGGACGCTATTTTAACCGTATCGGCCCCCGACCGCTGATCGTCATCGGCTGCCTGCTGCAGGCGACGGGTATCCTGCTTTTGATTAACGTCAGTTCGGCTACGCTGCTGCCTGCCGTTGCGTTTACCCTGATGGGCGTGGGGGGAAGCCTGTGCAGCAGTACGGCTCAGAGCAGCGCTTTTCTGACGACGCGCCGGGAAGAGATGCCGGATGCCAGCGCGCTGTGGAATCTTAATCGTCAGCTGAGCTTTTTTGCCGGAGCCCTGCTGCTGGCGCAGGCCCTGAGCCTGGCGCAGGCCTGGCTGACACCGCTCGCCGCCTGGCACGGGATGTTTATTTTTGCCGCAGGCATGACCCTGCTGCCTTTACCGTACATTTTTCGTCTTAACAATACGCAGGTGCTCACCCAGCTGCGACAGGAGAATTCATGACGCCTTTCGAACACGACATTATCGACCTCCACATTGCGCTTGAAGACTGGTTAGGCAAAGGTGAAGGTGATTCCGACGCCCTGCTCGCCCGCTTCAGCCCGGATTTTATGATGATCCCACCGGGCGGCGTTCAGATCGACTATATCGGTCTTGCCAGTTTTCTGGAAAATCAGCGCGGAAGCCGTCCAGGACTGAAGATCGTCATTGACGAATTATCCACGATCCAGCGCTGGGATCGTGGCGCGGTGCTCCACTACCGGGAGACGCAAACCCGGCCGGACCTGCCCGTCAACGTGCGCTGGTCAACCGCGGTGCTCAATCAGGAAGGCGATCGGATAGTGTGGCGTCTGCTGCACGAAACGGCTAAGCCGTAGCGCAAAAGAAAAAGGCCCGTCTCACGACGGGCCTTTTTTGACGAAAGGTTGCTTATTCGCGGAACAGCGCTTCGATATTCAGACCTTGCCCCTGCAGGATTTCACGCAGGCGGCGCAGACCTTCAACCTGAATCTGACGAACACGTTCACGAGTCAGGCCAATTTCGCGGCCGACGTCTTCCAGTGTCGCAGCTTCATACCCCAGTAAACCGAAACGACGTGCCAGCACTTCACGCTGTTTGGCGTTCAGTTCGAACAGCCATTTGACGATGCTCTGCTTCATGTCATCGTCCTGCGTGGTATCTTCCGGACCGTTGTCTTTTTCATCGGCCAGGATGTCCAGCAGCGCTTTTTCGGAGTCGCCACCCAGCGGGGTGTCAACGGAGGTAATGCGCTCGTTGAGACGCAGCATACGGCTAACGTCATCAACCGGTTTATCGAGTTGCTCGGCAATCTCTTCAGCGCTTGGCTCGTGGTCCAGTTTATGGGACAACTCGCGCGCGGTGCGCAGATAAACGTTCAACTCTTTGACGATGTGAATCGGCAGGCGGATCGTACGGGTCTGGTTCATAATAGCCCGTTCGATGGTCTGACGAATCCACCAGGTCGCGTAGGTTGAGAAACGGAACCCGCGTTCCGGGTCAAACTTCTCAACTGCGCGGATGAGACCTAAGTTGCCCTCTTCAATCAGATCCAGCAGAGCCAGACCACGATTGCCGTAACGGCGGGCAATTTTCACGACCAGTCGCAGGTTACTTTCAATCATGCGACGACGCGAGGCTACATCACCACGCAAAGCACGACGTGCGAAATAGACTTCTTCTTCGGCCGTTAGCAGTGGGGAGTAACCAATCTCCCCAAGGTAAAGCTGAGTCGCGTCCAGTACACGCTGTGTGGCACCCTGCGATAACAGCTCTTCTTCAGCCAAATCGTTATCACTGGGTTCCTCTTCTACTAAGGCTTTTTCGTCAAAAGCCTCTACTCCGTTCTCATCAAATTCCGCGTCTTCATTTAAATCATGAACTTTCAGCGTATTCTGACTCATAAGGTGGCTCCTACCCGTGATCCCTGAACGAGACACCCTGGCTGGCATGCCCCGTCAAATTATCGCTGCGGCAAATACTGCAGCGGGTTTACGGATTTCCCCTTGTAACGAATTTCAAAATGCAAGCGTGTAGAACTGGTTCCGGTGCTACCCATGGTAGCGATTTTTTGCCCCGCCTTAACTTCTTGTTGTTCCCGGACCAGCATTGTGTCGTTATGGGCGTAGGCACTCAGGTAATCATCGTTATGTTTGATGATAATAAGATTACCGTAACCGCGCAGAGCGTTACCGGCATACACAACGCGCCCGTCAGCGGTCGCGATGATAGCCTGTCCTTTACTCCCTGCGATATCGATCCCTTTATTTCCCCCCTCAGAGGAAGAGAAGTTCTCGATAACCTTGCCGTCAGTTGGCCAGCGCCATGCAGAGATAGGCGAACTGGAGGTCATACTGCTGGCAGTCGGTTCAGTAGAGCTAACCACAGGTGCCGTCACCGGTGCTGTGACAACAGTCGCAGTCCCTTTATTATTCGGCAACATTTTGTTAGCAGTCTGATCACCTGAATCCTCAGAATACGTAATTACAGGTTGTGAAGCAACCACCGTGGTGGATTTTTGTGCAGGCTTAACGCTGTTATTTTGAGCCGTCACATCGGCCGCTGAAACGGTGTTGCCAGGCGTAAGCGGCGTGCCCGTCGCGTTGCCAACCTGGAGCGTTTGCCCCACTTCCAGACCATACGGGGCCTGGACGTTATTGCGCTGCGCGAGGTCACGGAAATCGTTCCCGGTGATCCACGCAATGTAGAACAGCGTATCGCCGCGTTTCACTGTATAAGTGCTGCCACCGGTATAGCTGCCTTTCGGAATGTTCCCATACTGACGGTTATAGACTATGCGGCCATTCTGGGTCTGAACAGGCTTTTCCACTGGCTGAATCTGCGTCGACTGCGTCATTGGACGCTGAACCGGCTGGATTGGCGGATTTTGTTGCGCCGTAGAGGTACCCATTTTAGGCGGAGGAGTGATCAACATTCCGCTGGACGTGTTACCCGAGCCGCTGTTTCCGCCGACAGAACTGACGGGCGCAGGCGCGTTGTTAGAACTTGTACAGCCTGCCAGCCAGAGCGAAACCAGTGATAATGCCGCAACACGGCTGATGGTGAATTTAGGGCTTCCCGCGCTCATTTATCCCCCAGGAATGTGTTAACTACCAGTGACTTAAAATTTACCGTGATGGCACGAATCTTTCGCGCCACACCATACGCTGAATTTGCCTTAATAACCCTGGATAATTCCGAGTCTCAGGCCAACTCCCCCTTTACCAGAGGCACAAAGCGCACGGCTTCCACGGTGTCGATAATAAACTCGCCGCCGCGCCGACGAATGCGCTTCAAAAGCTGCTGCTCGTCCCCGACGGGCAGAACAAGAATGCCCCCCTCATCCAGCTGCGACAACAGGGCTGCAGGAATTTCAGGCGGGGCCGCCGTCACGATGATCGCGTCAAACGGCGCGCGCGCCTTCCAACCCTGCCATCCATCACCGTGTCGTGTCGAAACATTATGTAAATCAAGTTGTTTCAGGCGACGACGCGCCTGCCACTGTAAACCTTTAATTCGCTCAACGGAGCATACATGATGAACCAGATGCGCCAGGATCGCGGTTTGATACCCCGACCCGGTGCCAATCTCCAGCACGCGGGAGTCAGGCGTCAGCTCCAGCAGCTCCGTCATGCGCGCCACCATGTAAGGCTGCGAAATCGTCTGGCCCTGTCCGATGGGCAGCGCCACGTTTTCCCACGCTTTGTGTTCAAACGCCTCGTCTACAAATTTCTCACGCGGAACCTGAGCAAGCGCTTCAAGCACGTGCTCGTCGCGGATCCCCTGCGCGCGGAGTTGTTCCAGAAGAGTTTGTACACGTTTGTTTACCATTGCGCGTTCACTCCTGCGCGATCCAGCCAGCCCGACACCACATCATGCGCGCTATACGCGGTTAAATCTACGTGCAGCGGGGTAACCGAAACATAGCCTTCATCAACGGCGGCAAAGTCGGTATCCGGACCCGCATCGCACTTATCGCCGGGAGGGCCAATCCAGTAAAGCGTGTTGCCGCGAGGATCCTGCTGCGGGATGACCTGCTCGGCAGGGTGTCGACTCCCGCAACGGGTGACGCGAATGCCTTTAATTTCGTCGAGGGGAAGGTCCGGCACGTTGATGTTGAGGATGCGCCCGGTACGCAACGGCTCGCGGCCGAGCGCCCGCAGGATCGAACAGGTCACCGCGGCGGCGGTATCGTAGTGCGTATGGCCGTTCAACGAGACCGCCAGCGCCGGGAACCCCAGATGGCGCCCTTCCATTGCGGCCGCCACGGTGCCGGAGTAAATCACGTCATCGCCGAGGTTAGGACCGGCGTTAATGCCGGAAACAACGATATCCGGACGCGGCCGCATCAGCGCGTTCACGCCCAGAAAAACACAGTCGGTTGGCGTGCCCATCTGCACGGCAATATCGCCATTTTCAAAGGTAAAGGTGCGAAGCGACGACTCCAGCGTCAGAGAGTTAGACGCTCCACTGCGGTTACGATCGGGCGCCACGACCTGCACATCCGCAAATTCACGGAGGTGTTTCGCCAGGGTCTGAATGCCTGGCGCGTGGATCCCGTCATCGTTACTCAGCAATATTCGCATAATCACCCGAGGTGTTGATTAGTTCCCTGACAACACTGGTGGCAAAGCTACCTGCCGGTAGCCAGAAGCGTAACTCGACGGTTACGTCATCCCACCAGTTCCAGCTTAACTGCTGCGGATAGAGCAGCATCGCGCGGCGTGCCGCTTCAACTTTTTCCCGCACCAGCAAGGATTGTAATTCTGGCGCATCCGCTACGGCTGACTGCTCGGCGGCCAGCGCGTCGCCCTGTGTTCCCCAGTCGCCCGTACCCGGCAGCGCGGCGGTAATCATCAGCGCTTTTGCGTCCACGCGCGACTGCACATCGGCCATTTCTTCGGCCGTTGCCACAAACCAGCTTCCGCGTCCCGCTAATTGTAGCGCATCGCCAACAACAACTTGATTCGCGTCCGGTTTTTTCAGCCTTTCGCTCACAATCTGATTAAACAACGCGCTGCGGGCCGCCGACAACCAAAAACTGCGTTTATTCCTGTCGCGCACCGGTGCATCGCTTTGCGCCCAGCGCAGCGCGCCCTGCAGGTTGCTGCCGCCAATGCCAAAGCGCTGCGCGCCAAAGTAGTTCGGTACGCCGCGTTCACTGATAGCGTTCAGTCGTTTTTCAACATCTTCGCGGTGCGACACTTCACGCAACACCAGCGTAAAGTCGTTCCCCTTCAACGCCCCCAGACGCAGTTTGCGCTTGTGCCGGGCGAATTCCAGTACCTTACAGCCTTCAAGCTCAAATTTGCTTAAATCAGGCATCGTATTGCCGGGAACGCGCGCACACAGCCACTGTTCCGTGACGGCGTGTTTATCTTTCTGCCCGGCAAAGCTTACTTCGCGGGCATGAATTTTGAGGAATTTTGCCAGCGCGTCGGCCACGAAGCGGGTATTGCAGCCATTTTTCAGAATACGCACCAGGATATGTTCGCCTTCGCCATCCGGCTCAAAGCCCAGATCCTCCACCACGAGGAAATCTTCCGGGCTGGCTTTCAGCACCCCGGTCCCCTGCGGTTTACCGTGCAGGTATGTCAGGTTGTCGAAGTCCGTCATTTGCTCGCCTTCACCAGCAGCGCCACGGCCTCACAGGCAATCCCTTCGCCACGCCCGGTAAAGCCCAGCTTCTCGGTCGTCGTCGCTTTGACGTTCACGTCGTCCATATGGCAGCCCAGATCCTCTGCAATAAACACGCGCATCTGCGGAATGTGCGGCAGCATTTTCGGGGCCTGGGCAATAATCGTCACGTCGACGTTGCCGAGGGTGTAACCTTTCGCCTGAATGCGGCGCCACGCTTCGCGCAGCAGTTCGCGGCTGTCCGCGCCTTTAAATGCCGGGTCGGTGTCCGGGAACAGCTTGCCGATATCACCCAGCGCGGCAGCGCCCAACAGCGCGTCGGTCAGCGCATGCAGTGCCACGTCGCCATCAGAATGCGCCAGCAGTCCTTTTTCATAGGGAATGCGCACGCCGCCAATGATAATTGGGCCTTCTCCGCCAAAGGCGTGTACATCAAAACCGTGTCCAATTCGCATTATGCCTTCTCCTGATGGGTCGAACGGGTAAGATAAAATTCCGCGAGCTGTAAATCTTCCGGACGCGTCACTTTTATATTATCAGCGCGTCCTTCAACAAGCTCAGGGTGGAAACCGCAATACTCCAGCGCGGAGGCTTCGTCCGTGATGGTCGCGCCTTCTTTAAGCGCTCGCGTTAGGCAGTCGTGGAGTAATTCGCGGGGGAAAAATTGTGGCGTCAGCGCGTGCCATAAATCGACGCGATCGACGGTGTGGGCGATAGCCTGTTTGCCCGGCTCGGCGCGCTTCATGGTGTCGCGCACCGGTGCGGCCAGAATCCCGCCAACCTTGCTTGTTTCGCTCAGCGCCAGCAGGCGCGCAAGATCGTCCTGATGCAGGCAAGGACGCGCCGCGTCATGCACCAGCACCCACGGCGCGTTTCCGGCGGCCTGAATGCCCGCCAGAACGGAATCGGCGCGCTCGGCGCCACCGTCAACGACGGTAATCTGCGGGTGATTTGCCAGCGGCAGCTGCGCGAAGCGCGCATCGCCAGGGTTGATAGCGATAATCACACGCGTCACCCGCGGGTGCGCCAGCAGCGCCGCCACGGCGTGCTCGAGGATCGTTTTATCGCCAATAGAGAGGTACTGCTTGGGACATTCTGTCTGCATGCGCCGGCCAAAACCTGCGGCCGGCACCACGGCGCATACGTCCGAAAAAGTTACTGCCATGTCGTAATCCTGGGCCTGATTATCGATTGTTTTGTGCTGAGCCCTGATTGCGTTTAGACGCATCCGGAACCAGACGATAAAAGGTTTCGCCCGGCTTAGTCATACTGAGTTCATTGCGTGCGCGTTCCTCAATCGCCTCCTGCCCGCCATTGAGGTCATCAATTTCAGCGAAGAGTTGATCGTTTCGCGCCTTAAGTTTGGCGTTTGTTGCCTGCTGAGCCGCGACGTCATCGCTCACCCGGCTATAGTCGTGAAGTCCGTTCTTACCGAACCACAGCGAATATTGCAGCCAGATTAGCAAAGCCAGCAACAGCAGCGTTAGTTTACCCATCCTGCCCCCTGAAAAACGGCATCATCATCCCAAGACTTCCCCAGAGCACTACGCCGGGGTAACAGAGATGCCGCAACATCGCGGGCAAATGTACCACATTTTTTCCGCAGAATCGTCCTGCACAATATCGTTACACAGTTGGTTACGGTTTGAATTATGGCTGAAGTTAGCCCATGAGCCACAAAAATAACAGACCAAACATCAGAACCACCGTCACAATCGTGACCACGGTGCTGTAGAGGAGCTTGCCGTTGAGCAGAGAGTGCAGCGCAATGCCGACAACAACCGCCACGGGCATCAACGCCAGAAAGAAAGGCCAGGTGTAGAGAAAGAAGAACAGCGTGTTGCCGCCGTAGATAAGAAACGGAATGCCAAGCGCCAGCAGCCATGAGACGAAGCCAATGATGGCCCCAGGAAATGACCAGGTCGTTTCGTCGTCGGTCGCTAGCGGCTCCGACCCGGTGGTGGTGATGTAATGTTCACTGTTGCGCATAGCTAATCCTGTGACCGTGACTCATCGTTCGGGAAGACAGCTCCCGAACGATACCGCCTCAGGATCTGATAATATCGTCCCGCCTGAGCAGGTCTAATAATTGGCTTACTAAATTTGTTACCAATTGTTGACCTTCCAGGTGAATTTCAGGCGATTCAGGCGCTTCGTATACCGCGTCAATTCCGGTGAAGTTGCGCAGCTCTCCGGCACGCGCTTTCTTGTACAGCCCTTTCGGGTCGCGCGCTTCGCAAATCTCCAGCGGCGTATCGACAAACACCTCGATAAAGCGATCCTGGCCCACGCGTTCGCGCACCATCTGGCGCTCGGCGCGGTGCGGGGAGATAAACGCGGTCAGCACCACCAGCCCGGCGTCAGCCATCAGGCTGGCGACTTCGCCCACCCGGCGGATGTTCTCTTTGCGGTCATCGTCGCTAAACCCTAAATCGCTGCACAGGCCGTGACGCACGTTATCGCCATCCAGCAGGTACGTGCTTACGCCCTGCTGATGCAACGCCTCTTCCAGCGCGCCCGCCACCGTCGATTTACCCGAGCCGGACAGCCCGGTAAACCACAGCACAACCCCACGGTGACCGTGGAGCTGTTCGCGCTGGGCGACGGTGACCGGATGAGGATGCCAGACGACGTTCTCATCATGGGCGGCCATTACTTGCCTCCCAGCAGATCGCGTGCGCCCCAGTGCGGGAAGTGTTTACGCACCAGCGCGTTCAGTTCCAGCTCGAAGGCGCTGAATTCAGACGTCGCGGCAGCCTGTTTAATCGGTTCGCGAACCATACCGGCCCCGACGGTAACGTTGGTCAGCCTGTCGATAAAGATCAGCCCTCCCGTGACCGGGTTCTGCTGATACGGATCCAGCACCAGCGGTTCGTCGAAGGTCAGATCGACCAGACCAATGCCGTTCAGCGGCAGTTCGGTGACGTCACGCTGGGTCAGGTTGTTGATATCCACCTGGAACTGAATACCGTCCACGCGGGCGCGGGTTTTCTTGCCGGCAATTTTGATGTCATAGCTCTGGCCAGCGGTCAGCGGCTGTTCGGCCATCCAGACCACGTCCACGGAAGCCCCCTGCACTGCCGCCAGCGTTTCCTGCGCGTCGACCAGCAGGTCGCCGCGGCTGATATCAATTTCGTCTTTCAGCACCAGCGTTACGGCTTCACCGGCGCCCGCTTCCTGCAGGTCACCGTCGAAGGTGACGATGCGGGCGATAGTCGATTCCACGCCGGATGGCAGCACCTTGACGCGCTGACCTACCTTCACGGAGCCTGACGCCAGGGTGCCTGAGAAACCGCGGAAATCGAGGTTTGGACGGTTCACGTACTGCACCGGGAAACGCATCGGCTGGGTGTCGACCACGCGCTGAACTTCAACGGTTTCCAGCACTTCCAGCAGCGTCGGACCGCTGTACCACGGCATGTTCGCGCTCTGGGAGGCGACGTTATCCCCTTCCAGCGCCGAGAGCGGCACAAAGCGAATATCCAGGTTGCCCGGCAGCTGTTCGGCAAAGGTCAGGTAGCTCTGGCGGATCTCCTCGAACTTCTCTTCGCTGAAGTTGACCAGATCCATCTTGTTGACCGCCACCACCAGGTGTTTGATCCCCAGCAGCGTCGAGATAAAGCTGTGACGACGGGTCTGATCCAGCACGCCTTTACGCGCGTCCATCAGCAGGATCGCCAGGTCGCAGGTGGACGCGCCGGTCGCCATGTTGCGTGTGTACTGCTCGTGCCCCGGGGTGTCAGCGATAATAAATTTGCGCTTCTCGGTAGAGAAGTAGCGGTAGGCCACGTCGATGGTGATGCCCTGCTCGCGCTCCGCCTGCAGGCCGTCCACCAGCAGGGCCAGGTCGAGTTTTTCACCCTGGGTGCCGTGACGTTTACTGTCGTTATGCAGGGAAGAGAGCTGATCTTCATAAATCTGGCGCGTGTCGTGCAGCAGGCGGCCAATCAGGGTACTTTTCCCGTCATCCACGCTGCCGCAGGTCAGAAAACGCAGCAGGCTTTTGTGTTGTTGCGCGTGCAGATACGCTTCCACGCCGCCTTCGTTGGCAATTTGTTGAGCAATAGTGGTGTTCATGGCGGCTCCTTAGAAATAACCCTGACGTTTCTTCAGCTCCATGGAGCCTGCCTGGTCGCGGTCAATCACGCGCCCCTGTCGCTCGCTGGTGGTGGACACCAGCATCTCTTCGATGATCTCCGGCAGCGTCTGCGCGCTGGATTCCACCGCGCCGGTCAGCGGCCAGCAGCCGAGGGTACGGAAACGGACCATCTGTTTTTTGATCACTTCACCCGGCTGCAGGTCGATGCGATCGTCATCGATCATCATCAGCATGCCGTCGCGCTCCAGCACCGGGCGCTCGGCGGCCAGGTACAGCGGAACGATCTCGATGTTTTCCAGATAGATGTACTGCCAGATATCCAGCTCGGTCCAGTTGGAGAGCGGGAAGACGCGAATACTTTCGCCTTTGTTGATCTGACCGTTGTAGTTGTGCCACAGCTCCGGACGCTGGTTTTTCGGATCCCAGCGGTGGAAGCGGTCGCGGAAGGAGTAGATACGCTCTTTGGCGCGGGATTTCTCCTCGTCACGGCGCGCGCCGCCGAAGGCCGCGTCAAAACCGTATTTGTTCAGCGCCTGCTTCAGCCCTTCGGTTTTCATGATATCGGTGTGCTTGGCGCTGCCGTGCACGAACGGGTTAATGCCCATCGCCACCCCTTCCGGGTTTTTGTGCACCAGCAGCTCGCAGCCGTAGGCCTTCGCGGTACGGTCGCGGAACTCGTACATTTCGCGGAACTTCCAGCCGGTATCCACGTGCAGCAGCGGGAACGGCAGCGTGCCCGGATAAAACGCTTTACGCGCCAGATGCAGCATGACGCTGGAATCTTTACCGATGGAGTACATCATCACCGGGTTAGAAAACTCGGCGGCCACTTCGCGGATGATATGGATACTCTCCGCTTCGAGCTGCCGCAGGTGTGTAAGACGTTTTTGGTCCATAACCGTTCCTTAAGCCAAATTTACGACAGAAGAACCAAAGCCTTCTGTATCGGTTGTGTGTTGGAACCAGGCGAGCGTGCTGTGCAGCTGCACCACTTCACCCACCACGATCAGGGCGGGCATCGGGGCGTCTTTCGCCAGGGTTGCAAGATGTTCCAGCGTGCCCGTCGCAACGTGCTGATCGACGCGCGTGCCGCGAGAAATGACGGCAACGGGCGTCGTCGCCTCGCGACCGTGCTGAATAAGCTGTTCGCTGATGTCCGCGGCCTTCATCGTGCCCATGTAGATCGCCAGCGTCTGGCGGCTCTGGGCGAGATGCGACCAGTCGAACGGCGTACTGTCGGCCTTGTAGTGGCCGGTCACAAAGGTGACGCTCTGGGCGTAATCGCGGTGGGTCAGCGGAATACCGGCGTAGGCCGTCACCGCAGAGGCCGCCGTGATGCCGGGCACCACCTGGAACGGTATGCCCGCTTCGGCTGCCGCCTGCAGCTCTTCGCCGCCGCGGCCGAAGATAAACGGATCGCCCCCTTTCAGGCGCACCACGGTTTTACCCGCTTTGGCGGCGTCAACCAGCATCTGGTTGGTGTCGTGCTGCGGCACCGAGTGCTCGCCAGCCCGTTTGCCGACGCAGATTTGCTCCGCGTCGCGACGGATCAGCTCGCGCACGCCGTCGGTGACCAGATGGTCGTAGAACACCACGTCCGCGTCCTGCAGCACCTGCAGGCCGCGCAGCGTCAGGAGCCCGGCATCGCCCGGCCCTGCCCCCACCAGAATGATCTCCCCGCCCGTGCTGCCGGGGTTATCCAGTTCGTCCTCGAGGATTTTCTGCGCCGCCGTCTCATTACCGGCATGCATCAGGCTGGCAAAGCGGCCGCGAAACACGCGCTCCCAGAAGCGACGGCGTTCCGTTACGCTGGTCAGGCGCGTTTTAAGATGGTTGCGCCAGAAGCTGGCTTTTTCCGCCATGCGCCCGAGGCTGGTCGGCAGCAGCGCCTCGATTTTTTCACGCAGCACGCGCGCCAGCACCGGTGCGGTACCGCCGGAGGAGATCGCCACCAGCAGCGGAGAACGGTCAACGATCGACGGGAAGATAAACGAGCATAACGGCTGGTCGTCCACCACGTTCACCAGGCGGTAACGGGCCTGGGCGGCGTCGGAAATCCGCCGGTTCAGGTCGCGATCTTCGGTCGCCGCAATCACCAGCACTACGGTATCGATTTGTGATTCGTCAAAATCCGCTTCTGCCACTACCCGCACCTGCGCCCCTGCGCGCTGCAAAAACGCGATTTTGCGATCGGCAATTTCACCCGTGCCAACAACCAGCACCGGCTTCTCTTTTATCGCGGCAAATAAGGGCAGATAGTCCACTAGCAACAACTCACTAACAACGAGGAATAAAGGGACTATAGGGGGCGGCTTAGACCGAATGAAATTACGAATTGGAATGAGTAGTTACTCAATGGAATAACGCCGTGAAAAAGCTAATACCAAAAAGTGCTTAACACGCGAAATATCGGGCATTTAAGAGCAATTCAAATTGTGTATGGGCGATCACAGTTTCATACTAGGCGGGTTAATATTTTGCTCTGTTTTTAAGGACTCACTATGTTTTCCGCAACGCGCCACCGTATTGCTGCCCTGGCGCTCGGCGTTTGCTTTATTCTTCCTGCCCAGGCAAAAAACCAACCTTATGGTGAAATCGCCACTATGCAGGCGCGGCATATTGCCACCGTCTTTCCTGGCCGCATGACCGGCTCGCCTGCGGAGATGCTCTCCGCGGACTATCTTCGCCAGCAGTTTGCCGGGATGGGCTATCAGAGCGATATCAGGTCGTTTCACAGCCGCTACGTCTATACCTCACGAAATAAAACGAAAAACTGGCATAACGTGACCGGCAGTACGGTTATCGCGGCGCATGAAGGTAGCGCGGCTGAACAGATTATTATTATGGCGCACCTTGATACCTACGCCCCGATGAGCGATGCCGATACGGATAACAACCTCGGCGGGCTGACGCTGCAAGGCATGGACGACAACGCGGCGGGCCTGGGCGTGATGCTCGAACTGGCCGAGCGGATGAAAGATATTCCAACCCGGTATGGCATTCGTTTCGTGGCTACCAGCGGTGAAGAAGAGGGCAAACTCGGCGCTGAGAATCTCCTTAAACGCATGAGCGCTGAGGAGAAGAAAAATACGCTGCTGGTGATCAACCTCGATAACCTGATCGTCGGCGATAAACTTTATTTCAACAGCGGGCAGAGTACGCCGGGACCGGTGCGGAAACTGACGCGCGACCGGGCGCTGGCGATAGCCCGCAGCCATGGCGTTTTTGCCACGACCAATCCGGGCGGGAATCCTGCTTTCCCACGCGGAACAGGCTGCTGCAACGACGGGGAAGTCTTCGATAAGGCGGGCATTCCGGTGCTGTACGTGGAAGCGACAAACTGGGCACTGGGCAAAAAAGATGGCTATCAGCAGCGGGCTAAATCGAAAGCCTTCCCGGACGGGACAAGCTGGCACAACGTGATGCTGGATAATCAGCAGCACATTGACAGCGCGCTGCCGCAGCGGATTGAGCACCGCAGTCGTGATGTGGTGAAGGTCATGCTGCCGCTGGTGAAGGAGCTGGCGAAGGCGGGGAAAGCCTGAGGTGGTTAAACATAGCGCGGCCTGATGCCCTCACCCAAACCCTCTCCCACAGGGAGAGGGAGGATAAAGGATCACCCTTCGTGCAGCCCGCACTCGCGCTTCAGCCCAAAGAATCGCGTCTCTTCTTCCGCCATTCCCGGTTCCCATTTGCGCGTGGTGTGGGTGTCGCCCACCGACAGATAGCCCTGGTCCCACAGCGGATGGTACTTCAGCCCGTGTTTTTGCAGATACTGATACACCGTCCGGTTATCCCAGTCGATAATCGGCAGCACTTTAAACACCCCGCGCTGGACCGCCAGAACCGGTAAGGTTGCACGACTGCCGGACTGCTCGCGACGCAGGCCCGCAAACCACGTCTGCGCATTGAGCTCTTTCAGCGCCCGGTTCATCGGTTCGACTTTATTGATCTCATTGTATTTCTCAATGCCCTCAATGCCCTGCTCCCACAGCTTACCGTAGCGCGCCTCCTGCCAGGCCGCGCTTTCCATCGCGCGGTACACTTTGAGGTTCAGCTTGAGCTTGTCCGTCAGCTCGTCAATAAACTGGTAGGTTTCCGGGAACAGGTAACCGGTATCGGTGAGGATCACCGGAATGTCCGGACGGATCTGATTCACCAGATGCAGGCTGACCGCCGCCTGAATACCAAAGCTCGACGAGAGCACATAGTCTCCCGGCAGGTTTTCCAGCGCCCACGCCACGCGCCCTTCGGCGTCCAGCTTTTCAAGATGGGCATTGGTTTCTGCCAGCGCCAGAATGCGTTCGACTTTAGGCAGATCGTTAAGGGCGTTTAGATCGAGTACGGACATAAGAACCTCGTTTGCCTGTTTTGCCGGGCGGCACTGCGTTTGCCCGGCCTACAACACCTGTAAAACCATCGGGATGTTACTCCCAGAAATCCCTTGCGGGATCGAGCACCGGGCGAATGATGCCCGCACGCACCGTAAAGTCGCCGAAGCCTTCACCCGCTTCGCGCTCTTTCGCCCAGCGCCCGACAAGCTCGTCGATGGAATCAAGGATTTCCGGCTCGGTAATGTTCTCGCGGAACATACGCGGAATGCGAGTGCCGATACGGTTACCGCCCAGGTGCAGGTTATAGCGCCCCGGCGCTTTCCCCACCAGACCCAGCTCGGCCAGCATCGCGCGACCGCAGCCGTTCGGGCAGCCGGTGACGCGCATAACAATATGCTCGTCCGGAATACCGTGTTTTTCCAGAATCGCTTCTACCTTGTCAGTGAATGACGGCAGGAAACGTTCCGCTTCGGCCATCGCCAGCGGGCAGGTCGGGAACGACACGCAGGCCATCGAGTTTTCACGCTGCGGCTTAACCGCATCCATTAACCCGTGGTCGCGCGCCAGCTTCTCGATCTTCGCCTTCTGGCTCTCCGGCACGCCGGCAATAATGAGATTCTGGTTAGCGGTAATGCGGAATTCGCCTTTATGGATCTTAGCAATTTCCAGCAGACCGGTTTTGAGCGGACGGCCCGGATAATCCAGAATACGGCCGTTTTCAATAAACAGCGTCAGGTGCCATTTATTATCGATACCCTTCACCCAGCCAATGCGATCGCCGCGACCGGTGAATTCGTAAGGGCGGATCGGCTCAAACTTGATGCCTGCGCGACGCTCCACTTCCTCTTTGAACGTCTCAACGCCCACGCGCTCCAGGGTGTATTTGGTTTTCGCGTTTTTACGGTCGGTACGGTTGCCCCAGTCGCGTTGGGTGGTTACTACCGCTTCCGCCACGGCCAGCGTGTGCTCCAGCGGCAGGAAGCCGAACTCGCTCGCGGTACGGGCGTAGGTTTTCTTATTGCCGTGCTCAATGGACAGGCCGCCGCCCACCAGCAGGTTAAAGCCAATCAGCTTGCCGTTTTCGGCAATCGCCACGAAGTTCATGTCGTTGGCGTGCAGATCGATATCGTTCTGCGGTGGGATCACGACCGTGGTTTTAAACTTACGCGGCAGATAGGTCTGGCCAAGGATCGGTTCTTCGTCCGTGGTGGCGACTTTTTCCTGATCGAGCCAAATCTCCGCATAGGCGCGGGTGCGCGGCAGCAGATGCTCAGAGATCTTCTTCGCCCACTCATAGGCTTCGGCGTGCAGCTCGGACTCATACGGGTTCGAGGTGCAAAGCACGTTACGGTTCATGTCGTTGGCGGTCGCCAGCGCGTCCAGCCCGACCGAGTGCAGCATCTGATGCACCGGCTTCACGTTCTTCTTCAGAATGCCGTGGAACTGGAAGGTCTGACGGTTGGTCAGGCGGATGCTGCCATAAATCGTGTTTTCACCGGCAAACTTGTCGATGGCCTGCCACTGTTTGGTGGTGATCACCCCGCCCGGCAGGCGGCAGCGCAGCAGCATCGCATGACGCGGCTCCAGCTTCTGTTCGGCACGCTCGGCGCGGATGTCGCGATCGTCCTGCTGGTACATACCGTGGAAGCGGATCAGCAGGAAGTTGTCGCCTTTGAAGCCGCCGGTGAGACCGTCATTCAGATCTTCAGCAATGGTGCCGCGCAGATAGTTGCTTTCCAGCTTCATGCGCTCGGCGTCTGTCAGTTTACCTTCGACCACCAGTGGCCCTGGATGTTTTTCGCTCATTAGTAGACATCTCGCTGATAACGGCGCTCAACGCGCAGCTCACTTAAAAATTCATCCGCCGTTTCGGCATCCATACCGCCGAATTCGGCAATCACTTCCAGCAGTGCCTGCTCAACGTCTTTCGCCATGCGATTGGCGTCGCCGCAGACATAAATGTGGGCACCGTCATTGATCCAGCGCCACAGCTCTGCGCCCTGTTCGCGCAGTTTGTCTTGTACGTATACTTTTTCTTTCTGGTCGCGGGACCAGGCCAGATCGATGCGGGTCAGTACGCCTTCTTTAACATAGCGCTGCCACTCAACCTGGTAGAGGAAATCTTCGGTAAAGTGCGGGTTGCCGAAGAACAGCCAGTTTTTACCCGGCGCTTCATCTGCCGCGCGCTGCTGCATGAAGGCGCGGAACGGCGCAATGCCGGTGCCCGGGCCAATCATGATGACCGGCGTTTCCGGGTTCGCCGGGAGGCGGAAGTTGTCGTTGTGCTCGATAAAGACGCGCACTTCGCCCTCTTCTTCCACGCGATCCGCCAGGAAACTTGACGCCCCACCCGCGCGGGCGCGGCCTTCGATGTCGTAGCGCACCACACCGACGGTAACATGCACTTCACTCTCCACTTCGGCCTGCGAAGAGGCAATGGAGTACAGGCGCGGTGTCAGCGGTCGCAGCAGGTCGATTAGCGCATCGGCATCCAGCTGAGCCGGAGAGAAACGGACCATATCGACAATTGGCGTCGTCGCGGCGTAATGCTGCAGCTTCGCCTTGTCGCCCACCAGCGGCAGCAGGGATTCGCTGCGCGTTAAGGTGGCATAATTTTCGACGATATTCGGGGTATTCACCGTCAGTTCGAAATGCCACTGCAGCGCCTCTGAAAGCGACTGGGTTTTGCCGTCAACGGTGACGGGCTCGTCACCCTTCAGCCACAGCAGCTCAACCAGCTCTTTCACCAGAGCCGGATCGTTCTGGTACCAGATACCCAGCGCGTCGCCCGGCTGATAGCGCAGGCCAGAGTCGCCGAGATCGATTTCGATATGGCGCACGTCTTTTTCCGAATCGCGGCCGGTAATTTTCTGGTTCACCGACAGGCTCGCCGTCAGCGGCGCCTCTTTGGTGTACGGGCTGGTATGGATGTCGTTGACGGCCCCCGTCGCGGTGAAGGCGGCCTGCGCCGACGTCTCTTTCGGCACGCGCGCTTTCAGCACCTCAACGATGCGGGCACGCCATTCGGCGGCGGCGGTCTGGTATTCGACATCCGCGTCAACGCGGTCCAGCAGGCGCTCCGCGCCCAGCTCCGCCAGCCTGCTGTCGAAGTCTTTACCGGACTGGCAGAAGAATTCATACGAGGTATCGCCAAGGCCAAATACGGCAAACGCCGTGCCATCCAGCTTCGGCGCTTTTTTCGAGAACAGGAACTTATGCAGCGCCACCGCTTCTTCAGCGGGTTCACCTTCACCCTGCGTAGAAGCGACCACCACCAGCAGTTTTTCTGACGCGATTTGCTTAAATTTATAATCCCCGGCGTTGACCAGGTTCACATTCAGTTTGGCGGCCAGCAGGTCGTCACGCAGCGCTTCGGCCACGCGGCGCGCATTGCCCGTCTGCGAGGCGGAAATCAGCGTAATGGCCGGAATTTCAACGGCCGTTACTGGTGCACCCGCCACAGCGCCAGGCTGCTGATTGAGCATTCCCCAGAAATAACCGGAGACCCAGGCAAGCTGAGTGGGAGAAAAATCAGAGGTGGCAGCCTGAAGGCGCGCCAGTTGCTCCGGGTTCAGGGGAAGCAAATTTGAAGGTGGGGCCTGTGTTGTCATGCGTCGTTATGTTCCAGTAGCCAAGCGGACTTTAAGCGAATAAATCCAAACTGAAGATAAGGTTAACGGCGAGGATAATAACAATTAAAGAAGGGATGGAAATAATAAATAACCAAATGGACTAACCTGTTTTAGTTGTCATACTTAACGATAAAACCGATTAATTAACCCACTGAAAATTATCGATAAAACCCACAAAAAAAGCCCGTTAACGAGACGCATGGCTTCAGAGCCGTTTTAGTTAATGCTAAAAATTGTGCTTTCCGGTACTATGCGGCGGTTTTTTCCGCATTACTGAGAGCGATCATGTCCACCACACTGTTTAAAGATTTCACCTTCGAAGCCGCCCACCACCTTCCGCATGTCCCTGAAGGGCATAAATGCGGCCGTCTGCACGGGCATTCGTTCATGGTGCGTCTTGAGATCACCGGTGAAGTTGATCCGCATACCGGTTGGATCATGGATTTTGCCGAGCTGAAGGCGGCGTTTAAGCCGACCTACGATCGTCTGGATCATTACTACCTGAATGATATCCCGGGCCTTGAAAACCCGACCAGCGAAGTGCTGGCTAAATGGATTTGGGATCAGATGAAGCCGCTGGTGCCGCTGCTGAGCGCGGTGATGATCAAAGAGACCTGCACCGCTGGCTGTATCTATCGCGGGGAGTGCTCCTCTTCATCACGCCCGTTTAGCGGCATGAACTCATAGAGCACGAGCGCGTTACTTTCCAGTGATTCTGTCATTTGCCAGCCGTCATTAAGCCGTTCATCGCGTAAGGAAAGCGTTGGACGCGCTTTGTGCGCAATCCAGCGCCACATCTCTTCATCAGGCCCGCTGTCGCTGCGTACCCCTTCCAGCAGCGGGTAGAGCGCACCATTGTGCCGATCGAAAAGATGGCGCCTGATGCGCCACTCGCCGCACATCCCCTGTAGCTGCAGATGATATTGCTGTTGAAAACGTTGGATGAAAGCCTCCTCGCTGGAGAGCAGCGGATTGAACACCACCACGTTACGCAGCAGCAGCTGATAGCCCCCCTGATGGCGGAGCAGCAGCACGCTCTTGTCGTTGACGAGCACCTCACCCCGCAGGCGTTGCCACAGCCAGAGCACCCAGTAGATGGGCCGCGGAAGGCCGTGATTATACTGAAGCGCAAGGCTCGATGTATCGAGGGTGTTGTTCGTCCTGGCTTCCCCCTGCAAACCGGAATTCAGCCAGAACCCTGCCAGCCAGACCTGTTCTGAAAGCCCGAGTAAATTTTGCATAAGCAGCGCGCCGCGAAAAAACCAGCCGTTGGTTGCCCGCGTATTCCCGGTAAGGGTATTCCACGAGAGTAACCATACCGGCAGCGTGCGCTGCCGCTGGCGAAGGGCGGCGAGTATTTGGCGAATCTTCAGCACGGGATAGTTTTCAGCCGAGGAGAGATGTGCAGGATCCAGCCGCGCCAGATCGAGCAGCTCGTTGGCATCCGCCTGACAGGCGAGGAAATCGGCCTGGTCCAGAATGCCAGAATGGAACAGCGCGTCGTCGCCGAGTTCAGTACCCACGGGAGAGAAGCGATGCCACACCCCAAACTTTGCCTGTGGAAGGTAGGCCCCGACCGTCGCCCGCTGAGCCTGCCAGGCGTGCTCCTGGGTTTCCGCGCTTGCCTGAGGAGACCAGTGCATCACAACGTGCCAGCCTGCGGTAATATCGGGTAAAAATCGGTTAACCGACAACTGCAAAAAGCGCTTCAGAAGATCGCATCGGGTGGTGACCCCCGTGTGCAGCAGGATCGTCCAGCCTTTTTTTGCTACCCAGGTAAACAGCTGCTGCAGATTGTACCAGCAGGCGTAACCCGCCATATGGGGATCGTCCCATCCCGTGGCGAACAGACGGCTGCTGAGAAAAGGTTCAGCGATATCAATCCCCTCAATTGGGATCGCCTCGTGAAGCGCCTCCAGATGCTGGCGAACATCCTCCCGCAGTAAATCGTCGAGCTCGCGCAGGGTGACGACCAGCCGCGCGCGGCGCAGCGCGGACGAGAGCGGATAAAGCTGCTGCAGATCAAATATTCGCTCCTGACGCGGAGAGTGGGTTAGCGGAGCGGGTTCCCAGCCGCGGTTCTCAGCGCCTCTAAGCAAGCTAAACAGCCTATCCACCGCGATGGGAAAGCGCTGCTCGCCCGTGCCAGCCCGCAGCGGAGACGCATCGGAGCGATGCCGCCTGGCCTTACGAAACTCGCCCGGAGACATATTGTGATAGCGCCGGAACCGATCGGTCATCATACGCGTGCTGGCAAACCCGTGCTCCAGCGCAATCTGATGCAAAGGACGGCTGGTGAGGCGCAGGGCATCAGCCGCTTTTTCCAGCCGCAGGGCGGTGATGTACTGCATAAAACTGACACCCATCTCTTTTCGAAAGAGGCGGGAGAGCCACGCTTCGGAGACGAACTCACTCGCTGCAATTTCGGCCAGCGTAATGCGCCGGGTATAGCTGGCGTTGATCCGCTCCAGCACGCGGGCAATGCGCTTGCTGACGTCGGCGTGCTGGTCCCGGGGTTTCTGGCGGGCAGGCTGCTGAAAGCGGCCAATCAGCAGCAGCAGGATCTCGCTCAGCCAGCGATTTGCCTCCAGCCTGAAGCGGTGCGGATCGTTCACCAGCGTCACCACCAGAAGCTGACGCAGCAGGTGCCGAAGTTCGTCACACTGCGGCCAGTTTCCACCGGACTCTGTCGGAACCGCGTAGTCATGGGCAAAAAAGTCATTGTACAGCTTGATTACCCACCGCCCGGAGAGAACGACACGAAGCGTCACGTTCGCGCTCTGGCTACTGAACCGCCAGCGCTGATAGCGGTTTATCACCGCAAGACCGTTATTTGACACCGTCTCGCGTCCTGCGGCGGTTTGCAGTTCGGCTTGCCCTTCCAGAACCCACAGTATCGTCAGCGAATCACCTTCATCCTGCGTGAGCAGGCGAATGTCTTCAACGACTACCGCAAACTCGTTCCCATGCTGCTCCATTCGGCTCCCCCGCATGGACAAAAAATGATGCGCCATTTTTTGTCATAACTGAATCGTATGAAAAACAATCAGAAAAAAAGCGTCGCTTTACAACAAAAAAGGGCATTTTCCGGCAATGCGATCGACATAAACTCGAAACTAACACCGTTTGGCAGGAAAAGGATAACAAAAATGACACATCCAATTGTTGACGCTCTGCGGGACACCGAAGATCGGTTCACTGAACTTCGTCGCGAATTCCACCGACACCCCGAAATTGGCTTCGAGGAGCACAAAACCAGCGACCGCGTCGCGTCACTCCTTCAACAATGGGGCTATGAGGTCCACCGGGGAATGGCAAAAACCGGGGTGGTTGGCACCCTGAAGGTGGGCAACAGCAGCAAAAGCCTGGGCCTGCGCGCCGACATGGATGCACTGCCAATGCAGGAAAACAGCGGTAAGGCGTGGAGTAGCACCGTCGAGGGAAAATTCCACGGCTGCGGGCACGATGGCCACACCACCACGCTGCTCTATGCCGCAGAATATTTGGCGCGCACCCGCAACTTTAGCGGTACGTTACATCTCATTTTTCAACCTGCGGAAGAGCTGCTGTATGGCGGACGCGTCATGCTGGAGGATGGCCTGTTTGAGCAGTTCCCCTGCGACCATATTTTCGGCTTGCACAATATGCCCTCCCAGCCGCTCGGGAAAATCGGCCTTCGCGATGGCGCCATGATGGCCTCTTCGGATACCGTTCATATTGAAGTCAACGGGGTGGGAGGACACGGCGCCGTTCCGGAACACACCGTCGATGCCACGCTGGTTGCCTGCCACATCACCCTCGCCCTGCAGTCGATTGTGTCGAGGAATATTACCCCGTTCCAGCCGGTCGTCGTGACCGTGGGCAGCATCCAGGCGGGTCATGCTCCGAATATCATCAACGACAAGGTGTTAATGAAGCTGACCGTTCGCACGCTGGATGAAACGGTGCGTCAAACCGTGCTGCAGCGGATCCATGATATCGCCGTGGCGCAGGCTGAGAGCTTCAACGCCACGGCCACGATCCGTCACGTGAACGGGAGTCCGGTGCTAAGGAATAACCCGCAGGCCAATGAAATGGTGCGTACGGTAGCGACCGACCTGTTCGGTCAGGATGCCGTCTCGTCGGTGAATGCCTTTATGGGAAGCGAAGATTTTGCGTTCATGCTCGAGAAAAATCCCAACGGCTGCTACTTCACCCTCGGTGCGGGAGATGAACCTGAGCGCTGCATGGTGCATAACCCAGGCTATGACTTTAACGACAAGCTTCTCCTCACCGGCGCGGCACTCTGGAGCGCGTTGACCGAACATTATCTGCGTTAATTCCCGCCCACCCCGGAGGCTTGCACGATGAGTACCGTTCCCCTGACAGGCACACCGACCTACGCCGGTAACGATCGGCTGCTGGCCGGTATTGTGATGAGCGTTCTGACGTTCTGGTTATTTGCGCAGTCGGTGATTAACGTTGTCCCGGCAATGAAAAATAGCCTGACTATCTCCCTCGAAACCCTCACGCTGGCGGTCAGCCTCAGCGCCTTGTTCAGCGGCTGTTTTGTCGTTGCCTGCGGGGGATTCGCCGACAAGTTTGGGCGTATGCGCATGACCTATATCGGCCTGATGCTGAGCATCGTCGGAAGCGCCCTGCTTTTCATCTCGTGGGAGCCGGTTCTGTTTCTGCTGGGAAGAGCGATACAGGGGCTGTCAGCGGCCTGCATCATGCCCGCCACGCTGGCGCTGATTAAAACCTGGTATGAAGGAAACGCGCGGCAGCGGGCCATCAGCTTTTGGGTCATTGGTTCATGGGGCGGCAGCGGCCTGAGCGCGTTTGTCGGCGGGACTATTGCCACCACGCTCGGCTGGCGCTGGATTTTTGTTTTTTCCATGCTGGTCGCGGTGGCGGCGCTGCTGCTGATCCGCGGTACGCCGGAAAGCCGAAGCGACGCCGTGAGCCGCCATAAGCTGGATATCAGCGGCCTGGTGAGCTTTGTCTGCATGCTGGTGCTGCTGAACCTATTTATCAGTAAAGGGCACAGCTGGGGCTGGAGCAGCGTTTTATCGCTACTTGTGCTGGGTAGCGCCGCGCTGGCAGCGGTCTTCTTTGTGCTTACCGGGCGACGTAAAGGTGATGTGGCGCTGATTGATTTTGCCCTGTTTAAAAACCGGGCCTACAGCGCGTCGGTATTCTCAAATTTTTTGCTCAACGGCTGCATTGGCACCATGATGATCGCCAGTATCTGGCTGCAGCAAGGACACCATCTTTCGCCGCTACAAACCGGCATCATGACGCTGGGATATCTGGTCACCGTGCTGGCGATGATTCGGGTCGGGGAAAAGCTGCTCCAGCGTTACGGGGCGCGCCTGCCGATGATGACAGGGCCGCTGCTGACCGCAACGGGTATCACGCTGATCTCCTGCACTTTCTTAAGCAAAGAGATCTATATTGTCACCGTTTTTCTCAGCAACATTTTATTTGGCCTGGGGCTGGGGTGTTACGCCACGCCGTCAACGGATACTGCGGTAATGAATGCGCCTGAAAACAAAGTTGGCGTGGCCTCAGGGGTTTACAAGATGGGCAGTTCACTGGGCGGAGCAATGGGGATCGCCGTTACCGCGTCGCTGTATGCGCTGCTGCTGCCGCTGGGAATGGCCAGCGCCGCACAGTATGCGCTACTCTTCAACAGCGCAATTTGTCTCGCTTCGGCGGGAGTCACCTGGGCATTACTTCCTTCAGAACGGGCCCCGCGATAGTCGGGGCCGCGCAACGATCATGCGATATTCAGATATTTGTGCGTCTGCATCGACAGGCGCCAGTTGCGCGCAATACAGGTTTCAATGCACAGGCGCGTTGCATCCTCTTTCTGGCTGATAGGCTGCAGGGCAATCACCCGCTGCTTTTCATCCGTCAGCGTGGCCAGCAGTTCATCCAGCGCTTCGATATCACGCACGCGCCCTACCGGGTGCTTAATCTCATCCGCGCGTTCCAGCGCCTGAGACAGCACGTCATACCCGCCGCGCATATTCACTTTTGGCGATACCGTCACCCAGGTCGTGTGTGAACAGCGCACTTCATGGGTGCCGCTGGTCTCAATCTGGCAGCTGTAGCCGTTCTTTTCGAGCAGCTCGGTCAGCGGCGTCAGATCGTGGATGCAGGGCTCACCGCCGGTGATCACCACGTGGCGCGCCGTCCAGCCCTGACGACCAATAATGGCCAGCAGATCTTCAGAACTGCCCGCGCCCCACTTATCGCTCTCTTTGGTTTTCGCCAGAATGCTAAACAGCGACACTTCCCGATCTGCGAGCTTATCCCACGTATGTTTGGTATCACACCAGGCACAGCCAACCGGGCATCCCTGTAAACGAATGAAAATAGCGGGAACGCCGGTAAAGTAACCCTCGCCTTGCAGGGTCTGGAACATCTCGTTAATCGGGTACTGCATAGTCATCTCAGTAAAGGGGATAAACGATAAGTATCGCAGATCCCCGCCGGATGGTCATGCTCCATCGGTGCTTTGCGCGCCAATCGCCGCCATAAAACGCTCGGTAATTTGCTGTGGACGGGTGATCGCGCCGCCGACGACGACCGTATGCGCGCCCAGCGCCAGGCATCTGGCCGCGCGTTCAGGCGTATCCACGTTGCCTTCGGCAATCACGGGAACCGTCACGGCGGCCAGCACGGCCTTCAGGAACGCGCAGTCATTTTCCGGAAGCGAATGGCCCGCCGTTTCCGCCGTATAGCCGTAAAGCGTGGTGCCGACGCAGTCAAAGCCAAGCGCCTGCGCCGTCACGGCTTCGCCCACGGTGGAAATATCCGCCATCAGCAGTACCGAGGGGTAGCGCGAGCGAATGCGCGTGACCAGCGTTTCCAGGGATTCTCCACCGGGACGCTCACGCGCCGTCGCATCAAGCGCAATGATTTCCGGAGAGGCGGCCATGAGCTCATCCACCTCTTTCATCGTGGCGGTGATAAACACCTCGCTTTCCGGGTAATCCCGTTTGATGATGCCGATAACAGGCAAAGACACCTGCTGCTTAATGGCCTCGATATCCACCACGCTGTTGGCACGAATGGCTGCGGCCCCGCCCTGTGCCGCCGCCAGCGCCATCCGCGACATAATAAACGGGCTGTGCAGCGGTTCATTTTCCAGCGCCTGACAGGAGACGACCAGTTTTCCCTTCAGGTTATCCAGTACAGTTTTCATTACGATAAGATCTCTTCCACTTCGTTTTTGATAATCGTGACGTGCGGGCCATAAATGACCTGAACACCGTTACCGCGCACGATAACGCCGCGTGCGCCGGTGGCTCTCAGCGCCGCGTCATTCACTTTGCTGCCGTCCTTCACCGTGACGCGAAGCCGCGTGGCGCAGCAGTCCACCTCTTCCAGATTGTCTTTTCCGCCTAATCCGGCGATCACCGCAACGGCGCGCTCGCTCTGCGAGAAGGTCGCTTCACTGGCCATCGCCTCCTTTTCCCGACCCGGTGTGGCAAAATCGAAACGGTTAATCAGATAGCGGAAGGTGAAGTAGTAAAGGAAGAACCACGGCACGCCGACCAGCGGAACGAACATCCAGTGGGTTTTGGCCTCCCCCTGCAAAATGCCGAACAGCACGAAGTCGATAAAACCGCCGGAGAAGGTTTGCCCGATGGTGATATGCAGCATGTGTGCGAGCATGAACGCCAGCCCGTCAAACAGCGCATGAATGACGTAAAGCACCGGCGCAATAAACAGGAAGGAAAACTCGATAGGCTCGGTAATCCCGGTCAGGAACGAGGTTAGCGCCGCAGAGAGCAGCAGCCCGGCAACGCGCTTTTTGTTCTCCGGTTTTGCCGTGTGGTACATCGCCAGACACGCGCCGAGCAGGCCAAACATCATCGTAATAAAGCGCCCGGACATGAAGCGCGACGTGCCCTCATAGAAATGCTGCGTGTTCGGGTCGGCCAACTGGGCGAAGAAGATCCGCTGTGTGCCCTCAACGAGGTGACCGTTAACAATCTCACTGCCGCCGAGCGCGGTAGTCCAGAACGGCAGATAGAAGATGTGGTGCAAACCAAACGGGCCCAGCATGCGTAAAATAAAGCCGTACAGCAGGGTGCCCAGATAGCCGGTGGCATCCACCAGCCCGCCGAGACCAAAAATCAGTTTCTGGAAATGCGGCCAGACCACGGTCATGAGCGCGCCGACGAGTATCGCCGCCAGCGAGCTGATGATGGGAACAAAGCGCGAGCCGCCAAAAAAGCCCAGGAACTGCGGAAGCGCAATTTTATTAAACCGATGATGGAGCGTGCAGGTCACCAGCCCAATCACCACGCCGCCAAACACGCCGGTTTCGAGCGTCTGTATCCCCAGCGTCATGCCCTGCCCTACAGCGCCCGGGTTCTCATGCGCCAGTTTGCCGGTGAGGATCAGCAGCGCGTTGATGGTGGCATTCATCACCAGAAACGCGAGCAGCGCCGCCAGCCCAGCCGTACCCTTATCGCTTTTTGCCAGCCCGACGGCGACCCCAACCGCAAACAGCACCGAGAGGTTCGCAAACACGATTGAACCGGCGCTGCTCATGATGGTGAAAATGGCCTGCAGCCAGCTCACATCTAAAAACGGATAAGCCGCCAGCGTATTGGGATTCGATAGCGCGCCGCCTATTCCCAGCAGCAGGCCCGCCGCGGGCAGCACGGCGATAGGCAACATAAAGGATTTACCAAAGCGCTGCGCTTTTTCAAACCATCCCCCCGAAGAAGCACCACTGAACATTTGCATCATGTTTTCATCTCCCCACTAAATGATGAAAATTTTTACCACATAAATATATAGAAGTGAAAATTATCATCAATAACCAGGAAGCCGATCATACTTTTTCAAAATGACTGGCATCTTTCCCCTCCTTTCCGCCACACTAGTCGCAGCGAAACACATTAAGGACGTGGCATGTCGGACCATGAAAATCTGCTGCTGAAGCTCCGCCAGGAGGCTTCCGGGTACAGCCCAACGCAACAAAAACTCGGCGAGTTTGTCCTCAGCGATCCTGGCCGGGTGCTCTACCTGACGATCACTGAACTGGCGCGCGAGAGCCACACCAGCGAGGCAAGCGTCACGCGCCTTTGCCGGACGCTGGGCTGCAAGGGCTATAACGAATTTAAAATGGCGCTTGCGCTGGATATTCAGCAGGGCCAGCCCGCGCGTCAGGCGGGGGATGAGATTGATAACGTCGTGGATGAGTCGGTGCAGGCCTTGCAGGATACCGCCAGACTCCTCGACCGCACGCTGCTTGAAAAGGCGGCGCTGGCGCTGCACCAGGCGCAATCCGTGCAGATTTATGGCGTCGCGGCCAGCGCGATCCTCGGCGAGTATCTGCATTACAAGCTGCTGCGGCTGGGCAAACCCGCACAGCTGTTTAGCGATATGCACCGCGCGGCCATGAATGCGACAACGCTTTCGAAAGAGACGCTGGTTGTGGCCATCTCCAGCTCGGGTTCAACGCGGGATTTACTCCACGTGGTGAAGCTTGCCCGCAAGCGCGGCGTTAAGGTGCTGGCACTCAGCAATACGCCCCGCAGCCCGCTGGCGTCCCTGAGCGACATGCAGCTGGTGGCCGCCAAACCAGAGGGACCCCTTAGCGCAGGCGCGCTCAATGCTAAGGTTGGGGTGATGCTGCTGGTCGAGCTGCTGACCACGTCCATGATTGCGCTGGATGGTCATTACGGCGACGTTAGCCAGCAAACAGCCAGCGCCACGCTTCCCCTTTTGCTCTGAAAATCATTCGCAGGCTAAATAAATCGGCCTGCGACTTATTTTGTCTGATTTGAGTTAAGTGGTATTTAAAACATTTATTCGATAAATGTTTGGTGTAACAAATTATTATATTTATTACATTTTGAATTACGTTAGCCATTCGACATAGACTTTATAAAAACATTTAAATTCAATAAGTTAAAATTTAAATTTTAATAGAGTGAATTTTTACCCTTGCGCTAGTGTCCAATATCTCCACCTGATTCCCTTTCCTTAAAATAAGCTTAAGACGCCATTGATTTCGGCGTTTTATTATTTAAATGCCGTTTACTTTTGCACGCCTACAATCCGCCTCATCAATCATAATGAGACGGTATTAATGAAGATGTTATTGATTACAGGCGTGACCGGATTTCTGGGCGGTGCAGTTCTTGAAAAAATCCTGACCAGCGATCAACCTGCAAAACTCCTTTTGCTTGCGCGCGCCAGCGATCCGCAGAGCGGGCTGGAGCGCGTGCTGGAGAACATGCGCAAGTTCAACGTTCCCGAGGACAAACTGGCCTCCCTGAAGGTGGATAATATCCTGATTGGCGACCTCAGCCAGCCTGAAGCCTTTCTCAACGATCCCCGTCTGGATCGGGTCACGCACGTGGTTAACTGTGCGGCCGTGGCCTCATTTGGTAATAACCCGCTGATCTGGAAGGTAAACGTAGAAGGTACGCTCGCGCTGGCGCGCCGTATGGAGCAGGTTACAGGACTGCAGCGTTTCCTCCACGTCGGCACAGCAATGTCATGCACGCCGGAGCAGGATTCACTGGTCGCCGAAAGCGCTGAATTCAGAGAGAATGCTGAACACCTGGTGGAATACACGTTTTCGAAGTCAACTATCGAACAGCTGATGCGCCAGGAGTGTCCGAACCTGCCGCTGCTCATCGCCCGTCCGTCCATCGTCGTCGGCCATACCCGTCACGGCTGCACGCCGTCGAGCAGCATTTTCTGGGTCTTTAGCATGGGCCTGATGCTGCAGAAGTTTATGTGCTCAATGGAAGACAGGATCGACGTTGTTCCGGTGGATTATTGCGCCGACGCGATGTTAATGCTGCTCAACAGCAACGCTCGTCCGGGAGAAGTGGTACACATTTCTGCGGGAGAAGAGAACAGCGTTCGCTTTGCGGATATCGATCAGGCAATGGCGCAGGCGCTGGAGAAAGCCCCCGTCGGGGATAGATATGCGCAGGTCAGCTACGAAACGCTGGTCAGAATGCGCCGCGAGTTGAAACATATTTTTGGGCCGTGCAACGAACGTCTGATGCTGAAAGCCATGCGTTTATACGGTGCGTTTGCCACGCTTAACGTGCGCTTCAGCAACGATAAGCTGCTGAGCATGGGGATGCCGAAGCCCCCCCGGTTTACGGATTACATCGCCCGCTGCGTGCAAACCACCCAGGGGCTGACCATTCCGGAGCAAATGGCGGTCGATTTTAAATAGCCAAAAAAAATGCCAGTCATTCGACTGGCATTTTCATTTTAAGGCTTAAGCAATTATGCCTGGCCTTTGATCTCTTTACGACCGTTGTATGGTGCTTTTTCGCCCAGCGCTTCTTCGATACGAATCAGCTGGTTGTATTTAGCAACACGGTCAGAACGGCTCATAGAACCGGTTTTGATCTGGCCTGCAGCGGTACCCACAGCCAGGTCGGCAATGGTAGCGTCTTCAGTTTCGCCAGAACGGTGAGAGATAACCGCGGTGTAGCCAGCGTCTTTCGCCATTTTGATCGCAGCCAGAGTTTCGGTCAGAGAACCGATCTGGTTGAATTTGATCAGGATGGAGTTAACGATGCCTTTCTCGATGCCTTCTTTCAGGATCTTGGTGTTGGTTACGAACAGGTCGTCACCAACCAGCTGGATTTTGTCGCCCAGTACTTTAGTCTGGTATGCGAAGCCAGCCCAGTCAGACTCGTCCAGACCGTCTTCGATAGACACGATTGGGTACTGTTTGGTCAGGTCTTCCAGGAAGTGAGTGAACTCTTCGGAGGTGAACGCTTTATTGCCTTCGCCAGCCAGAACGTATTTACCGTCTTTGTAGAATTCAGATGCTGCACAGTCCATCGCCAGGGTGATGTCTTTGCCCAGCTCGTAGCCAGCAGCTTTTACTGCTTCTGCGATAACAGCCAGCGCTTCTGCGTTAGAACCCAGGTTTGGCGCATAGCCACCTTCGTCACCAACAGCAGTGTTCATACCTTTAGCTTTCAGAACTTTAGCCAGGTTGTGGAACACTTCAGAACCCATACGTACCGCTTCTTTCAGGGATTTCGCGCCAACTGGCTGAATCATGAATTCCTGAATATCAACGTTGTTGTCCGCGTGCTCACCACCGTTGATGATGTTCATCATTGGTACAGGCATGGAGTATTTGCCTGGGGTGCCGTTCAGTTCAGCGATGTGCTCGAACAGTGGCATACCTTTCGCAGCAGCAGCCGCTTTGGCGTTTGCCAGAGAAACTGCCAGGATTGCGTTCGCACCGAAGTTAGATTTGTTTTCAGTACCGTCCAGATCGATCATGATCTTGTCGATGCCAGCCTGGTCTTTGGCGTCTTTGCCAAGGATTGCCTGAGCAATAGGACCGTTTACAGCGCCAACCGCTTTCAGTACGCCTTTGCCCAGGAAGCGGGATTTGTCGCCATCGCGCAGTTCCAGCGCTTCGCGAGAACCAGTAGAAGCACCTGATGGAGCAGCAGCCATACCAACGAAACCACCTTCCAGGTGAACTTCGGCTTCAACGGTCGGGTTACCACGGGAGTCGATGATTTCACGACCGATGACTTTAACGATTTTGGACATTAGATTTTCCTCAGTACAAGTTAAACTAAAACTCCAGACAAACAACGCGTACCAAAGGTACGCGTTGCCGTTCTAACTTTTTTTACTTCGCCTGACGCTTCTGGTAGTCGCTGGCGGCCTTCACGAAGCCTGCAAACAGCGGATGCCCGTCACGTGGCGTTGAAGTAAATTCCGGGTGGAACTGGCAGGCGACAAACCACGGATGGTTTGGCACTTCAATGATCTCGACTAACTGATCATCCCCGGAGCGGCCCGCAACACGCAGGCCCGCGGCTTCAATAGGTTTCAACAACATGTTGTTGACTTCATAGCGGTGACGATGGCGCTCGGTGATGACCGGCTCGCCGTACAGCTTGCGAACCACGCTATCGTCAGACAGCTGGCAGGCCTGTGCGCCAAGACGCATGGTGCCACCCAGATCGCTCTTCTCGGTACGGACTTCGACGTTACCTTCTTCGTCACGCCATTCAGTGATAAGCGCCACAACAGGGTACTTACAGTCTGGCACAAATTCCGTAGAGTTCGCGTTTTCCATTCCCGCTACGTTGCGCGCAAATTCGATCAGCGCAACCTGCATACCCAGACAGATGCCGAGGTATGGAATATTGTTTTCACGCGCATAGCGCGCGGTGGCGATCTTGCCTTCAACACCACGGTAGCCGAAGCCGCCAGGGATAAGGATAGCATCCAGATCTTTCAGGATTTCAACGCCACGCGTTTCAACATCCTGCGAATCAATCAGCTTGATGTTCACGGAAACACGGTTCTTCAGACCACCGTGTTTCAGCGCTTCGATCACTGACTTATAGGCATCCGGCAGTTCAATGTACTTACCGACCATACCGATAGTCACTTCGCCTGCCGGGTTGGCTTCTTCATAAATAACCTGTTCCCATTCAGACAGGTTCGCTTCCGGACAGTTCAAGCTGAATCGTTTACAAATATAATCGTCCAGGCCCTGAGATTTCAACAGGCCCGGGATTTTATAAATGGAATCGACATCTTTCATTGAAATAACGGCTTTTTCAGGCACGTTACAGAACAATGCAATTTTCGCACGTTCGTTCGCCGGAACCGCGCGATCGGAGCGGCAAACCAGGATATCTGGCTGAATACCAATAGAGAGCAGCTCTTTCACAGAGTGCTGAGTCGGCTTGGTTTTCACTTCACCTGCGGCGGCCATGTACGGCACCAGAGTCAGGTGCATGAACAGCGCGTGCTCACGGCCGATATCTACCGCCAGCTGACGAATCGCTTCCAGGAATGGCAGGGATTCGATATCACCCACGGTACCGCCGATTTCAACCAGCACCACGTCGTGGCCTTCGCCACCCGCAACAATGCGTTCTTTGATTGCGTTAGTGATGTGCGGGATAACCTGAACGGTTGCACCCAGGTAGTCACCACGGCGCTCTTTACGCAGAACGTCGGAGTAGATGCGGCCAGTCGTGAAGTTGTTACGACGGGTCATTTTGGTGCGGATGAAACGCTCGTAGTGGCCAAGATCCAGATCGGTTTCAGCGCCGTCTTCAGTAACGAACACTTCCCCGTGTTGGATTGGGCTCATGGTGCCCGGATCGACGTTGATGTACGGATCCAGTTTCATCATGGTCACATTGAGGCCACGGGCTTCAAGAATGGCTGCGAGGGAGGCTGCGGCAATGCCTTTACCCAGAGAGGATACGACCCCGCCGGTCACAAAAATATAGTTCGTTGTCATGCTGAACCTGAGAAGTTAGGGTGAAACGATGGAATAACCAAGACGGGAAAGTAGTATACCCGAACACGGCGAGCGCCACAAACTTTCATTCTCCGTCTCCATTCCAGGCCATGACAAACATAAGGAGTGAGAAAATAGCCCCTTTTGGGTAAATGTTTTTGACGCAAATCAAGCGCTTGTCATTTAAAAAATCACACAAATTGCGCTTGATCGCAAAATCTCGTTAGAGATCAGATTCCTGGCGCTTTACTTCCTGCCAGACTTCTTCCATCGCTTCGAGGTCAATTCCGCTCATTTCCAGGCCTCGCGAGGCGACAATCCGCTCAACTTCGCGAAAGCGTCGTTCGAATTTTAGGTTGGCTTTTTGCAGGGCGGTTTCCGCTTTTACACCCAGGTGGCGAGAAAGGTTGACGGTCGCGAACAACAGGTCGCCCATCTCTTCCTCAAGCTTTGCTTCATCCACCACCGCCTGCTGCGCTTCGTGCATGACTTCGTCAATCTCTTCGTGCACTTTATCCAGCACCGGGCCGAGGGAGGTCCAGTCAAAACCGACGGCGGAGCAGCGCTTCTGGATTTTATGCGCGCGCATCAGCGCGGGAAGGCTCAGCGGAATATCATCCAGCGCCGAGTGCTGGGATTTTTCCGCCCGCTCAGCGCTTTTGATCTGCTCCCAGCGGGCCAGCACCTCAGCGCTGTTCCCTGCGGTGGCATCGCCGAAGATATGGGGATGACGGCGCTCAAGCTTGTCGCTGATGGCAGCGCAGATATCGTCAAAGTTAAAGCGCCCTTCTTCCTGCGCCATTTGCGCATAGAACACCACCTGGAACAGCAGATCGCCCAGCTCGCCGCGCAGGTCGTCAAAATCTGCGCGGGAAATAGCGTCCAGCACCTCATAGGTCTCTTCGAGGGTATAAGGCGCGATGGTGGCGAAAGTCTGCTCTTTGTCCCACGGGCAGCCGTTTTCCGGGTCGCGCAGGCGTTTCATGATGCCGAGCAGGCGGTCGATTTGAGTCATAGTGTTTTCCATTAAAAAAACAAGCCGGGCGGCGGCAAAGCCTTACCCGGCCTACAGAAGAGTGTGTTTAACCGCCGTGCAGACGACGCGCGTCTATCACATCCGGCACCTGGTTCAGTTTGCCGAGCACGCGGCCCAGCACCTGCAGGTTGTAGATTTCGATGGTCATATCGATGGTGGCAAGCTGCTCGCGGGTATCGCTGCGGCTGGCGACGCCCAGCACGTTGACCTTCTCGTTGGCGAGAATGGTCGTGATGTCGCGCAGCAGCCCGCTGCGGTCATTGGCAGTGACGCGCACCACCAGCGAGTAGCCAGCGGAATAGCTCTCACCCCAAACCGCTTCCACGATGCGCTCCGGCGCATGCGACTGCAGCTCGGCAAGCTGGTCACAGTCGGAACGGTGAATCGAAATCCCGCGTCCCTGGGTGATAAAGCCGACGATATCGTCGCCCGGAATAGGCTGGCAGCAGCGGGCAATGTGGTGCATCAGGTTACCTACACCCTCGACCACCACGCGGCCGTTGTCTTTACTGCGCTGCTGCGGCGCGTAGGTTTTCTGCTGCAGCTGCTTCAGCGCCGCCGCATCCTGCTCTTCCGCGCTTGGCTTATTGAACTGCGCCTGCAGGAAATTCACCATCTGATTCAGACGAATATCACCGCCGCCAATGGCCGCTAACAGCTCGTCAAGCTCGTTGAAGTTGTAGCGCGGCAGCAGGAATTTTTCCGCCTCTTTCAGGCTTATCCCGATATGCTCCAGCTCGTCGTCGAGGATCTGGCGACCGGCAAGGATGTTCTTGTCACGATCCTGCTTACGGAACCAGGCGTGAATTTTCGAGCGCCCGCGGCTGGTGGTGACGTAGCCCAGGTTAGGGTTAAGCCAGTCCCGACTCGGGTTGGGCTGCTTCTGGGTAATGATTTCAATCTGGTCACCCATCTGCAGCTGATAGGTGAACGGTACAATACGCCCGCCGATTTTCGCCCCGATGCATCGGTGTCCCACATCGCTATGGATATGGTAGGCAAAATCAAGCGGCGTAGAGCCGGCCGGCAGGTCGACAACGTCCCCTTTCGGCGTAAAGACATACACCCGATCGTCAAAGACCTGGCTGCGCACTTCGTCGAGCATCTCGCCGGAATCGGCCATCTCTTCCTGCCACGCAATCAGCTTGCGCAGCCAGGCAATGCGGTCTTCGTGGCCAGAACGCGCCCCACCGGAGGTGCCTTCTTTGTATTTCCAGTGCGCGGCAACGCCCAGCTCGGCGTCTTCATGCATCTGTTTGGTGCGGATCTGAATCTCAACCGTTTTACCGCCAGGGCCAAGCACCACGGTATGGATAGACTGGTAGCCGTTCGGTTTTGGGTTGGCGACATAGTCGTCGAACTCATCGGGCAGATGACGGAAGTGAGTGTGTACTATCCCCAGCGCGGCGTAGCAATCCTGCAGACGCTCCGCCACGATACGCACGGCGCGTACGTCAAACAGCTCGTCAAAGGCGAGGTGTTTCTTCTGCATTTTGCGCCAGATGCTGTAGATATGCTTAGGCCGACCGTAGACTTCGGCGCGCACGTTCTCTTCTTTCATCGCCTGGCGCAGGCCGCCGACAAACTCCTCGATATAGTGCTCGCGGTCGATACGGCGCTCGTGCAGAAGTTTGGCAATCCGTTTATATTCCGCCGGGTGCAGATAGCGGAAGCAGTAATCTTCCAGTTCCCACTTCAGCTGACCAATCCCTAAGCGGTTCGCCAGCGGCGCATAGATGTTCGTACACTCTTTGGCGGCCAGCACGCGCTCGTCTTCCGGCGCATCCTTCACCTCACGCAGATGAGCAATACGCTCTGCAAGCTTGATAACCACGCAGCGGAAATCATCCACCATGGCCAGCAGCATCCGGCGAACGTTATCGACCTGTTCTGAGGAAACGGAATCGGTGTGCGCGGCCTTCAGCTGGCGAATGGCCGCCATATCGCGCACGCCGTGGATCAGCGCGACGACGGATTTCCCGACGCTGTCGCGCAGTACGTCTTCGCTGACCACGTCCGCATCCGCGAGGGGGAAGAGAAGCGCGGCCTGCAGCGTTTCAATATCCATGTTCAGCATGGATAAGATTTCCACCATCTCAACGCCGCGCCACAGGAGAAGATCGGCATCCGGATGCCCCTGCGTGGTGCGCAGACAATAGGCCCAGGTTTCGGTTAAGCGTTCACACGACTGCTGGCTGGAAATTCCCAGACTTGCGATCCATTTTTGTGGGTCAAATTCCCCAGCTTTATTGAGATGTGCACTTCTTACCGCAACCATTGTCCTCTCCTTTAGGGACCTGGGCCTGTCGAAGTCGACAAGCCAAACAAATTAGATGTGCTCGAACAACACCATCGATTCCAGATGTCCAGTGTGCGGGAACATGTCCAGCATTGCCAGACGCTGAATCTGGTAACCCGCGCTGATTAATGCCTCGCTGTCCCGGGCAAGCGTTGCCGGGTTACAGGAAACATAGACCACACGCTTCGGCGCGAGTTTAATAATATGTGCCATCACACCCGGGGCACCGGCACGCGCCGGGTCGAGCAAAATTTTATCAAAGCCCTGCTTTGCCCACGGCTGTTGGGTGACATCTTCCTCAAGATTTTGATGAAAGAATGTCACATTTTGCAAGCCGTTCTGCAGCGCGTTCTCCTGCCCTTTAGCCACCAGCGCCTCAACGCCTTCCACGCCGACGACGCTGGCCGCTTCTCGCGCCAGCGGCAGCGTGAAGTTGCCCATTCCGCAGAACAGGTCGAGCACCCGATCGCTTTTCTGGACGTCCAGCCACGTCAGCGCTTTCTCAACCATCAGTTGGTTAACGCCATCATTCACCTGAATGAAATCCCGCGGGCTGAACGTTAAGCGTAGCCCGTTTGACGCATACCAGGGCGCCTCACCGGTAACCTGCTCAAGTATCTCGCTTTGTGATGCAAGGAAAAGCGCCAGGTCGTGGGAATGCGAAAAGCGTTCCAGTTTTTCGCGATCTTTTTTCGACAACGGCGCGGTATGGCGCAGGACCATCAGCGGTCCATTGTTTGCCATGACCAGTTCGACATGCCCGAGATGGCGAACGCCGTCCAGCCCGGAAAGACAGGTGCGCACTTCCGGAAGTAATGCCTCAAGATGGAGCACCAAAATGGGGCACTGCTGCACATCGACAATGTCGCTGGAACCGGCCTTGCGAAACCCCATCTCCAGCCGAGCCGTTTTTGGCTGATAGCTGAGGCTCAGGCGCGCGCGTCGACGATAGCCCCAGGGCACATCGGCGAGAATTTCGTTAACGTCATGTTTAAGCTGACGCGCCAGCGCGCGGCTTTTGCTTTTTTGCTGTAATTCTGTGCTCGCATGCTGTTGCTGGCAGCCCCCGCAAACGCCAAAATGTGGGCAGCGGGGCTTCACGCGCTCCGGGCTATCGTTGAGGCGACGCTTAACCTGTCCGCGCGCGAACTGGCGTTTATCTTCCGTCAGCGTAATTTCTGCTCGTTCTGTTGGCAGTAAACCTGTTATAAACAGAGCTTTACCATTGTGACGTGCCACTCCCTGACCAAACGGATCGAGGTCCGTGGCTTCAACAGTAATGATTTGACGCGTCGTCACGCGTCGCTTTGCAGAGTAGAATTGCGCCATCGCCGAGATTTTTCTCACATAAACATAATTATCTTAATTGTCCCATAACGGAACGCCATGACCAACTACAGCCTGCGCGCGCGCATGATGATTTTGATCCTCGCCCCCACCGTTCTCATCGGTTTGCTGCTGAGTATCTTCTTTGTGGTGCACCGCTATAACGATTTGCAGCGGCAGCTGGAGGATGCAGGTGCCAGCATTATCGAACCGCTTGCCGTGTCCAGCGAGTACGGCATGAACCTGCAAAACCGCGAATCCATTGGTCAGTTAATCAGCGTGCTCCACCGCCGCCACTCGGACATCGTACGCGCCATTTCCGTTTACGACGAACATAACCGCCTGTTTGTCACCTCGAATTTTCATCTCGATCCGGCGGCTCTGAAGATCCCGGACGGTACGCCATTCCCGCGCCACCTCACCGTACTGCGGCGCGGCGATATCATGATCCTGCGCACGCCGATCGTATCGGAAAGCTATTCCCCCGATGAGTCTGCGCAATCCGATGCCAAATCCAGCAACAATATGCTGGGATATGTGGCGCTGGAGCTGGATCTCAAGTCGGTCCGGCTACAGCAGTACAAAGAAATTTTTATCTCTGGCGTGATGATGCTGTTCTGCATTGGCATTGCGCTGATCTTCGGCTGGCGCCTGATGCGCGACGTGACGGGCCCCATCCGCAACATGGTTAATACGGTTGACCGCATCCGCCGCGGTCAGCTCGACAGCCGGGTGGAAGGGTTTATGCTGGGTGAGCTGGACATGCTGAAGAACGGCATCAACTCGATGGCCATGTCGCTGGCGGCGTATCACGAAGAGATGCAGCACAACGTTGACCAGGCCACGTCCGACCTGCGCGAAACGCTGGAGCAGATGGAGATCCAGAACGTTGAGCTGGATCTGGCGAAAAAGCGCGCCCAGGAAGCGGCACGTATTAAGTCGGAATTCCTTGCCAATATGTCTCACGAGCTGCGTACGCCGCTCAATGGCGTGATCGGCTTTACCCGCCTGACGCTGAAAAGCGAGCTTAACCCGACTCAGCGCGATCACCTGCACACCATTGAACGTTCGGCCAACAACCTGCTGGCGATCATCAACGACGTGCTCGACTTCTCCAAGCTGGAAGCGGGCAAGCTGATCCTGGAGAGTATTCCGTTCCCGCTGCGCAGTACGCTCGATGAGGTGGTGACGCTGCTCGCGCACTCGTCGCACGACAAAGGCCTTGAGCTGACGCTTAATATTAAAAACGACGTGCCGGATAACGTCATTGGCGATCCGCTGCGCCTACAGCAGGTCATTACCAACCTTGTCGGGAATGCGATTAAATTCACCGAAAGCGGTAACATCGACATTCTGGTAGAAAAACGCTGCATCAGCAGCAATAAGGTGCAGATTGAAGTCCAGATCCGCGATACCGGCATCGGTATTCCTGAGCGGGATCAGTCGCGTCTGTTCCAGGCGTTCCGTCAGGCGGACGCCAGTATCTCCCGCCGTCATGGCGGTACCGGCCTGGGGCTGGTGATCACCCAGCGCCTGGTGAACGAGATGGGCGGCGATATCTCTTTCCACAGCCAGCCGAACCGTGGTTCAACCTTCTGGTTCCACATTAATCTGGACCTCAATCCGAATGTCCTGACCGATGGCCCGGTGACGGACTGCCTGAAAGGCAAGCGTCTGGCCTACGTCGAACCTAACGCGGCGGCCGCGCAGTGCGCGCTCGATATTTTAAGCACCACGCCGCTGGAGGTGGTCTACAGCCCAACCTTCTCAGCGCTTGCCGTTGAGCACTACGATATTCTGCTGATGGGGATCCCGGTTACCTTCACCGGCGAGCTGACCATGCAGCAGGAGCGGCTGGCGAAAGCCGCCTCAATGACCGACTATCTGCTGCTGGCGCTGCCCTGCCACGCCCAGATTAATGCAGAGGAGTTGAAAAACGACGGAGCCGCCGCGTGTCTGCTGAAGCCGCTCACCTCGACCCGCCTCCTGCCCGCGCTCACGGAGTATTGCCGTCTTAGCCAGCATGCTCTCCCGCTGATTAACGATGAGCAAAAATTGCCCATGAGCGTGATGGCGGTGGATGATAATCAAGCCAACCTGAAGCTGATTGGCGCATTGCTTGAAGACCAGGTTCAGCACGTTGAGCTGTGCACCAGCGGCGCGCAGGCGGTTGAACAGGCGAAGCAGATGCAGTTCGATTTAATCCTGATGGATATTCAGATGCCGGGCATGGATGGCATTCGGGCCTGCGAGCTGATCCACCAGCTGCCGCACCAGCAGCAAACCCCGGTCATTGCGGTCACCGCGCACGCGATGGCCGGTCAGAAAGAGAAGCTGCTGAGCGCCGGAATGAATGACTATCTGGCGAAGCCCATCGATGAAGAGAAACTTCATAATCTGCTGTTACGCTATAAGCCGGGTCACATTGGCGGGACGTACACGGTTTCCAGCGAGCCGGTTGAAATCAGCGTTAACCAGAACGCCACCTTTGACTGGCAGCTTGCCCTGCGCCAGGCGGCGGGTAAACCCGATTTAGCCCGCGAAATGCTGCAAATGCTGGTCGCGTTTCTGCCGGAAATTCGCAATAAGGTGGAAGAGCAGCTGGTGGGTGAAAATCCGGAAGCGCTGCTGGAAGCGATCCACAAGCTGCACGGCAGCTGCGGGTACAGCGGCGTACCGCGGCTGAAAAACCTTTGCCAGCTGCTGGAGCAGCAGCTGCGTGCCGGCACGCCGGAATCGGAGCTTGAACCGGAGTTCCTGGAGCTGCTGGATGAAATGGATAACGTAACGCGCGAAGCGACGAAGTTGCTGGGAAGCTGAGATAAAAGCCCGGTGGCGCTTCGCTTACCGGGCCTGCAATTGCGGGTGCGGCCTGATGCCCTCACCCCGATCCTCTCCCACAGGGAGAGGGAGAACTACATTCCCTGCCCCACTTTCAGCACCGCCGCGATATTCCTGGCGGCCATCCTGACGTTCTCGCTGGCATTTTCCAGCGCATCCTCCAGCGAGCAGATGGTGTAAATCACGCTAAACACCGCATCAATGCCGTGATCGTGTACCACGCCAACGTCCGCCGTCAGGCTGCCTGCAATGCCGATGACGGGTTTGTTAAAGCGTTTCGCCACTTTCGCCACGCCCACCGGAACTTTGCCGTGGATCGTCTGGCTGTCGATGCGGCCTTCTCCCGTGATCACCAGATCCGCATCGGCCACCTGGTCGGCCAGGTGTAGCGCATCGGTCACGATCTCAATACCCTGGCGCAGCTGCGCGCCGCAAAAAGCGTACAGCGCGGCCCCCATGCCACCCGCCGCGCCGCCGCCAGCAAGGTTTAGCACGTCGATATCCAGATCCCGGGCAATGACTCTCGCATACTGCGCCAGCGCGTTGTCCAGGGTGACGATCATCTCGGGAGTGGCCCCCTTTTGCGGGCCAAATACGGCTGACGCGCCATCCTTACCGGTGAGCGGATTCGTCACATCACAGGCGACCTCTATCCGGCACTCCGCCAGACGTCTGTCCAGCCCGCTCAGGTCGATACGCGCGAGTTTTCCCAGCTCGCCCCCGCCCTGCCCAAGGGGCTGCCCGCTGTCGTCCAGCAGCTTTGCCCCCAACGCCTGCACCATCCCTGCTCCGCCGTCATTGGTGGCGCTGCCGCCAATGCCGATGATGATATGCTTAACGCCCGCATCCAGCGCGTGACGAATAAGTTCGCCCGTGCCCCAGGAGGTGGTTTTCAGGGGGTTGCGCTGCGAAGGGACGACCAGCTCCAGGCCGCTTGCCGCCGCCATTTCAATAAAGGCACTCTGCTCGTCACCGGATAAGCCATAAAACCCTTCAACGCGCTCACCCAGCGGACCGGTCACCGGAACATGCACAATGCGTCCCCGCGTTGCCGCGATCATCGCCTCAACCGTTCCTTCGCCACCGTCCGCGACCGGCAGTTTGACGTAAACCGCCTCGGGAAAGATCTCGCGAAAACCACGTTCTATCGCTGTCGCAACCTCAAGCGCACTCAAACTTTCCTTATACGAGTCCGGTGCGATAACAATTTTCATAAGCCATCCTTACGCATAGTCATTACGTTAAGCATACACCACGTAAAAGACCGCTTGTGGGAGCGGTCCCAATGCGTTTATCGTACCATGCACGGGCGTTTATTGTCGAATGTCCAGTCGGGGATCAGATACTGTATCGCCATCGCATCGTCGCGCGCGCCCAGACCGTGTTTTTGATACAGCTCATGGGCTTTCATAACCTGGTCCATATCCAGCTCAACCCCTAGCCCCGGCGTGGAAGGCACCTGCACCATGCCACCTATGATCTCAAACGGCCGCTTAGTCAGACGCTGATTACCTTCCTGCCAGATCCAGTGCGTGTCGATAGCGGTAATCGTGCCCGGCGCGGCGGCGGCAACGTGCGTGAACATCGCCAGCGACACGTCGAAGTGGTTATTAGAGTGCGAGCCCCAGGTCAGGCCAAACTCGTGGCACATTTGCGCCACGCGCACCGACCCCTGCATCGTCCAGAAGTGCGGGTCAGCCAGCGGAATATCGACGGACTGCAATGACAGGGTGTGTCCCATCTGACGCCAGTCGGTGGCAATCATATTAGTCGCGGTCGGCAGCCCCGTGGCGCGACGGAATTCCGCCATGACTTCACGGCCAGAGAAGCCCTGTTCAGCCCCACACGGATCTTCCGCATACGCCAGCACGCCTTTCAGCTGCTTACCAATTTTGATCGCTTCATCAAGCGACCACGCGCCGTTCGGATCCAGCGTCACGCGCGCCTGCGGGAAACGTTTTGCCAGCGCGGTGACGGCTTCCGCCTCTTCCTCACCGGCCAGCACGCCGCCCTTCAGTTTGAAATCATTAAAGCCATATTTTTCGTACGCGGCTTCCGCCAGGCGCACCACCGCATCCGGGGTCATCGCCTCGTCGTGGCGAAGTCGATACCAGTCGCATTGTTCATCCGGCTGGCTCTGATAAGGCAATGGCGTCAGCCTGCGGTCGCCGACAAAGAAAAGATAGCCCAGCATTTCCACTTCGCTGCGCTGCTGCCCCTCGCCCAACAGCGAGGCAACGTTAACGCCCAGATGCTGACCCAGCAGATCCAGCATCGCGGATTCAATCCCGGTCACCACGTGAATAGTGGTGCGCAGATCGAAGGTCTGCAGGCCACGCCCTCCGGCATCGCGATCGGCAAAGGTATTGCGCACGGTGTTGAGGACATTTTTGTACTCGCCCAGCGTTTTGCCCACCACCAGCGGAATGGCATCTTCCAGCGTCTGGCGGATCTTCTCCCCGCCCGGAATTTCGCCCACGCCCGTATGGCCGGAATTGTCTTTGATAATGACAATATTGCGGGTGAAGAATGGCGCATGCGCGCCGCTCAGGTTCATCAGCATGCTGTCATGGCCCGCAACCGGAACGATCTGCATGGCGGTGACTACAGGGGTAGAAAAAGTACTCATCGTGTAATCCTTTTATCAGTGACGTTCAAAAACAGGGCGCTTACGGTCAAATGTCCAGCCGGGGATCAGGTACTGCATCGGGCCCGCGTCGTTACGCGCGCCGCCCGGTAGCTTTTTATACGCCTCATGGGCTTTATGGATCTGATCCCAGTCAATCTCCACGCCCAACCCCGGCGCATCCGGTACGGCAATCTTGCCGTTGATGATTTCCAGCGGATTTTTCGTCAGGCGGGCTTCCCCTTCCTGCCAAATCCAGTGGGTGTCGATGGCGGTCGGGTTACCCGGCGCCGCCGCGCCAACGTGGGTAAACATCGCCAGCGAAATATCAAAGTGGTTGTTCGAGTGACAGCCCCAGGTCAGCCCCCAGTCATCGCACAGCTGCGCCACGCGCACTGCACCTGAAAGCGTCCAGAAGTGAGGGTCCGCCAGCGGTATGTCGACGGCGTTCAGCATCACCGCATGGCCCATTTCACGCCAGTTGGTGGCGATCATATTGGTCGCGACAGGCAGCCCGGTGGCGCGACGGAACTCGGCCATGACTTCACGGCCCGAGAAGCCCTGCTCCGCACCGCAGGGATCTTCCGCATAGGTCAGGACATCCCCCAGCCCTTTGCACAGGCTAATTGCTTCATCCAGCAGCCAGGCGCCGTTCGGGTCAACGGTGATCCGCGCATCCATAAAGCGTTTTTTCAGCGCCCGGACCGTTTCAATCTCCTGCTCGCCGGGCAGCACGCCGCCCTTCAGCTTGAAATCCTTGAAGCCGTAGCGATCCTGCGCCGCCTCGGCCAGCCGCACCACCGCGTCGCTGGAGAGCGCTTCCTGGTGGCGCAGGCGATACCAGTCGTGATCGCCCGTGGATCGAGCCAGATAAGGGAGATCGGTCTTATTGCGATCGCCAACGTAGAACAGATAGCCCAGCACCGTTACCGCATCGCGCTGTTTGCCTGGCCCCAGCAGCTCGCAAACCGGAACATTGAGCGCCTTACCCAGCAAGTCGAGCAGGGCGGCCTCCAGCGCGGCGACCGCATTGACGCGCAGTTCAAACGTCCAGGCACCTTTACCGAACGTCTCAAAGTCCGCCGACTGATTGCCCTTATGCACCCGCTGAACGACCTTGTTCAGACGGGCGACCTCCTGGCCCACCACCTGCGGAATGGCATCGACCAGCGTCTGGTAGATCACCTCTCCGCCCGGGGCTTCGCCCACGCCGGTATTCCCTGCGCTGTCTTTCAGCACGACGATATTACGGGTAAACCAGGCGCTATGCGCACCGCCAATGTTGAGCAGCATGCTGTCCTGTCCGGCTACCGGAATGACCTTCATCTCCGTAACGGTTGGGCTCGATTGCGTTGTCATCATCCACGCTCCGCAACAGGTTTAAGTTCGACGCGTTTGATATCCCCAACCAGCACCAGGTAACTCAGCACCGCCACCAGCGCATGCACACCCACGTAGATCAGCGCACCGTTGAAAGAGCCGGTGGTGCCGACGATGTAGCCGATAGCGATAGGCGTAACAATCCCGGAGATATTGCCGAACATGTTGAACAGTCCGCCGCTCAGGCCGCTGATCTCCTTCGGCGCCGTATCCGCCATCACCGCCCAGCCCAGCGCGCCAATGCCTTTGCCGAAGAAGGCCATCGCCATAAAGCCGATAATCATCCATTCGGCGTTGACGTAGTTACAGAACACCATGGTCATGGAGAGCAGCATGCCGAGCACAATCGGGGTTTTACGCGCGATGTTCAGCGAGCCGGTCCGGCGCATCAGCCAGTCGGAAATCACTCCGCCGAGCACGCCGCCGACGAAGCCGCAGATTGCCGGGACCGACGCGACAAATCCCGCTTTCAGAATCGACATGCCGCGAGCCTGCACCAGGTACACCGGGAACCAGGTGATGAAGAAGTAGGTTAAGGCGTTAATACAGTACTGGCCCAGATAGATGCCGATCATCATGCGCGAGCCGACGAGCTGCTTGATCTGCGCCCATTTCTGGCTGAACGGGACTTTTGCTTTTGCGGATTTCTGATCCATATTGATCAGCGCGCCACCTTCCGCGATGTACTCCAGCTCTTTTTTGTTCACGCCAGGGTGCTGGTTGGGTTCGTGGATCACTTTCAGCCAGACGAAGCTGATGACGATCCCAAGCCCGCCCATGAAGAAGAAGACGTGCGACCAGCCCACCTCATGCGTCAGCCAGCCCATGATTGGCGCGAAGATCACCGTTGCGAAGTACTGTGCGGAGTTGAAAATCGCCACCGCCGTTCCCCTCTCCTGCGCCGGGAACCAGGCAGCGACAATGCGGCTGTTCCCCGGGAAAGAAGGTGCTTCCGCTAAACCTACCAGGAAGCGCAGCGTGAAGAGCGCCACGATAATGCCGAAGCCGCTGAAGATATCGACGAAACCCTGCAACAGGGTAAACATCGACCAGATAAAGATGGACCAGAAATAGACGCGTTTAGATCCAAAACGGTCCAGCAGCCAGCCGCCAGGAATTTGACCGATGACGTAGGCCCATGAGAATGCGGAGAAAACGTAACCCATGCCCACCGGATCAAGGCCGATATCTTTTGCCATTTCCGAACCGGCAATGGACAGCGTGGCGCGGTCACCATAGTTAAAGGATGTGACGATAAACAACATCACCACTATCCAGTAGCGGGCATTGGTGCGCTTTTCAGCGCTGCTCGCTGCGTGGCTTAATGTACTCATTGTTGCACTCCTGAAACATAGCTTTCGCCTGGTTCATTCTGTACAGCACCGGTAGGGTAATCAGAATGAGATTGGTGTTTTGTCGTTTTGGTACGGCCTGACGCCGTTTTATAGTGACCGGAAAAGTATATGAAGGAGTGCCTCATCACCTCACCGTGCAGAAACACAGTATTAAAGGGTGTATGAGAGGTTGTTTATGGCATAAGCCCAGGGGAATGGAAGGTGGTTCACGGAATTGGCGTTTGGAGCGGGATGTATCGCCGGGCGGCGGCTACGCCTGACCCGGCCTACACAACTATTTAAGGAGAGTTGCCCAGTGCTCGACCCACGGGTTCGATTCGCTTTCGGGTTCAGGATGCTCCCCGGCATCAATCAGCAGCATCTCGCCGACGCGCTGGGCGCTCTGTTCCTGCAGGAGCGCATCGAACTGCTTGCCGCCGCCGCAGAAGTTAGCGTAAGAGCTGTCGCCCAGAGCAATGATGCCGTAGTGCACGTCCGGCTGATAGCCAAGCTGGTCTTTAATTCCCTGGAAAAGCGGCACGATGCTGTCCGGCAGATCGCCCTGCCCGGTGGTGGAGGTCACCACCAGAATGTATTTATCTTTATACTTTTCCCAGTCTGCCAGTTCCGGATCTTCATAGACCGTGGCTTTATGGCCCTGGCTGGCGAGTATTGCCTCAGCCTCTTCCGCTACCAGCAGCGAGTTGCCGTACATTGTCCCGACAAAAATGCCTACTTCAGCCATGCTATTTTCCCATAATGAATGCGTTTACCGTTCATCCTGAACGTTGCCCGATACAAACTCAACCCTTTCATTTTCGGGGAGTTGTCCCAGCCAGCCAAACTGTGACAGCGCCTGCATCCAGACGTCGTCCAGCCCAGCACGGATAGTCAGCGGCTCGCCGGTAAACGGGTGCGTCAGGCTCAGCTCGCTGGCGTGCAGCATCAGACGATGGCAACCAAAGTGTTCGGCCGCACTGCGGTTCTGGCGCAAATCACCGTGTTTGCTGTCGCCAATAATCGGATGGCGCAGGTGCGCAAGATGGCGTCGCAGCTGGTGCTTACGCCCGGTTTTAGGCAGAAGCTCAACCAGGCTGTAGCGTGTGGTCGGAAATTTGCTGGTGGCCACCGGCATTTCGGTCGTCGCCATGCCGCGATAATCCGTCACTGCGGGCTGCGGACCTTTGTCATCGCGGGCAAATTTATCGGCGATTTTGTCCAGCTCCTCCACCAGCGGATAATCCAGCGTGGCGGCTTCCGTCAGCCAGCCGCGCACGATCGCGTGATAGCGCTTTTGCATCTGATGCTGTTCAAACTGCTGTGACAGCAGGCGTCCCGACTCACTGGAAAGCCCCATCAGCAGCACGCCGGAGGTCGGCCTGTCGAGACGATGGGCGGTAAAAACATGCTGACCAATCTGGTCGCGAACGGTCTGCATCACCACCACCTTCTCATCGCGATCGAGCCAGCTGCGGTGTACCAGCCAGCCTGACGGTTTATTCACCGCTACCAGCCACTCGTCCTGATAGAGGATCTCAAGCGTCATGCATCTTCACCGGCAAACAGGGCATCCAGTTTTTCCAGTTCGACCAGCATCACGTCGCGCGCAGGGTGCGTCGCCTCGAGCGCCATTTCATAGTAGGGAGAGACGGCAAACGCCTGCGGAAGCGGGTGACCGCCCTCAAGCAGGGCGTGCATGCGCGGAATTAACACCCACTGCAGCCATTCAAACGGGGCCAGCGTATCCAGGCAGAAGGGCTGAGTGCTCGCGAACGCTTCTGGCTGCGGCGCGGTCTCCTGCCACAGCTGATGTTGGCGCAAAAGGGCTTCGATGGCGTGCAACTGCGCACGAACGCTATCGTGTTGCGTCATAGTAACCTCAACTGAAAAAGTGAACGGCGCGCAGCATAGCATTGCGGAAGGCAGAAATAAAAAAAGGGAGCACTGTAAAAACAGTGCTCCCGGTTCGTTTCGCAGCATTCCAGCTACAATTCGTGCTCCCTGCTCATCCGTGACAACTTTTCCTGAAGCCCGAAGGCCTGGTCATCCGTAAGCCGATGCATCCTGCACACATCTTCCTGACGCGTTTGTCTCATCCTGAAACATCCTGGCCTTCCTGACCCACCGACCATCCTGACCGGCTCTCATTCTCCTTCCTGGAGGTGTCCCTTACGCATCCTGCGTTATCCACTTCGCTTCATCCTGAAGCCTTCCTGCAGCGCCATCCTGACGAGTCCTGTGTGAGAAACGCCATCATCCTGATGTTCGTTTCTCGTGTCGGCGTCCTGTCGACGGAGATAGAATCCGCTATTCCGCTTCGTCTTACAACCCACTCAGCCGGAGTTGTAAGACGCACAGGCTCCCTAAAAATAATAGGATGAACAACTAATCTGTTGAAAAATAGAGTGATATTAATCTGAATTTAATGAGGTAATACTGAATGTTCCAGCGATCTCTCACAAACCTTGTAAGAGATCTCTCACACGCGCTGTAGCAGCATGGATTACAGAAGGGGCTCAAGTCGGGTGAGGAAATCCGCAAGAGAGGGGGCGAGAGTCTCGCGATTGCGGGTGCCGATAGTCTCTTTAACCACTTCACCTGACAGGTTACAGACGGATAACACATCCAGTTCGCTGTCCAGCGTGGCAATAAAAAGCGTCGGAGAAAGCTTAAGGCGTTTTTGCGTAACCAGATGACCAATCAGGTTTTCCTGAACACGCTGCAGATCGTCTTCGCTCCAGGTCTGCAACAGCGTCAGCGTGATATCAGCAAAGCGCGCGGGCATATCCCCTGCGAACTGCGTGGTATAAAACGCGTGAACCGCTGGTTGTACCACAATGTCCATTGCACGCTCAACCGCATTTACATTTTGCTCGCCATCGAAAGGTTTTGGCTGCCAGATAACGTAATCGTCGACTGAAGAGATAATGCACGGCGAGGGTACGCCATACAAATCAGTGCTTTGTGGCCATGTTCCGTGCTTTTCATGCCATGCATCGCAGTAGCGGGTCGTGAAGGTAGTGAGGGCATTTGCAGTTTCGATGTCCACCGATTTCTCTCTTCTTGTCAGACAGGATAAACTCAGGCCATAAGTGTACCTGTAAAGTGGTTATGAAACATGTCTTACGAAAATCATCAGGCGTTAACCGGCTTAACGCTGGGTAAATCGACCGATTACCGCGATACCTACGATGCAAGCCTGCTGCAGGGCGTGCCGCGCAGCCTGAATCGCGATCCTCTGGGCCTGCATGCGAATGCCTTGCCGTTTGTCGGCGGTGACATCTGGACGCTGTACGAACTCTCGTGGCTTAACGCGCGCGGTCTGCCGCAGGTGGCAGTGGGCCACGTTGAGCTGGATTACGCCAGCGTTAATCTCGTCGAGTCCAAAAGCTTTAAGCTCTATCTCAACAGCTTTAACCAGACAAAATTCAACAGCTGGGACGACGTTCAGCACACCCTGGAACGTGATTTGAGCGCCTGCGCGCAGGGAAAGGTGAGCGTTTCACTGTATCGCCTGCACGAGCTGGAAGGGCAGCCAGTCGCACACTTCAACGGGACCTGCATCGACGATCAGGATATCGAGGTGGAGAATTATGAATTCAGCGCGGACTACCTCGAAAACGCGGCGAGCGGCAAAGTGGTTGAAGAGACGCTGGTCAGCCACCTGCTGAAATCCAACTGCCTGATCACCCACCAGCCGGACTGGGGCTCGGTGCAGATCCAGTACCGCGGCCCGAAAATTGACCGGGAAAAATTGCTGCGCTACCTGGTCTCGTTCCGCCATCACAACGAATTTCACGAGCAGTGCGTGGAGCGCATCTTTAGCGATATTCAGCGTCTCTGCCAGCCAGAAAAACTGAGCGTTTACGCGCGCTACACCCGCCGCGGCGGTCTGGACATCAACCCGTGGCGCACCAACACCGATTTTGTGCCAGCAACGGGACGGCTGGTGCGTCAGTAATATAAATATTTTCACAATATGCGCGGTATCTTCCGCGCTTTAGGTTGTGAAACGTCACGCGCCAGGGCTATTGTAATCAACAGGGAAAGACGATAATCGTCCCGTAAGGAGCTCACTTGATTACACATATTAGCCCGCTTGGCTCAATGGATATGTTGTCGCAGCTGGAAGTGGACATGCTTAAGCGCACGGCCAGCAGCGATCTTTATCAACTGTTTCGTAACTGTTCACTTGCCGTTCTGAACTCCGGAAGCCTGACAGATAACAGTAAAGAACTGCTGTCCCGCTTCGAAAGCTTTGATATCAACGTGCTGCGCCGCGAGCGTGGCGTGAAGCTTGAAGTCATCAACCCGCCGGAAGAGGCCTTTGTCGACGGGCGCATCATCCGTTCACTTCAGGCTAACCTGTTTGCCGTGCTGCGTGACATTCTGTTTGTTAACGGGCAGATCCACAACGCAGGCCGTTTCCAGCATCTCGACCTGGAAAGCTCGGTCCATATCACCAACCTGGTGTTCTCCATTTTGCGTAACGCCCGTGCCCTGCACGTTGGCGAAGCGCCGAACATGGTTGTCTGCTGGGGCGGCCACTCCATTAACGAAACCGAATACCTTTATGCCCGTCGGGTTGGAACGCAACTCGGCCTGCGTGAGCTGAATATCTGTACCGGCTGCGGTCCGGGTGCGATGGAAGCACCAATGAAAGGAGCGGCGGTTGGGCATGCGCAACAGCGTTATAAAGAGGGACGCTTTATCGGCATGACCGAACCGTCCATCATCGCCGCTGAGCCACCTAACCCGCTGGTTAATGAGCTGATTATCATGCCGGATATTGAGAAGCGTCTTGAAGCGTTTGTCCGTATCGCCCACGGCATTATCATCTTCCCGGGCGGCGTGGGGACAGCGGAAGAGCTGCTCTATCTGCTGGGTATTCTGATGAACCCCGCCAACAAGGATCAGGTTCTGCCGCTGATCCTGACCGGGCCAAAAGAGAGCGCCGACTACTTCCGCGTGCTGGACGAGTTTATCGTGCACACGCTGGGTGAAGCCGCACGTCGTCACTATCGCATCATCATTGACGATGCCGCGGAAGTGGCGCGCCAGATGAAAAAAGCGATGCCGCTGGTGAAGGAGAACCGTCGCGATACCGGCGATGCGTACAGCTTTAACTGGTCAATCCGTATTGCGCCAGACCTGCAGATCCCGTTCGAGCCAACTCACGAAAATATGGCGAACCTGAAACTCTACCCGGACCAGCCGGTGGAAGTCCTGGCTGCCGATCTGCGTCGTGCCTTCTCCGGGATTGTGGCGGGCAACGTGAAAGAGATGGGCATCCGCGCCATTGAACAGTACGGTCCATACAAGATCCACGGCGACCCGGAGATGATGCGCCGCATGGACGACATGCTGCAGGGCTTTGTCGCCCAGCACCGCATGAAGCTGCCGGGCTCAGCCTATATTCCTTGCTACGAAATCTGCACATAGCGCTCAGCAGCATCTGATCAAAGCCGGGTCGCCTGTTGCGCGTCCCGGCTTTTTTATTACCGAGGTAATTCATACGCATCACTTATGTCTTTTACAAACTATGCGCAAACGCAAACGATTACCTGGTTTTTTCAACCGTAAATTATCAGCCTTAATCCAAATTACCTGCCAGAAAATACTAAAAACCCATTTCTTTACAGCTAAAGACACCTATATCACGGGCCAGTCTTTCAGCTCACATGTCGTTGGTGGTAGCCTTCGCGCCCGTAAATTCTCTTTGGTGTTTTTTTAACAGATAAATGGTCTAAAGATGCCCACATCATAAGTGGATTATTGCATTTGGGATCAGGATCACTGATAGATTCATAACTAGAATGTATCTTTCCGCCCGCCAATAGTTACGGGCGAAAATTATTAAAAAACCGTCACTGAACGAATTTCATATTACCGTCAGGCACTTTTTCATCGGATTTGACTAAAAAACCTGACAATTCGCTTCCTCCAGGAGATACAGATGGAAACCACTCAAACCAGCACCGTTGCTTCGATTGAATCCCGAAGTGGTTGGCGCAAAACGGATACCATGTGGATGCTTGGCCTTTACGGCACGGCAATCGGCGCTGGTGTACTGTTCCTTCCTATCAACGCAGGCGTCGGCGGTCTGATTCCGCTGATCATTATGGCTATCATTGCTTTCCCGATGACCTTCTTTGCACACCGCGGTCTGACCCGCTTCGTGCTGTCCGGTAAAAACCCGGGTGAAGACATCACTGAAGTGGTTGAAGAGCATTTCGGCGTGGGCGCAGGTAAACTGATTACCCTGCTCTACTTCTTCGCGATTTACCCTATCCTGTTGGTTTACAGCGTGGCGATCACCAACACCGTTGAAAGCTTCATGCTGCACCAGCTGCACATGACGCCGCCTCCGCGTGCGATTCTGTCTCTGATCCTGATCGTGGGCATGATGACCATCGTTCGCTTCGGTGAGCAGATGATTGTGAAAGCAATGAGCGTACTGGTCTTCCCGTTCGTTATTGCTCTGATGGTACTGGCTTGCTACCTGATCCCACAGTGGAACGGCGCAGCGCTGGAAACCCTGTCCCTGAGCAGCGCATCGGCAACCGGTAACGGCCTGCTGATGACCCTCTGGCTGGCGATTCCGGTGATGGTGTTCTCCTTCAACCACTCCCCAATCATCTCCTCTTTCGCCGTGGCGAAACGTGAAGAGTACGGTAATGGCGCAGAGAAGAAGTGCTCCAGCATTCTGGCACGCGCTCACGTCATGATGGTACTGACCGTTATGTTCTTCGTCTTCAGCTGCGTACTGAGCCTCTCCCCGGCGGATCTGGCGGCAGCGAAAGAGCAGAACATCTCTATTCTGTCTTACCTGGCGAACCACTTTAACGCACCGGTCATTGCGTGGATGGCACCAATCATCGCGATTATCGCCATCACCAAATCCTTCCTGGGCCACTACCTCGGCGCGCGTGAAGGCTTCAACGGTATGGTGATTAAATCTCTGCGCGGTAAAGGCAAGAGCATTGAAATCAACAAGCTGAACAAAATCACTGCACTGTTCATGCTGCTCACCACCTGGGCGGTAGCGACCCTGAACCCAAGCATCCTGGGCATGATTGAAACCCTGGGCGGCCCGGTCATCGCGATGATTCTGTTCCTGATGCCGATGTACGCGATTCAGAAAGTCCCTGCTATGCGCAAGTACAGCGGTCATGTGAGCAACGTCTTTGTGGTTATCATGGGTCTTATCGCAATCTCTGCGATCTTCTACTCCCTGTACACCATGTTCTGATTATCACCCGCGCCGACTTCGGACGGCGCACTCCTCCCTCTCTGACTGAAAGCAATGGACGCATCATGATTAGCGTATTCGATATCTTCAAAATCGGTATTGGTCCTTCCAGCTCTCACACCGTCGGACCAATGAAAGCCGGTAAGCAGTTCACGGATGACTTGATTGCACGCGGCATCTTGCATGACGTTACCCGTGTGGTTGTCGATGTATACGGCTCACTTTCCCTGACCGGGAAAGGCCACCATACCGATATCGCCATTATCATGGGCCTGGCGGGAAACCTGCCGGATACCGTTGATATTGATGCGATCCCTGGCTTCATCCAGGATGTGAACACCCACGGTCGCCTGCTGCTGGCGAACGGTGAGCATGAGGTTGAATTCCCGGTTGACCACTGCATGAATTTCCATGCGGACAACCTGTCGCTGCACGAAAACGGCATGCGCATTACCGCGCTGGCCGGCGACAAAGCGGTATACAGCCAGACGTATTACTCTATCGGCGGCGGCTTTATCGTCGACGAAGACCACTTTGGTCAAACCAATACCTCTTCTGTCGAAGTGCCGTATCCGTACAAAACGGCGGCGGATCTTCAGCGTCACTGTCAGGAGACGGGCCTTTCCCTCTCCGGCCTGATGATGAAAAACGAGCTGGCACTTCACAGTAAAGAAGAGCTCGAACAGCACTTCACTAACGTCTGGGAAGTGATGCGCGGCGGTATTGAGCGCGGGATCACCACCGAAGGCGTTCTGCCGGGCAAGCTTCGCGTGCCGCGTCGCGCTGCTGCGCTGCGCCGTATGCTGGTGAGCACCGACAAAACGACGACGGACCCGATGGCCGTTGTAGACTGGATCAACATGTTCGCCCTGGCGGTAAACGAAGAGAACGCCGCAGGGGGCCGCGTGGTCACCGCGCCGACTAACGGCGCCTGCGGTATCGTTCCGGCGGTGCTGGCGTACTACGACAAGTTTATCCGTGAAGTGAACGCGAACTCGCTGGCGCGCTACCTGCTGGTCGCTAGTGCGATTGGTTCGCTGTATAAGATGAACGCGTCTATTTCCGGTGCGGAAGTGGGCTGTCAGGGTGAAGTCGGCGTGGCGTGCTCCATGGCGGCGGCGGGTCTGGCCGAACTGCTGGGTGCAAGCCCGACACAGGTGTGCATTGCTGCGGAAATCGGCATGGAACATAACCTGGGACTGACCTGTGACCCGGTTGCCGGACAGGTACAGGTGCCGTGCATCGAACGTAACGCGATTGCCTCAGTGAAGGCGGTGAACGCGGCACGTATGGCGCTGCGCCGCACCAGCGAGCCGCGCGTCTGTCTCGATAAGGTTATCGAAACCATGTACGAAACAGGTAAAGATATGAACGCCAAATACCGCGAAACCTCTCGCGGCGGCCTGGCGATGAAGATCGTGACCTGCGATTAAGCCCCTCAGGAAGCCTCGTTTTGCGAGGCTTCTTCCTGTTTTCCCCACCATTCATAGTTTCACGCTGCTGACAGTGTTACCCTTTACGCATGAGATAGAAGGGAGATTATCTGTGGTCGTTCATTTACTTATCGTCGATGCTCTTAACCTGATCCGCCGTATCCATGCGGTACAGGGGACGCCTTGTAAAGACACCTGTCTGCACGCGCTGGAACAGCTTATCCGCCACAGTGAGCCCACCCATGCGGTCGCGGTATTTGATGACGAAGCCCGCAACACGGGCTGGCGACACCAGCGTCTACCTGACTACAAAGCCGGACGCGCCCCGATGCCGGACGATCTTCACGCTGAGTTGCCCATGCTGCGCGCTGCATTTGAACAGCGTGGCGTTCCATGCTGGGGTGCACAGGGAAATGAAGCCGACGATCTCGCGGCCACCCTGGCCGTAAAGGTGGCAAGCGCCGGGCATCAGGCCACTATCGTTTCAACTGACAAAGGCTACTGCCAGCTGCTCTCCCCGACTATCCGCATTCGCGACTATTTTCAAAAACGCTGGCTGGACGCGCCGTTTATTGCCAGCGAGTTCGGCGTCTCGCCTGAGCAACTGCCGGATTACTGGGGGCTGGCAGGCATCAGCAGCTCTAAGGTTCCGGGTGTCGCCGGTATTGGGCCGAAGAGCGCCGCGCAGCTGCTGACCGATTTTCAGAGTCTGGAAGGGATTTACGCCCGTCTGGATGAGGTACCGGAAAAGTGGCGCAAGAAGCTGGAGGCGCATAAAGAGACGGCGTTTATCTGCCGGGAAATCGCAACGCTACAGACGGATTTACAGCTGGACGGGAATTTACAGCAGCTGCGGTTAGAACGTTAATATCCCCTCCCCCTAACCCTCTCCCCATGGGGGAGAGGGAATTTCTCGGTGCGGTCTTTTCCTCCTCGCCCCTTTGGGAGAGGGCCGGGGTGAGGGCAATCAGCGGACTATCGCTCGTCGCGACGTCCGCCAACCGCAGCCCACCAGCGACGAATATGCACCGTCACCTCTTCACGGTCGTGATACAGCTGACGCGCCTGGATCTCCACGTTAATACCGTGTTCGTCCATCTGTTCTTGAATGTACGCCAGGTTCTGCGACACTTCTTCATAGCGCTTTTTCATCGGCAGCTTGAGGTTAAAAATGGTCTCACGGCACCAGCCATTCACCAGCCAGGAGGCCATCAGCGCGGTGACTTTTGCCGGTTTCTCAACCATATCGCACACCATCCACGAGATGTTGTTACGGTTCGGGCGATAGCGGAATCCGTCTTCACGCAGCCATGTGACCTGCCCCGTGTCCATCAGGCTTTGCGCCATTGGGCCGTTATCAACGGACGATACCCACATATTGCGTTTCACCAGCTGATAGGTCCAGCCGCCCGGGCACGCGCCAAGGTCGACGGCGTACATGCCGTTTGCCAGACGCTCATCCCACTCATCTGCCGGGATAAAAACGTGGAACGCCTCTTCCAGCTTAAGCGTGGAACGGCTTGGCGCATCGGACGGGAAGCGCAAACGCGGAATACCCATAAAGAAGGGAGAGTTGTTGGTGGTGTACGAATAGCCTGTATAACAGCAGCCCGGTGCGATAAAGAAGATATGCACCACCGGACGCTTCGGCGTTTCGTAGTTCGTCAGCACGCCCGCATCACGCAGCGCCGCACGCAGCGGCACGGTGAACTTACGGCAGAACTTCATCAGCTCTTTACTTTCGTTGGTATCCGCCACTTCAACGCGCAGATCGCCGCCCTTCTCCACCACGCCCTGCAGCATGCCGACAATAGGCGTGATGCGGTCTTCCGGCGGAAGATCCTTCAGCAGCTCACCCGCGACAAACATCTGGCGAGCAAAGATCAGCGAGCTGAACGGCAGCTCGCGCGCCAGCTTGTCCGCGTCTTCAGGCTGATAGCACTCGAATACCACATAGCCCGCGTTTTCTTTTACACGGGCAAAGCCGAAGACTTCGCGCTTCGCCGCTTTATCGGTAATTTCCGCGGCGCACTCTTTCTCAAACCCCGGGCGACAATATAAAACAACCTTATTCATGAACAACGCCCTTGCGTTTCAGACGGATAGCTCCGATAAACATTAATACCCAACCCGCCAGGAAGCTGAAGCCGCCGACAGGTGTAACAAACGCCCACAGGCGCAAATGTGAGAGCGCAAGGCAGTACAGGCTACCGCTGAACAACACGGTACCCAGCGCCATAAACACGCTGCTCCAGTAAAACCAGATACTGATACGACGCTGCATCGCCACCGCCAGCCCAAAAATAGCCAGCGTGTGGAACGCCTGATATTCAAGGCCGGTCTGGATCCAGCCCATCTCTACTGCGCCCAAAGACTTGCTTAATACATGTGCGCCAAAGGCGCCCAGTGCAACAAAAATAAAGCCACTCACCGCGGCAAAAATCAGCATGAATCGGCTGGTCATGTTTAAGTCCTGAGTTAATGCGTGCCCGGCACACAAACGTTATTGCTCATACCTGAAGCGGAATTTTTCTTGCTCGGTTGCCGCTTTCGCCAGTATCCACTGCCGGAAGGCGGCTATTTTACCCAGTTCTGCCTGACTGTCATGACAAACCAGATAAAACGCATTCTTGCTGACCAGTACATCATTAAAAGGGCAAACCAGGCGGCCTGCCTCAATTTCGGACTGCGCCATGACGTTGTTCGCCAACGCCACGCCCTGCCCGTGAATGGCAGCCTGTAACACCATCGCACTGTGGCTAAAAATGGGCCCCTGCTGCACGTTAATATGTGTAAGACCTAATTGACGGGTATAAGTTTGCCAGTCGCGGCGAGAGGCATCATGCAAAAGCGTATGCTGAGCCAGATCAGCGGGTGACTTCAGCGCCTTCTCACCCGTTAACAGCAGAGGAGAACAGACCGGCAGGAGATATTCTGCGTATAATTTTTCAACGCGCAAGCCCGGCCAGTTACCGCGACCATAAAAAATGGCGACATCTACGTCATCGGCCAGCTTGTCCTCCTGACGATCTACCGCCTGGATTCGAACGTCGATCCCCGGATAAGCTGAGTTAAAGCTTGAGAGCCTTGGCACCAGCCAATGAATGGCAAAACTGGGCAATAAACTGACGGTCAGAGCACCTTTTGCACTCCGAGCCTGCAGCTTACGCGTGGCTTCCGTAAGCTGGGAAAAAATCTCTTTAATATCCTGAAAATAGCTCTGCCCCTCTTCGGTCAACAGCAACGAACGGTTGCGTCGACGAAACAGCTTAAGGCCCAGAAAATCCTCCAGAGACTTGATTTGGTGACTTACTGCGGCCTGTGTCACAAAAAGCTCATCTGCCGCGCGGGTGAAGCTCAGGTGACGTGCTGCTGCATCAAAAACACGTAATGCATTAAGGGGTGGCAATCGCTTTGACATGGTTATCTGGCTTAGATGTTAACGGGTTTTAACAAACAGGAAACAACGTTTAACCTATTAGTTTTTTTTATCTGAGCCATTATAATTTGTCCGTTGAGGAACTACCAGCAAATACCTATAGTGGCGGCACTTCCTGAGCCGGAACGAAGAGCTTTTTTCGGAATGCGTGTTCTGAAGGGCTTTTGGCTTACGGTTGTGATGTTGTGTTGTTGTGTTTGCAATTGGTCTGCGATTCAGACCACGGTAGCAACGCTACCAATTTTTCACTTCCTGTACATTTACCCTGTCTGTCCATAGTGATTAATGTAGCACCGCCAATTTGCGGTGCTTTTTTTTCGCCTGCGATCTGTTAATGCTCGATCTCTTTCATCTCTTTCACGTCCGTGCGGTTGATCTGCTGCTTGTTCCCGTTAGCATCTTTGTACGAAATCATCCCGGTATCATTATCGGTAGTCGGTTTCCCTTCCGAAACGATAGAACGACCATCGTTGGTGTGCATCACGTAGTTGTTACCAGAACACGCGCTCAGGGCAAAAGTAAACGCACAGGCAGAAATGATTGCAGCTGTCTTATTCATGATTATTCTCCTTTAGCAATTAATGCTATTCAAACCTCGATTTATAACAGGCTAAAACATCCGCCTAACACTATTTAGCATAACCTGCTTTTTTGAAGTCGTAAGGATAAGCAGACAATTCTGATAGATATCAACCTCCTTGCCCTGCCGCTGAAATTGCGCGACGATCGCTATATTGAAATGAGGAATCCCATGAACGCTTTCAGTCCTGCGCAGTTCCGCGCACAGTTTCCGGCCCTGGCCGATGCCGGTATTTACCTGGATAGCGCCGCCACCGCCCTTAAGCCACAGGCGGTGATTGAGGCCACGCAGCAGTTCTACAGCCTGAGCGCCGGGAACGTGCATCGCAGCCAGTTTGCCGAAGCCCAGCGATTAACCGCGCGCTACGAAGCCGCACGCGATCAGATCGCGCGCCTGATCAATGCCGAAAGCGGGAAAAACATCGTCTGGACGCGCGGCACCACCGAAGCCATCAATATGGTGGCCCAGTGCTACGCGCGCCCGCTGCTTCAGCCGGGCGATGAGATCGTCGTCAGCGAGGCGGAACATCACGCCAACCTTGTGCCATGGCTGATGGTGGCCGAGCAAACGGGTGCGCGCGTGGTGAAACTCCCACTGGGTGCAGACCTTCTGCCCGACGTGGCCCGTCTCCCCGAACTGATTACCCCTCGCAGCCGCATTCTGGCGCTCGGACAGATGTCGAACGTCACGGGAGGTTGCCCGGACCTGGCTCAGGCTATTCGCATTGCCCATGCAAGCGGGATGGTGGTGATGGTCGACGGCGCTCAGGGCGTGGTGCACTTCCCCGCTGATGTGCAGGCGCTTGATATCGATTTCTATGCCTTCTCAGGGCATAAGCTCTACGGGCCAACCGGTATTGGAGCGTTGTACGGCAAGCCTGAACTGCTGGCAAAAATGACGCCGTGGCTGGGTGGCGGCAAAATGATCACCGAAGTGTCGTTCTATGGCTTCAAAACTCAGGATGTTCCCTATCGCCTGGAGGCCGGTACGCCGAACGTGGCGGGTGTGATTGGCTTAAGCGCGGCGCTGGAGTGGCTGGCAGAAACAGACATCGTTCAGGCTGAAAGCTGGAGCCGGGGGCTGGCGACGCTGGCAGAGGAAGAACTCAAAAAGCGCCCGGGTTTCCGCTCGTTCCGCGTTCAGGATTCAAGCCTGCTCGCCTTTGATTTTGCGGGCGTACATCACAGCGACATGGTGACGCTGCTGGCCGGGTACGGCATTGCCCTGCGTGCCGGACAGCACTGCGCCCAGCCGCTGCTGGCGGCGCTTGGCGTTAACGGTACGCTGCGCGCCTCGTTTGCGCCGTATAATACCCAAAGCGATGTCGACGCGCTGGTTGCCGCAGTTGACCGCGCCCTTGAAATACTGGTGGATTAATGACTAGCGCTGCTTTAGCCGGACATCCGTTTGGCACCGTCATCACAGAAGAGACCTTAAAACAGACCTTCGCCCCGCTCCAGCAGTGGGAAGATAAATATCGACAGCTGATCCTGCTGGGTAAACAGCTCCCTGCCCTTTCAGACGATCTCAAGGCGCAGGCGAAAGAGATTGCGGGCTGTGAGAACCGAGTCTGGCTGGGCGTGAGCGTCTCCGGCGAAAAGCTGCACTTCTTCGGCGACAGCGAAGGCCGGATTGTCCGGGGCCTGCTGGCCGTATTGTTGACCGCTGTTGAAGGAAAAAGCGCGGCGGAACTGCTGGCGCATTCGCCGCTGGCATTATTTGATGAGCTGGGACTGCGCGCGCAGCTCAGCGCCTCGCGCGGTCAGGGGCTGATCGCGCTAAGCGAAGCCGTGCAGGACGCCGCACGCCAGGCTCAGGCCTGACGCTCCGCTTTCGCCATCATCTTCTTCAGGGCGTGTGACACCGCCACAAAGCCAAAGGAAGCGGTCACCATCGTGGCCGCGCCAAAGCCTGAGGCACAATCCATCCTCTTTGGCCCTTCCGCCGTGCTTTTCATCGCGCACACGGAGCCGTCCGCCTGCGGGTAGACCAGCGCTTCGGTCGAGAACACGCAGTCAACGCCCAGCTTGCCTTTGCTGTTCTTCACCACGTTAAAGTCGCTCTTCAGGCGCTCACGCAGCTTAGCCGCCAGCGGATCCTGAATGGTTTTCGCCAGATCGGCTACCTGGATCTGCGTCGGATCGATTTGCCCGCCCGCGCCGCCCGTCGTCACCAGGGGAACCTTGTAACGACGACAGTAGGCGATCAGCGCCGCTTTTGGCCGCACGCTGTCGATGGCGTCAATCACATAGCTGTAGCCTTTGCTCATGTATTCGGCGACGTTATCGGCCGTCACAAAGTCGTCGATTACCGTCACGCGGCACTCCGGGTTGATCAAACGGATACGCTCCGCCATCACCTCGGATTTTGCCAGGCCGACGCTATCACGCAGCGCATGGATTTGACGGTTAGTGTTGGTGACGCAAACGTCATCCATGTCAATCAGGGTAATTGCGCCAATACCGGTTCTCGCCAGCGCTTCTGCCGCCCACGACCCCACACCACCAATGCCCACGACGCAGACGTGCGCATCCGCAAACAGCTGCAGGGCTTTTTCACCATATAAACGTGCCGTCCCGCCAAAACGCTGGCGCCAGGCGTCGCTGATTACCACAGACATAAGACCTCAGATGTAAAAAGGGTGAGGTTTTCCTCACCCTGAACAGTAATCCGTATTGCGCTCAGAATACCACAATCAGCCGCTGAATACGTTTCCAGCACCCGGCGCCGCCTTCAGTACCCACACGCGTCCGTAGTGGTTATACCAGCCCGCGCGATGGCCTGCGTCAGGGCCAATACCCTGATAGATGTCGAAGTGCTGTCCTTTAATTGCTCCGCCGACGTCCAGCGCCACCATCAGACGCAGCTCATACTGACCGTTGAACTTGCCGTTATTGTCCAGCAGAGGGACTTCAGCCAGCAGCGTGGTGCCTACAGGAATAATCGAACGATCCGATGCTACCGACGCGCGGCCAATCAGCGGAACCGCGCTGGCCCCTTTCACCGGCGCGAAGTTTTGCGGTTTGAAGAAGACGAACGACGGGTTCTGCTCCAGCAGCTCGCGCACCTCGGCTTCGCTGTGTTTCTCGCCCCACTCGCGGATCGCCTGCATCGACATATCTTCTTTCTTCACTTCGCCGCGGTCGATCAGCACCTTACCGATACTGCGATAGGCGTGGCCGTTTTTACCGGAATAGCTGAAGAAGTTAAGCGGCGACCCGTCGCCAAAATCAATGTAGCCGCTGCCCTGAACGTCCATAATGAAGTTATCCATCAGGGAGTTGCTGTAGGCCAGAACGTAGTTTTCGCTTAGCGCACCGGCGTAGATCTCAGCGCGAGACGGCAGACGACCGCGTTTTGGCGGCATACGGTAGATAGGGTACTGGAACTCGCCCTGACGCGAGTGCCGTGCCTGGATAACCGGGGTGTAGTAGCCGGTAAACTGGACGTTGCCGTAGTTATCGGCCCCTTCCATCTGCCAGGCGTCGATACCAAACTGGCGCATGTTGCGCGTATCGCCGCCTGCTTTCAGCCAGTCCTGGACCGCGTTATACACGCTACTCTGGGTACCATACAGACGCGGCGACGCGTTGCGGATCTGGTAGACCTGCTCGGAGAAATCACCGGCATTAATCGGTGCGCCGACGGCATCAGGCTGATTAACTAAAGAGAAAGGCTGGGATAACTTCCCGTCTTTATACTGTTGACCGCGATCGGTCGGTTTGGAAGAACAGGCCGCAAGAATCGCTACCATTGCGCCCGCCATCAGATACTTCGCCCAACGTCCTTTCATTATATCTCGTCTTTAAGTTGCCCATTTCCGCGTGATGAAGATAACAAACCGCCAGGGCTAATGAAATGCGATCGCATGCCCTTTGGCAAATTTTGCGCAAAAAATAGTCCAAACAGAGCCATGTCGTTCAATTTGCATACAAAATCATGATTTATGTGAAAAAGGGGTTGCATCACAAACCTATCCGAGTATAGTGCGCATCCACGGACGCGGGGTGGAGCAGCCTGGTAGCTCGTCGGGCTCATAACCCGAAGGTCGTCGGTTCAAATCCGGCCCCCGCAACCAATTAAAATTTGATGAAGTATCTTCTACGACTGTAGAAAGACGGACGCGGGGTGGAGCAGCCTGGTAGCTCGTCGGGCTCATAACCCGAAGGTCGTCGGTTCAAATCCGGCCCCCGCAACCAACACTTCTGAAAACAATAAACACCCTCAAGGGTGTTTTTTTGTATCTGTCGTTTGTGAATTTGCCGGGCGTTTACCCGGCTGAAAGCGTTATCCGCGCCGCGCCAGCGTCGCCCCGTCAGAGAAATACGCCCGTATCCCCGCCAGAATCGACTCCGCAACCTCCTGCTGGAATTTTGCCGTCTTGAGCTTACGCTCCTCTTCGACGTTACTGATAAACGCGGTTTCTACCAGAATGGACGGGATATCCGGTGCTTTGAGTACCGCAAACCCGGCCTGTTCAACGCTGTTTTTATGCAGCTTATTGATGTTGCCCAGCTTGCCCAGCACCGCTTTACCAAACTTCAGGCTGTCGTTAATGGTCAGGGACTGCACCATGTCGAACATGGTGTGATCGACGTAGCGGTCGCCGCTTTTGCTCACGCCGCCAATCAGGTCAGAGGCGTTCTGGGAGTCCGCCAGGAATCTTGCTGCGGTACTGGTCGCGCCTTTGGTCGAGAGCGCAAACACCGACGAGCCGCTTGGCTGGCGGCTGGTAAAGGCATCCGCATGGATCGACACGAACAAATCGGCGCGCTGCTTCTGCGCTTTCGCCACCCGGACCTTCAGCGGAATAAAGATATCTTCATTGCGCGTCATATAGGCGCGCATATTACCTTCTTTATCAATCAACGCCTTCAGGCGGCGGGCAATTTGCAGCACAACGTCTTTTTCACGCGTGCGGTATTTCCCCACCGCGCCGGAGTCTTCACCGCCGTGTCCGGGATCGAGCATGATCACAATCGGACGATCGCGCCCTGCTTTCCCCGGCTGCGGACCGCTTTGCGCAGGTGGAACCTGACGCTGCAAGTCGCCCTTGTTGTAATCCTCCAGCAGGGCAAGAAGCGGATCCTGAATATCCGTTGCGTTGGCCGGGTAGAGATCCATCACCAGGCGCTCTTTAAACGTCGCGACGGGCGCCAGGGCGAACAGTTGCGGCTTAACGTTCTGTTTAAGCTCAAACACCATGCGCACGGTTTGTGGATCAAACTGCCCGACGCGAGCCGATTTAATAAACGGATCGTCACCGCGGATCTGCGCCGCCATCCCTTTCAGCACGGAGTTGAGGTTAACGCCTTCGAGATCCACCACCACGCGTTCCGGGTTGCTGAGGGCAAATTGCTTATATTTCAGCACGCGATTGGATTCGACCGTCACGCGCGTATAGGTCGACGACGGCCAGACGCGCACCGCCACCACCTGACTGGTGGCGGCAAGACCGACCTGACTGACGCTAAGCAACCACATTGCCCCGGCCCCTTTTAACAAACGGCGGCGGCTTATTGCTGAATTGGATCCCGACATGCTTCTCCCGAGCAAGAACACTGACTGATATACAAAATGTCCAGATTGACCGAAAACTTTAACGAATGACGCATAAACTGTCATCTATAAAAGGGTAAACAATCATACGCTAACGCACGGATTACTTACCAATTTCTGTAGGTCGCGGAAAATTTGCGCTTGCACACGCGACCACAATCGAATAAAAATACAGAAATTACGAATAAACATTCATTAAGGGTTGTGCCATGGTGAAGGAACGTAGAACCGAACTGGTCCAGGGATTCCGCCATTCTGTTCCCTATATCAACGCCCATCGGGGAAAAACGTTTGTCATCATGCTTGGCGGCGAAGCCATTGAGCATGAAAATTTTTCCAGCATCGTCAATGACATTGGCCTGCTGCACAGCCTCGGGATCCGCCTGGTGGTGGTGTATGGCGCGCGTCCGCAGATCGACGCCAACCTGGCCGCTCACCACCACGAGCCGATTTACCACAAACACACCCGCGTCACCGATGCCAAAACCCTGGAGCTGGTGAAACAGGCGGCGGGTCTGCTGCAGCTGGATATTACCGCGCGTCTCTCCATGAGCCTGAACAATACGCCGCTGCAGGGGGCGCATATCAACGTCGTGAGCGGCAACTTTATCATTGCCCAGCCGCTCGGCGTGGACGATGGCGTGGATTACTGCCACAGCGGCCGTATCCGTCGTATTGATGAGGAAGCTATTCACCGCCAGCTGGACAGCGGCGCCATCGTGCTGATGGGCCCGGTCGCCGTTTCCGTGACCGGCGAAAGCTTTAACCTGACGTCCGAAGAGATCGCCACGCAGCTGGCAATCAAGCTGAAGGCGGAAAAAATGATTGGGTTCTGCTCCTCCCAGGGCGTCGTGGACGCTGAAGGAACAATCGTACCGGAACTCTTCCCGAATGAAGCCCAGGCCCGCGTGGAAGCGCTGGAAGCCGAAGGTGATTACCACTCCGGCACCGTCCGCTTCCTGCGTGGCGCCGTGAAGGCCTGCCGCAGCGGCGTGCGCCGCAGCCACCTGATCAGCTATCAGGAAGACGGGGCCCTGCTCCAGGAGCTATTCTCCCGCGACGGTATTGGTACGCAGATTGTGATGGAGAGTGCGGAGCAGATCCGCCGCGCCACCATCAATGACATCGGCGGCATTCTGGAGCTGATCCGCCCGCTGGAACAGCAGGGTATTCTGGTGCGTCGCTCACGCGAACAGCTGGAGATGGAGATCGACAAATTCACCATTATTCAGCGCGATAACCTGACCATTGCCTGCGCCGCGCTCTATCCGTTCCCGGAAGAGAAGATCGGTGAAATGGCCTGCGTGGCGGTGCATCCTGATTACCGTAGCTCTTCACGCGGCGAAATGCTGCTTGAACGCGTGGCGGCACAGGCGCGCCAGATGGGGCTAAGCAAGCTGTTCGTCCTGACGACGCGCAGCATTCACTGGTTCCAGGAGCGCGGATTCACACCGGTGGATATCGATTCTCTGCCGGAAACGAAGAAAGAGATGTACAACTATCAGCGTCGTTCAAAGGTGCTGATGGCTGACCTGGGATAATACAACGCTTGCCGGGTAGCGCTGCGCGTACCCGGCCTGGATGTCTGGCGTTGTTCAGAGTGACTCAAATATCGCGCCCAGCCCGCTTCGGCGTTCCGTTCGGGTGGCGATCGCCTGCACCAGCACCCGTTCATCGGTATAGAGCGACAGGCGCTGACGCGCGCGCGTAATGGCGGTATAGATCAGCTCGCGGGTAACGACGGGTGAAAGCTGCGTGGGCAGGATCAGCGCCGCATGGTTAAACTCGGAGCCCTGGGATTTATGCACCGTCATCGCCCAGGCGGTTTCATGCTCGGGTAAACGGCTGGGCTGGAAGGACTTCACGCTCCCGTCCGGCATCTGGAACCAGACGCGCAGGCCCTGACCGCAGTCGAGCGCAATCCCGATATCCCCATTAAACAACCCCAGCGCGCTGTCGTTGCGGGAGATCATCACCGGTCGCCCTTCATACCAGCGCGAGTGCGGGGTACGGTTAATTTTGCATTTTTGCGCCAGCAGCTGTTCCAGCCTGTCGTTAAGACCCCGGACGCCAAAGGGACCTTCCCTCAGCGCACAGAGCAGCTGATACTCGCCAAACGCGGCAATGACCTGCTCCGGCGTACTTTGCTGTTGTACGCCCGTCAGAAAGTGCTGGTACCCCTGCAGGGCGTCGTCCAGCATCGCCTGATACTCTTCCCCGCTTTGCAGCGATTTTTTCTCAATATCCGTAAAGGTACCGTCAAACACCGCAGTGGTGGTGCGCCGGTCGCCCCGGTTCACCGCTGCCGCAAGCTGGCCGATGCCGGAGTCGCTGCCGAAACGGTAGCTTTTTTGCAGCAGACACAGGCTGTCGCGCAGCGCCCCTGCCAGCGAATGGTTTTCAGAGGTGAGCGAACATCCGGTGAGACGGGCTAACTCCTGCGCGCGTTCAGCGGTATATCCCAGGCTGGCATAGGTGCAGATATCCCCCAATACGGCTCCCGCCTCAACGGAGGCAAGCTGGTCGCGATCGCCGAGGAAAATGACACGCGCGTGCGGCGGTAGCGCATCGATCAAACGCGACATCATAGTCAGGTCAATCATCGACGCTTCATCCACCACCAGCACGTCAAGGTGCAATGGATTACCGGCATGATAGCGCAGACGCTGGCTACCCGGCTGTGCGCCAAGCAAACGGTGCAGCGTGCTGGCTTCATTGGGGAAAAGCGCAAGCTGCTCCCCGGTTAGCGGCAGCTTTTGCAGCGCGCCGCCTAACGACTCCGTCAGACGCGCCGCCGCTTTACCGGTGGGAGCCGCCAGGCGAATACGGCACTTTTGCTCACCCGAGAGCTGAATCAGCGCGGCAAGCAGTTTTGCCACAGTGGTCGTTTTCCCGGTGCCCGGGCCGCCAGAAATCACCGAGATCCGTCGCGTTAAGGCCACGGCTGCCGCCACTTTCTGCCAGTCTGTCGCGTCGTCAGCGGTAAACAGCGTATCCAGCGTTTGCCGGAGCTTTACTTCATCGCAGGGAAGCGGGGCGTTGGTCTCGCTGAAGAAGCGCGCTACCGTCAGTTCGTTACGCCACAGCCGGTTAAGATACAAACGCTCGCCGACAAGGATCATTGGCGTCCCGGTATCGGCTCCGCTCACGGCAGGCGAACCGAGTAATATCTCCTGCCAGTCCACTGCGTCCCCCAGCAGCGCGAAACACGCCTGTAAAGCCGGAGGCATTTTCTCATCCACCGCCAGACGCGACAGCGGCAGACATACGTGCCCTTCCCCCGCGTCTTTACTCAGAATGGCGGCGGCAAGCATGACGGCAGGCTCCTCGCCTGCCACCATCATGGCGAACTGCACATCCAGGTGGCGCAGTAATTGTTGTTCAACCGCGTCCAGCAGTAGCGCCTGCATCGTCATGCCACCTCCTCCGTGCCTGCAGCAAACAGGTTATCCATTTTTTCAATCAGTTCCGCAGCCGGACGCGTGCTAAAGACGCCGGAATGCGGGTCGTTAGCATCCACTCCGCGCAGGAACAGGTAAATTACGCCGCCAAAATGCGCTTCGTAGCGGTAATCGGCCATGCGATGGCGCAGGTAACGGTGCAGCGCAAGGGTGTAAAGCTGGTACTGCAGATCGTAGCGATGCATTTGCATTGCCGAGGCCATCGCGTCCTGGGTGTAGGCTTCGCTGCTTTCACCCAGCCAGTTTGATTTGTAATCCAGCAGGTAGTAGCGCCCTTCGTGGCGGAAAACCAGGTCGATAAAGCCTTTGAGCATCCCCTGCACCTGGCGGAAGTTCAGCGGCGGACATCCGGCGGATAACGGATCGTACTCGCGGATCAGCGCATCAAGCGCCTCGGCCCTGAGCGGGCTGGCGATGGGGAGATAAAACTCCATCTCCACCTGCTTATCTTTGGCGGTCAACTGGTTCAGCGAGATCCCCTGCGTCGTGAGCGGCGCGTGCAGTACCGCGCGGATCCAGTCGGTGAGAACCGGCTGCCACTGTGCGTCGTAGCCGCCACTCTGTAACATCTTCAGCACCCACTCTTCCGATACCGGCTGGGTAAAATCCAGCTCTTCAAACAGGCTGTGCAAAAACGTGCCCGGCGAGGCGCCGCGCGGGAACTGGTGCGGCGTGAGCACCGGCTCAACAGGTACGCTACCGGCTCCTGCGGCATCCACGTCCAGTTTTGGCATCAGATCCTGCGCAATACTCTGCCCGTGCTGCTGCAAACCGGAGTAGCTGGTGACGCGCCAGTCGTCGGCAATGGTACGTGCAACCTGGCGGGCATGGAGCTCTGACTCACCCAGCTCCGGCATCTGCCAGCGGCTCTTGTCGGGCTGCGACGGAATATGCAGGGCAACATGCTCTGTGCAAAGAGATTCGATGCACTGGCGCAGGCCCGCCGCGTCTTTGGGTTCACCATGCTGAATAAGCCGCCCCAGCGCGCTCAGATGAAAATCGCTCTCCCCGGTCTTTTCGCCACGGCGACGGAACAGAGGCGCAATGCCCAGGCTGCAGTGCCAGACCGAACGGGTCAGCGCCACGTAAAGCAGGCGCAGGTCTTCCGCCAGACGCTCGGCTTCGGCCAGCTCAACGCTGGACTCCGCGTTGCTGAGATCGAGCACCGCCTCAAAAGATTCGCGATCGTGGTAAAAGGCCTGATCCTGCACGCGATAATTGGCGATAAACGGCAGCCAGACCAGCGGATATTCCAGGCCTTTCGACTTGTGAATGGTGACGATCTGCACCAGATGTTTATCACTCTCAAGGCGCATCTGCTGGCTGGACGAATTACTGTTCGGATCGGCAATCTGCTGCGCCAGCCAGCGCACGAGGGCGTGTTCGCTCTCCAGCTGCGTACCGGCTTCCTGCAGCAGTTCGCTGATATGTAAAATATCGGTCAAACGGCGCTCGCCGCCTGCTGTCGCCAGCATATTCTCGGCAATGTGGCGCTGTGCCATGAGCTCGCGCACCATCGCCATGACTCCACGCTTCTGCCACTTTTCGCGGTAGCGAACAAACTCTTCCACCACGGCATCCCACGCGGCTTCGTCATTGTTGAGCGCATCGATATCCCGCGCGTTCAGCCCGAGCATCGCGCTCGCCAGTGCGCTACGCAGCGTGCTTTCCCGCTCCGGAGCCAGCACGGCCTGCAGCAGCCATAGCATCTCCTGCGCTTCCAGCGTTTCAAAGACGCTGTCGCGGTTTGAGAGGTAGACGGAGGGGATATTTAGTAACGTCAGGGCGTCGCGGATGAGCGCGGCCTCCTGACGGCTGCGCACCAGCACCGTGATATCGGATGCCTTTACCGGAGTTGGTTTATCCCCCTTCCACAGCAGCGCTTTACCGTGCGCGCCCGCGCTGAGCCAGTCGCGGATTTGTGCGGCACAGTGCTGGGCCATGGCATTTTGATAGTCGGCAACGCCGCAGCCTTCCCCGTCCAGCAGCCAGAAGTTCATGGCAGGCTGCGTCTCGCCGTTGAACTCGAAGCGCAACGAGGCATTTTTCTCGGCGAATTTTACCGGCTGAAACGGGATCTCCCGGAACATAAACGCCGTATCCATGCGGCTGAAGAGCGCATTGACGCTTTCCACCATGCCGGGAGAGGAGCGCCAGTTAGTATCGAGAGTGTAGTGCGCGTCAACTTCGCTACGGGCTTTCATGTAAGTGAAAATATCCGCACCGCGGAAGGCGTAGATGGCCTGTTTCGGATCGCCGATTAACAACAGCGCGGTACCGGGCTGCTGGCGCCAGATACGGCGGAAAATGCGGTATTGTTGAGGGTCGGTATCCTGAAATTCGTCAATCATCGCCACCGGGAAGCGGGTCCGGATCGCGGCGGCAAGCGCTTCGCCATTTTCACTGCACAGCGCCGCATCGAGGCGGCTCAGCATGTCGTCAAACCCCAGCTCACCCCGGCGGCGTTTTTCACGCGCGACGGCTTCGCGAATTTCCGTCATGGCACGGGCGATCATCAGATCGTTGAGCGTTAAGGGCTCAGCCAGCAGGGTTTCAATCGCCACAAACAGGGGATGCTCAGGCACAATGCCGTCGGATTTGGTCCGCTCAACCAGGAAACGCCGGGAGAATTTCTCCAGCGCGTCCGGGAGCTGGTAGCCTCGCGTCTCCTCCTGCGCCCAGGCGCTGATCTTGTCGATCCATTTTCCCTGGTTGCCACGGTTAAACTTGCGTCGGTCAATCCCGGAATTTTCGATGATTGCGTCAATCTCGCCAACGGACTCCATCCATTTTTGCTTGATGTCGGCAATTTGCGCGATGATTTTTTCATGCCGTGAGGCCAGGGTTTCATCCGCTGGCGGCGGGGATTTGATGACCGGCGCTTCGCCCTGCAGGTAACGATCGATAGCGCGCAGCAGCGCCTCCGGGCCCTTCCACAGCGCATGTACCGCTTCGGCGATATCGCGCTCTAAAGGATAACAGTGGCGACGCCAGAAATCCGCGCACGCCTGATAGCGAAGAACGGATTCATCTTCAATGAGCTGCTGTTCGAACAGCATGCCGGACTCGAACGCATTCAGGCTCAGCATGCGCTGGCAAAAACCGTGAATAGTAAAGACGGACGCTTCGTCCATTTGCCGTTCAGCGAGCAGCAGCCACTGGGCGGCCTGTTGCTTATCGGCAATCTCTTCCAGAAGGCTCGCGTAGAGGGGGTTATCCGTGCTCTGACGCAGACAGGCGATGCGCAGCTCGTGGATATTGTTGCGAATACGACCCCGCAGCTCAGCGGTGGCAGCCTCGGTGAAGGTCACCACCAGCAGCTCTTCCACGCTCAAAGGGCGTGGATAAGCGGCGTTGCCGCCAAGCCCCAGCAGCAGACGCAGGTACAGAGCGGCAATGGTGAAGGTTTTTCCCGTTCCCGCTGAGGCTTCAATCAATCGTTCACCCTGCATAGGTAAACGTAAGGGATCAAGGGACTCAGCGGTATCGGTCATTCTTTCTTACTCCAGGGCATAGATTGCTGCAGCGCGCTGACGCTCTTCCAGACTTTCCAGCCTTTCGGGTTCACGTACTCCGTTTTCCCGTTCTGGCTACCGGAAACCTGGGACAGAATGGTCATACCCTGCGGCTTAATGACCGCCTGATGGAAGAAGTCGGCAACCTTCTGCGGCGTCAGCTGTTTTATCTCGGCCACTACTTTATCACGCGAATCAAATTTCAGATTACCGCGATCGAAATCTTTGCTCAGCTGCGAGGCTTCTTCACCCAGCGTCTGCGGCGGCTGCATCACCTGTGCGATGACGGCCTGCTGGATCTGCGCAAACTCTTCCGGCTTCATGGCGCGGAGTTTCGCTTCCACCTGCGGGAAGAAGGCCTGGTAACGCTTCCAGAGATACGCCGGCTGTTTATCGCTGCTTTGCAGCAGGAAACCCAGCCCCCACTGTCGGCCTACGTTCATGGAGAAGGCAAACACCGCGTAGCCAAGCTGCTCCTCAGTGCGTAACTGGTTGTAGAACCACGGCTGAATAATTTGCCCCAGCACGGCACTCTGCGCTGAGCTGGCGAATTCATCATAGCCCGTTGGCACAAATACCGCGGCCAGCGCGGAGTCCGTGCTGTTACCCGCCTTTTCAAAAATCACATTCTGTTTTTTCTCAACCAGCACGTCCTGGTTTCGGCACCACTCGTCGCCTTTCGAACCGAGCTGAGCGCGTACATTCTCTGCCAGGGTTTTGGCCTGATCCTCACTCATGTTGCCGACGATCAGGAACTCCGGGCGCGTGTTGGTTTTCAGCGCGTCACGGTAAGCCAGCACGTCTTTTAAGGTGATCGAAGGCAACAGCGCGCGGCGGTCCTCTCGCTGGAAATAAGGAACTTGCGACAGCATTTGCGCCGGCATAAGCGCCAGATCGTAAGCTTTGCCCTTCTCCGCAGAATCCATCATCTGCGCATACCACGATTTGGCCTGCTCAAGCTGCTCTTCCGTCGGCGTATAGCTGAAATAACCCTCCAGCAGTGCCTGGAACAGCTGAGGCAAACGCTGGGTATAGCCGTTTGCATTGAGCATCAAACCGTTGTTGGCGTTGGTGGAGAAGCTGATCCCACCCACGGCCGCCTGGTTGCTGAGCTGATCGAGCGCAATCCCGGCGAGATAGTCATTGAGCGCGAACATCACCTGATTTTTAGCGCTGTTCATCGCTTTCGGGTTACGCAGCACCACGCTGACATCGGCCTTTGGCTCGCTTGCGAAATAGCGGCTAGGGGTATACACCACGCGCAGGGTAGGCTCATCAACGATTAGCGCCGGGTGCGGGTAATCTTGAGTCGTTTTGGTCAGCGAGAAGTCATCCGGAATATAGGGGTTCAGCTCCGGCAGCTTCAACGCAATCTCCCCGGCCTTCTTCTGCCAGTCGGCGAAGGTCTGTGCGCTGATTTTGTCCACCTGATAAGGAGCATCGACAAAATACGCCGTCTTGTTATGCGGTTCGTTCGGGCTGATGTACCAGATGCGGGCATTCTCCGGCGTCATCATCGCCAGGCGGGCTTTCACCGCATCGGCATCATACCGGTCGGCAATATTGACCGCATCGAGGGTGTGTTCCACCGGCACGCGGATCATGGTATCCGCCAGCCACTCAACGTAATCCATGTCGCGGGTAATGGACGGATAGCGGAAATCGAGATCCAGCACGTGCGCGAGCTCATCAAAGTAGCGCTTATCGACGCCTTTCTCACGCAGTAAAGAGAGGTAGCTGAAGATCGCAGCCACCACTTCGTCACGGTTTGCCAGGCCCTTGTCGGTCAGGGTGGCGGAGATCGCCAGCACGCCGCTATTGCCGTTCACAACCGGATCGGAGTCGGCGCGAATACCTTCCACGAGCCCCTGTTTTTGCAGCCAGTCAGAAAGCGTACCCGGACTACGGTTACCTATCAGGTAGGTCACCAGCTCATCGGTTTTACTGCGAAACTTTGCGGTGTTGTTATCGATGCGGAATTCCACGCGCAGCACTTTGCGCGGCAGCGCAGGCACGTAGTGGATCACAATGCCCTTTTGCGCGTCCGTGACCACCGGTACGTCTATCTGCGGCAGGTCGATATTTTTATTCGGCACCCGACCAAACGTTTTAGCCGCCATGCCTGCCAGTTCTGGCAACGGTTTATTGCTGTAGATGACCGCTTTCATCAGGTTGGCGGAGTAGTATTTATCGCGAAACGCGTGCAGGGCATCAAGCACCGGGCTGTTCGGTTTGTCGCTTAACGTCTCCAGGTTACCGCCGGAGAAGCGCGAACCCGGGTGCGCAGGGTTGATGGTTTCGGCGCTGACCTGGGCCATGCGCATACCATCTCGCGTGCGGGCAAGGGTCAACTCAGCATTGACGGCATTGCGTTCACGGTCGGCATATTTTTTATCCAGCAGGGGGGCTGCGATGGAATCAGCAAGGCGGTCGACCGCGCCTTCCAGCGCATCATTTTCGACTTCAAGATAAAAGGCCGTGCGGTACGGTGCCGTACTGGCATTGTGGCTGCCGCCATGCATTTTCAAAAATTCGGACAGGCTATCTGGCTGCGGGTATTTTTTTGACCCCATCAGCGTCATATGTTCCAGATAGTGTGCAAGCCCAGGATGCGCGTCAGGATCTTCCAGCGATCCAACCGGCACCACTAATGCCGAGAGGGACTTCACCGCCTGCGGATCGGAAACCAGCAGCACGGTCATGCCGTTATCAAGACGAATAGCCTGATATTGACGAGTATCTTTTTCGCTTTTACGAATAGTTTCCTGAACGGGTTGCCAACCGGAGTCTGCCTGAGTGACAGGTACCCAGAGGGCGAAAAACAAAACAAACGCTTTAAACAAGGTGCTACCTCTTTATCACGGCTACATCATTAACACATTGCGTGCTGGACACGCCAACATCTCTTTATGGGGTACATCAGTCCGTGATAAGAAGTGCATCATAAATGAACCCCCCATGCTGCGCAATTTTTATACAGCGCTCAGGACTGATTAAATTTAAACAACGGCAGCAGGTAGCGCTGCGCCTCTTCCGTGATGGCCTCAAAGTACTCTGGCTCAAGCGTTCGCCATAAGCGCTGATACCAGACATCTTCACCTTCGCCCCGCACCATCATGTTACCTTCGTAGGCCTGCATAAATTTACTGCGCGCTTTCTGCAGTGACGCCTCATCCGTTAACATCGCATCATTCTGTGCGTCATAACAGGCTTTTATCCAGGCGCCGCCACTTTCCGGCAGTACCAGGAGCGGTTTGTTCATTCCCTGACGGTAGCCCTCAATGTACAAAGACAGATACCGTAACGCCTGCTCAGACTCCATCGGCGGGAAGCGCCATTCGCCCTCTTTGCGCACGAAAATCCGACTTTCACCTTTATGACCATCCGCACTGTAGACAAGATGTTCCAGCCAGAGTTGCAAACCCTGTGAAACGCTAAGCATAGAGGGCCGCCAGCGCAGCAGCCCGTCCGGCTGAACCTGGGTTAACCAGCCCGTGAGCTGTACACCATTGCAGTTGAGATCGATTTCAATGCTTTTTCCTGGCTGTCGGCACGCTCTTACGCGTTCTGCCAGGGCGGTCATCTCCTGACACTGCGCCTCCCACACAATTTCCCCGAACGCCCCATAGGGCAGCTGCCCTGCAGCACGGTAGCGGCGATAAAGTTTGTCAGCATCTTCCTCTTCAACCAGCGCATTCAACAGCTGCAGGTTTAACTGGTAGCGCTCCAGCCCTTCCAGCGTAAAGGGTTCTGCATCAGGAATTTCACTCTCTTCAGAACGGAAGTTGACCTGCAATCGCTGCTGGAAGAAAGCGCGCACCGGATGCGCCCAAAACCGCTGAAGCTGTTCGAAGGTCAGGGTATCGACAGGGCGCGGATCAAGTTCCTGTATGAAATCGGTATGCGCACTCCCCTCCTTTTTCGCTGCCGGTAACCACTCCTGCGCATAGCTCTGGCGCTCGCTGGGCGTGTAGTTCACCGGGTCAAATGGCATGCGGCTGTGGAAACAGGTGATATGAGATTTCACCCTCTTCTCGCTTTCATCGCAGTTGCGCTCTTCATCCCCCGGCAGATAGTGACTCTGGCCGATATAGTCCACCAGCTCCTGCACCAGAACGGAGGGAAAACGCTCGCTGTTGTCCTGAATGGAACGGCCGATATAGCTGATATATAGCTTACTCTGGGCGGAAATGAGCGCCTCAAGGAAGAGGTAGCGGTCATCATCGCGGCGGCTACGGTCGCCCCGCTTTGGATCTGCGCTCATCAAATCGAACCCCAGCGGCGCCAGCGCGCGCGGATAAACGCCGTCGTTCATGCCAAGTAAACAGACCACTTTAAACGGGATAGAACGCATTGGCATCAGGGTGCAAATATTGATGGGGCCTGCCAGGAAACGCTGGCTGATTCGCTCCTGGTCAAGCCGCTGCGTCAACTCATCCCTCAACAGCGACAGCGGAATGGCCTCCTGATAGTGGGAATTGACGCCTTCGTCGATGATCGCCTGCCACTGCGTTTCAATCAGTGCCATTGCCGCTTCGGTGTCACTGTCTGGCAGGAAAAAATCATTAAGCAATGCCCTGCAAACCGGAAGCCACGCTTCAAGCGGACGCGGCTGCATCAGCTCGTGTCGCCAGCGGTTAAGCTGCATCAGGAGTGACGCTAAATGCCCCACCAGTTCAGCAATTAACCCGCTGGACTCATCGTAAGGCAGCACCTCATTCCACTCGCCCTGACTGCTCTCCATGGCGTAGCCCAGCAGCATACGCGTCAGGCCAAAACGCCACGTGTGCTGCCCGGTTGGAGGAAGTTCGAACTCCTGAACGTTATCGTCATCGATCCCCCAGCGTACGCCAGATTCGTTCACCCACTGGCGAAGGTAGCGCAGCCCCTCTTCAGTGATGTTAAAGCGTGCAGCCAGCACGGGAACATCCAGTAACGCCAGGACATCTTCGGAGATAAAGCGGCTATCCGGCAGTGAAAGCAGAGTGATAAAGGCCTGCAGTGCCGGATGCGACTGGCGGGCACGACGGTCAGAGATAGCGTAAGGCAGATATCGCTCGCCCGTCGCACTGCCAAAAACGGCCTGAATGAAGGGACTGTAGCTGTCGATATCCGCCACCATCACCACAATATCGCGTGGCGTCAGTTCGGGATCGTCCTGCAGCATCGCCAGCAGCTGGTCGTGAAGCACTTCGACCTCACGCTGAGGGCTATGGCAAACGTGGATCGTGATGCTGCGATCGTCAGCATCCAGCTTGCGCTTGCTGTCGCTACGTTCGAATTCGTTCGCCGTCACGCCCATCACGGCACTGTTTTCCAGATCGAGGATATCCAGCTGAATATGATGCAGCAGGCTATCAGGGGCAATATCGACAAAGGCATCCACGTCGCCTTCGCCTGATGAAGTGATGTCTGAAAGCATGTGAATGTAGTCACGCCCCAGCTTCCCCCACGAGGCAAGCAGTGGATTGGGCAGGTTCTGGATACCGTCTTCATCAAAAAGTTGCCCGGCAGTCGAGCCGTCTTTAAACAGCGGGACGGAACGTTCTTCAAAAAGGCGCTTTCGTTGGCGAGTTACCAGCCGCGCAAGCCAACGTTCGTCGAGGATATCCCCCCAATACTGTCGGCAAGGGTTGGTGAACAAAATATGGATATCAATATGTTTACCCAGCGCGTTCAACGCCTTCAGATAAACAGGCGGTAAGGCGGATATCCCGCAGATAAAAACGCGTGACGGCAGTCGGGCCGGGCGCTCCGGGGCATTCTCGAGTATTGAGATAAACCGCTCGTACAGGTTGGCACGATGCCACTTAGGCTGCCCAAGTTTCTCCGTATGCTCTACCAGTGCTTTCCACAGAGGTGCCTGCCATATTTGCGCCTCCGGTAGCCCTTCAACCAGCTCGCCCGCTTCCCAACGAATTAACCAGTCAGAACGGTAAACAAGGTATTGGTCGTAGAGATCGGCGGTACGCGACGCCAGCTGGAACAGCTTGCGCTTATCGGTATCGTCATTGAGGTAGTGGCGCAGCATGGCGAATTCATCGTGCTGCAGCATTTCCGGCAGCAGCGCCATGAGCTTCCAGCTCATGCCTTGTTTGTTGAAGGCGCTCTGCTCCGGGATGTCCGGCAACACGCGCACAAACATCTCCCAGATAAAACTCGCGGGCAGCGGGAAATCAATATTTGCGGCTATGCCAAATTTACGGGAAAGCGACATTTGCAGCCACTGTGCCATACCGGTGCTCTGCACCAGCACCATTTCAGGCTCAAAAGGATCGTCAAGCCGCTCGCGCTCAACGATAAATTCCATCAGCGCTTCCAGCACATCCAGACGATTTGAGTGGTAGACCCTTAACATAGACGCTCCCGACTACTGGCTAACCGGGCAATGCAGACGCGTTATCTCACCGCGCCGCCCCAGAGGAGAAATAAGTGTGACCGTGATGCTGACACATCCTGCGTGCGTTGTCTGCCCCCGACTGGCCTGCCAGCCTGCCGGGAGAACATTTGTTGAGAGCTGAGACTGATTCCAGGCATGGTGCCAGAGCTGGCGATACTGATTAAATAGGGTAAACCGCGCCGCCAGCGCCCGGTGATAACCGGACAAAGCCGTCACGACGATCACCAGCAGCATCATCGCCAGCAGTACCTCAACCATGCTAAACCCTTTTTCTCTGTTTACGGCAGCTGGCATAACGCGCTCTCCTTAAGGGGACAAAAATCACTCCAGCCGTGAGGCGAAAAGCGAACGTTCCCGTCGACAATCTCTCCTGAGCGCCAAAGCAGCAGGCCGCTGTCTCCGGCAATCAGCAGCACACGCGCTCCATTCAACTGGCGCAAACACACTCGCCACGCCGGTGTCATTTTGCACTGAACCTGTGGCTCCGATGACCAGCTCTGAACTCGTCCCCACTCAAGCGCGGACTGCACCGTCGCCTGCTGCTGAATCGAACTTTTCTCACCGCCAACGAGCGCGCTAAAGGTTGTGAGCTGCTGATTGAGACCGGTGAGGATCAGGGTACCGAGCACCAGTAAAAGCAGAACCATCGCCAGCGAAGACATTCCGCGTTGACGATTCACAGGTTGTACCCCGTGACCGTATACAACGCCTGCCAGGGTTCCCCCTGCTCGCCTTTACGAATCGCCGCCAGTTCGATATTCACCTCTGGCGCAAAATCGGCATGTTCCACTGTCCTCACCACAAAATGCGCGATCGTAAGCCTGTTCGGGTCTGTGAGCTTTTCCCATCCTTTTCCTTCACATGAGGTCGCTCCACGCTGGGTTTCAAGCGCACCAGACTCCAGTCGAAAACCGGTGCTGTCATTTTCTGATGCGCTGTTATCCCAGCTGCCGTTACTGTTGGCATCCCACCGCACAATGACGCAACTTCCTTGCCTGGCTGTCACCAGTGCCTGTCCCTGACAGTTTCCCGCGCAGTACCCCGCACGCTGAAGCTTTTTGCCCAGAGCAAACAGGTGGTGCCAGACCTCTTCCTCCAGTTGTCTCTGACCAGATTGCACTAAGATCGCCCGCTGCAAGCCGGGTAAAAAACGCGATGCGCTTATCAGCAGGAGGCTGCTAATCGCCGTGGCAATCAGAACTTCAGTCAGTGAGAAACCACGCTGCTTCATCGACATGAACCTCCTGCAGAGACCTTACACATCCTGATGCGTCCTCCATTTGAGACAATAATCAGCCATTCTCCCGCACGGCTTTGAACGCGTATCCGCCCTGCCCATGCCGTATCCTTTAATCCATAGAACGCGAGCGACGGCGTTACCTCGCCGATCGCGATCTCAGGCCAGAGTGGTATCAGCACAAAGGGACTGCCCTTCTCACAGCCTTGCACGGCAGAGCTCACCAGACAATCCATGCCTCCCACCCGCAGACGGGTAATTTGATGGTCGCGGTTGTAGCGGTTGGCATGGTTGCGCAGAAACAGCAGGTAATCTCGCACCTGACTGGCGGTTTGCCACAGCCGCTGCTGCCGCTGCCAGCTGTCCCAGCCGTACAGCCCTGAGGCGCTGAGGATAACGACAAGCGAAATCGCGACCAGCGTTTCGATAAGCGTAAAACCGTTCTCTTTTTTCATACCGGGAGTGTGGCGAAGCGCCGTGAACATGACGAGCGACGGTTCTTCGTTTTACGAGGCGTTATCCGAGGAATTGAGAGTGTTGCAGCGCGTTGCACGCTTTCTGGATAGCGCTTCGGGAAACGGGATAAAGGCAAAAAAAAACCGGCGCTAAAGAGCACCGGTTGTGTCACGCTTTATCGCATCAGATAGCGACAGGCGCTTTGATGCCCGGATGCGGGTCATAGCCCTCAATCTCGAAATCATCAAAGCGGTAGTCGAAGATTGATGCCGGTTTGCGCTTGATAATCAGCTTCGGCAGCGCACGCGGTTCGCGAGTCAGCTGGAGATGCGTCTGTTCCATATGGTTGCTGTAAAGATGGGTGTCCCCACCGGTCCAGACAAAATCACCCACTTCCAGATCGCACTGCTGCGCCATCATGTGGACCAACAGCGCATAGCTGGCAATGTTAAACGGCAGGCCGAGGAACACGTCACAGGAGCGCTGGTAGAGCTGACAAGAAAGCTTTCCATCCGCCACATAGAACTGGAAGAACGCATGGCACGGCGCCAGCGCCATTTTATCCAGCTCGCCGACGTTCCAGGCGGAAACGATGATTCGGCGCGAGTCCGGATCGTTTTTTAGCTGGTTCATCACGGTGGTGATCTGGTCAATATGGCGACCATCAGGCGTCGGCCAGGCGCGCCACTGCTTGCCGTAAACCGGGCCCAGGTTGCCATTTTCATCTGCCCACTCGTCCCAGATTGAGACGTTATTTTCGTGCAGATACGCAACGTTGGTATCGCCTTGCAGGAACCAGAGCAGTTCATGAATGATCGAGCGCAGGTGGCAGCGCTTTGTCGTCACCAGTGGGAAGCCTTCTTGCAGATTGAAGCGCATCTGGTGGCCAAAAATGGAGAGCGTACCGGTGCCGGTGCGGTCGTTTTTCGGCGTGCCCTCGTCGAGCACTTTTTTCATCAATTCAAGATACTGTTTCATGGTTCCTCAGGAAATTTGTTGCTGTGGACGACGACGATACGCCCAAATCATCATAATGGCACCCGCGACAATCATCGGAATGGAGAGGATCTGCCCCATGCTGATGTACTGTACCCATTCGCCGGTAAACTGTGCGTCAGGCTGACGGAAGAACTCGACGATAATACGGAATGCGCCGTAGCCAATCAGGAACAGGCCGGAGACAGCGCCCATCGGACGCGGTTTGCGGATAAACAGGTTGAGGATGATAAACAGTACCACGCCTTCCAGCGCCAGCTCGTACAGCTGAGACATATGGCGCGGCAGAACGCCGTAGGTATCAAAAATGGACTGCCACTCCGGGTGTGATGGCAGCAGCGCGATATCCTCTGCGCGGGAGCCCGGGAAGAGCATCGTGTACGGCACGCTCGGGTCGACTCGGCCCCACAGCTCACCGTTGATAAAGTTACCCAGACGGCCAGCGCCGAGACCAAACGGGATCAGCGGTGCGATAAAATCTGAAACCTGGAAGAAGTTGCGTTTGGTGCGTTTGGCAAAAATCACCATCACCAGGATCACCCCAATCAGGCCGCCGTGGAAGGACATGCCGCCGTCCCACACGCGGAACAGATAGAGAGGGTCATTCAGAAACACCGGGAAGTTATAGAACAGCACGTACCCAATGCGGCCACCGAGGAACACGCCGAGGAAGCCCGCATAGAGCAGGTTTTCAACTTCGTTTTTCGTCCAGCCGCTGCCCGGACGACTGGCGCGACGGCCAGCGAGCCACATGGCAAAAATGAAGCCCACCAGGTACATCAGACCGTACCAGTGAAGCGAAACAGGTCCTACTGAGAAAATGACCGGATCAAATTCCGGAAAATGCAGATAACCACTGTTCATCTGTCACCACAAGATGTTGTTATTCCGCTGAAAGTGGACAGCGGTAGAAATGCGATTCTGCCGTAAGCAGAGGCTCCAAAGTTGCGAATCATAGCACAAGGCGGGCGCGGAGGATGCGCCAGAGATGTAAAAGATGTGTATAGGGTTTTATGCGCGCTGGAGCACTCTCCCGGAGGGAGAGGCGGAAAGATGATTAGCGGCCGCCGCGGATCAGGCCGCCCATACCGCGTCGTTCCATAAACGCTGCGACCTGATGACGAACCTCTGCTGCCAGCTGCGCGTCAAGGCTGCGTTCAGCCAGCTCGCGGGCATCGTTGATGTCGATATGCCGCAGCAGGTACTTCACGCGGGCGACAGCGCGACCGTTCATCGACAGATGGCGGTATCCCAGACCAATCAGGATCGCAACGCACATTGAATCCCCGGCCATTTCACCGCACAGGCGTAAATCAATGCCGTACTGTTCCGCTTCGCGGGCAATCATCGCTAACGCGCGAATGATCGCCGGGTGCAGGCTGTCGTAGATACTGGCGACACGCGTATTGTTACGGTCGACGGCCAGAATATATTGCGTCAGGTCGTTCGTGCCGACAGAGATAAAATCAACACGGTTTGCCAGCTGCGGCAGCATAAAGACCATAGACGGCACTTCAAGCATCACCCCGATCCGCGGTTTCGGGATCGCATAGCCGATCATCTCTTCCACTTCACGGCCGGCACGTTCGATCAGTCGCCGGGACTCGTCGATCTCATCAATGCTGGTGACCATCGGGAGTAAGATGCTGAGATTGCCCGTCGCCGCGTTGGCGCGCAGCATTGCACGCACCTGGATCAGGAAGATCTCCGGCTGATCGAGCGTAATGCGGATCCCACGCCAGCCCAGGCACGGGTTTTCTTCGCTGATCGGCATATAGGGCAGCTGTTTATCCGCGCCGACATCGAGGGTTCGCAGGGTGACAGGTTTGTCGTTAAACATCTGCAGCATCCCCTGATACTGCGCCACCTGCTCCTCTTCGGAGGGGAAACCGCTCTGCAGCATGAACGGGATTTCAGTACGGTACAGGCCAATACCGTCGATGCGGCTGCCAAGCTTTTCTTCATGCTCAGGGCTTAAACCGGCGTTGAGCATGACTTTGATCCGCTCTCCGCTCTTAAGCTGTGCGGGCAGGTTAACGTCATCCTCCGCCAGCTTGCTTAATTCATTCTCTTCGCTGATAAGTCGCTGGTATTCCTGGAGCAAAACCGGCTCAGGATCGACCAGCAGCTCACCGCGATAGCCGTCAACCACCAGCGTACGGCGGTGCAGTACCGACGGCTGGATATCGGCCCCCATAACGGTTGGGATACCCAGCGCGCGCACCATAATGGCGGCATGCGAGTTGGCGGCACCATCGCGCACCACCACACCGGCCAGCCTGTCCTGGGGCAGTTCAGCCAGCGTCGTTGCCGAGAGTTCATCGGCGACCAGAACAAACCGTTTTGGCCAGGCATTCGGCCCCTGAATGGTGTCATCGAGATGGAACAGCAGACGCTGTCCCAGGGCGCGGAGATCGCCAGCCCGCTCTTTCAGGTAACCGTCGGTCAGTGCCGCAAATTGGTCGGCAAATTTTTCGATGACCTTCTTAACCGCCCACTCTGCGACCGAGCCTTTATCCACTTCCGCAAAAAGCTCACGACGCAGACGCGCGTCGGAGAGCAGATGCGAATAGAGGTCGAAGATGGCCGCCGTCTCTTTCTGTGCGCCTGCGGCAAAACGCTTGCTGTAACGACGAAATTCATTCGCAGCCTCTTCCAGCGCGGCGGTAAGACGCTCGCGCTCAAGCGCTTCATCAAGCGTAGAGGCTTCGTAAACCTGCTCCATCAGCGGCAGCGTGGCGTCCATCCAGCCTTCCGCAATCGCTACGCCTGGCGATGCCGGAAGGGCACGAATGCGCGTATGGCGATACTGACCAAAGAGCGCGGCAAGCTGGGACTGGGAGAGGATCGCCGCCATCTGCGTGGCCAGCGTGACGAGGAAAGACTCTTCGCTTTCATCGTACTGACGTAGCTCGCGCTGCTGGACAACCAGCACGCCGAGCAGCTGGCGACGCTGGATAATCGGCACGCCAAGGAAAGCGCGGAAGCGCTCTTCTTTTACGGAAGGGATGTATTTAAAGCTGGGGTGTTTTTGCGCATCAGCAAGGTTGATGGGTTCAGCCAGCCGCCCAACCAGACCCACGATACCTTCATCAAAGGCGAGCGTGACGGTGCGTCCACGTGGTTTTTTCAAACCACGGGTCGCCATCAGGTAATAGCAGCGCCGATCGTGGTCGGCCAGATACACCGAACAGACCTCGGTCTCCATCGCAAGACAGATGTCAGTGACCAGAATATTCAGCGCCTCGTTCAGACGCGGAGCACTGGCCACCTTCTCGACTATTTCTCGCAAGCGGGTGAGCATGATTTGCGTAGCTTAACCTCTTTTACGTCGCCATGCAGGTGCGCTCTGCGGCTTAGGGGGGACCTCCTGAAGCTGCATGACCACACTTGCAAACTCTTTCATCACCCTACGGTAAACATCGCGTTTAAATGACACGACCTGACGAACAGGATACCAATAGCTCACCCAGCGCCAGCCATCGAATTCCGGCGTACTGCTGGTTTGCATATTGATGTCTGAATCGTTGCCCACCAACTGCAACAGAAACCACTTCTGTTTCTGGCCGATACAAACCGGCTTTGTGTCCCAACGCACCAAACGTTTCGGTAACTTGTAACGCAACCAGTTGCGGGTCGAAGCCAGGATGCGAACATCTTTTCGGCTTAAACCGACCTCTTCAAAAAGCTCCCGGTACATCGCTTGTTCTGGGGACTCTCCCGGATTGATCCCGCCTTGCGGGAACTGCCAGGAGTGCTGACCATATCGCCGGGCCCACATTACCTGGCCCTGACGATTACAAATTACTATTCCTACGTTCGGGCGGTAGCCATCGTCATCAATCACCGGACTACCCCAAACTAAACCTTATATATGAATGATTGTTTCACACTACAGGGAGGCGGTAAACCACTCTCTTACAGGGCTGCAACCTAATAACATTTGAATAACTCACAAATAAGTGCTGAGTTATAAACAGATGAGAGGCGGTGAAGGGAATTTTATTCACCTTTTCTGTGGATATAGTTGTGAAGAAGTGTCTGATTACCGATGAACAACCTCAAACCCTGTTTTGCCAACGCTTTCGCGTCATTCAAATAATTCAATATTTTTCATAAAGTTAAATGTATTTTTATGAACAAAAAACAGAATAGCGTGACGATCGTCACATCAGGGATCGTCGTACTGATGAAAGATCGAACAGCGTCGGTTTTATCCACAGATTGTGCCAATAAGTTAGTCACAATTTGTTTGAAAATTCGATTTTCATCGCACGTCAAGGCTGTAAATTGAAACAGTAGTCAGGGTTATACCCAGTTATCCCATTTTTCTGTGGATAACATGGTGTAAGATCCTGTTCATTGTCAGTGACCAGATTTGAACAACCGGTTTTCTGAGTCTGGTGAAACGATTTAAAAGCAATAAAAAAACCTATAAATCATAGACATGGAATATTGGTACAGAAATAGTTAAACTCTATCCACAGGGGACAATTTCTTCGTTTATTTTTTAATCAAAAGGTTACCTTCATGCATCCGCTTACACACTTGCTCTCACCGCCGTCCAGCGAGGGCCAGTTGCTACAGCAGGCACAGCGTCTGGCAGGCTTTTCGCTTGGCGAGCTGGCGGCATTGGCAGGGCTTCAGATCCCGAAGGATCTAAAACGGGATAAAGGCTGGATCGGCATGCTGCTCGAGCTGTGGCTGGGCGCCAGCGCAGGGAGCAAACCCGAGCAGGATTTTGCAGCGCTTGGCGTGGAGTTAAAAACCATCCCCATAGACAGCCAGGGCAAGCCCCTTGAGACCACCTTCGTCTGCGTAGCGCCATTAACCGGCAACACCGGCGTGACGTGGGAAACCTGCCATGTTCGCCACAAGCTGAAGCGCGTATTGTGGGTGCCGGTTGAAGGTGAGCGTCAGATCCCCCTGGCTGAGCGTCGCGTTGGCGCGCCGCTGCTCTGGAGCCCGAACGACGATGAGGAGCAACAGCTGCGTCTGGACTGGGAAGAGCTGATGGACATGATCGTGCTTGGGCAGGTAGAGCGCATCACCGCCCGGCACGGAGAAGTATTACAGCTGCGCCCGAAAGCGGCCAACAGCAAAGCGCTTACCGAGGCAATCGGCTCGAAGGGTGAGCCGATACTAACGTTGCCGCGCGGTTTTTATCTCAAAAAGAACTTCACCGGCGCGCTTCTTGCTCGCCATTTTCTTCTAAAAACATAGTTTTTTACTTATTTTGCGAGCTCCCAAACATAATCGACTGCTTTTTAAGATTTTACCGCTTCCTCCTGTTGCAATATCGGGTTAAAACTAAACTATGATTTGATACGCGCCAGATGAGGACGATAACGATGAAAAAATGGGCAGTGTTAGTTTCAGCAGTCGGTTTAGCGTTTGCCGTATCGGGCTGTAGCAGCGATTACGTTATGGCGACAAAAGACGGTCGAATGATCCTGACCGACGGCAAACCCGAAGTCGACGATGATACCGGTCTGGTCAGCTACCGCGACCAGGAAGGCAATAAAATGCAGATCAATCGCGACGAAGTATCGCAAATTATCGAGCGATAAACAGAGAGAGGTCAGTCGCTTGCTGGCCTTTTTGATTTTTTTCTTCCCCTTTTGCTTCCCCTCTGCCATGTTTATATTCCTTTGTCGGGCACGCCCTGACGCGGTCTATAAGTCTACTGAGGAAGCCGGCTATGCATTATCACCGTATCCCCCACAGCGCTCTGGAAATTAGCCAACTGGGGTTGGGCACGATGACATTTGGTGAACAAAACAGCGAAGCCGATGCCCATGCACAACTCGATTACGCCGTCAGCCAGGGGATTAACCTGATTGATGTCGCGGAGATGTACCCTGTTCCGCCACGTCCGGAAACGCAGGGACTTACCGAAACCTACGTCGGTAACTGGCTGGCAAAACGCGGCAACCGTGAAAAGCTGGTGATTGCCTCAAAAGTCAGTGGTCCCGCGCGCAACAACGATACCGGGATCCGCCCGAATCAGATCCTCGATCGTAAGAATATCCGCGCTGCACTGGACGCCAGCCTGAAGCGCCTGCAAACCGACTACCTCGACCTGTATCAGGTGCACTGGCCGCAGCGTCCAACCAACTGCTTTGGTAAGCTCGGCTATAGCTGGAATGAGAGTGCCCCCGCCGTAACGCTGCTGGAAACGCTGGAAGCGCTGACCGAGTGCCAGCGCGCGGGAAAAATCCGCTACATTGGCGTCTCTAACGAAACGGCCTTTGGCGTAATGCGCTATCTGCACCTGGCGGATAAACACGATCTGCCGCGTATCGTCACCATCCAGAATCCGTACAGCCTGCTTAACCGTAGCTATGAGGTGGGTCTGGCCGAAGTGACGCAATATGAAGAAGTGGAACTGCTCGCCTATTCCTGTCTCGGCTTTGGCACGCTGACGGGGAAATACCTGAACGGCGCGAAACCGGCCGGGGCGCGAAATACCCTCTTTAGCCGTTTTACCCGCTACAGCGGCGAGCAGACGCAGAAGGCCGTTGCCGCCTATGTGGATATCGCAAAGCGTCACGGTCTTGACCCTGCCCAGATGGCGCTGGCCTTCGTGCGTCGTCAGCCGTTTGTTGCCAGCACCCTGCTGGGCGCGACCACGATGGAACAGCTGAAAACCAATATTGAGAGTTTCCATCTGAACCTGAGTGAAGAGGTGTTAGCGGAGATTGAAGCGGTGCATCAGGTTTATACGTATCCTGCGCCGTAATAAAAGCAAAACGGCAACGCACGTTGCCGTTTTTAGGGTTTGCTCCCTCTCCCTGTAGGAGAGGGCCAGAGTGAGGACATCAGGCCGCACTTATCAGCGCCGACGTTGCCAGATCCACAATCCCGCAATCGCCAGCGCAAACAGCCCGCCAAACCCGACGCCAATCCCCACCACCGGCACACCGACTTTTACCGCCAGCGAGTAGAGCCCCAGCATTAGCAGCATCGCCAGGTTTTCACCCAGGTTTTGTACCGCGATGGCATTCCCCGCCCCGACGGTCTGCTTGCCACGTTCCTGCAGCAACGCGTTCAGCGGCACCACGAAGAAACCGCCCAGAATACCAATCAGGATGAGGAGGACATACGCAGGCAATAATGCATGTTGCAGCGAGAAAATCAGCACCACGACGCCAATCAGGATCCCTGCGGGCATGCAGCGTGCTACGGTCTCTAGCGTCACCAGCTTCGCCGCCGCGCCAGCTCCCACCACAATGCCGATGGCCACCATCGCGTTAAGATAGGTCGGCGTCGCGTTGTCGGTAATTCCCAGCGCCACCGGCACCCACAGCACCAGCAGGAAGCGCAGCGTGACGCCCGCCCCCCAAAACATACTGGTTCCCATCAGGGAGAAACGCGTTTCTCCGTTACGCCACAGCACGCGACAGGCGGTAAAGAAACTGCCTGTCATCGGTTTAAAGCGCCAGGATTGCCCCGGGCGAGCCACAGGTAGCTTAGGAATAAACAGGTTCGCCACAACTGCCCCGCCATACACCACCGCGCAGATGCCCAGTGCCGCCAGGACATGCCAGTCGGCCAGTACGCCGCCCGCGACGGATCCGAGCAGGATTGCGGCGATGGTTGACGACTCCATCAGGCCGTTGGCTTTCACCAGCTTATCGCCCGTGGTCAGTTCTCCGAGAATGCCATACTTAGCCGGGGAGTAAGCGGCAGCGCCAATGCCCACCAGCGTGTAACCAATAAACGGATTGAAGCCAAAGCAAATGCTGGCGGCACCCAGCAGCTTGAGACCGTTGGCAAACATCATCACCCGGCCTTTCGGGAAACTGTCCGCCACCTGCCCGACGAACGGAGCAAAGATAATGTAAGCGCCCACAAACACCATCTGCAGGATCGGCTGGCTCCAGTCGGGGTAAAACTCGGCCTTCAGCAGCGCCAGCGTGGCAAACAGCAGCGCGTTATCACCAAACGCAGAGAGAAACTGCGCGGCGATGACCGCCATCATGCCTTTTGATCTGAGCGATGTGTTAGTGTGTACTGACTCACGCATTTTGCTGTTCCGCCTCTTCAACCATGCCTTTCAGGGTCACGAAATCGGGCTTCCCGCTACCCAGCACCGGGAGCTGCTTCAGGAAGCGAATATCGCGCGGCACCGCCAGTTCAGGAATACCGTGTTCACGCGCATAGCTCAGTAACCTGTCGCGCTTAAGCTCACCGTCAGTCGTAAACAGCACCAGCGCCTCGCCTTTGCTGGCATCACTCTTCACCACCGTCGCATGCATCTTATCCGCGGAGACGGCCGTCGCCAGCTGCTCAACCATTTCCAGAGAGACCATTTCACCGGCGATTTTGGCGAAGCGCTTCGCGCGTCCCTGAATCTGTACAAAGCCTTGTTCATCAAAACGGACAATATCACCGGTGTCGTACCAGCCGGTTTCAACCTCGCCGTTGACGTTTTCAGCCGTCGGCACCTCAAGCACGCCTGGGTTTTCCACGCGCAGATAACCGTTCATCACGTTTGGCCCTTTCAGCTGCAGACGGCCACCGTCCTCAATGCCCGGCACGGCCAGCAGACGCGCATCCATCCCCGGCAGAATTCGACCCACCGTACCCGGCTTCGCCGCCATCGGTACGTTAATCGAGACCACGGGAGCACACTCGGTAACGCCATAGCCTTCGAGAATGCGCAGGCCAAACTTGTCCTGCCAGATCTGACGCGTGCTCTCCTGCAGTTTTTCCGCACCGGCCACCACATACCGCACGCGATAGAAGTCATACGGATTGGCGAAACGCGCATAGTTGCCGAGGAAGGTTGAGGTGCCGAACAGAACGGTGCAGTTACGGTCATACACCAGCTCCGGCACAATCCGATAATGCAGCGGGCTTGGGTAGAGGAACACTTCTGCGCCGGTCAGCAGCGGCGTAAACAGCCCCACCGTCAGGCCAAAGGAGTGGAACAGCGGCAGCGCCGACATAAAACGGTCATTCGCGGTAAAGTCGGCAATGCTTTTGATCTGTTCAACGTTCGCCAGAATGCTCTTGTGGCTGTGGACGACGCCTTTCGGGTTGCCCTCCGATCCCGACGTGAAGAGAATGATCGCGTCATCTTCCGGCTGCTGTTTGACCTGCGCCAGACGCGGCATCAGCAGGTGAGCAAAAATCCACAGCTTGTCGCCGGTGGTCACGTCCGCTTTCAGATCCTCCAGGAAGACCCAGCGCACCTGGGTGAGCTGCTCGGGAAGATGCCAGAGCTTGCCTTTGTCCAGGAACTGACGAGAGGTAAAGACGGTATTAATCTGGGCAGCGGTGATGGCGCTGGTCAGCCCTTTCACGCCCGCCGTGTAGTTCATCATTGCCGGGATGCGCCCCCGGGAAACCGCACCAAAAATCACCGCCGCGCTGATGCCTGCGTTAGGCAGCATCAGGCCAATCTTTTCGCCCTTCATGCTGTATTTCTCAAGAATGCGGCCCACAAAGAGGGTCTTAGTCAGCAGCTTGCGATAGGTATCCGGGGTAAAGTTGATGTCTTCGATGCAGTTTTTCTTCGCGCCATAGCGGTGCTGAGCGGAAAGCAGAGATTCGTACAGCGTTTCGCGCGGACGCACGGCCATGCGCGCTTCCATCATAATCTGATGCAGCATTTCCCCGGCGATTTTACGGCGATCGCGGGCACGCGGGGCGTCCGGCATCGGTAACGACGTGGGCGGCAGAATATGCAGCGTGATTTTTGGGAACAGACGCTGCTTCACCAGCCCCTTCAGTCGGCTGAAATGGGTCAACTCTGCGCCTTCAATACGCAGCGGCACCACGGTCGCTTTTGATTTCGCTGCAACAAACCCCGCGCCATCGTAGATTTTCATCAGCGAACCGGTCACGGAGATACGCCCTTCCGGGAAAATAACCACCGGACGCCCCTGCTCAACCAGACGCACCAGATGCTTAATCATCATCGGCTTTGTCGGGTCGAGCGGCACAAAATCAATCAGCGGCGTGAGCCAGCGCATGTACCACTGCTGGCTGATAGAGGTATAGACCGCAAACACCGGGCGCACGGGTAAAAATAGCGCCAGCAGAATGCCGTCTATAAAGGAAACATGATTTGGCGTGATAAGAACGCGTTCGCCGCGAAGCGCCTGGGTATCGCCAGTAACGCGGATGCGAAAAAGAATACGGAAGAGTGTACGGAAGAACCCAAATAGCATCTCAACTCCCTTTGCCAGCCAGTGTGGAGGGTTGATAGTAAATGGTGGCAGATTACACGAGAAGTGATACGGGAGCGACAGCAAAAGTGGAGGCGAAAAAAAACCTGCGCATCCGCGCAGGTTGGTGCAAGAGATGAGTACGAAACCGTACTAAGAATTCTCACCAATCAATACCTCTGGGATCTTGATTGTGGTCGTTCGACCTGCGCTTCGCCAGCAGGAAAACGCAAGGGAATGAGCCGAAGTGCAACCAGGTGTGAATATTTTCTATTGCTGTTACAGGTTGAACTTTCAGGCAAAAAAAAACCTGCGTAAAAACGCAGGCTGGTGTAAGCGTGTTAATCAACCGGAGTTGACTCCACCTATCAATACCTCTGGGATTTCGACTGTATCAACCTCTCTAACATCCTTGCCATCGGACAATCGCAACAGCCTGACGCAAAGTGTAACCAAAGGTTCAGATTGACATTCTTCAGACATGACTGCGCGTGTAACGATTACACTACCAGTGTTGTCCTGCGTCACGTTTGTAGAGAGCGAAAATCCGCTCCCCTTGAATGGGCGGCGCTTTTCCGCAACACTATTTGGTGTGTAAACGCTTACCCCCAATAAGAAGGTAATGAATGGCGACAATAAAGGATGTGGCCCGTCTGGCAGGTGTGTCGGTGGCAACCGTCTCTCGAGTGATTAACGACTCCCCAAAAGCCAGTGACGCATCGCGCCAGGCGGTACAAACCGCCATGGAATCCCTGAATTATCATCCCAATGCCAATGCCCGCGCGCTCGCCCAGCAGTCCACCGAAACTATTGGGCTGGTAGTGGGTGATGTTTCCGACCCCTTTTTCGGCGCCATGGTGAAAGCGGTTGAACAGGTCTCTTACCAGACAGGCAATTTTTTGCTGATCGGCAATGGCTATCATAATGAGCAAAAAGAACGCCAGGCCATCGAGCAGCTGATCCGCCACCGCTGCGCCGCGCTGGTGGTTCACGCCAAAATGATCCCGGATGCCGAGCTGATTCACCTGATGAAGCAGATGCCCGGAATGGTGATCATCAACCGCATTATTCCCGGGTTTGAAAAACGCTGTGTGGCCCTCGACGACCGCTACGGCGCCTGGCTTGCGACCCGTCATCTGATTCAACAGGGCCATACCCGGATTGGCTATCTCTGTTCCAATCATCCGATTTCTGATGCGGAAGACCGCCTGCAGGGCTACTACGACGCCCTGCGCGAAAACGGCCTGCCGTGTAATGACCGTCTGCTGGCCTACGGTGAACCGGATGAGAGCGGCGGTGAACAGGCCATGACCGAGCTGCTGGGTCGCGGACGAAATTTCACGGCGGTTGCCAGCTATAACGACTCCATGGCCGCGGGGGCAATGGGGGTGCTGAATGACAACGGGATTGAGGTTCCGGCAGAAATTTCGCTGATTGGCTTCGACGACGTGCTGGTCTCTCGCTACGTGCGCCCGCGGCTGACCACCGTACGCTACCCGATTATCACCATGGCGACGCAGGCCGCCGAGCTGGCGCTAGCGCTGGCTGAACAGCGCCAGCCGCCGGATATTACGCATCTGTTTAGCCCGACGCTGGTTCGCCGTCACTCCGTTGCTTCACCTGCGGAAGCGCAGAGCGAATAACGATAGAGGTGAACCCGCGTGTTGGGGTATTCCAGCCCATCACCGATATACTGCCAGCCGTAACGTTCGTAGAAGTCGCGGCAGGCAGACCAGAGGTGCAGTTCTTCATATCCCGCCTGCGCGGCCCAGGTAATAACGTGCTGCTGTAGCTTTCCTGCCAGCCCCTTGCCTCGCGACGCGTCGTCAACGTAGAGCGCCGCCAGCCACGGAAAGAGATCCTGACGCGTGATCAAATCGCAGCGCCAGAGCCCTACCGTACCAACAAGCTTTTCGTCTTCAACGGCGATAAAGGTCAGCGGTAATGCTCCCGGCGTCTGGCTGTGCTCAATAATGCTGTGGAAAAATTCCCGGGAAAGCCCTTCGCCAAAGGCCTGCCAGAGCCAGTCGGTGACCTGCTCCGCATAGTGCGGTGCCTGGTAAAGCGGAAGGATGGCTATCTTTTTCACGTTTCACCTGCGTTTTCTCGTCTATTTGCTGGCCTGTCGCCCCAGCTCGGTTCGGCGATTACTTTACCAGAGTCAGACTATTTCGTTTTACTTCACGCAGGCCAGACGAATCGTGACCAAAAAGCGTGATCGTGGCAGAAGTTTTGCGCCTCCCGCATCGCTTATACGCCGTGAGGTCTGTGTTAAACTGCAAACCATTACGTGGAAGCAGGAATGTAGAATGGCAACAATGCTGGATGTCTCACTGCGTGCGGGCGTGTCGAAGGCTACCGTCTCGCGCGTGCTGAACGGCACAGGTCAGGTTAAAGAGAGTACGCGTCAGCAGGTCTTTGCTGCGATGGAAGAGCTGGGCTATCGCCCGAACTTTCTCGCGCGTTCGCTGGCTAACCAGACCAGCAACAGCATTGGCCTGGTCGTCTCGACCTTCGACGGCTTTTACTTTGGTCGTCTTCTCCAGCAGGCGTCGCGGCAGACGGAAACTCACGGGAAACAGCTGATCGTCACCGACGGTCACGACGCGCCGGAACAGGAAGAACAGGCCGTGCAGATGCTGGCCGATCGCCAGTGCGATGCCATCGTGCTTTACACGCGCTACATGAGCGAAAAAGCGATCGTCAAACTGATGAACACCGTGAAAACGCCGCTGGTGGTCATTAACCGCGAAGTGAGCCAGGCGCCAGATCGCTGCGTATTTTTTGAACAGCAGGATGCCGCGTTTAAGGCCGTGGATTACCTGATCGCCCAGGGCCATCGGGAGATCGCCTGTATCACCGTTCCGATCCACACCCCAACCGGGAAAGCGCGGCTGATGGGCTACCGTAAGGCGCTGGAAAAGCACGGCATTCGCCTGGACGAGCGTCGGATAAAGTACGGCGATGCGGGAATGACGCGGGGATACGAGCTGTGCAAGGAGTTGATTGCCGACGGTGTGTCGTTTAGCGCCCTGTTTGCCTGTAACGACGATATGGCCCTGGGGGCGTCCAAAGCGTTACACCAGGCAGGGCTTAAAATTCCGCAGGATATTTCACTGTTCGGCTTTGACGATGCCCCAAGCGCGAAATGGCTGGAGCCTGCGCTCTCATCGGTTTATCTGCCCATCGACAATATGATTGTCACGGCCATCGATCAGGCGATCCGGCTGGCAAAAAACCAGCCGGTCGATGCCATCCCGCCGTTTACCGGCACGCTGGTGTTACGCGATTCGGTTACAACGGGGCCCTACTTTCATCAGATGAGTTCTAAAGCCAGCAGTTCCTGAATGGTCTGACGACGACGGATCAGCCGTGCCTTGCCGTTATCAAACAGCACTTCCGGCAGCAGCGGGCGGCTGTTGTAGTTAGATGACATCGACGCCCCGTAGGCACCGGTATCATGCAGCACAAGATAATCACCCGGTTTGACCTCTGGCAGCGCGCGGGTCTCCACTTTGCCGCCTTCCTGCTGGGTAAACACGTCACCCGATTCGCACAGCGGTCCCGCAACGACCGTCTCAATCCGCGGCGCCTGCGTTAAATCACGGCCGTCGGCGGCCAGGGCGGTAATGTGGTGATAGCTGCCGTACATGGACGGACGCATCAGATCGTTAAAGCCTGCATCAATCAATACGAAGTGGCGAGACCCCATCTCTTTGACGCTGCGGACCTGCGAAACCAGCACGCCGGCTTCCGCCACCAGGAAACGACCCGGCTCAATTTCCAGTTTCACAGCATGGCCAAGATGCGCAGCGATCTGGTCACGCGCGGCGCTCCACAGACCGTAATAGTGATCGGTATCGATCGCCTCTTCACCTTCACGGTAAGGAATAGAAAGCCCACCACCTGCGGAGATGGCCTCCAGATCCTGACCAAAATCGACAACCTGACGCACCATCGCCCCGCAGACCTGCTCAAGATGCGCATAATCCACGCCAGAGCCAATGTGCATATGAATGCCGACCAGCTTCAGGTTATAACGCTGCAACACGTCAAGCGCGGCTGGCATATCGGCATACCAGATACCGTGTTTGCTGTTTTCGCCGCCAGTGTTGGTTTTTTGGCTATGACCATGACCAAAACCCGGGTTCACGCGCAGCCAGACGCGATGGCCGGGAGAAACCTTACCCAGCTGCTCCAGCATATCTACAGAGCCGGCATTCACCGGGATCTGCAGTTCGTGGACGCGCGCAAGCGTCGCATCGTCGATCACATCGGCAGTAAAGACGATCGCGTCGCTGTCGGCTTTCGGATCGAATCCGGCTACCAGCGCGCGCTCGATTTCGCCAAGCGAGACGGAGTCGACCTTCACGCCCTGCTCACGCATCAGGCGCAGAATATGAATATTGGAGCAGGCCTTCTGGGCAAAACGCACCACGTCAAACTGATGCAGAGCAGCGATCTTCTCGCGAACGATCTGCGCGTCATAGACCCACACCGGACAGCCAAACTCGGCAGGCAGGCGCAGCAGGTTGTCGGCGTTCAAATCGGTATCGGTCTGGTTCAGCGGGCGTGGCATGGTCTTCTCCGGGTAAATGCGTTTTGATGATTACGCCACAGCGCGAAGAGAATAAAAAATATCGTTTTATCGCGAGTCTATGCAAAAATGATATGGACAGTAATCTGCTTTCAGGTGCCCTATGCCCGCCGTCAATTTACGCCACATCGAGATTTTTCACGCCGTGATGACTACCGGCAATCTCACCGAAGCCGCACAGATGCTGCATACCTCGCAGCCGACGGTGAGCCGCGAGCTGGCCCGCTTCGAGAAAGTGCTGGGGCTGAAGCTGTTCGAGCGCACCCGGGGCAGGCTTCACCCGACGGTGCAGGGGTTGCGCCTGTTCGAGGAAGTCCAGCGCTCCTGGTACGGACTGGACAGAATAGTGAGTGCTGCGGAAAGCCTGCGCGAGTTTCGCCAGGGCGAGCTGTCGATCGTCTGCCTGCCCGTCTTTTCGCAATCCTTTTTGCCGATGCTGCTGCAGCCTTTTCTGGCCCGATACCCGGAGGTCAGCCTCACCATCGTGCCTCAGGAATCCCCCCTGCTTGAAGAGTGGCTTTCGGCCCAGCGTCATGATTTAGGCTTAACTGAAACCCTCTCCACGCCGGCGGGAACGGCGCGCACGGAGTTGATCTCGTTAGATGAAGTGTGCGTTCTGCCCGCAGGGCATCGGCTTGCCGGTAAGGCGGTGCTCACACCGGAGGATTTCCACGGGGAAAACTACATTAGCCTTTCGCAGACAGACAGCTACAGACAGCTGCTGGATTCGCTGTTTGCCGAGCATCAGGTCAAACGGCGAATGGTGGTAGAAACGCACAGCGCGGCTTCGATTTGCGCGATGGTGCGTGCAGGCGTCGGCGTCGCGGTGGTGAATCCGCTCACGGCGCTGGACTATGCCGGAAGCGGGATCGTCATCCGCCGCTTTAGCGTCTCCGTCCCGTTCACCGTGAGCCTGATCCGCCCGCTGCACCGTCCGGCTTCCGCGCTGGTGGACGCGTTCACCGAACACTTAAAGGAGCACGCGCGCCAGGTGGCGCTTCGCTTACCTGACCTGCAAAACCCGTTATGACAGCATAAACGCCACGGCATCCGCGGCATGGATGGCGGTGGTATCGAATACCGGGACGGGGCTTCGCTCGGCTGGCACCAGCAGGCCAATCTCGGTGCAGCCGAAGATCGCGCCTTCAGCCCCCTGCTGCGCGAGTTTATCGATGACGCTGACGTAATACGCGCGGGAAGATTCGGTGAAGGTACCGAGGCAGAGCTCGTCAAAGATAATCTGATTGATGCGCGCCCGATCTTCTTCATCCGGGATCAGGCTCTCTATCCCAAATTCACTGTTCAAACGTCCACGATAAAAATCCTGTTCCATGGTGTAGCGTGTACCCAAAAGCGCTACGCGGCACATCCCGGATGCCGCAATCGCACGCCCGGTTGCGTCCGCGATATGCAGAAACGGCAGCGAACAGCGCTCCTCAATATGCGACGCCACTTTGTGCATGGTATTGGTACAAAGCACAATACCCTCGGCGCCGGCGCGCTCCAGCCCCAGCGCCGCCTGAGCCAGAATCTCGCCGGCTTTATCCCACTCACCGCTCGACTGACAGGCTTCAATTTCATGGAAATCAACGCTGTGCAGCAGCAGGCTTGCGGAGTGCAGACCACCCAGACGCTGCTTTACCCCTTCATTAATCAGGCGGTAATAAGGGATTGTCGATTCCCAGCTCATTCCGCCTAACAGGCCGATCGTTTTCATCATCCCTCCTTATCTTTGGTCTCTTTTTTAACACAACCGATGCACATAAAAAAAGGCGCTGTATTCAGCGCCTTTTAAACTGCAGAGCTTATTCCGCTACCGGCTCCGGCGGCGAAGTACGTGCGAGCATCGCCTCGCGCAGTAAAACGCTACCGCAGGCAAACAGGCCCCCCAGAAGCGCCGCCAGGACGACCATTAGAGCCTTGCCCGGGCCATCCTTTTTCACCGGCATGGAAGGAGAGAGCTGGTACCGGAATGGCTCAAGTTTAACATCGGCAAAGGAGAGCTTTTTCAGCTGTGCGAGGTGGTATTCCCGGTTCTGGAAATCCGCATTCAGCTCGGTCACGTCCTTCAGATTTTTTTCGATCTGCAGCTTTTGCGCGATACCGTCAGCGCCGAGCGCAACGGAGTAATCCGGGTCATCTTTTACGGCCTGCCCGTTGCTGTAAACTGGTTTCTTAATGCCTGCGGCATTTGCCACTTCCAGCGAATAATTCAGTCGCTGCAGGTTGGTATTGTGAATATTAGTCAGACGGACACGATCCAGTTCCAGCTGCTGCTCAACGACATTCTTTTTCAGGGCGATCTGGTTGCGGATATTCTGCACCGTCTCTTTTTCAACAATAGCCGCGATATAATCGATGTATCCATTTAGTACGGCTTGAGCATCGTCAGCTGTCGGCGCAGTGAAGCTCAATGTCCAGGAGACAAAAGGCGCTTTATCCGCGTCTTTTCCCTGAGCGTCATTCACCGCTTTCATTCTGTCTGAAATGTTAACTATCGCCCGATGCAGCTCAAGCGGATCCACCTCGGCATCTTTAAGTTGTGACATCACGTAAGGAGAGGATTTCAGATACTCTTCAAGCAATGACTGCGACTGAAACTTTTTAATAAACATGTCAAAGACTTCCGGACGGGAAATTTTCGCGTCCACGTCAAGTACCTGCAACGCTACCATCATCTGGCGCAGCGGGTTCCACTGCGACGATTCTGCCTGAGTGATCACTGCTTTACTGGTCCACTTCTGCGGCAGTAAAAATGAAATGGCCAGCCCCGCCAGTGCAAAAGCAAGGGTAATGGTGACAATGCGTTTTTTGGCCGCCAAAAGGACCGCTAATAAACCGAAAAGATCAATTTCTTTAGCGTGTATTGCCGGGGAGGTATAACGGGGAAAATCAAGATCGGTGCTTTTTTTGATATCCATCTCAGACATAGACATTCTTCTTTTTAGGATGCGTTTCATGTTGCGCAAATAACAGCGGTGTTCCGATGATACATTATCCTAAGAATTATCCTAAGTTCAAATCCCTCTATTCATCCTTCCCTGCCAGAGTTGGTAGTGAATTTCATTACGTTATTATTGTAATGACTAACCATTTTACCAACTCTGACTTGTGTTGAACGCTTAAACAGGCATTACGATCGCACGCCGATATTCCGCAGTTTCTCCCCTGCCATCAGCTTGCGCTCGATATGTTCCAGCGTCACGCCTTTGGTTTCCGGGATCAGCCAGAACGTGACGCCAATAAACGCCACGTTCAGCACCGTATAGAGCCAGAACGTTCCCGCTGCGCCAATCGCGTCCAGCAGCGTCAGGAAGGTCGCGCCGATGATCATGTTTGATACCCAGTTGGTGGTCGTGGAGCAGGTGATGCCAAAATCACGGCATTTGAGCGGCTGAATTTCGGAGCACAGGATCCACACCACCGGCGCGGCGCTCATCGCGTAACCTGCGATACACATCATGGTCATCCCGACAGAAAGCCAGGAAAGCCCGCTTGAGGCCGTGCCGTTATCAAACTGCATCAGGCAGTAGCCGAGGATCAGCGTGCCGAGCGCCATCACGCTGAAGCCAATCTTCAGCGCCGGTTTGCGGCCCGCCTTGTCCACGGTGAACACGGCAATAAAGGTGGCGAACATGAAGGTCAGCCCGACCACCAGGGTCGCGATCATCTGCTGTTCCGTAGTGGTAAACCCGGCCATTTTGAAAATGCGCGGCGCGTAGTACATGATGATGTTCATCCCGGTGAACTGCTGCATCGCCTGCAGCAACATGCCGAGGAAGACCGCGCGGCGCACGTTGCGGTTGATCTTAAATAGCGCCCAGCCGCCCTGCTTTAACTTCAGGCTTTCGCGGATGTCGTTCAGCTCTTCGCGCGCTTTTTCCGAGGTATCGCGCAGCATGCGCAGGACCCCTTCCGCCTCCACGTGACGCCCTTTTTGCGCCAGCCAGCGCGGGCTGTTTGGCAGGAAAATCACCAGGACGATCAGCACCAGCGCCGGTAAGGCCAGCACGCCCAGCATCGCGCGCCAGTTGCCGCTGTAGCTGAAGTAGGTATCAGACAGGAACGCCAGCACAATACCCAGCGTGACCATCAGCTGATACATGCTGATCATCTTGCCGCGCACGTTTTCACTCGCCATTTCGGAGAGATAAAGCGGCGCCGTGTAGGACGCAATCCCCACCGCCACGCCCAGCAGCACGCGGGAGAGCAGGAGGATTTCAACGTTAGCGGCAAACGCCGAGCCAATGGAGCCGGCAACGAACAGAATTGCCCCGACCATCAGGCTATATTTGCGCCCCAGGCGGAACGACAGCCAGCCGTTGAACAGCGCGCCAATGGCCGCGCCGAGCATCATGCTGCTCACCACCCACTCCTGCAGGCGACTGCTGAGGGTAAAGTGATCGGTAATAAACGGTAATGCGCCGGCAATGACGCCGATATCCAGTCCAAATAACAGGCCCGCCACGGCGGCGGCAATGGAGACAAACTGGTTCATGCGGCGAGTATCGCGCAGCGCAGCGGGCATTAGGGTAGAGTCATTTATCGATGTCATATTTTTCCTGCCTCAACAGCAAAATTCGTTAACTGAAATTACGAGAAAGCGAGGAAAAGTGTCAGGCCGGAAATCGCGAAGTTATGGATTATTCCGCTACGGCATACGGTTCTGTGATGGACATTACAATTTCAACTCGTGGCGAATAATCACGTATTTTTACTAATCAGTTAATATTTAAGCAATAAAAGTGTGATTGCCGTCATTAGTGATTTTTTAGTATGGATTTTTCATCTTTATCGATATGGACTAAGCCAATTATTGCGCAAAAAAACCTCCGCCCACGGGCAGAGGTTCTCAATACGGGTGGAATTAACGCGCCAGCCAGCCGCCGTCTACAGCCACGGTGTAGCCGTTGATGTAATCCGATGCGGAGGAGGCCAGGAAGACAACCGGCCCCATCAGATCGCTCGGCAGACCCCAGCGTCCGGCCGGAATGCGGTCGAGGATTTCCGCGCTACGCTGCTCGTCCGCACGCAGCTGCTGCGTGTTGTTCGTCGCCATGTAGCCCGGCGCAATCGCATTCACATTGATGTTATGTTTCGCCCATTCGTTTGCCAGCAGGCGGGTCACGCCCATTACGGCGCTTTTGGACGCGGTGTACGACGGCACGCGGATGCCGCCCTGGAACGAGAGCATAGAGGCAATATTGATGATTTTGCCGCCTTTCCCCTGCGCAATAAAATGCTTCGCCGCCGCCTGGGACATGAAAAATACGCTCTTGATGTTCAAATCCATCACGTCGTCCCAGTCGCGTTCGCTGAAGTTGATCGCATCTTCACGCCGAATCAGCCCGGCGTTGTTGACCAGAATGTCGATATGACCGAATTCCGCTACCGCGCGATCCAGCAGTTCAGGAATGGTATCGATTTTACGCAGGTCGGCGGTCAGGCTCAGGAAACGGCGCCCAAGAGCCGTCACGCGCTCGATGGTTTCCGTAGGCTCAACGATATTAATCCCGACGATATCGCAGCCCGCTTCCGCCAGGCCTAGCGCCATGCCCTGACCCAGCCCGGTGTCACACCCGGAAACCACCGCCACTTTCCCCTGCAGAGAGAATGCATCCAGAATCATGTTTATTCCTTACTCTTTCAGAGCCTGTCACTCACAGGCAGGTTTATGCTTCACCGCCCGCGACTAGCGCAGATCGCCGACCGCAACGTGGTCCATATCATCAAAGACCTGGTTTTCGCCCACCATTCCCCAGATAAAGGTGTAGGCTTTCGTCCCTACGCCGGAGTGGATGGACCAGCTCGGTGAAATCACCGCCTGCTCGTTGTGCATCACGATATGGCGCGTTTCCTGCGGCTGTCCCATCATGTGGAACACGCAGGCGTCCTCATCCATATTGAAGTAGAAGTAGACTTCCATGCGGCGCTCGTGGGTATGGCACGGCATGGTGTTCCACAGGTTGCCCGGCGCAAGCTCGGTCAACCCCATGCTGAGCTGGCAGGTCTCCAGCACGTCCGGCACGAAGTATTTATTGATGGTGCGGCGGTTGCTGGTGAGGTTGTCGCCCAGCGTCACGGGCGCGACGTCTGCCGGGGTCACTTTCCTGGTTGGGCAGGTGGCGTGGGCCGGCGCGCAGTTGTAGTAAAACTTCGCAGGCCTGCTGCCGTCGATGCTGGCAAAGACCACGTCTTTCGCCCCTTTACCCACGTACAGCGCCTCGCGATGGCCAATCTCATAGCAGTGTCCGTCTACGATGATGGTGCCCGGCCCGCCGATGTTAATCACGCCGAGTTCGCGACGCTCAAGGAAGTAGCTCACGCCCAGCTGTTTACCGACTTCACCGCCCACGGAGACGCTTTTCGTGACGGGCATAACCCCGCCCACAATAATGCGGTCGATATGGCTGTAAACCATGGTGTACCTGTCGGCCTCGAATACCTGCTCGACTAAAAATGCATTGCGCAGCCCCTGAGTATCGAGCGTTTTGGCGTGCGCACTGTGGATGCTTTCTCTGACGTCCACGGTAACCTCCAGATGTGGTCATGCCCGAAGGCGGAAATAAACGAAACAGCGTTCCGTTTTTCATAATGAGCACATACTATCGGCATAAAGTGGGCTTTTCAATTATATTTAAAACAACGTTTCATTTTTATTTTTGTTTATAGCGGAAATGATGTTCGGATCACAATTCAACCGCCGGGAGAAAAAGGACGCGAAAAAAAACCTCCCGGAGGAGGTCATTTTGTTTGAGAAGAGGTTAGCGTTCGATGGCCAGCGCCACCCCTTGCCCGCCGCCTATACAGAGTGTAGCAATCCCTTTGCGGGCATTACGTTTTTTCATTTCGTGGACCAGCGAAACCAGGATCCGGCAGCCGGACGCACCGATAGGATGCCCCAGCGCGATCGCGCCGCCGTTAACGTTGACCCGCAGAGGATCCCACTCCAGCATTTTTCCGACGGAGATCGCCTGCGCGGCATAGGCTTCGTTCACTTCGATCAGATCCACATCCGAAAGCTGCCAGCCCGCGCGCTCCAGGCAGCGGCGGGTAGCGTAGACCGGTGCGATCCCCATTAGCGCAGGATCAACCCCCACGCTGGCGAATGCTTTAATGCGGGCCAGGACCGGAAGATCGAGTTCAAGGGCTTTGCTTTCGCTCATCATCATGACGGCGGCTGCGCCGTCGTTAATGGAAGAGGCATTTCCCGCCGTCACCGAGCCCTGCATTTCAAACGCGGGATTCAGCCTCGCCAGGCCTTCTGCGCTGGCGTCGGTGCGCGGCTGTTCATCGGTATCCACGAGGATACGCTCGCCGCTCTGACGCTGCGTGCTGACCGGGACAATCTCGTCGCGAAAGCGACCGGAATCAATCGCCGCACGCGCTTTTTGCTGCGAGCTTAGCGCATAGGCATCCTGCACCTCACGGCTGATGCCGTACTCGCGCGCCAGGTTTTCCGCCGTCACGCCCATATGATAGTCATTGAACGCATCCCACAGCCCGTCATGCACCAGGCTGTCGAGCAGCTGGCTGTTGCCCAGCTGTGCGCCGGTCCGGCTGTCGGTCAACACGTGCGGCGCGCGGCTCATGTTCTCCTGCCCGCCCGCGATGATCACGTCCGCCTCACCACACTGAATGGCCTGCGTCGCGAGATGCAGCGCTTTTAATCCTGAACCACAGACGTCGTTGATGGTGATAGCGGAGACGGTATTGGGCAGCCCGCCCTTCAGCGCCGCCTGACGCGCAGGGTTTTGCCCGGCACCGGCCGTGAGGACCTGGCCCAGAATCACCTCATCAACTTCATGTGCTGCGATCCCGCTACGTTCCACCAGCGCTTTTACCACCACGCTACCCAGCTCAACCGCCGAGTGACGCGCGAGCGATCCCTGAAAACAGCCGATAGCTGTACGCAACGCACCCACTATAACGACATCTTTCATCACGACCTCTGTGTTAAATGACATGACGATAGTAGAGGATTGTTACTGGCAATTATCTTAATTGTTTAAAAATAGTGAGTTTAATCACAAGGATCAGCGCGCATCCTGCAGATACTGCCGTAGCCAGCTTCCGGCAACGCCGGGAGGGGATCGTTTATTCCACAGCAGATCGATGCCGATCGCCCGCGGCCAGCCGGGAACATTGAGCTGTACCAGGGATTTCGCAGCGGCAAATTCATCCACCAGCGCACACGGCAGCACGCACCAGCCAAATCCCTGTACCGCCATACTCAAGAGTAACAGGTAATTCGGCGCTGACCAGACGGGCCCGCGCGCGATCTCAGCCTCGCGCTCAAGATAGGTGCTGAGCCGCAGCTCGCGCCAGCCGTGCAGCTCGTCATGCTGAACGTCATGTTGTCCGGCCAGCGGATGCGTGGTCGCGACGTAGATCGCCATGCGGGTCTGCATCGGCAACCGGGTGACGCCAATATCCGTAGGGTAACCGTCGCGCGCTTCCGTCAGGCCAATCTGCGCGCGCTCCTTTTGCAGCAGATCGATCACGTCCTCTTCCTCGCCAATCAGACATTCGAATTCCGTATGGGGAAAACGCGCGTCAAACTGTTTCATCATATCTTCCAGCACGTCCGGATTGAGGGTATCGGAAAGGACAAACGTCAGACGCGCCTCCGTTTGCGCCGTTAGCGACACCGCCAGCTCGTCCAGCCGCGTGCTGGCGGCCAGGATAGCCTGCACGTAGCCCAGCACCTGTTCTCCCTGGACCGTTAACACCGGCTGACGCGCCGAGCGGTCAAACAGCTCGAAACCGAGATCGGCTTCAAGATTGGCAATGGACGTGCTGATCGTCGACTGGCTTTTACGCAGCCGGCGTGCAGCAGCAGAAAAAGAGCCCGCCGCAACGGTCTCGACAAACGCGGTAAGGGCTTCGGGTGAATAGCGCATAACCTATCTACTTTAGCGATGGATACTATCTGTAATATATCAGCTATAGCGATAAAAATAGGCTGCATCAACGCCCATACCGGCGAATTAATGAGGTCTATGACTATGCAACATCAGGATGCACTCCAACGTAAACTGCCGGAGCGGATCTTTCATGCTGTCTGTTTCGAAGGGATTGCTACGGCGATCCTCGCCCCTACGGCGGCGTGGCTAATGCAGCGTTCCGTGGTGGAGATGGGGGGATTGACCATTATTCTGGCCACCACCGCCATGCTGTGGAACATTATTTATAACTTTGGCTTCGACCGTTTCTGGCCCGTTCAGCGCGTCAAACGTACCGCAAAAGTCCGTGCGCTGCATGCGCTGGGGTTCGAATGCGGGTTTATTGTGATTGGCGTGTCGATTGTCGCCGCCGTGCTGGGCGTTACCCTGCTTCAGGCATTCACGCTGGAAATAGGTTTCTTCCTGTTCTTCCTGCCGTACACCATGTTCTATAACTGGGCGTACGATAGCCTGCGCGAGAAATTTCTTAAGCGTCGCCAGCAACGGCGCGCCCTGGCAGGCTAAACCACCTCTGGCCGGACGCCCGTTCCGGCCAAACTCCGTCGAAGCAACTGCGCTCTTCAGGCATAACTATGGTAAATTGCACGCCATTCCGATGGTTTGATAGTTGATACGTTGCTCTAATGTCGAAAATTTGGTCAAAAGATGAGACTCTCTGGAGTTTCGCTCTCTATGGCACGGCCGTGGGCGCAGGAACGCTGTTCTTGCCCATTCAGCTGGGCTCCGCAGGCGCAATCGTCCTGTTTATTACCGCCCTCGTGGCCTATCCCTTAACCTACTGGCCGCACAAAGCGCTGGCGCAATTTATCCTGTCGTCAAAAACAAAAGGCAACGAAGGGATCACCGGCGCCGTCTCGCACTACTACGGCAGGAAGATTGGCAACCTGATCACCACGCTCTATTTCATCGCCTTCTTTGTGGTGGTGCAGATTTATGCGGTGGCCATCACCAACTCGCTCACGGAGCAGCTGGCGAAACACCTGACGGTGGATACCGCCGTTCGCGTGCTGGTCAGCCTGGGCGTGGTGCTGGTCCTGAATCTGATCTTCCTGATGGGTCGCCATATCACGATAAAAGTGATGGGCTTCCTGGTGTTTCCGCTGATTGCCTATTTTCTGTTTGTCTCGCTCTACCTGATCGGCAGCTGGCAACCCTCGCTGCTGACCAGCCAGATGGCCGTCGATCGCCATACGCTGCACCAGGTGTGGATTTCGATTCCGGTGATGGTATTTGCTTTCAGCCATACCCCGATTATCTCAACGTTTGCCGTTGATCGCCGCGAGAAGTTTGCCGACGGTGCCATGGATAAATGCAAGAAAATCATGAAGGTGGCGTACCTGATCATCTGCCTGAGCGTGCTGTTTTTTGTCTTCAGCTGCCTGCTCTCAATTCCGCCGTCGTACATTGTGGCCGCCAAAGAGCAAGGGGTAACGATCCTGTCCGCGCTGTCGATGATGCCTTCTTCTCCGGCGTGGCTGGGCATTTCCGGGATTATCGTGGCGATTATTGCGATGTCGAAATCGTTTCTCGGCACCTATTTTGGGGTGATTGAAGGGGCGACGGAGATCGTGAAGTCGTCGCTGAACCAGGTGGGGGTGAAAAAGAGCCGCGCCTTTAACCGCGCGATTTCCATTATGGGAGTGTCGTTAATCACCTTTGCCGTCTGCTGCATTAACCCGAACGCCATTTCGATGATTTACGCCATCAGCGGCCCGCTTATCGCCATGATCCTGTTTATCATGCCGACGCTGTCGACGTATCTGATCCCCTCCCTGAAACAGTACCGCTCCATTGGCAACCTGCTGACGCTGATCGTCGGCGTGCTGTGCGTGTCGGTGATGTTTGTCGGCTAATTTCCTTTCCTGCCCAGCGCTCTGCCGGGCAGGCCTTTCAGTCCTGGCCTGCTGCTTACAGCGGAAAAGGCCTGTCCTGCACCACCGTTTTCATGACAAGCGTAGAGCGAAGATGCTGCACGCCGGGCATGGCGGAGAGCTTCTCGTCGTAGAGCTTCTGGAAAGCGGGCAGGTCGCGGGTCACGACGTGCATCAGATAATCTGGATCGCCAAACAGGCGCTGGGCCAGCACGATCTGCGGAATTTCCTCCACCGCCGCTTCAAACGCGCTAACCGCCTTACGGTCACCCTCCTTCAGCGTCGCAAACACTATCGCCAGGAAGTTGAATCCCATTTTGGCGGGGTCGAGGCTGGCACGGTATCCCGTTATCGCCCCGCTTTGCTCCAGCGCCCGCACGCGGCGATGGCACGGCGAGAGGCTCAGATTCACTCTTTCCGCCAGCTCGGTAAGGGATAAGCGGCCATCAGACTGTAGCTCAGCAAGAATTTTTCGATCGATGCTATCCATGTGGAAGATTTTCTCAATTTCACGGTGTTATGAGCATAACATTGAAAGCCTATTTCGCAGGGTTAGCGATATTCTTTTTCTCAACCTTTGACGCACTGCGGGAGTCTTCAGGACGATGGAAATGAGTATTGTGGCCGGCTTTTGGGTGGTTTCTTTTCTGCTTATCATGACGCCAGGCGCCGACTGGGCCTACGCCATTAGCGCCGGGATTAACGGGCGACGCGTGGTACCGGCGGTGATGGGGCTAATGTCCGGGCATCTGATAGCCACGCTGATTGTGGTGGCTGGCGTGGGCGTAGTGATTGCTCAACACCCGATGGCGTTAACCGGGCTGACCGTCGCGGGGGCCGCGTATCTCCTGTGGCTTGGCATCGGACTGTTGCGTCACCCTGCCGCACCGGAAAAGGCCACCCATCATGGGGGAAACTGGAGGCAGTGGGCGGTGAAAGGGCTCTGCATTAGCGGTCTTAACCCGAAAGTTTTTTTACTTTTCCTGGCGCTGCTTCCGCAGTTCACCGACCCGACCGGAAGCTGGTCGATAGCGAAGCAGATGTCCGCGCTTGGCGTGATGCACCTTATCACCTGTACGCTGGTCTATCTGCTGGTGGGGTATGGTTCGAAAGCGGTACTGGCGACCCGGCCACAGGCGGCGCGTCTGGTAAGTATGGCATCGGGAGGGATAATGGTGCTGATCGCGATGGTATTGCTGTTTGAGCAGGTAAGATAAAAAAACACCGGCCATCGCCGGTGTTATTTACGCCCGAATATCGTCATATTCCCGCGTTTTATCAAACTCATGCTTCGCGAACGGGCACAGCGGAATAATTTTGCGATTCTCACCGCGCATCTTCTCCACCACTTTCGCTACCAGCTGTTTACCGACGCCCTTCCCTTTCAGGCTCTCATCCACGTCGGTGTGCTCGATAATGCTCAGATGCTCGCCGGTCGGTACGAAGACAATCTCCGCGACCTGATTGCCGTTCGCATCATTCACGTAAAACTTGTTATGGCCTTCCAGAATATCCATGGTTCCTCGCTTATTTTTGGCGATACTTCAGCGCACCGCTCGGGCAGGTATCAATCACGCGTACAACCGTTTCAACGTCCACTTCATCGGGAATGATCCACGGCTTACGTTTCAGATTAAACAGCTTTGCGCTCCCACGCACGCAGTTACCTGAGTGTTTGCAGATCCCGGTATTGAAGTAAACGTCAATTTTCTCGCCGGTATAGGCCCGGTAACCTGCATCCAGTAGTTCTTTATCCATGACATTGCCTCTGTAATTATTATCGTGCTGAATGAAGCATAGCCTTACGGGATCCTGATGGCTATATACCCGTCATACTTCAAGCTGCAGGTGCGTTGGCTGCACTCACTCACCCCAGTCACGTACTTATGTACGCTCCCGGGGATTCGTTCCCTTGCCGCCTTCCCGCAACTCGAATTATTTAGGGTATAACGCCGAAAACGAAAAGCCAGGTCACAACTCTTTTCTCGCCAGATTGCGTCCGCTATTGGCCCATGTCAGGCTCGGCAAATGTCACTTTTACATAACTTCCGCAGGTTGAATGAAACGCAGACTCTCTTTTCAGGTAAAACTGTTTTTAGCGCTGGTGTGCTTCTCCTGCCTGCTGTTAGTTCTGCTGGGAACAATCCTGTTTCATTTTATTGACCGTCAGCTCCACCACGATCTCGGCCAGCGCGCCCGGGTTCAGGCCAGCCAGATCGCGCTGATGCCGGGTCTGGCGGCAATGGTAGCGGCCAGGGATATTCCGGGAATAGCCCGCTTAATTCAGCCGCTGCGCGCTGAAAGCGATGCCAGCTACATTGTGATTGGCGATACCGAGGAGCAGCACCTCTATCATTCGGAATCCCCGGAGCGGATTAATTTACCGATGATCGGCGGGGATAATGCGGAGGTATTAAAGGGCAAAACCATTATTTCCGTGCGTCAGGGCGGGATTGGCGTGTCGCTACGCAGTAAAGCGCCCATCTTCAACGCGCAGCATCAGGTGATTGGCATTGTCTCGGTCGGCTATCTGACGTCGTATATTGCCAATATTAACGCCCGCATTCTCTGGCAGTCCGGGCTATACGGCGCTGCGCTTCTGCTGCTGCTGTTTATTTTCTCCTGGCTGTTTACCCGCAATTTAAAAAAACAGATGTTCCGGCTGGAGCCGAAAGATATCGCTCAGCTGGTTTTGCAGCAGCGCGCCCTATTAGAAGCCATGTACGAAGGCGTATTTGCCGTTAATAGCGAGAAGCAGCTGATTTTAATTAACCGCGCGGCACGCGAAATGCTGGATATTCGGCAAAATGAGAAAGAACTTATCGGTAAACCGCTGGAGGACATTCTGCAGACGGCGCCGGGATTTTTATCCCAGCGCTACGCCTCGGTGAGCAGCGGGAGCCATGACCAGATTGCGGTGCTGAACCAGCGCGAGGTGATCGTCAACCGGGTAGCCATTGAGGTCGAACCGGGCGTTGAAAGCGGTTGGGTATACAGCTTTCGCGACAAAAATGACATTAATACCCTAAGCAGCCAGCTCAGCCAGATCAAACGCTATGCGGATAACCTGCGCATTATGCGCCACGAACAGCTGAACTGGACCGCCACTCTGGTCGGGCTACTGCAGATGAAACACTATGACGAGGCCATCCGTTACATTCAGGTGCAGTCAGAGGGCGCGCAGCGCGTGCTGGACTTTGTCTCAGCCCGTTTTTCCTCTCCCGCGCTGTGTGGGCTGCTGTTAGGAAAATACGTCAGCGCGCGCGAAAAAGGCATCGAGCTGCTGTTTGACCCCGCCTGCCAGCTCATCCGCATGCCTGCCACGCTGAGTGAAACGGAGCTGATGTCCATTATTGGTAACCTGCTGGATAACGCCGTGGAGGCGACACTCAACGCCCCGGTCCACGCGCCGGTAGAACTCTACATTTCTGACCGTAACCAGGAGCTGCTGATCGAGGTGGCCGACCGGGGCTGCGGGGTGGAGGATGCGATGAAGCCGCACATTTTCCGCCAGGGGTTCAGCAGCAAGCCGGACAGCGAAAACGACATTGTGGGCACCGAGCACGGTATTGGCCTGTTCCTGGTGGCAGGATATATCGACAAGGCCGGCGGCAGTATTGAGATTGCCGACAACACGCCGCAGGGCACTATTTTTTCTGTGTTTATTCCGAATGGGCAACAGCATGACCCGACCACTTGACGTTGTGATAGTTGAAGATGAGCCGCACCTGGCGGAGCTGCATCGCGAGTATATCGAGCAGAATTTCCATCTGCGCGTGGTGGGCATCGCCGCGTCGATTGAGCAGGCGTGCAGGCTGATTCGTCAGCATCAGCCGCGGCTGATCCTGCTGGACAACTATCTCCCGGACGGTAAAGGCGTGGAGCTCATCGATAACCCGCTGCTGAAAAGCTATGAGTGTTCGGTGATTTTCATCACCGCCGCCAGCGATATGCAGACCTGCAGCCACGCCATGCGCAGCGGCGCGTTTGACTACCTGATTAAGCCCGTCTTTTTCCAGCGCCTGCACGCCTCGCTGGAGCGGTTTATGCGTTTTATCCACACCGTGCAGCAGGTGAAGGTGGTCGATCAGCATGCGCTGGATCGCCTGTTTAATCTGCCCGCCTCGGAAGCCTCCATTACGCCGTCGACGAAGGGCATTGAACCCCAAACGCTGGAACGGATTAAACGCCTGTTCGCCGAGCATCCCGACGATGCGATGTCGGTTGAAGAGGTGGTGGAAAACGTGGGGATCAGCAAAACCACGGGGCGTCGCTACCTTGAATACTGCGTGGAGAGCGGGTTAATCAGCATCGAAATGCTGTATGGCAATATTGGTCATCCGCGAAGGTTATACCGCAAAGCGCCCGATAAACCGTAATCCAGAACCGTTCGGAGGCTAACGTTCGCGGATTTTATGGTGTTAATTGCTGAAACGACGGCGACAATCACACTTCGGAATCATTGCTTGCTTCACCCTCTTGTAGGTGGAACCCGATACGCTATGTTGACAATTAGTTCCTCAAATGTAACTAAAAGGTTAACTATAATGTCGAACACGTTCCGAATTTCTCTGCTTACCGCTACTGTACTGTTCTCTGCTTCTGCACTGTCTGCACTGCCGCAGGGCTATCCTGCTGAGTATCAAAAAGTGGTTGATGCCGCAACGAAAGAGGGCAAGGTTGTTATTTACTCCACCACCGACATCAAGGCCGCCGGGCCGCTGATCCAGGGCTTCGAAAAAACCTACCCGGGCATTAAAGTCGAATACAACGACATGAACAGCACCGAGCTGTATAACCGTTTCATCAGCGAACAGGCCTCCGGCGGCGTGAGCGGCGACGTGGTCTGGAGCTCCTCTATGGACACCGGCCTGAAGCTCGCCACCGACTACGCCATGGAGTATAAATCGCCGGAGCAAAGCCAGCTGCCGAAATGGGCGGTCTGGAAAGATAAGGCCTACGGCACCACCTATGAGCCGGTGGTCTTTATCTACAACAAGCGCCTGATCCCGGCCGGCGACGTGCCGGATTCTCACGCCGCGCTGGCGAAGCTGATTGCCAGCCAGACGGACAAATTCAAGGGCAAAGTCACCACCTACGACATCGAAAAATCGGGCCTGGGCTTTATGCTCTCGGTTCAGGATCACAACGCCGATCCTAATTACTTCAAAACCCTGGCCGACGTCGCCAAAGGTGGCTTATCGGTGCAGTCGTCTACCGGCACCATGATGGAGCGCGTCTCCTCCGGTGAAAACCTGATCGGCTTCAACATCCTCGGTTCCTACGCGGAAGCGCGCGCAAAGAACGATCCTTCGCTCGGCATTTCCTATCCAAAAGATTACACCCTGGTGCTGTCGCGCGTGTCGTTCATCAGCCAGCAATCGCAAAACAGCAACGCCGCGAAACTGTGGCTGGACTATGTGCTGTCTGAACAAGGGCAAAACATTCTGGCCAGTCAGGCGGATATTCCCTCCATTCGTAACGATATCGAAGGGAAAAATGATATCGACGGCCTGACCAAAATCCTCGGCAACGCGCTGAAGCCAATTCCGGTTGATGAAACGCTGCTGGAATACCTGCAGCCGAAAAAACGCCTGGAGTACATCAAAGAGTGGCGTACCGCCGCCGGTAAATAAGCGTCTGAGCGCGGCGCAGGCCGCCGCGCTCCCTTATCGACTGAGTTCGTTTTTCTGGGCTGCAACACCAGGGATACCCCATGAATACATTACGCAGAAAGTGGCAAAGCCTGCCGCGAGGCATCGTCGTGCTGATAACCGCCCTGGTTATCTATACGCCGCTGTCGTTTATCGTGATACAGAGCTTCCTGTCCGCCCCGTTCTTTTCGCCGTCAAAAGAGTGGAGCTTTGAATCATTTGAGTTTATTTTCACCGACCCTGATTTTTATAAGGCCCTGAAAAGCGGCTTTATTCTTGCTTTCGGGCTGGTCTTTATCTCCATTCCGCTGGGCGGCGTTCTGGCGTTTCTGATGGTGCGTACCGACCTGCCCGGCCGCCGGTTGATTGAGCCGCTTATCCTGGTCCCGATTTTCGTTTCACCGATGGTGCTGGGCTTCGGCTACGTGGTGGCCGCCGGTCCGGTGGGCTTTCTCTCCCAGTGGGCTCAGGCGCTGATTGGCTTTGTGCCGTGGAATATCTACGACATGTCGAGCATTGTGGTCATCGCCGGCCTGACGCACGTCCCGCACGCCTATCTGTATATCTCGTCAGCGCTGCGCAGCGTGGGCTCCGATGTGGAAGAAGCCGCGCGCACCGCGGGCGCGTCGCCCTGGCAGGTGATGACCTCCGTCAGCCTGCCGATGGTGCGCCCGTCCATTCTGTACGCCACCGTGCTGCTGTTCTTCCTCGGGCTGGAAGTGTTCGGTCTGATGCTGGTCCTCGGCGACCCGGAAGGCAACATGGTGCTGGCGACCTATCTCTATAAGCTGACAAACAAGATGGGCACCCCATCCTATAACCTGATGGCGGCGGTTGCCGTGGTGCTTATCTGTATCACCATCCCGCTGGTGATGCTCCAGCGTCGCCTGATGCGCACCGCCAACCGCTTCGTCACCATGAAGGGTAAGGCTTCGCAGGCCCGCGCGCTGCCGCTGGGTAAATGGCGCTGGGTGGCTGGCGGAGTGATTGCCTTCTGGCTCACCGTCACCATCGGCGTTCCGCTGCTCGGCGTGGTATTGCGCGCGTTTATCTCCAACTGGGGCGTGGGCGTTTCGCTGTGGGACGAGCTTTCACTGAACACCTTCCGCACCATCTGGGCACAGCCCAACCTGCTGCGCGCCATCGTCAACTCCATGGCGATTGGCGTGATTGGCGGCGCGCTGGCCGTGGTGTGCTACCTGTTTGTCGGCATTGCCATGCACCGCAAGCCGGACAACACCACGCGTTTTCTGGACTACAGCGTGCTGGTGCCGCGCGCCGTGCCAGGCCTGCTGGCGGGTCTGGCGTTCCTGTGGGTGTTCCTGTTCCTGCCGATGTGGCTCGATAACTCGCTGAAATCCGGCTGGCTTTCCGGGTTCGCCTGGACCGACTGGATGCGCGAAAACGTCATCGTCTGGCTGCGTTCGCTGCGCAGCACCATTTTCAGCGTCTGGCTGGCCTATACCGTGGTGTGGATGGCTTACGGGCTGAGGCTGATCTCTTCCACGCTGCTGCAGGTGGGGCCGGAGCTTGAAGAAGCGGCGCGCAGCACCGGAGCGACGCGCGGGCAGATCACCCGCCACGTCACCATCCCGCTCTCCCGCTACGGTCTTATCGGTTCGTGGCTGCTGATGTTCCTGATCTTTGAGCGCGAATATTCAACGGGTGTGTACCTGCTTTCACCCGGCACGGAGACCATCGGCTCGATGCTGGTTTCCCTCTGGGCCGCGGGTGCCATCGATATCGTGGCGGCGCTCTCTTTCATTAACATCCTGCTGGTCGTGGTAGGTCTGGGCATTGCCCTTCGTTTCGGAGTGAAAATACATGATTGAATTAGCGGTTGACGATCTGCACTTAACCTACGGCGACAATCCTGTTTTAAAAGGTGTCTCCATGAACCTGAAGCGCGGCGAAGTGGTCTCCCTGTTAGGCCCCTCCGGCAGCGGTAAAACCACCCTGCTGCGCGCCGTCGCGGGTCTGGAAAAACCGACGCAGGGGTCGATTGTCATTGGCAACAATAAAGTTTACGACGGCACGCCGCGCAGCGAGGTCCCGGCGGAAGAGCGTAACCTGGGGCTGGTGTTCCAGTCCTATGCCCTGTGGCCGCACAAGACCGTGTTTGAGAACGTGGCCTATCCGCTCAAGCTGCGCAAAGTCCCGGCCAAAGAGATCCAGCAGCGCGTGCAGGACGTGCTGGACCAGTTGGGTCTGGGCCATCTTGGCAAACGTCACCCGCACCAGCTCTCCGGCGGGCAGCAGCAGCGCGTGGCGATTGGCCGGGCGCTGGTTTACAACCCGCCGGTGATTTTGCTGGACGAACCGCTCTCTAACCTCGACGCCAAGCTGCGCGAAGAGGCCCGCGTGTTCCTGCGCGAGCTGATTATCAAGCTCGGGCTATCGGCGCTGATGGTGACGCACGACCAGAACGAAGCGATGTCGATTTCCGACCGCATCCTGCTGCTCAACAACGGCAAAATTGAGCAACAGGGCACGCCGCAGGAGATGTACGGCTCGCCAAAAACGCTGTTTACCGCTGAGTTTATGGGCAGCAACAACCGCCTGCACGGCAAGGTTACCGAAGTGCGCGAAGGCAAAGCGCGTATCGAAGGCAAAGGCTGGGTGCTGTGGGGCCAGGCCGGTGAAGGGGTGCAGAGCGGTGAAGAAGCCACGGCGGTGATCCGCGTCGAGCGCGTGGCGGTGGTCGAGGGGCCAGGGGAAAATCAGCTTGAGCTGCCGCTGCTCACCAGCATGTACCTCGGCGACCGCTGGGAGTACCTGTTCCGCACCGTGGGGGATGATTTTGTCATTCGTGCGTATGGGCATGAGGTTCGGGATCCGCAGCACTGCCATCTTTCGCTGCCTGAGAAGCATGTGTGGGTGTTCCCGAAAGGGTGAATTTTAAAAGGCTGCATAATGCAGCCTTCTTTGCTGGCGCATAATTAGTGCACGCAATCTATCTTATTATAAGTATAGTGGTTAAGGAGTTGGCATCATAACTCTACTTAGGGGCTAACTCGGTAGGTTATCAGTTGCCGTTTCGCGCAGAGATTGCTCAATGGTTTACATATCATTGAGTGGCATATACTACTGTTTAAGTGTTGGCATTACTTACCTATTGAGATAGCCTTTTACAGGCTTTATAATTACATGATCTACTCTAGATCATTAATCCTAAGGTTCAAAAAATGAACTTGCTCTTCAAGACTAAGCCTCTCATCTCAATTAATCATTCCAGAAAAATAAAATCCTCATTAATGGATTTCACATTCATCGTTCTTTTTTTTATAATAGCTTTCGTGGGGATTAAAAATCCAGCACCACTACCAAACCATTTATATTTAACAATACACTATTTATGGCTTGCAAGCCCTTTACCTTTATCCTATATTTCACTTCGGTTGATAAAAATACCATCATTAATTTCAGCCTATACAGTCTTAATAGCGTTTAAATTATTAGAATATATAAGCGACATAAAATTATCACTCACAGGTGAAGTGTTATCCTGGAATGACTTATTTTCCCGTTCTAACATATCTATTGCAAATCATTATCTTACACCGTGGCCAGTATTTTGTCTTTTCCTTGCAATATTATTTTGTGTGATTTTATTTTTTATCAGCAGAGCATTTTACACAACAAAGAAAAATAAAGCATCACTTGCCATTAGCTTTATGATTATATTACCTTTCTCATTCTATACTCATTTCAGTTCTCTTTTTGGAGAGGACAGTCTTCTCTCCCGCAAAATGATATTATTAGCTAAAGAAATGAATGTGATTTATAAGTCATGGAATTGGCCTGAAAACCTCCAGGACAATGGAATGGCAATGCATATTGTAATGACAAGCTCACGAAAATCTGCACCTTTGGCTAACGAAAATAATAAAGAGATGTACGATCTTGAAAAACGAACGGGAAGTACGGAATTACCGAAACATAAAACTATCATTTATGTACTATGTGAGTCATGCTGGTATGACAATGCAAATTTCAAAGAACTTATCGCCCCAATATTAAATGAAGGCTTTGTTACTTTTCGAGCGACGTCTCCAGTTTATGGCGGAGGTACTGCAAATGTTGAATTTGAAATGCTGACAGGGCTACCAAGTAATTCAAGGGTCTTATCGGGTATAATTTATCAAGAATATTCCTCACAATTCAAATCGCATTCTGACACCATTGCAAGCGCTTTAAAAACAAAAGGTTTTATTACTTATGCAGCACATAATTATTTAAAAGAATTTTGGCATAGAGATATTGTTTATCAAAAATTTGGTTTTGAAAAATTTGATGGGCTTTATGAAATGTCTAATATAAGCCTACCCGATCAAATTGTCGCAACCAAAAAAAAATGGCAATGGCAACCCGATGATTACCTTCTTTATAAGTCAGCAATCGATCAGTTAAAAAAAGCCGACAAAAAAAATATTTTCATGAATTTAATAACTATGTCTACACATGGCCCCTATCCTCATGAGAATGACTCGGGAGAGTATGTATATACATACGAATTAAAACAAGCAATTGATCGCTTCGTTGAGTTCTACAAAGAAGTACGAGAGATAGATCCTGAGGCTGTTGTTGTGATTTATGGCGATCACAAACCAGCCTTAAATAAATTCTTTATGAATAAGAGTGTTCTCCCAACTAATCTTTTCAGCAAAACAGGCGATCACGACAATGACTTTGTATTTAAATGGGATATAAATCCGACCGATTACGGAGATGTCCCTGTATTTGTAGCTGCAGGAAACAATGCTAATTTAAAACAACTCGTTCAGGAAGCGAATAATCAACCTTACTTTTGCGTATCATCTCTTATAGATAAATATTTAATTAATTCAGCACTACCTAGTTTCAGATACAATATTAAAAATGAATGCTCTAACACAAATTATTCATATGAAAAAAAGATCAATGCAATGCCATCGTGGGTATACTCATTGGCATTATTTGAAGATAATGAATTATGATATGTAAAGTAAAAATACAAAAACTACCTATTTAGAATCGATTCAAAAAGGAATTATCAGAATGTCGTAACTGATAATTCCTAAATACTAAAATATGACATATAGCAAATTGCAAGATTCGTCTGGCTCAGTGCACCAGAGTTTAGAGAAATGAGAAGTGACGCGGATACTTTCTAATGCTTCTGGTGGAATGGATTCCAGATTGCATTGACTGCTAATGGTTATCGATGGAATACTGCATAACCAAATCACCGCAGTCAGGAACAAAAAACAAGCAGCAACACCACGGACTGAGGAAAACAAGACAAAAGTGCATCTCCCTGATGACTGAACCTAAGACAGTAATAGTTGACACTGTTGCGCTGAAATATAGGCGATAGCAGGGCCGGTAGTTTCATTCTATTGGCTGAATCAGTTGTCTGTATTGCCATGAGAGGGATACAGCAAGTAACTCCGTAAAGAGCTTTACCGCATTACTGTTTTTAATTCAGCAAGTTAGAATATTTTAAGATGTGTTCTGGAGCGGGCGAAGGGAAATCACCCCCGCTCCAAAGATCTCGTAATCCCATGGATTTAATAACAAAAACTTGATGCATTGTAGGAAGGATTTGTAGGAGGAACTACAACATTCCTACGCAACTGCACGGACTTTAAGTAAACGCCACTGCTTTCGGATTTTGAAACGAGTTAAAATCCTACAGACCTTAGTAAGAATAAGTATTTAACTCAATGTTATTTATATGAATTTACCAATTCATATCCAAGGTTAAACGCCACCGTAACGCCTACGTAATGCACCTGAATTTTGGCACTTCACTCGCTCTTGTAGAAACGACAAGCTGATGAAACGTAAGACTATCAGCATCCAATGAACACTGTTCATCCATACAGTGTGAAAATTCATAAACTTACACTTGAGCTACTTTCTCAGCTTGTCCCACCGAACCGCAGATACGATACCCCAGTTGCCGCTAGGATTAGGCCTACGCCATTTTGCTGTCTCCATGCTACGAAGATACTCAAGAGCTTCAGAAAACGTGCCAAAACGCTTCTGAGCCGTTTTATCACCTACACCAAACGAACCATCGCGGGTGCTCGCTAGTCCAGGATTAAAGCACGAGCCATCGGCAGCGTATGGAACCAACAGTTCCGAGTCATTATCTTCAGATGGGTCAGATGCTAACAACTGCCACGGCTCAACACTGAGAGCGTTAGCCAGCACCTCAATCGCATCCAGAGACGCATTAGAACCGCCGCGTTCAATGCGGCTCATATAGCTACGAGCAAACCCACACCGATCGGCAAAGGCTTCTTGGCTCATTCCGGTGGCAATGCGCAACTCTTTTACTCGTTGTCCAAACAGTTTTCTCAGGGTCATTTTCATGCCCTGAATTTGCGCAGATGTCCACTAAAGAGCCACGCTCCAATAGTGACATTTTGAATCAATGATCTATGATGCGATAACTAACACCGTTGGGGTGGATTCTGAGGGGTAACAACATGTCAAAAACACGGCTTAGTAAGCCCGGTTTTTCAGCCAAGTCTGTGCTGACCATTATGTTAATCGCTGCGTCATCTGGATCTTATGCAGCAGAAAGCATCGATCAACTGGCGACGCGCATCGGTATGGATCACTTCCGGGAAGCAATCAAAAAGGGTGATCGCAGCGCCTTCAAAACGCTGCCGGCAAAAGGCTATAAAAACGGACTTACTGGGCTGCTCATCAAAACTAACACCTACGTTAACCCCGAATACAGCTTTGCTGATTGCGATACGGACACCGTTATTATCTCGGCGCAAGAACACAAAACACTCCCTGGTTGCCGCATATCTTTAAAGCTAGCGACTAAAGATGCTGACGGTAGCTATCACGATAATGGCATTCGCATCGAATACGGTATTGCGACCGGTTCCAAAAAGTTTATCGCCAACAATTCAATGTGGGCACAACATGCCATCAGCGGTGATAAAGTATTAGAAGGTGCTATCCACCCGGATAAAACAAATAACCATAAAGATCAAATGTGCATGGGTATGGCTCAATTTACTGCAAACGTAACCGAAGGCCGAAACGGAGGAATGAGCAAAGGTGAATATTATCAGCGACTTGATAATATGAACGGTAAGTCCGAAGTCACTCCTCAAATGATCATGCTCTATAAGACCTTCGTTGACTACGTATATGAACACCCGAAGCAAGATGCTCAGGTTTCAGCGGCCTTTGTTTACACTAACTGTATAAACAACTTCTGATCGCACCCACAGCAGGAGACAGGCAGATGTAACTACGTTATGCGGAAGCTATCTGGCATTTGAGTATCTTATAGTTTCAAGAAAGCGTTTTCATCTCATGTAAAGGTTCCAGCTTTTGCTACATCATTCCTAATTACTCCGGTCAGTTTAGAACTAGAAAGCTGACCGGAAAAAGCCACAATATTGAATACTTATAAATCATAACCAGAGCTTCAAAAACAGGCGGATATTCAAAGCAGCAGGATGTAATCCATAACCGTGAACAGGATTAATTATCACTAGGTATCCAACATATCCCATTCATCTCCAAGCACCCATCTTAAGGCAGATAACTTGCCATTGATCATTCCCCATTCAAAATCATCCCAAGGGCCAGTGTCTTCATATTGTTCTTCGACTTTCTCAGCTGCCAACTTTGCCCTTTCCCAGATATCTTCATGAATAACATTATTACCATGGCGTGCATCTCCTTTAGGTATTATAGAAATATCACCTATTTCAATTTTATACTCCCTGTATTTATGCCGGTTATACCATACTTTTTCACAATACTCATTAATCGCAGTTAGTATGTCTGTTAAGCTTCTTGTGTCATCATCAAACCAATTATTTTCTTCTTCAAGCACACTTAAAAGCTCAGGTTCTATACTATTTATAGCCTCCGCAATATCTAAATGATAATGGACATTATCAGAAAATATTTCACCAAAATCCGGATGTGGATTTCGCCTATCAGTTAATGAGCTGAAATCCGTATAGTTTTCCGTAACAAAATGGAAGACGCCATTTTTATCTTTCATAAAGTCGTAAAACAACTCAATTAATATTGAATCAGCAACGCTGTTTTTCGAGCGATGAAAAGGGGCTCTCTTATCCAATGCCCTTGCCACGGCTTTTAACCGAACGGAATCACTAGCCTCAAGACTTATACATTTATCCATCAGAGATTCAATCATCTCCGCTGTATGCCCTGTAACTTCGCTTAAAATAGGCAAGCGACTTCCAACATCATTTAATACAGCTAGCGCTTGGTCCTTACCATTACCTCCATAAGCCCCAATTATTTTTTTGACTTTATGGAATTCCGAACCAATTTGCTGCTTAGTAGCCTCAATAACCCTGTCCTTATTTCGAAGGAACTCTTCCTTCACCAAGGTTGGGATTACAATAGCAGCGTTGTTACTATCCAATAATTGGTTAAATGCTTCAAGTAGTGCATGCTGGTTCTTTGACTTTGCTATAGTTAGCCAAACACAGGTATCGATGTAGAGATAATGCACTTTTTTAATCTCCGCAAGTAAGGAATAGAAACAATACTAATCTTCAGAGAAGTTGGTAGCAATTATTAATAATCACCTTAAACCAAACTGAATGTTACTTCGGTCTTGGATGCCTATCTGATGGCACACCAATCATACATAATCCTGAATGGACGGCGATCAACTATGTGAATTAGCTATATAACATAACCTCTTTTAGACCACTCCTGACGGTCAAAAGAAATACAAACCGCTACCCAAAATGCCAGCTCGAGCCTGAGATGCAGATGAGCCTTAATCAAGTATTGCAGCTATAGTGGCCCTGGAAACGCCGTATTCACGCGCTAACGCACTGACACTGGCTCCGCTATTCTTTTTCTCTATAATCGCCATACGGGCTTCTGGTGCGATTTTAGAAGGTCTGCCCAATTTCTTGCCTTCGGCTTTTGCTCGTGACAGCCCCGCCTGAGTGCGCTCAATGAGCAAGTCACGCTCCATCTCTGCAACCGCTGCCAGCATTGACAGCAGAAGCTTACCCGCAGCGGAGGTGAGATCAGTCGTGCCAAGCTGGTGGACAATAACCTTGATATTTCGGTCAGCCAACTTTCTGACAGTTTGCAGAACGTCAATCGCATCACGCCCCAGACGGTCTAGTTTTGCAACTACCAACGTTTCACCATCGCGGATTTTGCTGAGCATTTCAGAAAACGCTTTGCGTTGCATCGCAGGAACCTTCCCGCTAAGAATATCAGCAAACCAAAAGTCAAACGTCCATCCTGCTTTTTCAAGTTCCAAACGCTGGTTCTCAGTATCCTGCTGCGGTGTCGAAACACGCCCGTAGCCAAAAATCGCCATAGTCATATCCTCATCCGGCCCCTGCCAGAAAACGATGTCAACTTAGGATGGCCTGCCAGAAAAGCCAAGGCTAATTTTCCATCAGTGTGAAAGTATGGGATAGGAAGATGCCGGAAAACGGTCGTTTTTTGGCAGCGAAACAGGGAGTAACATTGCCGGACTAGTTGGGCAAAGTTGATTGTTCTTTTGTGTTCAACTCTCAAATAAGGATATGAACTAATGCGAACCCGTCGAGCCGCAAGATTACTGATCATCAATAACACTAATGACGTGCTACTTTTCCGTTTTACACATTGTGATGACGCTTTAGCAGGAAGATCTTACTGGGCAACCCCCGGCGGTGGACTTGAAGGTCATGAAACTTTTGAGCAGGCTGCTATTCGAGAGCTTTACGAAGAAACGGGAATCACACGGGACTTCATAGGCAACTCTATCGGAAGCAGCACTTTTGAAATGCTTCTTCCAAGTGGGGAATCTGTTCAGGCAGAAGAGCGCTTTTTTGTTGTGAAAATCACCAATACGGAAATTAGCAAAGAAGGCTGGAGCCAAAATGAAAAAAACGTTATCGACCGGCATCATTGGTGGACTGAAACTGAACTCAAAAATACTAAAGAAACGGTTTATCCATTGAATATTCTGGAAATGATCTCAGTTCTGAACTAGTCGTCTGTTGCACTTAGCACTGAAAAGCGAAGGCAGGCACCTCAAACGCTCAACAACCGTCCGACAGCTATTGCCAGAGAGCACAATGTGTTTCGTCTTAAACTCTACAGGTGAGCCGAAGCACCCTTTGTATATGAAAAACGACAGTGTTCTCATACCCTTAGGTTAACAACGGATACTGCGTTCACAATATGAACGCAGTTTACTGATAAGTAAGGTTTTTATCGTAAAGCCGTTGTGCTAACGTGCTCGAAATGTTCTCAAATATGCTCAGTTCAAATTACCCTGATGCCGGTTTGAGGTTTCGTTCAATAAGGTCGCATGATGAAGATTCGAGAATGCAAAGCTGCCGAAGCAGACCGCAAATTCTTTAAAGTCTCAGCCGGGATTGACTGGCTGGACTTAAAGATCAGCTTATCCAGACTGACCCAGCATCGCTATGTTCAGGAAGAATTACTTAAAATCACCGGGTTAAAACTCTGGGTTGAACCCTGCGGCCTACGTATCTCGAAGTTGACATCATGCGAACCCCGTCCCGATAACAACGTCAAAACTTGGGTAAAACCCATGATTAGCAGCACTAACGATACTTTTCGGATTCGCTTCCGCGATCTACTGGTAAAACATTGTGGGAAGCTGGAAGCTGCACTCAACCAATTGCAAAACCGTTTCCCATTTGCGTGTGAGCCGCAAATTGTGGGAATCGAAGTTTTCTGCGATTTCAGGCACAAGATTCGGTCGATAACCGCTACAAATGCGATGACCTATCGGCTTCAAAGCTCCCTGTTCAGTCCGGGAACCAAAGTCCGACAATACAATCCCGTAACTCGAAGAAATGTTTTCCTTGATGTTCAGGGTGCTCGTATCAATCCTGAATGGAACCTGAGAACGGGTAATAAATGGGATAACATCTCGTGGCAGGTCTACCACAAATGCACTGACAACGGTCAGAAACTACCTGTAGAAGAGCAACGCGCTCGTGTTGAAGTCACGTTAAAAGGTGCTGCGCTCACTCACTACTCTCTTCACCGCCTTAACGACATGCAGCGCTTTCGATTTGAAACCCTCACTCACCTGTTCAAATTTCGCAAACCACTTGAGCCTGAAATGATGGCTGACGGTGATTTGTTCCGGTTGACCGCTATCAATGCGGTTCGTAAGGTGAACGATGCAACAGCCGAGCGCGGATTGCATTCTTTCAATAACATTGGACGTAGGGATAAACGTAGCTGGATGATGCTCAACAGTGACAAGCGCCTGCGGAAAGAAAGCTCTCATCTGGCGGTTGTTAGCGATCTGCAAAACGCCGTCAAGGGCGCTTTACGTCGTCTCCACGTTTGAACCGCAACCCGTTTCCTATTCCAGAAAAAAGTGACAATCAGCAGGAAAGAAGCTGCATTCCTGCTGGTCTGGGTGCAGTTCTCTTAATAACTGTATATATAACAACACAACTATCAGCTTACATACCTTCGCTAACGGTGTTTGTCGGCGGCTGTTCCTTTCAATAAAATATGAACTAAACGTTGTTAATCTTCAACGTGTTCGCGGTGAAAAGCAGCCGGATAAGTTGGGCGCGAAAAAATGGATCTCCTAGATTTGGAAGCGCCTCTCTCAGGCATTGCGTCCGAAATTTTCCGTGGCAGCGAGACAGTCCTTATAGAGGCAATCAGCCTCCAAAGTTAAGCGGCTCGGTAAAGCTCAAAGCTCGCCCAGATTTCTCATTGATTGCTCGAACTCCGCTACGCTTGTTTCAATTGGCTTCGCCAGCCACTCTATGAGAGCGCCGCGAATTCTGCACCATGATTTCCACTACCTTCTTTAAAAAACTCGCCAGAGAGCCTTACAGCACGTTTGAACCGCATATCGTGGCTTCTGCTTACGGGTGACTGTCTGATTAGTAGTAGCTTCATGGCGCAGTCCGATTTACTTTACTGCTATCAATCAGGAGCCACCCAGAGGGCGATAAGGAGATAACGTTTGAGAACCGTCGAAATACTGCAATACACCTTACGCAAAGGCAGCGGTGCCGCTTTTCACGCCATAATGCAGGAAATCAGTGTTCCCCTACACCGCCGCCATGGGATCGATGTTGTTTCGTTTGGCAACTCGCTTCATGACCTGGATTGCTACTACTTGATTCGCGCCTTTGACAGCGCTGAAAGCATGACTTCGGTTCTCAATGCTTTTTATGCAAGCGATGACTGGCGCAGCGGCCCACGCGAAGACATTATTCGCAGCATTGGAACCAGCATTAAAACAGTGATGAATCTACCATCAGAAAACGTGGAAGGGTTGCGGGTGCAATCATAGGTCATCAGGATTTCACCAGACGCGTTTTGAGCGTCTCCAAATTTGGCACTGTGAAATCTACAATCCTTAATAAAAAACGCGCCAGAATCGTTCTGAGCGCGTTAGATCAAGAAAGAGAGTCAAGCTGTTGCGGTTCTTTTCGCGATTTCTTGTTGCGCTTCATTCGCAGGCTGTTACCCGTTGCGGAAGTTAGATCGCTATCACTAAACTTACGGACATTGACCTTGATACTGCGAAGATATAACGTTTTTTTGGCATATATCAAATTGTTGAACCATAAAACTATCGCAACACATACAAATAATAGAGTATTTTTATTCGTAAAGTCTGTATGAGAAAAATGGCATAGATATAATCACTCAGGGTTACTACTATGGTGCAAAGCATTGACTTACTTAGAGACTACGGAATTTTCAGAAATTACATCAAGACTGATGCAAAAGATTTTGGAAGGCTTAATTTAATATACGGCTGGAATGGAAGCGGAAAATCAACATTATCATCGCTTTTTGAGCAGATAGAAAACCGTCAGAACACTAGATACCCTAATTCAACCTTTTCTATAAAAACCTTCGAACAAGGAACGATAACAAAAGATAACATTTCCGCAAATAATTTAAATCTGAAAGTATTCAATCAAAGCTTCATAAACAAAAACATTGACTGGAATAATTCAGTAAAAAGTATTTTATTGATAGCTCAGGAAAAAATTGAAGAGAAGAAAAAATTAGAGGAATTGAGAGCATCTTTTGATAAAAAAACAAAAGAGTATGTAAGACGAAAAATAGCGAATGACAAACTTACAGAAGAACTTCAAAAGTTCCTAACGGATGCAGCTAAGAGAACTAAAACCAGCTTGCAAGTCATTGATACCAGTGACTCAAGATTTTTAAGTTATAACAGAACAAAACTTGAAAACTTCATCACGTCAAATGTTGATCTAATCAAAAAAGCAGATTCAATCCTAGATATAAATGAAGTAGCAAGGTTAACTAAAGCAGCAAATCCCACACAAAAACCGGCAATTACAACCAAAACTCCGAGCGTAGACTCTTCTCTACTTAAAAAAGCACAAGATAGGTTAAATGAACTATTTAAACAATCAGTAACAAACAAAGTTATTGAGAGTTTAAAAAACAATCAAGAGATACAATCTTGGGTTTTTAGTGGATTGAATTTAAATCTAGGTAGCGATAGCTGTCATTTTTGCGGAAACAAGATTTCACAAGAACGAATAGATGAATTAAACGCACATTTTAATGATGAATACAGAAAGTTTTCAGAAACTCTAGACAAAGCTAAAACTTGGTTAACAAGTCAATTCATTGTGTTAGCAAGCAACAGTGACATTGATATTTATGACGAACATAAAGATCTTCTAAAAGAAAAATCATCACTCCTTAAAGATGAGGCTGAAAAAATAAACAGTTACATCAATGAATGGGAGAAAAAATTAGATGAAAAAATAACTAACCCTTTCAACATTGATCTCTTTGCCGTTGAGATACCTAACTCCTTATTTATTAACTTCAATCAAATCGCAACCGAAATTAATAAAATAATAGAAATGCATAATAAAAAATGCAAAGACTTCAAAGAAGAAACTCACAAGGTAAAATCAAAACTTGAGTCACACTATGCAGCATCGGAGGTAAATAGCTTCGATTATTTCAGGAAAATATCAAATCGCGATGCAGAAACAAAAAACTTGCAAACAAATGATAATGACCTAAAACAAATAAAAGCAGAAATAAAATCCATTGAAGATTCGTTATCAAATGAAACCATAGCAGCAGATATTTTCAATAAGCATCTACACGGTTTTCTTGGTCGTTCAGAATTATCGCTCCAATTTAATAAAGAAAAAAATGGATACGAAATACTCAGAGATAACCAAATTGGGCATGCACCTAATCTTAGCGAGGGTGAAAAAACGGCCATAGCCTTGATTTACTTTATAACAAAACTAACAGAGAATGATAATAAAATCTCCGACAGCATCATTGTTTTCGATGATCCCGTTTCGAGTTTTGATTCAAACCATCTATTTCATTCATATTCATTTATAAAAACGTATTGTAATGATGCAAAGCAACTTTTTTTACTAACTCATAACTTTACGTTTTTCAAATTGGCACGCGACTGGTTCAATACAAACAATAAAAACAGAAAAAAGAGAGAAAAAGTTGAAAACGCATTTTTCTTTACCATTGAGCCCAGTGCTGTTACGCCTCGCTCGTCAGCAATATGTAATGCTGACCCGAGTTTAATTGATTACAACTCAGAATATCATTATATCTTTGATACTTTGTATAAGCATAAAGAACATCCTCGACTAACTCGTGAGCAGGCATTCTTTACAGCAAATCTATCTCGTAAATTGTTAGAATCATTTTTAAACTTCAAATACCCAAAACATAGATCAGATTTATCACAACTAATGGATGTTGCTGCAAAAAATTGTATTGCCTTTGATAGCAATAAAAAAGAAAAGGTTTATCGTTTCATTAACAAATATTCCCATAGTGCTGTTATCGAAATGAATGAAGACATTGCTGAAAATTTAATAGGTGAAGGCACAAACGTAATCGGAGATATCTTTTTATGGATAGAAGAAATTGACAAGGTTCATTATGATGAAATGGTAAGTGTTTGTCAGAAAAACTGATAGTTGCATCCCCACAACTTTTATGTGGGGATGCCATGCTATAACAAAAAATTAAATCAAATAACTAACAAAAAAACACTCAAACTTATGTTAATTGTTTAAGTTTATGCTCTCTATTTTTTCTTTTAATTTGTAGTGCATCAGCTACCGCAGCTGCACCAGCTTCGCAAACAAACGGAGTGACTTCCAGTAGCCCCAACGTAACGCTCTCAAGCACAGCAAAAGGGTTCCTAGTGGGTGATCTTTACTATACCAGTTATTTTCCTCGCAAGAGTTTTTGGACGTGAAAAACTCAATATCCTAGGATTGAAAGCCTCCCTATCAAGCAATGAGTTTAAAAGCTTTGGCTTCGGCAAAACCATCATTATAGTAAGGATGTGCTACCATTTGGTATTTGCATTATTTATCTTTTGGATGCAATTCTGGAAAGGCTTTCTTATGTGAACCAATACCAAAGAACAGAGAGGCAGCACCCAGAACGATCAGCATAAAAAAACCAGATGTCTTGAGAATAAAGCGGGTAAAAGGATGCTCCCACTCTCTCTCCATCCACCACTCCTCAAACTCAATACGAGCCAAATAGAGCTGTTTATGTTTTTGCGTGCTGATCCACTGTTTACCCTTCATACGTCCCCCACAGCCGATTCGAATTTGATGTCACTATACTGATGAAGAATACGCGGTTTAGTTTGCTCATCTCGTTAAACTTCACCAGCCGCACCAAGAGAGCACCGCAGATTCCTCACCATGATTTCTATTACCCTTAATCTTAAACGCGCCTGACAGCTTCCTATGGCGCTGGTGAGCGATCATTTCTTATGTTTTCGAACCCCATCCTTCATCGCTTTCAGTCCCGCCTCAGCATTAAACGGAGCTATCTCAGGCAAATTGTGTTTAAGCCCGGAAATTGCGTGGAATTGCTCCTCAACAGCTCTGTCTTTACGATAGGTTGTCATGGCAGTAGTGCTTCCTCGAACATGTCCGACAAGTTGGGCGATCATCCGTTCACTTAACTCCAGTCGGTCGAGGCTATTCACATAGTTATGGCGGAATGAGTGAAAAACCTTTTTCCCATTACGGTCAAATCCAAGCTTCTTGCCAAAATAAAGTTCATTGAACCATTTTGACGCATAACCACGATAACCTTTAATTTTATTGAAGATTAACTCTGGAAAAACACGTTCCTGTCCATCAGCTTTCAAAGCTTTAACGTATTCAAGAAAGCCAAGCTCAATCAGCCTTGGATGAATGGGAACCTGTCTCAACGCATTGAGCGTTTTCAGCGATTTATCCGCTTCAGCTTCAGTGTCCATAACTTTATCCGGTGAATCTAAATTGAAGTCCAGATACGCAACACCATTTTCACTCATACGGATATCAGAAAGATAAAGTTGGCATAACTCATTCATTCGCCCGCCGCTATATAACGCTAATAGGGGTAACCAATAGCGATAAGGTCGAAAATCAATATGGCGCCCGAATTTGTTCGGCACACCTTCGCCAGTTTTAAACCAGTATGCAGAGAATATGAGTTCCAGTTCATCATCGTCGAACTGATAACGGTCATCCTGAGATCGTGCAGTTTTCTTACGCTTTGCCAAAACATTTTCCACTGGATTGGCAATTAAATAATTTTCTTTACAGGCCCACTTTAACATTGAACCTAATGATGCCATATGACGCCCAATTGCATCTTTAGTCATGAGCGACTCGCCAGCATCAAGTGCTTTTTCGATGAGTTGTTCTAAATCTCCGGCAGCGTATCGGCGTTGCATTAAATACAAGTTACTGGGCATTCTTTGCATTCTGGCAACGTATTTTTTTACGACATTACGATCTAACTCAACAAGTGTTAAGTCTCCCATAACGTCGATAAAATGAGATATTCGCGACCGGATTTTTTCCTCACTGGCAAGTTTGAGATCCCCTGAGTTCTTATACGCAATGAACTCCTCCAGCACTTCTGAAACCGTTTTTGACGCGTGTAGTGGATTGCAAAACGGGTTAGCGATGATGAAAGGAGGGGGCGGTGGCGGTGGCACAACAGCCGGAACCGGAGGTAATTCAGGCTCAGATTTCGCAAACGCTTTATCCCACATGCTACGCAGCTTTTCAGCCTGCACATTATTGATAAATAAAGAACTTGAATCTACCGTAACCCCGGGCAAGTCCAGTAACCAAAGAGCAAGGGGATTACCGTTGTTAGCCCTGAATGCAGTTATCTGCGTTGATAGCCCTTTCTTCAATTCATTGAGGGCATGCAGCGGCATGTAAATCTGCATATAGCCGTTAACCATAGCCTCACTGCCGTAATGAGCAACGTCGTTTAAAACAAAGCCATGCGTATCAGGGTCACGATCAATGGCAGTAAAATCATCAATCAGGAAGCCCCGCTGGCTATCTACAAAAACATACAGCGGAATATTGCCTGCCAAAAGATGCGGAACAACCGTTTCAAGCCCCACATCAAATGATTCGCAAAACAGAGCCAAACTGATTTTGCCAGCCCCAGCCAACAACGGGGCGTTTCCCCGAATTTTCTCTTTATCCACTTGCTTGAACTCTTCCAGAGACGCATACCACTTATCCAACAAACGCGTGGCGATTGCCTTAGCATTTGCAAGGTGGGTTGTGCGGGTAGATGCATGTATTTCACGCTGCCCTATCAGGGCACGATAACGAACTGGAACGGTTATCCGCAGAACATAGATCCCGCTAGGACGTCGATAGAGATTACCACGTTGCGCCATCGGCTGTATGAACTCCTTGTAGGAGGATCACGAGCGCCGTTACGTATAATTTATAAAAATACTGGGGAATGAATACGTTAGGGGAATTCTGGAGCGGGCGAAGGGAATCGAACCCTCGTATAGAGCTTGGGAAGCTCTCGTTCTACCATTGAACTACGCCCGCTTTGAGGTGCGTATGGCATTATAGACCTTACGCACCTTCATACAAGCCTCTTCACAACTAACCGGCGATTAAATAATCAATTAGCACTTCGGTTTGCTGCCGGGCGCAGGCAGATAACGCTGCGGATCGATGGCCGTCGCCTTATAGCGAATCTGGAAATGCAGCTTCACCGAATCCGTACCGGTGCTGCCCATGGTGGCAATCTTCTGCCCGGCTTTGACGTTCTGCCCGTTGTTGACCAGCATCGTGTCGTTGTGCGCATAGGCCGTGATGTAGTCTTCACCATGCTTAATCATGATCAGGTTACCGTAGCCGCGCAGCTGGTTGCCGACGTAAACCACCTTCCCGGCTCCGGAGGCATAAACCGGCGTACCGCGTGCAGCCGCGATATCAATACCCTTATTGCCACCTTCAGAGAGCGAGTAAGGGGCGACCACTTTACCGCTGGCAGGCCAGATCCAGCAGCGCTGACCGACCGGCGGCCAGGATGATTGAGGCACCTGATAGGACGGCGTCACTTTGGCGGCTTTGCCTTTCGAAGAGGATTTTTTACCCGAGGACGATCCGCCGCTAACCTTCAGCTTCTGCCCCACCTCGATGGTGTAGGGTGGTGAGAGATTATTCAGACGCGCCAGATCCTTCACGCTGGTTCCCGTTGCACGCGAAATCCGGTACAGCGTATCCCCGCGCTTAACGGTATAGACCGAACCGGAATAGCTGCCCATATCCGAAGATTTGCTCCCTGAACAGCCCGCCAGCAATAGCGTCATCGTCAGGCAAAAAATGGCGGTGATGGGGTTTCTCGTCAGGCTTCCTGCAAACAAAACAGATCCTCGGTCAGCGTGAATGGCGCACTATGATAACAGCCAAAACGAATATGGGTCATGCCCTTTTCCGCTCTACGCGCCAAACCGTTCGTATAAGAATGCAGTATAATGATCCGGCTGATGGTGCTGAACCACTCGGCATTTTGGCACTGGAGCATGAATGAGTATTCAAGAACACGTTATTTTGGTAAACGACCAGGGAATGGTGATTGGCACTCAGGAAAAATATGCCGCGCACACCTTACATACCCCGCTGCATCTGGCTTTCTCCTCCTGGCTTTTTAACGCAAACGGCGAATGTCTGATCACCCGGCGCGCCTTAAGCAAAAAAGCCTGGCCCGGCGTCTGGACCAACTCCGTCTGCGGCCACCCGCAGTCCGGCGAAGAGACGATACAGGCGATAATTCGCCGCTGCCGCTTTGAAGTAGGCGCTGAGCTGTCCGATATCACCGCCGTCGCCCCTGAATTTCGCTATCGGGAAACCGACCCGTCCGGGATCGTGGAAAACGAAATTTGCCCGGTATTCGCCGCCCGCATCACCAATGACGTGACGATAAACGAAGATGAAGTGATGGACTATCAGTGGGTTGAACTGGACGCGCTATTCCGCGCGCTGGACGCGACGCCCTGGGCGTTTAGCCCGTGGATGGTCATGGAAGCGACGACCGCCCGCGAAAAACTCAAAGCCTTCGCGGCGCAATAAAAAAGCCCCTTTCGGGGCTTTTTTTACATCTTAACGCCTTATTTCACCGGGCGCATCGCCGGGAACAGGATCACGTCGCGGATGGTGTGGCTGTTGGTGAACAGCATCACCATACGGTCGATACCAATCCCCAGACCCGCCGTTGGTGGCAGACCGTGTTCCAGCGCGGTCACGTAGTCTTCGTCGAAGAACATCGCTTCGTCGTCGCCTGCCGCTTTCGCGTCAACCTGATCCTGGAAGCGCTGAGCCTGGTCTTCCGCATCGTTCAGCTCGCTAAAGCCGTTGCCGATTTCGCGGCCGCCGATGAAGAATTCGAAGCGATCAGTGATCTCCGGATTCTCGTCATTACGACGCGCCAGCGGAGAGACTTCAGCCGGATACTCGGTAATGAAGGTCGGCTGAATCAGGTGCGCTTCGGCCACTTCTTCGAAGATCTCGGTCACGATACGGCCCAGACCCCAGCTCTTCTCAACCTTGATACCGATGCTTTCAGCGATCGCTTTCGCAGAATCGAAGTTATCCAGATCCGCCATGTTGGTTTCCGGACGGTACTTCTTGATCGCTTCGCGCATGGTCAGTTTTTCAAACGGCTTGCCGAAGTCGAAGACTTCTTCACCGTAAGGGACCTGGGTGGTACCCAGAATGTCCTGCGCCAGGGTGCGGAACAGGGATTCGGTCAGCTCGATCAAATCTTTGTAATCCGCATACGCCATATAGAGTTCCATCATGGTGAACTCTGGGTTATGACGAACGGAGATACCTTCGTTACGGAAGTTACGGTTGATTTCGAACACGCGGTCGAAACCACCGACCACCAGACGCTTCAGGTACAGTTCCGGCGCGATACGCAGGTACATGTCCAGGTCCAGGGCGTTGTGATGGGTGATGAACGGACGCGCAGACGCGCCGCCAGGGATCACCTGCATCATTGGGGTTTCCACTTCCATAAAGTCGCGGTTCACCATGAACTGGCGGATACCGGCCATGATCTGAGAGCGAATTTTGAAGGTCTTACGGGATTCATCGTTAGAGATGAGATCCAGGTAGCGCTGACGATAGCGCGCTTCCTGATCCTGCAGGCCGTGGAATTTGTCCGGCAGCGGGCGCAGGGCTTTGGTCAGCAGACGCAGCTCGGTGCAGTGGATAGACAGTTCACCGGTCTTGGTTTTGAACAGTTTACCTTTCGCGCCCAGGATATCGCCCAGGTCCCACTTCTTGAACTGCTCGTTGTAGATGCCTTCCGGCAGGTCGTCACGGGAAACGTACAGCTGAATACGGCCGCCCACGTCCTGCAAGGTCACGAAGGAGGCTTTGCCCATGATACGACGGGTCATCATGCGGCCTGCAACGGCCACTTCAACGTTCAGCGCTTCCAGCTCTTCGTTCTCTTTAGCGTCGAAGTCAGCGTGCAGTTGGTCTGAGGTATGGTCACGACGAAAATCGTTCGGGAACGGCACGCCCTGCTCGCGCAGCGCTGCCAGCTTCTCGCGGCGAGTTTTCAGTTCGTTGTTAAGATCGACTACCGCGTCAGCGCCCTGTGCTTGTTGTTCAGACATGTTGGTTCCTCATAACCCTGCTTTCAAACTTGCTTCGATAAATTGGTCCAGGCTGCCGTCCAGCACCGCCTGCGTATTGCGGGTTTCAACCCCGGTACGCAGGTCTTTGATGCGGGAGTCATCAAGGACGTAAGAACGGATCTGGCTGCCCCAGCCGATGTCGGACTTGTTGTCTTCCATCGCCTGTTTCTCAGCATTTTTCTTCTGCATCTCCAGCTCATAAAGCTTTGCTTTCATCTGCTTCATGGCCTGGTCTTTGTTCTTATGCTGGGAACGGTCGTTCTGGCACTGTGTTACCAGCCCGGTTGGAATGTGGGTAATACGCACCGCTGATTCCGTACGGTTAACGTGCTGGCCACCCGCGCCGGATGCGCGATAAACGTCGATACGCAGGTCCGCCGGGTTAATTTCGATATCAATATCTTCATCAACTTCCGGATAAACAAACGCGGAGCTGAAGGAGGTATGACGACGGCCACCGGAGTCGAACGGGCTCTTACGCACCAGGCGGTGAACGCCGGTTTCGGTACGCAGCCAGCCGTAGGCGTAATCACCGATAATCTTGATGGTCACGGATTTAATACCGGCCACTTCACCTTCAGACTCTTCGATAATTTCGGTTTTGAAGCCGCGCGCTTCTGCCCAACGCAGGTACATGCGCGTCAGCATGCTGGCCCAGTCCTGCGCTTCGGTGCCGCCAGAACCTGCCTGAATATCGAGATAGCAGTCAGCGCTGTCGTATTCGCCGGAGAACATACGACGGAATTCCAGCTGCGCCAGCTTCTCTTCCAGCACGTCGAGTTCTGCCACGGCTTCGTTAAAGGTTTCTTCGTCGTCGGCTTCGACGGCCAGCTCCAGCAAACCGGAAACATCTTCCAGCCCCTGGGCCATTTGATCCAGCGTATCTACGATAGCTTCGAGAGAGGAACGCTCTTTACCCAGCGCCTGTGCGCGTTCAGGTTCGTTCCAGACGTCCGGCTGTTCCAGCTCGGCGTTTACTTCTTCAAGACGCTCTTTCTTGGCATCGTAGTCAAAGATACCCCCTAAGAACGTCAGAGCGCTCCGTGAGGTCCTGAATACGGTTTTTTACCGGATTAATTTCAAACATGGTCTGTTTTCTTTTATGGACTTGTCAAAATGCGGTGATAAGAGCGGGATTGTACCGAATCCACGCCCTTTTTTATAGAGATTACTGCCGCTAAATTGGCCAGATATTGTCGATGATGATCTGCAGGGTGCGGTTACCGCGAAACTCGTTGATGTCCAGTTTGTACGCCAGTTCGACCTCGCGCACGCCGTTGTCCGGCCAGATGGAGGTATCGACGTTGAAGGCAATGCCGTCCAGCAGCGGTCCCCCGCCCACGGGCTCGACCATCACTTTCAGATGACGTTCGCCGACGATGCGCTGCTGCAGCAGGCGGAAACGCCCGTCGAACAGCGGTTCCGGGAACATCTGTCCCCACGGACCGGCATCGCGGAGCATTTGCGCCACGTCCATCGTCATTTCAAGCGGTGAAAGCTCGCCATCGGACACCACTTCCCCCTGCAGCAGGGCCGGATCAATCCAGTCGGTGACCAGTTCACCAAACAGACGCTGAAACTCGTCGAATTTCGCCTCTTCCAGAGACAGGCCTGCCGCCATCGCATGGCCGCCGAACTTGATCATCAGACCCGGATACAGCGTATCGAGACGCTCCAGCGCATCGCGCATGTGCAGCCCCTGGATTGAGCGGCCAGAGCCTTTCAGCGTGCCATCACCCGCGGGGGCGAACGCGATCACCGGCCGGTGGAAACGTTCTTTAATACGCGACGCCAGAATGCCCACCACGCCCTGATGCCACTCGGGATGGTACATCGCCAGGCCGCCCGGCAGCGTATCGCCGCTACGCTCAAGCTTTTCGCACAGGGTCAGCGCTTCGGCCTGCATCCCCTGCTCAATCTCTTTACGGGTCTGGTTCAGCGCGTCCAGCTCGTTGGCCAGCACGCGCGCTTCACCGATGTTGTCGCACAGCAGCAGCGCGACGCCAACGGACATATCGTCCAGCCTTCCTGCCGCGTTCAGGCGCGGCCCAAGGGCAAAGCCCAAATCGCTTGCCGCCAGCTTGAGCGGGTCGCGGTTGGCGATTTCCAGCAGCGCCTTGATCCCTGGACGGCACTTGCCCGCCCGAATGCGGCTTAAGCCCTGCCAGGTCAAAATGCGGTTATTAGTATCGAGCGGTACCACGTCCGCGACGGTGCCCAGCGCCACCAGATCGAGATATTCGGCCAGATTCGGTACGGCAATACCGCGGGAGTCGAACCAGCCCTTATCGCGCAGCAGGGTACGTAACGCCAGCATCAGATAAAACGCTACGCCCACGCCTGCAAGTGATTTTGATGGAAAATCGCAGTCGCGCAGGTTGGGGTTAATAATCGCTTCCGCATCCGGCAGCGTTTCGCCCGGCAGGTGGTGATCGGTGACCAGCACCGGGATCCCCAACGCGTGAGCATGATCGACGCCCGCATGGGAAGAGATCCCGTTATCGACGGTCATGATCATCTGTGCACCACGGGCGTGGGCCTGATCGACCACTTCCGGGCTGAGGCCATAGCCGTCTTCAAAACGGTTCGGTACCAGATACGTGACGTTATCGCAGCCCAGCGCGCGCAGGCTGAGCACGCTCAGCGCGGTGCTGGTTGCGCCGTCGGCGTCGAAATCCCCTACCACCACAATCCGCGTTCCCTCTCGAAGCGCGTTGTAGAGCATTTCGGTGGCTTTTTCGATACCGCTCAGCTGCTGCCAGGGCAGCATCCCTTTTACGCTGCGTTCAAGATCCTCAGCGCGACGCACGCCGCGGCTGGCGTAGAGGCGCTTAAGCAGTGCCGGGAGATCGTCCGGTAAATCAACGGGTTCAACCGCCTCGCGGCGGCGCAATTTTATTGGGGCTTTCACGCGGATTATTTACCACCAAACTGTTTCTGGTGCGCGTCGAGGAACTCTTTCATCTCTTTTGGTCCCTGATAGCCCGGAACGACATAGCCGTTGCTCAGGACAATCGCAGGCGTACCGCTCACGCCAAACTGCACGCCGAGCGCGTAGTGGTTAGCGATATCAATGTCGCAGGAGGCTGGCTTAACGCCTTTGCCGTTCATCGCGTCATCAAACGCTTTGTTGCGGTCTTTCGCACACCAGATCGCCTTCATGTCCTGCTCTGGCTGGCTCTGCACGCCCGCGCGCGGGAAGGCCAGGTAACGCACGGTGATGCCCAGCGCGTTGTAGTCTTTCATCTCTTCATGCAGCTTGTGGCAGTAGCCGCAGGTGATGTCGGTGAAGACGGTAATGACGTGTTTTTCCTGCGCCGCTTTATAGACGATCATCTCTTTTTCGAGCGCGTTCAGGTTTTTCATCAGCAGCTGGTTGGTGACGTTCACCGGCTGCGCGCCGCTCACGTCGTACATTGGCCCCTGAATAATGTGTTTGCCGTCTTCGGTGACGTACAGCACGCCGCTGTTGGTGAGTACCGTTTTCATGCCGGCAACCGGTGCAGGCTGAATATCGCTACCGGTGACGCCAAGCTTAGCCAGCGACTGTTTGATGGCGGCGTCGTCCGCATGGGCGAAACCGGTAAATGAGGCTGCCAGCAGGGTGAACAGCGCGAAAGTCTTTTTCATATGTGATCCTGTTACAATTCGTCGGCACTCACGCACGAGGGTGGTGCTGTTGGTGTAGCTGCCGCAGGCGTTCCGTCGCGACATGGGTGTAAATTTGAGTCGTGGAAAGATCGCTGTGGCCCAGCAGCATCTGCACCACGCGTAAATCAGCGCCGTGGTTTAACAGATGCGTCGCGAAGGCGTGACGCAATACGTGCGGCGAAAGCTTTTCACTGTCGATACCCGCCAGTGTGGCGTAATGCTTGATGCGATGCCAGAACGTTTGCCGCGTCATCTGCTGGGCGCGCTGGCTCGGAAACAGGACGTCGATAGAAGTACCATTTAGCAGCCACGGACGACCGTGCTCCAGGTACGTTTCCAGCCAGTAAACCGCCTCTTCACCCAGCGGAACCAGCCTTTCCTTATTTCCTTTACCAATGACGCGCACTACGCCCTGACGCAGGCTGATGTCGCTCATCGTCAGACCAACCAGTTCCGAAACGCGCAAGCCGGTAGCATACAATAGCTCAAGCATGGCTTTATCGCGTAGCTCCAGCGGCAGGTCAACAGCCGGTGACTGTAATAATCTCTCAACTTGTGCTTCGCTGAGATCTTTCGGCAGCCGCTGCGGGAGCTTAGGAGATGCCAGCAGCGCGCTGGGATCGTCTTCGCGGATCTTCTCACGGTAGAGGTGCTGGAACAGCCGACGCATGGCGCTGAGCAAACGCGCGGAACTGGTAGCTTTGTAGCCCCCTGCGATACGTTCCCCCAGCAGCGCCTGCAGGTCGTCACGCTGCGCGCTCGCAAGGGATAACCCCCGGTGCGCAAGCCATTCCACCAGCATGGTGAGATCGCGACGGTAGGCGCTAAGGGTATTCTCGGCCAGATTTTTCTCCAGCCAGAGCGCGTCGAGAAACTGTTCGATCAGTGCGAGATCCTTTTCCACATCAGCCCCTTTGATTTTGCAGTCAGGCCATTATGCCTGATTGCGACCGGTTTCTGGTACACTATGCGCAAAGTCAAAGCAAGTATTGAGATAGTTACGCGATGAATATTGGTCTGTTCTATGGTTCCAGCACCTGCTACACCGAAATGGCGGCAGAGAAAATTCGCGACATCATTGGCCCGGAACTGGTGACGTTGCATAACCTGAAAGATGACGCGCTTACGCTGATGGAGCAGTATGACGTGCTGATCCTCGGCATCCCGACATGGGATTTCGGCGAGATACAGGAAGACTGGGAAGCTATCTGGGACCAGCTCGATACGCTCAACCTCGACGGCAAAATCATTGCCATGTACGGCATGGGGGATCAGGTGGGTTACGGGGAATGGTTCCTGGACGCGCTCGGCATGCTGCATGACAAGCTGGCGCCGAAAGGCGTGTCGTTTATCGGCTACTGGCCAACCGAAGGTTACGAGTTCACCAGTAAAAAACCGATTATCGCCGACGGCGAATTGTTTGTAGGACTCGCGCTGGATGAAACCAACCAGTACGATCTCAGCGATGAGCGCCTGCAAAGCTGGTGCGAGCAGATTCTGGGCGAAATGGCTGAAAAGTTTAGCTAACGCGCATTACCCCTGCGTCGTCTGTTGCAACAGCATCCGGCGCAGGTCTCGCCACTCGGCAGCATCCATACTGTCAGCCGCCAGCCACAGATGCTGGCAACGCCCGCCGTCCACCTTGCGTAACCGTAACATCATGCCGTAGTTGAGCATCCAGGGCATACCGAGAATATCCCACTCTTTACCCTGCCAGCGCAGGCGGGAATCCATCAGTAATTTAATCTCTCCCTGACGGGCATTAATGCGACGCTGGCTGCGTACGCTGTCAAAAACGACAAACGACAGTAACAGCAGCCACAGCGGCGTATAGCTCAGCGGCCACGGCATCAGTAAAACAAAGGCCGCAACCAGGCCGTGGAGCAATAAAGACATCCACTGCGAGCGCCACGAGACGCGAAGATCAGATTGCCACAGGACCACGTTCCCGATTCCGTGTTTGAATTAATTGCACCATCCGTTGCAACTCGGTGTCGGCGGGTTTGCCGTGGTTCATCAGCCAGTTGAATAAATCCGGATCGTCAGACTCAAGCAGGCGAACAAACAGACGCTTATCATCATCGCTTAAGCTGTCATACTCATATTCAAAGAAAGGCATGATGGAAATATCAAGTTCACGCATGCCGCGACGGCACGCCCAGTGAATACGGGCCTTGTTGTTAATATCCATGTTCAGTTTCCTGCATTACGTTTGGCACAGTCGGTACCCCGTTCAGTGTTCTTTATTTCTCTACGGGGACACCAGCTAGTGTAACGTGTTTTTGACCGTTTCATTACTGGAATATTGCGATCGCCGAGCAGGCTTCCAGAATAATCCCTACAAAGACAGCGGATTACATTATTTTGCGTAGCGCTACGCATAACCGGTTTATGGCACAAATGGTCTGTTGAAAGCGCTTGCATTGCCTGCAGGCTCTTTTACCATTAGGCATTATCAAAGCGTTAAGCAATTCAGGATATCGTTATGGCATTTACACCATTTTCTCCTCGCCAGCCCGCCGCCTCTGCGCGTCTGCCGCTGACGCTTATTTCTCTTGATGACTGGGCGCTGGCAACGCTCACCGGTGCCGACGCCGAAAAATACCTGCAGGGCCAGGTGACCGCCGACGTCAGCCAGATGACCGAACACCAGCACCTGCTGGCCGCGCATTGCGACCCAAAAGGTAAAATGTGGAGCAACCTGCGCCTCTTCCGCCGTCAGGACGGCTTTGCCTTTATTGAGCGCCGCAGCCTGCAAGAGGCCCAGCTCAAAGAGCTGAAGAAGTACGCGGTCTTTTCCAAAGTCACTATCGCCCCGGACGACGAACATGTCCTGCTGGGCGTGGCCGGTTTCCAGGCGCGAGCGGCGTTGAAAAATCTCTTCAGCGAACTGCCGGACGCAGAAAAGCAGGTGGTCAGCGAAGGCGCGACCTCCATCCTGTGGTTTGAACACCCTGCGGAGCGTTTCCTGTTAGTCACGGATGCGGCAACGGCCGAACGCGTGACCGAAGCGCTGCGCGGCGAAGCGCAGCTCAACAATAGTCAGCAGTGGCTGGCGCTGAACATCGAAGCGGGTCTGCCGGTGATTGACGCAGCAAACAGCGCGCAGTTTATTCCTCAGGCAACGAACCTGCAGGCGCTGGGGGGTATCAGCTTTAAAAAGGGCTGTTATACCGGCCAGGAGATGGTGGCGCGTGCAAAATTCCGCGGAGCTAACAAACGAGCGCTGTGGACGCTGGCGGGCCATGCCAGCCGTGTACCTGAAGCGGGTGAAGACTTAGAGCTGAAGATGGGTGATAACTGGCGCCGCACCGGCACCGTGTTAGCCGCCGTACAGCTGGATGATGGACGTCTTTTGGTACAGGCCGTCATGAACAACGACATGGAAGCCGACAGCATGTTCCGCGTGCGTGACGATGCGAACACGCTGAGCATCGAGCCGCTGCCGTATTCGTTAGAAGAGTAATCGTATCCAGGTGCCCTCCCTCTCCCTGTGGGAGAGGGCCGGGGTGAGGGCAACCGCCCGCACGGTTTAAAAACTACACCTGCCCCACGTACAAATAGATCGCCAAAAAGTGGCATACGCTGCCGCCGAGCACAAAGCCGTGCCAGATGGCATGGTTGTACGGGATGCGCTTGCAGACGTAGAAAATCACGCCGAGCGAGTACACCACGCCGCCTAAGGCCAGAAGCGTCACGCCCCCTACCGACAGTTTGACCGCCAGTTGATACACCACAATCAGCGACAGCCAGCCCATTGTCAGATAGGTGACCAGTGACAGCACCTTAAACCGGTGCGCGATGGTCAGCTTAAACAGGATCCCCAGCAGTGCCAGGCTCCAGATAACAATCATCAGGCCACGCGACAGCGGTGAGTTGAGCCCCACCAGCAAAAACGGTGTGTAGGTGCCTGCAATCAGAAGATAGATAGCACAGTGGTCAAATTTCTTGAGCCACATCTTGGCCCGCTGATGCGGGATCGCGTGATATAGCGTCGAGGCCAGGAACAGCAGGATCATACTCCCGCCATAAAGGCTGTAGCTGGTAATGGCCATCGCGCTGGCATTGGCGTCCACCGCCTGCACCAGCAATAACACTAAACCGACAATCCCAAACACCAGGCCAATGCCGTGGCTGATGCTGTTGGCTACTTCCTCAGCCAGCGAATATCCCTGTGCGATTAATGGTCTACTCACCATACAAAACTCCGGGAAAACAAAAGATGATTATTCATCGTATAACTATGCTAACTGAGAATGATTCCAGTGAACACCTGTTAGCCAAAATAAAGTTAAACATAACGTTTCTAAATTACAATCAGACAGTTACACTTTAATTTCAGCGAACATGCGTTTCGATTTTAATTATAAGCATTTAAAATCAATCACATAAAACTGGTTCTGCCTGGGGTAGATCTCTGAGATCACGTTTTTCAATGCATCCAGGGTCATGTTCTCCTGTTCAGCATGTTTTTGCGTCAATGTATCGAACGTAACGGTTGACGTTCCCGTTACTTCGATGGTGCAAAAATAACCATCATCCTCATAACGCCCCACCCGCAGGATATCGCCGGTTTTGAAATGGGATTCACTTTTATCCCGGATAGTTATGGTTTTACGTCCGGCCAGAATGTCGTCCTGAAAACGCTGAAAAAAAGTGATGTCGTTTGGCTGCATGTTATTATTCCCTGAAGAAAAGTCTGATGAGTGAGTGTAGCCATTGTGAGCATGTTCTCCCATTCCGCCATTGCCAGTCTCAATAACCTGGAGATGATGGTCTACAACTATGTCATAAAAAATCGTGACAAAGTGATGTACATGACCATCCGCGAGCTGGCGGATGCGGCAGACGTCTCAACCACCACCATCCTGCGCTTTTGCCGCAAGCTTAACTGCGAAGGCTATTCTGAATTCCGCGTGCGCTTTAAGCTTTATCTTGAACAGAACGAGCCCCAGCAGGCAAACTTCGGTGCCAGCGAAATTATCAGCTTTTTTAAAAGCGTGAATAATGAAGAGTTCGATGCGTTATTAGATAAGGCGGTTGATATTATTTTATCGTCAGAGCGAATTATATTTGTCGGTGCCGGAACATCGGGTTCGCTGGCAAAATATGGCGCACGCTTCTTTTCTAATATCGGGAAATTCAGTAATCATATTGATGATCCTTATTTCCCGGTCACCAATGATATGGCGAAAAATGCGCTGGCGATTGTGCTTTCCGTCTCGGGCGAGACCGAGGAGATCCTGCGCTTCGCCAGCCAGTTCAGCCTGCATCACTGCAAGGTGCTCTCGATAACCAGCCACGAGCACTCGCGTCTCGCAAAACTGGCGGACTTTAATCTCTCCTGGCATGTTCCTCAGACGCGTATTGCAGGCGTCTACGATATCACCACGCAAATTCCCGTTATCTATATTCTGGAATCTCTCGGACGTAAACTGGCGAAGAAACTCACAGAATAAAACACCCTGTTTTTTTGATGTAACAAATCACATTTACTGTGAATTGTTATATCGTGACATTCAATTTCGCTTTGCTAGACTCGATGCCAATAAGCCATTTATTGAGAAGAGCAGCGATGAAAAAATTAACCTTACCAAAAGATTTTTTATGGGGCGGCGCGGTTGCGGCTCACCAGGTTGAAGGCGGCTGGAAAAAAGGCGGCAAAGGACCAAGCATTTGCGACGTATTGACCGGCGGCGCGCACGGCGTCCCGCGCGAAATCACCCAGGAAGTAGTGCCGGGTAAATACTACCCAAACCACGAGGCTATCGACTTCCACGGCCACTATAAAGAAGACATCAAGCTGTTTGCCGAGATGGGTTTCAAGTGCTTCCGCACCTCTATCGCCTGGACGCGCATCTTCCCGAAAGGTGACGAAACGCAGCCAAACGAAGAGGGGCTGAAGTTTTACGACGACATGTTCGACGAGCTGCTGAAATACAACATCGAACCGGTGATCACCCTCTCTCATTTCGAAATGCCGCTGCACCTGGTGCAGGAGTACGGTAGCTGGACCAACCGTAAAGTGGTCGATTTCTTTGTGCGCTTCGCGGAAGTGGTTTTTGAGCGCTACAAAAACAAGGTCAAATACTGGATGACCTTCAACGAAATCAATAACCAGCGCAACTGGCGCGCGCCGCTGTTCGGTTACTGCTGCTCGGGCGTGGTCTATACCGAACATGACAATCCGGAAGAGACCATGTACCAGGTCCTGCACCACCAGTTTGTGGCCAGCGCCCTGGCGGTGAAAGCCGCGCGCCGCATCAATCCGGAGATGAAAGTCGGCTGCATGCTGGCGATGGTGGCGCTCTATCCGTTCTCCTGCAAACCGGAAGACGTGATGTTCGCCCAGGAATCCATGCGCGAGCGCTATGTCTTTACCGACGTCCAACTGCGTGGTTACTACCCATCCTACGTGCTGAACGAGTGGGAGCGCCGTGGCTTCTCCATCAAAATGGAGGCAGGCGACGAGCAGATCCTGCGTGAAGGTACCTGCGACTACTTAGGTTTCAGCTACTACATGACCAACGCGGTGAAAGCGGAAGGCGGTACCGGCGATGCGATTTCCGGCTTCGAAGGCAGCGTGCCGAACCCGCACGTGAAGGCGTCCGACTGGGGCTGGCAGATTGACCCGGTAGGCCTGCGCTATTCTCTGTGCGAACTGTACGAGCGTTATCAGAAACCGCTGTTTATCGTGGAGAACGGGTTCGGCGCCTACGACAAGGTTGAAGAAGACGGCAGCATCAACGACGACTATCGCATCGACTACCTGCGTGCCCACGTGGAAGAGATGATCAAAGCCGTGACGCACGACGGCGTGGATCTGATGGGATATACGCCATGGGGCTGCATCGACTGCGTGTCGTTCACCACCGGCCAGTACAGCAAGCGCTACGGCTTTATCTACGTGAACAAGCACGACGACGGCACGGGCGACATGTCGCGTTCCCGCAAGAAAAGCTTCGAGTGGTATAAGGGCGTGATTGCCAGCAACGGCGAGAAACTTTAACGCCGGGCGGCGCTACGATTGATCCCCTCTCCCCTTTGGGGAGAGGGTTAGGGTGAGGGGCTTATTTCCCGCCAGCCAACTCAATAAAACTGCCCGTTACGTACGACGCCTTCTCGCTCAGCAGCCAGACAATCGCCTGCGCCACCTCTTCCGGCTGGCCGCCACGCTGCATCGGCAGCAACGATTTCACGCGATCCACCCTCCCCGGCTCTCCGCCGGACGCATGAATATCCGTATAAATCAGACCCGGACGTACACAGTTGACGCGAATACCCTGCGCCGCCACTTCCAGCGATAGCCCGGTTGTCAGCGAATCCACCGCCCCCTTAGACGCGGCATAATCCACATATTCACCCGGCGCCCCCAGACGCGACGCTGCGGAAGAGACATTCACTATCGCCCCGCCCTTGCCGCCATGCCTGAAGGACATGCGTTTTACCGCTTCCCGGCAGCAGAGAAAGTAGCCCGTGACGTTGGTCGCCAGGACGCGGTTAATGCGCTCAGCGGAGAGGTTCTCGATAGTGGATTGCTCAAACAGAATGCCCGCATTATTGACCAGCGCACGAAGCGGCTCGCCTTCACGATCGAGGCTGTTAAACATCGCCAGCACCTGGGCTTCATCACTGATATCTGCGCGGACGGCAAAGGCTTTACCGCCCGCTTCAACGATCTGGTTGATCACGTCCGTCGCGGCTTTAATGTTGTGATGATAGTTCACCGCCACGGTGTAGCCTTCGCGCGCCAGCTGCAGCGCGGTGGCTTTCCCAATGCCCCGGCTGGCGCCGGTGACCAGTGCTATTGCCATTTTCTTCTCCCAATAAAAAAGCCGGGTGGCGGCTTCGCCTTACCCGGCCTACGTTACTACACCAACAATATTACTGGTATTCGCTCATCGGCACGCAGGAGCAGAACAGGTTACGGTCGCCGTAGACGTCATCAAGACGCTTCACGGTCGGCCAGTATTTGTTTGCCACGCCTGCCGGGAAGACGGCCAGCTCGCGGGAATAGCCGTGGTTCCACTCGGAGACCATCTCATGCTGGGTATGCGGAGCGTTGACCAGCGGGTTATCTTCCAGCGTCCATTCGCCGTCCTGCACGCGGTCGATCTCCATGCGGATGGCCAGCATCGCGTCGATAAAGCGGTCCAGCTCGGCCTTGCTTTCAGACTCGGTCGGCTCAACCATCAGCGTACCCGCAACCGGGAACGACATGGTTGGCGCATGGAAGCCGTAGTCGATCAGACGCTTGGCGATATCCAGCTCGCTAATGCCGGTTTGCTCTTTCAGCGGACGAATATCGAGGATGCACTCGTGCGCCACGCGACCGTCGCGGCCGGTATAGAGCACCGGGAAGGCGGACTTCAGGCGAGTCGCAATATAGTTGGCGTTGAGGATCGCCACCTGGCTCGCCTGCTTCAGCCCTTCCGCGCCCATCATGCGGATGTACATCCAGCTGATTGGCAGGATAGAGGCGCTACCGAACGGTGCCGCAGAGACCGCGCCCTGACGAGTCAGCATGCCTTCAATCTGCACAACGCTGTGGCCTGGGACAAACGGCGCCAGGTGCGCTTTCACGCCGATAGGACCCATGCCCGGGCCGCCACCGCCGTGAGGGATGCAGAAGGTTTTGTGCAGGTTCAGGTGCGACACATCCGCGCCGATAAAGCCCGGAGAGGTAATGCCCACCTGAGCGTTCATGTTCGCGCCGTCGAGGTAAACCTGACCGCCGAACTGGTGCACCACTTCGCACACTTCACGGATAGTCTCTTCGTACACGCCGTGGGTAGACGGGTAGGTCACCATGATGCAGGAGAGCTTGTCGCCCGCCTGCTCGGCTTTCGCGCGCAGGTCGGCCAGATCGATGTTGCCGTTTTTATCGCACGCCACCACCACCACTTCCATGCCTGCCATCTGGGCAGAGGCCGGGTTGGTACCGTGGGCAGAGCTTGGGATCAGGCAGATATCGCGGTGTCCTTCGTTGCGGCTTTCGTGATAGTGACGGATCGCCAGCAGGCCCGCGTATTCGCCCTGCGCGCCGGAGTTTGGCTGCATGCAGAGCGCGTCATAACCGGTCAGCTTCACCAGCCAGTCGGAAAGCTGGTTGATCATCATATGATAACCTTCCGCCTGCTCTGGCGGGCAGAACGGGTGCAGCTCGGAGAATTCAGGCCAGGTGATCGGGATCATCTCTGCTGCGGCGTTCAGCTTCATGGTGCAGGAGCCCAGCGGGATCATCGCCTGGTTCAGCGCCAGATCCTTGCGCTCCAGAGAGTGCATATAGCGCATCATCTCGGTTTCGCTGTGGTAGCGGTTAAACACCGGATGCGTCAGGATCGCATCGTTACGCAGCATACTTTCCTGAATGGAGCGGCTGTCGAGCGCGACCTCTTTGTCGAGCGCATCAATGTCCAGACCGTGCGCGTCACCCAGCAACACGCTGAACAGGTTCAGGATATCGTCGCGGGTGGTGCTTTCATCCAGCGTAATGCCGACGGCATTGTGGATATCGCTGCGCAGGTTGATCTCTGCCGCATTCGCGCGCGCCAGCACGGCCGCTTTGTCCGCCACTTCCACACACAGGGTGTCGAAGTAGTGAGCGTGGCGCAGCTTAAGGCCTTTCTGCTGCAGGCCGCAGGCCAGAATATCGGCCAGGCGGTGAATGCGGCTGGCAATGCGCTTCAGACCAGCCGGGCCGTGGAACACGGCGTACAGGCTGGCGATGTTTGCCAGCAGCACCTGTGAGGTACAGATGTTGGAGTTCGCTTTCTCACGGCGGATGTGCTGCTCGCGGGTCTGCATCGCCATGCGCAGCGCGGTGTTACCGGCAGCGTCTTTTGAGACGCCGATAATACGGCCGGGCATGGAGCGTTTGAATTCATCTTTCGAGCCGAAGAATGCCGCGTGCGGGCCGCCGTAGCCCATCGGCACGCCGAAGCGTTGCGCTGAACCAAAGACAATATCCGCGCCCTGTTTGCCCGGTGCCGTCAGCAGCACCAGCGCCATAAAGTCGGCGGCAACGCTGACAACCACTTTGCGGGATTTCAGCTCGGCAATCAGCGCGCCGTAGTCGTGAACTTCACCGGTGGTGCCTACCTGCTGCAGCAGCACGCCGAAGACGTCCTGGTGATCCAGCACTTTGTCGGCGTCGTCGACGATCACGTCAAAGCCGAAGGTTTCCGCGCGAGTGCGCACCACGTCCAGCGTCTGGGGATGCACGTCCGCCGCCACGAAGAAGCGGTTGGCATTTTTCAGCTTGCTCACGCGTTTTGCCATCGCCATTGCTTCGGCGGCGGCGGTCGCTTCATCCAGCAGCGAGGCGGAGGCGATATCCATACCGGTCAGATCCAGCGTCACCTGCTGGAAGTTCAGCAGCGCTTCAAGACGGCCCTGGGACACTTCTGGCTGATACGGGGTGTAAGCGGTGTACCAGCCCGGGTTTTCCAGCATGTTGCGCAGGATAACCGGCGGCAACTGCACGTTGGTGTAGCCCATGCCAATGTAAGACTTATAGCGCTTGTTCAGGCCTGCGATAGCCTTCAGCTCCGCCAGCGCGGCGAATTCCGTGGTGGCTTCCCCCACCTGAGGCGGCGTGGCAAGCTGGATGTCTTTTGGCACAATCTGGCCGATCAGTGCGTTTAATGAATCCGCGCCAACTGTCTTCAGCATCTCCTGCTGTTGCTGAGCATCCGGCCCAATGTGACGTTCAATGAAGGCGCCACGGTTTTCAAGCTGGCTTAAAGTCTGTGTCATGAGCGATGGTTCCTGAAACGTGCAGTGAATTTAAGTTCCCTCTCCCTCTGGGAGAGGGTTAGGGCGAGGGGAAGATGGGCAACCTCGCCCCTGCCCTCTCCCGAAAGGAGAGGGGGATAAACGATTACTCGTCTTCTAACAGTGCTTCGTACGCGGACGCATCCAGCAGCGCGGCAACCTGAGATTCGTCGCTGGCTTTGATCTTGAAGATCCAGCCGCCTTCATAAGGCTCGCTGTTCACCAGCTCTGGCGAATCGCTCAGCGCGTCGTTGACGGCAACGATTTCGCCGCTCACAGGGGCATAGATGTCAGATGCCGCTTTTACGGACTCCGCCACGGCGCAGTCGTCGCCCGCGCTAACGGTCGTGCCCACGTCAGGCAGGTCAACAAACACCATGTCGCCCAGCAGCTCTTGCGCGTGCTCGGTGATCCCTACGGTGTAAGTGCCGTCCGCCTCTTTGCGCAGCCACTCGTGTTCTTTGCTGTATTTCAGTTCTGCTGGCACATTGCTCATTGAAGTTCTCCTGATAAAAATGATTAGGCGACCGGCTTACCGGCGCGAACAAAAATCGGTTTGGTCACGTTGACCGGCATTTCGCGGTTGCGGATTTGCACCACCGCCGTTTCGCCAATGCCCGCCGGCACGCGTGCCAGTGCAATACTGTAGCCCAGCGTCGGGGAGAAGGTACCGCTGGTGATCACGCCTTCGCGAGGATTGCCGTCAGCATCGGTAAAGCGCACCGGCAGTTCACCGCGCAGCACGCCCTTCTCGGTCATCACCAGCCCCACCAGCTGTTCAGTGCCCTTCTCGCGCTGCATCTCCAGCGCTTCACGGCCAATAAAGTCACGGTCAGCCGGTTCCCATGCAATGGTCCAGCCCATATTGGCGGCCAGCGGGGAGACGCCTTCGTCCATCTCCTGCCCGTAGAGGTTCATCCCCGCTTCCAGACGCAGCGTATCGCGCGCGCCCAGACCCGCAGGCTTCACGCCAGCTTCCACCAGCGCACGCCAGAAATCAGCGGCCTTCTCGTTCGGCATCGCAATTTCGTAGCCCGCTTCACCGGTGTAGCCGGTGGTGGCGATAAACAGATCGCCCGCCTGCACGCCGAAGAACGGCTTCATGCCTTCGGTTGCTTTGCGTTGCTCGTCGTTAAACAGAGACGCGGCTTTCGCCTGCGCGTTCGGCCCCTGTACGGCGATCAGCGACAGGTCGTCACGGACGGTGATGTCGATGGCATAAGGTTCGGCGTGTTGGGTGATCCAGGAGAGGTCTTTTTCGCGGGTGGCGGAGTTGACAACAAGGCGGAAGAAATCTTCAGCGAAGTAGTAGACGATAAGGTCATCAATCACGCCGCCCGAGGCATTCAGCATGCCGGTGTAGAGCGCTTTACCCGGCGTCTTCAGTTTGGCGACGTCATTTGCCAGCAGATAACGCAAAAACTCCCGGGTGCGGCTACCGCGCAGATCGACAATCGTCATGTGGGACACGTCGAACATACCGGCATCGGTGCGCACCGCGTGGTGCTCATCAATCTGCGAGCCGTAGTGCAGCGGCATCATCCAGCCATGGAAGTCCACCATGCGGGCGCCGCATAACACGTGTTGTTCGTACAAAGGAGTCTGTTGAGCCATCTTGTCCTCGTTGAAAAATTCACCGTGAAACCCGGTGTCGGCCCCGTTACCTGGCGCCGACGCAAACGTTCTCTTTTACCCGAACTTACCACCGAAACCGGCGGTTAACCATAAGGTAAAACGGGTCATCACATTAGCTTATGACCAAAAAACGCTAAAAAGCCTACAGAGTTATTCACTGGAAAAATGCGATTAACCCCGCACAAAATTAACAATGATCTAACATGATTTAGCACATGGTGATATTTCGTGCGGAAAAACGGGCCGAATTTCCGTAACATAAAATCTCGTAGATTAGATTTTCTAATGCGAAAAATGACGTGAAATTAGAATATTTCAAACGAGGGAATTTCCCCGGCGCAGAGGCCGGGAAAATAAAGTGTGACGGGGGTCTAAATTAACGTAGCCAGTTCGGCAGGTCGTTAAGACCCATCGCCTGACGGAGGAGTTGAGGCTTAACACCCGGAAGGGTGTCAGCAAGCTTGAGGCCAATGTCGCGCAGCAGTTTTTTCGCCGGATTCGCGCCGGCAAACAGCTCGCGGAAGCCCTGCATGCCCGCCAGCATCATCGCCGCACTGTGCTTGCGGCTACGCTCGTAGCGACGCAGGTACAGATGCTGACCGATATCTTTGCCTTCGCGGTGCAGGCGACGCAGTTCCTCAACCAGCTCCGCCGCGTCCATAAAGCCAAGGTTGACGCCCTGCCCGGCCAGCGGATGAATGGTATGCGCCGCATCACCGACCAGCGCCAGACGGTGCGCCGCAAACTGACGCGCGTAGCGGCCGGTTAACGGGAACACCTGCCGCGCGCTTTCAAGGGCGCATAAGCCAAGGCGGTTATCAAACGCCATGCACAGCGCCTGGTTAAAGGCCTCCGGCGTCGCTTCGTGCATCTGCTGGGCTTTCTCCGGCACCAGGGACCAGACAATCGAGCACAGGTGCGGATCGGCAAGCGGCAGGAACGCCAGAATGCCGTCGTTGTGGAAAATCTGCCGCGCCACGCCGCCGTGCGGCTCCTCTGTTCGGATCGTTGCCACCAGAGCATGATGGCGGTAATCCCAGAAGGTCAGCGGGATATCGGCTTTGTTGCGCAGCCAGGAGTTCGCACCGTCAGCACCGACCACCAGACGCGCGGTCAGCATGTCGCCGCTCTGCAGGGTGATAAACGCCTCGTTTTCGCCCCATGCCACCTGCTGGATCTGCGCAGGCGCAATCAGGGTCACGTCACTGCACTGCTGTGCTTTCTGCCACAGCGCGTGGTGGATCACCGCGTTTTCGATGATATGGCCCAGATGGCTATAGCCCATGCTTTCATCATCAAAAGCAATATGACCAAAGCTGTCTTTATCCCACACTTCCATGCCGTGATAGCAGCTGGCGCGCTGCGCCACAATATCTGCCCAGACGCCAAGGTGCGTCAGCAATTTCTCGCTGGCGGCATTGATCGCCGAGACGCGGAGTTCCGGCGGAGCATCTGGCGCAACGGGCTGAGGCTGCTTTTGCTCCAGCACCGCCACGCGCAGGCCGCTGCCCTGTAAACCGCAGGCCAGCGCCAGTCCGACCATACCGCCGCCAACGATGGCGACATCAACATTTTGCACGGTGATAACTCCTTAACGCGCGACCCAACCAAGAGTCCGCTGCGCCAGCACGTCACGTGCCGGAATGAATAATTCCATCGCCATCAGCCCGAGGTTGCGACCTGCTACCAGCGGCGCCCAGCGATTGGCAAAGAGATGGACTAAGCCGTCGGTAACGCCGATTGTCGCCTCTTTATCGGCCTGACGTCGCTTCTGGTAATGGCTTAGCACCGAATAAGCGCCGCAATCTTTTTGCTCACCCCACGCCTGCGAAAGGGTTTCCGCCAGGCTCATGACATCCCGCAGGCCAAGGTTAAACCCTTGCCCCGCGATGGGGTGCAGCGTCTGCGCGGCATTACCGACAAGCGCCAGACGATGGGAGATGGACTGAGACGCTGTCGTCAGCGAAAGCGGGTAGACTGCCCGCTGGCCCGCATGGGTAATACGCCCCAGCCGCCAGCCAAAGGCCTTCTGCAGCTCGGTACAAAAACGTTCGTCTGACCAGGCTTTAACCTCTTCAGCCTTATCCTGCGGATGACACCAGACCAGGGAACAGCGCCCGTCCGACATCGGCAGCATCGCCAGCGGGCCATGCTGCGTAAAGCGTTCAAACGCCCTGCCGTGGTGTTCAGCTGCGGTAGAGACGTTGGCAATGACCGCAACCTGCCCGTAAGGCTGCTGACGCCACTCCACGCCGCACTGGGCGCCGAGCGATGAGCGCGAGCCGTCCGCGGCGACCAGAAGCTGGCCTTCAAGCACGGTGCCGTTTTCCAGCGTTACGCTGACCGACTCCTCGCTGCGGCTCACGCCGGCCACGCGCGCCGGACAATGCAGCGTGACGCCCGGCGCATCCTGGAGCAGACGGAACAGACGCAATCCGACGTCGTGCAGCTCAACAACCTGACCCAGCGCGTCAATGCGGTAATCCTGCGCGTCCAGCGTGACAAAGCCAGCATGGCCGCGATCGCTTACGTGAACGGTTTTAATTGCCGTGGCGCGGTCAGCGATCGCCTGCCAGATGCCAATACGGGACAGCTGCTGGCAGGTACCCTGCGCCAGGGCAATAGCGCGGGAATCAAAACCGGGATGATTCTTTCCCTGCGGCGCGACGGCTTCCACCAGGTGCACCGCAAGCTGCCCCTTCGTCAAATGCGAAATGGCCAGCGCCAGCGTGGCCCCGGTCATGCCGCCGCCAACGATAATCACGCTCATGCGCGTGCCGCTGCCATCAGCGCCTCGATATCGTCAGCGTTTTTCACGACGCTCGCGGTCAGGTTTTCGTTACCGGTTTCGGTAATAACGATGTCATCTTCAATACGAATGCCAATCCCGCGGTACTCCTCAGGCACGTCGGCATCCGGCGCGATATACAGGCCTGGCTCCACGGTTAACACCATGCCCGGCTCCAGCACGCGTGAACGGTCGGCGCCGTACGCGCCGACGTCATGCACATCCAGCCCCAGCCAGTGGCTCAGGCCGTGCATGAAATACGGTCGATGCGCATTTTCAGCAATCAGGGTGTCTACGTCCCCTTTCAGAATCCCGAGCCTGACCAGACCGGTAATCATGATGCGCACCACTTCGCCGGTCACTTCCTGCATGGAGGTACCGGGACGATACAGCCTGAGCGCCGTCTCAAGCGATTCCAGGACAATGTCGTAAATCGCGCGCTGTGCCGGTGAGAATTTACCGTTTACCGGGAAAGTACGGGTGATGTCCCCCGCGTAGCCCTGGTATTCGCAACCGGCGTCAATCAGCACCAGATCGCCGTCGCGCAGCGCGCTTTCGTTTTCGGTGTAGTGCAGAATGCAGCCGTTTTCTCCGCCGCCAACAATGGTGTTGTAGGAGGGATAACGCGCGCCGTGGCGGTTAAATTCGTGATGAATTTCGCCTTCCAGCTGGTATTCGAACAGCCCAGGACGGCACTTTTCCATGGCGCGGGTGTGCGCCAGGGCGCTGATTTCGCCCGCACGACGCATCAAATTCAGCTCTTCTTCAGACTTGAACAGGCGCATCTCATGCACCACCGGACGCCAGTCCGTCAGCGTGGCCGGCGCGGACAGGTTCTGCCGCGAGCCTTTGCGCAGCTTATCCAGCGCGGTGAAAACAATCTCATCGGCGTAGGCATATTCACCCTGCGCGTGATAGAGCACGTCGAGGCCGTTAAGCAGCTGATAGAGCTGCTGGTTGATTTCGCTAAACGCCAGCGCGCGGTCAACGCCCAGCTTCGCCGGTGCGGCCTCCTGGCCCAGGCGGCGGCCAAACCAGATTTCGGCTGTCAGATCGCGCACGCGGTTGAAAATCACGCTGTGGTTGTGGGTGTCATTGCTCTTAATCAGCACCAGCACCGCTTCCGGCTCGTTAAAGCCGGTGAAGTACCAGAAATCGCTGCTCTGGCGATAGGGATATTCGCTGTCGGCGCTGCGCGTAACTTCGGGCGCAGCAAAAATCAGCGCGGCGCTGCCCGGCTGCATTGTTGCCAGCAGCGCCTGACGGCGGCGCGAATACTCTTGACTCGAGATAACCATGACACCCTCCTGTGCGTTGTTTTTCTTAATGTAAGGTTGGCTTGCGGACTTCCGGCGCGGTCGGCTGAGAGCGCGTGAAGTTGTCGTGGCACAGCAGAGCCGCCACGCGCACGTACTCGATAATCTCTTCAAGAGACATTTCCAGCTCTTCCTGGTCTTCGTCTTCATCGTAGCCGAGCTGGGCGATGTTACGCAGGTCGTCGATCGCCTCACCCGCTTCGCCGGTCACTTTATCCAGTTTAGGCTGCGTCACGCCCAGCCCCAGCAGATAGTGGTTTACCCAGCCGGCCAGCGCATCGGCGCGATCGAACACGCTGACGTCGTCGCCTTCAGGCAGATAAAGCTGAAAAAGGAAGCCATCGTCTTCCAGCGAATCGCTGGTTGCGGCGTGCATTTTACGCAGCGCTTCCGCCAGCTCGTGACCAAACGCCAGCCCTTCATTCGTGAGGTCGTGGATCAGCGGCTGCCATGAGCTGTCGCTGTTTCCGCCGCACAGCATGCCACTGATCAGACCGTGCATTTCGGCAGGGGTTAAACCGATTCCCTGCTGGTTCAGTAACTGGTTTAAATCCTTGTAACCAGGCATTTCGTTCTGTATAGACATGAGCATTCGTCATCAAAGGGGGGAAGTTTCATGATATGCTACCACTTTGGACCCTGGTGATACCAGAAAAGGGCTTGTATCTTCACATCAGGGTAGCTATAGTGTCGCCCCTTCGCAGCCCCCGGGGCAGTAAGCGAAGGCAGCGCAGTCAATCAGCAGGAAGGTGGCATGTCTGCACAACCCGTCGATCTCCAGATTTTTGGCCGTTCACTGCGAGTGAATTGTCCGCCTGAACAAAGGGATGCTTTGAATCAGGCAGCGGACGATTTGAATCAGCGGTTGCAAGATCTAAAAGAACGCACTAGAGTCACAAATACTGAGCAGCTGGTTTTCATCGCCGCGTTGAACATCAGCTATGAACTGACTCAGGAAAAAGCGAAGACCCGCGACTACGCGGCAAGCATGGAGCAGCGCATTAAAATGCTCCAGCAGACCATAGAACAGGCATTGCTTGATCAAGGTCGCAATCCCGAAAGACCGGGACCAAAGTTTGAATAACACTTCTCAGTTGACTATGGTAGAGTAACTGTGAAGACAAAATTTCTCTGAGATGTTCGCAAGCGGGCCAGTCCCCTGAGCCGATATTTCATACCACAAGAATGTGGCGCTCCATGGTTGGTGAGCATGCTCGGTCCGTCCGAGAAGCCTTAAAACTATGACGACACATTCACCTTGAACCAAGGGTTCAAGGGTTACAGCCTGCGGCGGCATCTCGGAGATTCCCTCTCTTTTCTTCTACCGACTACCATGACCCAATTCCCTGAAGTTTCTGCTTCACGCCAGGACATCCGTCAGTTAATTCGTCAGCGCCGCCGTGCGTTAACCGCCGATCAGCAAGCGCATTTTGCCCAGCAGGCCGCCGCCCGTATGATGGCGTATCCCCCTGTCGTGATGGCGCACACCGTTGCGCTGTTTCTGTCATTTGATGGAGAGCTGGATACCCAACCGCTGATAGAGCAGCTCTGGCGCGCCGGGAAGAAGGTCTATCTGCCGGTGCTGCACCCGTTCAGCGAAGGTAATTTGCTGTTTCTGCACTACCACCCGCACAGCGAACTGGTGGTGAATCGCCTGAAAATCACCGAACCGAAACTCGACGTGCGCGACGTGCTCCCGCTGTCACAGCTGGATGTGCTGATTACACCGCTGGTGGCGTTTGATGAACAGGGCCAGCGTTTAGGGATGGGCGGCGGTTTTTATGACCGGACGCTGCAAAACTGGCAGCAGTACGGGTTGCAGCCGGTGGGCTATGCGCATGATTGTCAGGGCGTGGAGGCGTTGCCGGTGGAGAAGTGGGATGTGCCGTTGCCGGCAGTGGTGACGCCCAGCAAAATCTGGGTCTGGTAGAATAAAGCCGGGTGGCGCTTACGCTTACCCGGCCTACAAATACTCAGCGTAGGTTGGGTAAGGCGCAGCCGCCACCCGACACCCCAAACCGCACTATCAGTACAGCAGACGCGCGCGAATCGTTCCCTGAATCGCCTTCATGCTCTGCAGCGCTTTTTCGGCCACATCGTCATCCGCTTCGATATCAATAACCACGTAGCCCATCTGCGAGTTCGTCTGCAGATACTGCGCGGCAATGTTGACGCCCTGCTCGGCAAAGATCTGGTTGATCGCGGTCAGCACGCCAGGACGGTTCTCGTGGATGTGCAGCAGACGTCGACCGCCGTGCAACGGCAGAGACACTTCCGGGAAGTTCACGGCAGAGAGCGTTGAACCGTTGTCGGAATATTTGCTCAGCTTACCCGCCACTTCCAGGCCGATATTTTCCTGCGCTTCCTGAGTCGAACCGCCAATGTGCGGCGTCAGAATCACGTTGTCGAACTCGCACAGCGGAGAGGTAAACGGATCGCTGTTGGTCGCAGGCTCCGTCGGGAAGACGTCGATGGCCGCGCCCGCCAGATGCTTACGCTTCAGCGCATCCGCCAGGGCCGGGATATCGACAACCGTGCCGCGCGCGGCGTTAATCAGCAGTGAGCCCGGCTTCATCAGCGCCAGCTCTTCCGCGCCCATCATGTTTTTGGTGGACGCATTTTCCGGCACGTGCAGGCTCACCACGTCGCTCATGTTCAGCAGGTCAGACAGGTGTTGAACCTGGGTCGCATTGCCCAGCGGCAGCTTGCTTTCGATATCATAGAAAAACACGTGCATGCCCAGGGATTCCGCCAGAATACCGAGCTGCGTACCGATGTGGCCGTAGCCGATAATCCCCAGTTTTTTACCACGCGCTTCATATGAGCCGGACGCCAGCTTGTTCCACACGCCGCGGTGCGCCTTGGCGTTCGCTTCAGGAATGCCGCGCAGCAGCAGCAGCAGTTCGCCGATCACCAGCTCCGCCACGGAACGGGTGTTGGAAAACGGGGCGTTGAAGACGGGAATACCGCGTTTGGCGGCAGCATTCAGGTCAACCTGGTTGGTACCGATGCAGAAGCAGCCGATAGCCACCAGCTTTTCCGCAGCGGCAATAACCTCTTCAGTCAGGTGAGTACGGGATCGCAGGCCAATGAAGTGGGCATCACGGATGGACGCTTTCAGCTCTTCGGTATCGAGCGCGCCTTTGTGAAATTCGATGTTGGTGTAACCTGCCGCACGAAGGCTATCGATTGCTTTTTGATGCACGCCCTCGACCAGCAGGAATTTAATCTTGTCTTTCTCCAGTGATACCTTTGCCATTTACCCGACCCTGTTTTTGTCTGAACTGATGTTGTGCTGGATATGAATCCGCTGTAGCCAACATATCAAAAAAAACTATTGCAGCAATATGAACGTTTGCGTCAGCACTCTGAAGAAAAGTCATACAGAGCAAAATGTCAGAGGAAAATGCTATGGAAATTTACAAACGCGGCAGGATCGGCAAAAGAGGCGGAAAAACGTCACACAAGTCACCGAATTTAGCTTTTCAAAAATTTTTTAGCGGGGGGAGGACTCCCCCCGTCAGATCATTTTACGATGGTTTTCACGCCGTCAGCGGTGCCAATCAGCGCCACATCCGCGCCACGGTTGGCGAATAGCCCTACGGTCACTACGCCTGGGATAGCATTGATAGCATTTTCCAGCGCAATCGCGTCGAGGATTTCCAGACCGTGAACGTCGAGGATCACGTTACCGTTATCGGTGACTACGCCCTGACGATACTCCGGACGACCGCCCAGCTTCACCAGCTGACGGGCAACCGCGCTACGGGCCATTGGGATCACTTCGACCGGCAGCGGGAAATTACCCAGAATGTCGACCTGCTTGGAGGCGTCCGCGATGCAGATAAACTTGTCCGCAACGGAGGCGATGATCTTCTCGCGCGTCAGCGCCGCGCCGCCGCCTTTGATCATCTGCATGTGGCCGTTGATTTCATCCGCGCCATCAACGTAAATCCCCAGACGATCCACTTCGTTGAGATCGAAAACGGTAATGCCGAGGCTTTTCAGCTTTTCCGTGGAAGCATCAGAGCTGGAAACCGCGCCCTCGATTTGCCCCTTCATCGTGCCCAGCGCATCGATAAAGTGTGCCGCGGTTGATCCCGTACCGACACCGACAATGGTACCCGGCTGCACGTACTGGAGAGCGGCCCATCCTACTGCTTTTTTCAGTTCATCCTGCGTCATGATCGTTTTGCCTGTGGTGTGAAAACTCAGGGCGCATTATAGAACACGTCGAATGGAATTCGTCTGCCACGAAGGGAAAATTGTGTCATAGTGCAGAATAAGCAAAATTAAGGAGCCAGCCAGAGCAATGAAACGTCCGGACTACAGAACACTACAGGCACTTGATGCAGTTATTCGTGAACGCGGTTTTGAGCGCGCGGCGCAAAAGCTTTGCATCACCCAGTCCGCCGTATCACAGCGTATTAAACAGCTTGAAAACATGTTCGGCCAGCCGCTGCTGGTGCGTACCGTGCCGCCACGTCCAACCGAGCAGGGGCAAAAGCTCCTCGCCCTGCTGCGCCAGGTTGAACTGCTGGAAGACGAGTGGCTGGGTGACGAACAAACGGGCTCTACGCCGCTGCTGCTCTCTCTGGCGGTCAACGCCGACAGCCTGGCAACCTGGCTGCTGCCGGCCCTTGCGCCGGTATTAGCGGACTCCCCTATCCGCCTGAATTTACAGGTTGAGGATGAAACCCGTACCCAGGAACGCCTGCGTCGCGGTGAAGTGGTTGGGGCGGTCAGTATCCAGCCTCAGGCCTTGCCAAGCTGTCTTGTCGATCAGCTGGGCGCGCTGGACTATCTGTTTGTGGGTTCAAAAGCCTTTGCCGAGCGCTACTTCCCGAACGGCGTCACCCGCGCCGCGCTGCTGAAAGCCCCTGCCGTGGCGTTCGACCATCTGGATGATATGCATCAGGCGTTCCTGCAGCAAAACTTCGATCTGCCACCGGGCAGCGTGCCGTGCCATATCGTCAACTCGTCTGAGGCCTTTGTGCAGCTTGCGCGTCAGGGCACCACCTGCTGCATGATCCCGCATCTGCAGATTGAGAAAGAGTTAAAAAGCGGTGAGCTGATTGACCTGACGCCGGGGCTGTATCAGCGCCGGATGCTCTACTGGCACCGGTTTGCGCCGGAAAGCCGCATGATGCGCAACGTAACCGACGCGCTGCTGGCGTACGGGCACAAGGTGTTGAGACAGGATTAATCGCTTGAATTCCCTCTCCCTGCGGGAGAGGGTTAGGGTGAGGGCAAATTACTGCGCCTTAGCCGCCTCAGTTTGCTGAGTTTGAGTTGGCTCCAGCTGGAACACCACATCCACCTGATCGTCAAACTGAATGGTTGGCTGCTCGTATGTTTCCTGAGCAGACACCGGGGCTGCATCAGCCTTCATCATCCGTACCATCGGGCTTGGCTGGTAGTTAGAGACGTGGTAACGCACGCTGTAAACCGGGCCGAGCTTGCTCTTAAAGCCAGAAGCCAGCTGTTCCGCCTGGTGAATGGCATCATCAATCGCCGCTTTACGCGCTTCGTCTTTGTATTTTTCCGGTTGCGCAACGCCCAGCGATACGGAACGAATTTCGTTCAGACCCGCCTTCAGCGCGCCATCCAACAGCGAGTTAAGCTTATCCAGCTGACGCACGGTCACTTCGACGGTACGCACGGCACGGTAGCCTTTCAGGATGCTTTTACCATTCTGGTAGTCATAATCGGGTTGAGTACGCAGATTCGCGGAGTTGATATCTTTTTTACCGACACCGTTCTGCTCAAGGAAAGAGAGGTATTGCGCAACACGATCGTCAGCCTGCTTCTTGGCAGATGCCGCATCTTTCGCAGACACATTGACTTCAATTGCCAGCGTTGCGACATCAGGTACCGCGTCCACGCTTGCGGTGCCTGAAGTGACGATGTGCGGGCCATCCGGCAGTTCACTTGCCTGCACCGACACCGCACCAAAACTTACTAATGCCGCCAGGGCCATCACCTTAAACTTCACTGTTATTCCTCCATGTTGCGAAGAGTGCCCATTAACAGGGCGCATGCCAGCAAGCTTAGCGGGTCTTGTTCAGTTGTCCATAAGACAAGGATTAGTTGAACAATTCCTGAACGTGGTGAATCCCCTCTTTTGCCAGCTGAAAGGCTATAAACCACATCACCAGCCCTACCAGAGTGTTGATGATGCGCTGGGCTTTGGCCGTACGCAGACGAGGAGCCAGCCATGCAGCCAGAATGGCGAGGCCGAAGAACCAGAGGAAAGAGGCGCTAACCGTACCCAGCGCAAACCAGCGTTTCGGCTCAACGTCCAGCTGCCCGCCGAGGCTGCCCAGCACCACGAAGGTGTCCAGATAAACATGCGGATTAAGCCAGGTGACCGCCAGCATAGTAACGATAATCTTCCAGCGGCCCTGCTTCATGACTTCCGCGCTCGCCAGTTCGAGGTTGCTGCTCATCGCCGTTTTCAGGGCACCAAAACCGTACCAGAGCAGAAACGCCACGCCGCCCCAGGTGACCAGCGCCAGCAGCCAGGAAGACTGCATGAGCAATGCGCTGCCGCCAAAAATCCCGGCACAGATCAGCAGTAAATCGCTTACCGCACACAGCAGGGCAATCATCAGATGATACTGGCGGCGAATGCCCTGGTTCATCACAAACGCATTTTGCGGGCCAAGGGGAAGGATCATGGCTGCACCTAAGGCAAGCCCTTGAAAATAATAAGATAACATAACGAAATTCTCACAGTATTGTTCTTGAAGGAGACTATACTGCGCGAATTACATTAGAGGAAATGGATAATATTAATTGGGGATTAGCAGTACTTATAAAAATAAAGCCCGGTGGCGCTGGCGCTTACCGGGCCTGCGAGAAGTTATTCGGCTTCTTTGACTTTTTTGACGTTTACGTCCATCTGAGGGTACGGGAAGCTGATGCCGTTGGCATCGAAGTCGCGCTTAATGCGCTCCAGCACGTCCCAGTACACGTTTTGCAGATCGCTGCTTTTGCTCCAGATACGCACCACGAAGTTAATGGAGGACGCGCCCAGTTCGTTGAGGCGAACCGTCTGCTCTTTATCTTTCAGAATACGATCGTCTGAGGCGATGATGTTGCTAATTAGCGACTTCACCTGATCGATGTCGGAGTCGTACGCCACGCTGATAATCAGTTCGTTACGACGCACCGGCTCACGGGAGAAGTTAATGATGTTGCCCGCGATGATTTTCCCGTTCGGCACGACCACGATGCGGCCATCGACGGTGCGCATGGTCGTTGAGAAAATTTGTACCTGCAGCACGGTTCCGGCAATGCCGCCAAGGTCAACGTACTCGCCGGAGCGGAACGGACGGAAGGTCACCAGCAGAACGCCTGCCGCCAGGTTTGAAAGCGAGCCCTGCAGCGCCAGACCAATAGCCAGACCGGCGGCACCGAGAACGGCGATGACGGAGGCGGTTTGCACCCCAACACGGCCCAGCGCGGCAATCAGCGTAAAGGCGATAATGCCGTAACGCACCAGTGCGGAGAGGAAGTCAGCCACCGTGGCGTCAATGTGACGGGCCAGCATCACGCGGTTAACCGTATTCGAGACAATACGCGCCACGATCATCCCGACGATAATGATGGCAATCGCCGCGACGATGTTCACGGCATAGCTCAGCAGCAGGGCCTGGTTACGCACCAGCCAGTTACCGGCGTTATTGATGCTGTCTACAACATCGAGTTGTTCCATTTATTCTTCCTTTTGTTAAACCAAAACACAAAATCCATCCCCCATGGAGACAGGCAGGTCTGTAAAGGGTAAACAAAAAGCACCGGTTTTGCCAAACAGATCACAAAAGCAGGTCTGGCAGGGTATTGAAAAAGCATAAAAAAAGGCCCGCATTTGCGGGCCTTCTGATGCTGTTAGCAGCTCAAATTACAGAACGTCGATCGCGTTCAGTTCTTTGAAAGCCTGCTCCAGACGGGTCACCATGGACGTCTGCGCTGCGCGCAGCCATACGCGTGGATCGTAGTATTTCTTGTTCGGCTGGTCTTCGCCTTTCGGGTTGCCCAGCTGGCCCTGCAGGTAAGCTTCGTTCGCTTTGTAGTACTGCAGGATACCGTCCCAGGTTGCCCACTGGGTGTCGGTATCGATGTTCATTTTCACTACGCCGTAGCTTACGGAGTCTTTGATTTCCTGAGCAGAAGAACCGGAACCGCCGTGGAAGACGAAGTTCAGGCTGTTGTGCGGCAGGTTGTGTTTCTTGGAAACGTATTCCTGAGAATCACGCAGGATAGTCGGAGTCAGAACCACGTTACCTGGTTTGTAAACGCCGTGTACGTTACCGAAGGACGCTGCGATGGTGAAGCGTGGGCTGATTTTGCTCAGCTCGGTGTAAGCGTAATCAACGTCTTCTGGCTGGGTGTACAGTGCAGAAGCGTCCATGTGGCTGTTGTCCACACCGTCTTCTTCACCACCGGTGCAACCCAGTTCGATTTCCAGAGTCATGTCCATTTTGGCCATGCGCGCCAGGTATTTGGAGCAGATTTCGATGTTTTCGTGCAGTGACTCTTCAGACAGGTCGATCATGTGAGAAGAGAACAGTGGCTTACCGGTAGCCGCGAAGTGTTTTTCACCCGCGTCCAGCAGACCGTCGATCCACGGCAGCAGTTTCTTCGCGCAGTGGTCAGTGTGCAGGATAACTGGAACACCGTAGTGCTCAGCCATCTGGTGTACGTGGTGCGCACCAGAGATAGCGCCCAGGATTGCAGCACCCTGAGGAATGTCAGTTTTCACGCCTTTACCTGCGATGAACGCAGCGCCGCCGTTAGAGAACTGAACGATAACCGGTGCTTTAACTTTTGCAGCGGTTTCCAGTACGGCATTGATGGAGTCGGTACCCACGCAGTTCACTGCTGGCAGAGCGAAGTTGTTTTCTTTAGCTACCTGGAACACTTTCTGTACGTCATCACCAGTGATAACGCCAGGTTTTACGAAATCAAAAATTTTAGACATGTTGCTTAGTCCTGTATCTTCGGCCGTTAGAAAAGGTGCGAGCTCTTAAAAGCGCGCTGAAAATTGGGCAGGTTTCCCTGCCCTTGAATGGCTTACTTCTTAGCGCGCTCTTCGAGCATTGCTACTGCTGGCAGTACTTTGCCTTCCACGAATTCGAGGAATGCGCCGCCACCAGTGGAGATGTAGGAGATCTTGTCAGCGATACCGAACAGGTCGATTGCTGCCAGGGTGTCACCACCGCCTGCGATAGAGAACGCTTCGCTGTCTGCGATAGCGTTAGCAACGATTTCAGTCCCTTTGCGGAAGTTCGGGAATTCGAACACGCCAACCGGACCGTTCCACAGGATAGTTTTTGCGTTTTTGAGGATTTCAGCCAGTTTCTGTGCAGAAACGTCGCCCAGATCCAGAATCTGCTCTTCGTCTTTGATGTCGTTTACAGATTTCAGGGTCGCGGTTGCGGTTTCGGAGAACTCGGTCGCTACGCGAACGTCAGTTGGAACCGGGATATCGCAGGTGCTCAGCAGGCGTTTGGCTTCGTCAACCAGGTCTGCTTCGTACAGGGATTTACCGACGTTGTGGCCCTGAGCGGCAACGAAGGTGTTCGCGATACCACCGCCAACGATCAGCTGGTCAGCGATTTTAGACAGGGAATCCAGAACGGTCAGTTTGGTGGAAACTTTAGAACCACCAACGATAGCGACCATTGGACGAGCAGGTTCTTTCAGTGCTTTACCCAGCGCTTCCAGTTCGTCAGCCAGCAGAGGACCGGCACACGCTACGTCTGCGAATTTACCGATACCGTGGGTAGACGCCTGAGCACGGTGCGCCGTACCGAAGGCATCCATCACGAATACGTCGCACAGTGCAGCGTATTTTTTGGACAGGGTTTCGTCGTCTTTCTTCTCGCCTTTGTTGAAGCGAACGTTTTCCAGAACAACCAGTTCACCGGCTGCAACGTCAACGCCGTCCAGGTAATCTTTCACCAGGCGAACCGGGTTGGACAGTTTGTCTTTCAGGTAATTAACCACTGGCAGCAGAGAGAACTCTTCGTTGTACTCGCCTTCAGTTGGACGACCCAGGTGGGAGGTGACCATCACTTTCGCGCCCTGCTTCAGAGCCAGCTCGATGGTTGGCAGAGATGCACGGATACGCGCGTCGCTGGTCACTTTGCCATCTTTAACCGGTACGTTCAGATCGGCACGGATGAAAACGCGTTTACCAGCCAGATCCAGATCGGTCATCTTAATTACAGACATGGTGAATCCTCTCGTTGATTCTTAAAGTTTTGCAGACGCACGATGCGTCTTACCTGAAACCTTGAGCAGCCATTGCCAACGTGGTGTCGAGCATTCGGTTAGCAAAGCCCCATTCGTTATCACACCAGACCAGCGTCTTGATAAGGTGTGCGCCACTGACCCTCGTTTGCGTGCCATCGACGATGGCGCTGTGTGGGTCGTGGTTAAAATCTACTGAGACCAACGGTAATTCCGTATAGTCAACTATACCATGAAATGCCCCCTGTGCCGCTTTTTGCAGCAACAGGTTGACTTCACAGGCTTTTACCGGTTTTTTCACCGTTACGCTAAGGTCGATTGCGGTGACGTTGATTGTTGGGACGCGCACGGCAATCGCTTCAAAACGGTCATTGAACTGCGGAAAAATTCGGGTGATCCCTGCCGCCAGTTTCGTATCCACCGGAATGATTGACTGGCTCGCTGCACGCGTGCGCCGTAAATCCGGGTGGTAAGCGTCAATGACCTGCTGATCGTGCATGGCGGAGTGAATCGTGGTCACGGTACCGGACTCAATGCCATACGCATCGTCTAACAGTTTGATGACCGGAATAATGCAGTTGGTGGTACAGGAGGCGTTGGAAACAATGCGGTGTTCGGCCTGCAGCTCATGCTGGTTGACGCCAAACACGACGGTCGCGTCGAGGTCGTTACTGCCGGGATGGGAGAACAGGACTTTTTTCGCACCTGCCGCGAGATGCGCTTCGCCATGTTCGCGGTTGCCATACACACCGGTACAGTCAAGCACCACATCCACACCCAGTTCACGCCAGGGTAGCCCGGAGATGCTGTTCTCATGCAGCACACGAATAGCGTCGTCACCCACAAAAAGCTGATCTCTTTCCTGGCGTACATCCCAGGCAAAGCGTCCGTGGCTGGTGTCATACTTCAACAAATGCGCCATGCCCGCAGCATCCGCCAGTTCATTGATTGCCACCACGGTCATTTCCGCCCGACGTCCGGATTCATACAAAGCACGAACCACATTACGCCCGATGCGACCGAAGCCGTTAATCGCTACGCGTACGGTCATAGATCTCCTGCAAAGCAATCCCTGAGTTTGAGGTGGCTGAAAGAGTAATCCAGCTACGCCCGAAGGGGAATCCTTGCTGTCACAAACTGCGATTGATTGGTCATTTGTCGAACATTTAATCGACTGAAACGCTTCAGCAAGAATAAGCGAATCGGGGAATAAAAGGAATGTCTGTCCAGATGAATAAGCGAGCTATATGACTTGCGTCACATTTTCGGTGGAATAATGACGCAAAAAAAGCCGGGTGGCGCGCTAGCGCTTACCCGGCCTACTTGCGAGCCATTTGTAGGCCCGGTAAGCGCTAGCGCGCCACCGGGCAAAACAGCAATTACAGAAGTTCTTTCGCTTTCGCGACAACGTTCTCAACGGTGAAGCCGAACTCTTCGAACAGCTGTTCTGCAGGAGCAGATTCACCGAAGGTGGTCATACCGACGATGGCACCGTTCAGGCCCACGTATTTGAACCAGTAGTCAGCGATACCCGCTTCCACTGCCACGCGAGCGGAAACCGCTTTAGGCAGCACGGATTCACGGTAAGCGGCATCCTGCTTGTCGAACGCGTCGGTAGACGGCATGGAAACCACGCGCGCCTTCACGCCTTCGGCAGTCAGTTTTTCCCACGCTGCAACCGCCAGTTCAACTTCAGAACCGGTGGCGATGAAGATCAGCTCCGGCTGGCCCGCGCAATCTTTCAGCACGTAACCACCGCGAGCGATGTTCGCCAGCTGCTCTGGAGTGCGCTCCTGCTGTGCCAGGTTCTGACGGGAGAGGATCAGCGCGGTTGGACCGTCCTGACGCTCAACGCCGTATTTCCACGCCACCGCGGATTCAACCTGGTCACATGGACGCCATGTGCTCATGTTCGGGGTCACGCGCAGGGAAGCCACCTGCTCTACCGGCTGGTGAGTTGGACCATCTTCGCCCAGACCGATGGAGTCGTGGGTGTAGACCATCACCTGACGCTGTTTCATCAGCGCGGCCATACGCACGGCGTTACGTGCGTATTCAACGAACATCAGGAAGGTAGAGGTGTACGGCAGGAAACCACCGTGCAGGGAGATACCGTTGGCAATCGCGGTCATACCGAATTCACGTACACCGTAATGGATGTAGTTACCGGCAGTATCTTCGTTGATTGGCTTAGAACCAGACCACAGGGTCAGGTTAGATGGCGCCAGGTCAGCGGAGCCGCCCAGGAATTCTGGCAGCCATGGGCCGAACGCTTCAATCGCATTCTGAGACGCTTTACGGCTCGCGATTTTAGACGGGTTCGCCTGCAGCTTAGCGATAAACTCGTTCGCTTTCGCGTCGAAGTCAGACGGCATGTCACCTTTCATACGACGGGTGAATTCAGCCGCTTCCTGCGGGAAGGCTTTCGCGTAAGCAGCGAACTTCTCGTTCCAGGCCGCTTCTTTCGCCTGACCTACTTCTTTTGCATCCCACTGAGCGTAGATCTCTGATGGGATTTCAAATGCAGGGTGTTTCCAGCCCAGCGCTTCGCGGGTCAGCGCGATTTCCGCATCGCCCAGCGGCGCGCCGTGGGAGTCGTGCGTACCCGCTTTGTTCGGTGAACCGAAGCCGATGATGGTTTTGCACATCAGCAGGGACGGTTTGTCCGTCACAGCGCGCGCTTCTTCCACTGCACGTTTAATCGAGTCAGCATCGTGACCATCAACGCCACGCACAACGTGCCAGCCGTAGGCTTCGAAACGTGCTGCGGTGTCGTCGGTGAACCAGCCTTCAACGTGACCGTCGATGGAGATACCGTTGTCGTCATAGAACGCAACCAGTTTACCCAGCTTCAGGGTACCTGCCAGGGAGCACACTTCGTGAGAAATGCCTTCCATCATGCAGCCGTCGCCCATGAACGCGTAGGTGAAGTGGTCAACGATGTCGTGACCAGGACGGTTGAACTGCGCCGCCAGGGTCTTCTCAGCAATCGCCATACCCACAGCGTTAGCAATACCCTGACCCAGCGGGCCGGTGGTGGTTTCTACGCCAGCGGTGTAGCCCACTTCCGGGTGACCTGGAGTTTTGGAGTGCAGCTGACGGAAGTTTTTCAGCTCTTCAATTGGCAGATCGTAGCCGGTGAGGTGCAGCAGGCTATAGATCAGCATAGAGCCGTGGCCGTTGGACAGCACGAAGCGGTCGCGGTCAGCCCATGACGGGTTCTGCGGGTTGTGGTTCAGGAAATCACGCCACAGGACTTCGGCGATATCAGCCATACCCATAGGGGCCCCTGGGTGGCCGGATTTGGCTTTCTGTACTGCGTCCATGCTCAGCGCACGAATAGCATTAGCAAGCTCTTTACGTGAGGACATTTTAACTCCAGATCGGACTGTTAAAGGCCATGCCCTTGACGACAGCGCGTTTTGGGCTACGCCGGAAAAAAGTGCCAACAATGTAACCCAAGCCGCAAGTCATGTACATGGAGCATTCTTTTGCTTGTTAAGAAATCTCTGGATCATGCTCGCATGTTGCGCAATCTGCTCGCCCGGCCCTGCAGATATTCCTTATACTTAGCCCGACACCGGCTTCGCTGACGGTGCCCTTTTCGGATTTTATTCAGTTTAACGAGTACGGAAGCAACCTCATGAAAATGCGTGCAATAGTGCTGGCCCTGGGTACAACGCTCCTGCTGAGCGGCTGTCAGAATATGGATTCTAACGGTCTGATGACGTCAGGCGCAGAGGCCTTTCAGGCCTATTCCCTGAGCGATGCGCAGGTGAAAGCGCTGAGCGACCAGGCCTGTAAAGATATGGACGGAAAAGCCACGCTTGCGCCGGCTAACAGTACCTACACGCAGCGTCTGAATAAGATTGCTTCCGCGCTGGGCGACAACATCAACGGCCAGCCGGTGAACTACAAGGTGTACATGGCGAAAGACGTGAACGCCTTCGCGATGGCGAACGGCTGTATCCGCGTCTATAGCGGACTGATGGACATGATGACCGACAACGAAGTGGAAGCGGTGATCGGCCACGAAATGGGCCACGTTGCCCTGGGCCACGTGAAGAAAGGGATGCAGGTTGCCCTGGGCACCAATGCCATCCGCGCAGCGGCGGCCTCAGCGGGCGGTATCGTTGGCAGCCTGTCGCAGTCACAGCTTGGCGACGTGGGTGAAAAGCTGGTTAACTCTCAGTTCTCACAGCGTCAGGAGTCCGAGGCGGATGACTACTCATACGATCTGTTGCGCAAACGCGGCATTAATCCTTCAGGCTTAGCCACCAGCTTCGAAAAACTGGCCAAGCTGGAAGCCGGACGCCAAAGCTCCATGTTTGACGATCACCCGGCCTCAGAAGAACGCGCACAGCATATTCGCGACCGTATGGCCGCAGACGGAATTAAATAATTTCAGAAGGAGGCAATTTTGCCTCCTTTTTATTTCGCATGAATTGTTAACTTAACAGCACGTATCGATAACACCCCTGAAAGCCCCGCCAAATCTGCCCTATCGCATTGAAATGTCTGGTCACATAATTATTGCAAAGGTCTCTTTTTCCGGTAATTATCACGCCCGCAGTTATTCAAATTACTATATCCAGACAGAGACGTTCCCTCCGTGAAAAAAGAATTATCATTAATTGCTTTAAGCTTATTTGCCGCATTACCTGCCGCTGCAAGCCAGCAATCCGACAGCCAGGGTTTTATTGACGACAGCCATCTGGACCTGTTTTTACGCAATGCGTATATCAGCCGCGATTACCATCAGGGCCAGCAGGACAAAGCCGAGTGGGGTCAGGGGATCATTGCCACGTTTGCATCCGGCTATACCGAAGGGCTGGTGGGCTTTGGCGTGGACGGTATTGCTCAATACGGCGTGCGCCTGGACGGCGGCCGTGGCAAGAGCGGCGCGGGCGGCATCGACTTCTTTAAGCAGGAAGATGACGGCCGGGCAAAATCCGATCTGGCAAAGTTTGGCGCCACCGCCAAAATGCGCATCTCGAATACCGTACTGAGCTACGGGAATCAGCGCCCTGAGCTGCCCATCGTGAATGCCGACAGCTCCCGCCTGCTGTTTGAAAGCTATACCGGCACCATGCTGACCTCAAAAGAGATCGACGGTCTGGAAGTCAACGCTGGTTACTTCACCGACGAGCAGCGTAAAAGCGATGACCGCCACGACAGCGGGCTGAAGAGCCTCTCCTTCGGCGGTGCGAGCTATCAGTTTAACGACCAGTTCAGCGGCGCGCTGTACGCCTCTCATAATGAAGAGGTAATGAACAAGCAATACCTGGGCATGAACTTCAAACAGCCGTTCAGCACCGGGCAGCAGCTGGTACTCGACTTCAACGGCTATAACTCCCGTCTGGACCAGGGTTACGCGGACAGCCTCGACACGGGCCGCAGCAACACCATCTGGAGCCTGGCGGCGAGCTACATCTGGGACATTCACACGTTCAAAGTGGCGTACCAGCAGAGCAGCGGCAGCACCGGCTACAACTACGGCGGCTATCGCGACAAGGGCGGCGTGGGTGATGGCGGTAACACCATCTGGCTGGCGAACTCCTACTGGTCTGATTTTAATGGCGAAGATGAACGTTCCTGGCAGGCATCCTACGGTCTGGACTTTGCCGGCCTTGGCTTACCGGGCCTGAGCTGGACCACCGCCTACGTGCGCGGCGATAACATCAAAACCTCTGAAACCAGCAACGGCAAAGAGCACGAGTGGTTTAACCAGATCCAGTACCAGGTGCAGGATGGTCCGGCGAAGGATCTGAAGCTGAAACTGCGCTACTCCGTCCTGCGCGTCTCCAGCAACGCCAGCGAGTACAACGTGGGCGGGGACGAGATCCGCGCTTACGTGGAATACCCGTTTAACGTGTTCTAAAGGCAATAAAAAACCTCTCAGTAGAGAGGTTTTTTTTCACGCAAGGCGAGGCTTATTCGCCTTTTTTGGCTGCCTGAATATAGAGCATTTCCAGCGCCAGAGTCGCTGCGGCCAGCGCGGTGATCTCGGACTGGTCGTACGCAGGCGCCACTTCCACCACGTCCATCCCGACAATGTTCAGATCCTTCAGGCCGCGCACCAGCTTAATGGCACGATCTGAGGTCAAACCGCCGATGACCGGCGTACCGGTGCCCGGTGCAAATGCCGGATCCAGACAGTCGATGTCGAAGGTCAGATACACGGGCATATCACCCACGATCTGCTTCACCTGAGCGATGATGTCGTCGACGCCGCGATCGTTAACCTGGCCCGCATCCAGCACGGTGAAACCGTTGTCTTTGTCGAACTCGGTGCGAATACCGATCTGCACCGAGTGGTTCGGGTCGATCAGACCTTCGTTCGGCGCGGTGAAGAACATTGTGCCGTGGTCGAACTCGCAGCCGTTCGCGTAGGTGTCGGTATGCGCATCGAAGTGCACCAGCGCCATTTTACCGAAGTGCTTCGCGTGGGCGCGCAGCAGCGGCAGGGTCACGAAGTGGTCGCCGCCGAAGGAGAGCATGCGCTTACCGGCGGCCAGCAGCTTCTCGGCGTGGGCCTGCAGCTTTTCGCTCATCTCACGCGCGTCGCCGAAGGCATACACCAGGTCACCGCAGTCCACCACGTTCAGGCGCTCGCGCATGTCGAAGTTCCACGGGAAGCGGTTGTGCTCCCAGGCCAGGTTAGTGGAAACCTGACGGATCGCCGCCGGGCCGTGACGACCACCCGCGCGGCCAGATGTCGCCATATCGAACGGCACGCCGGTGATCACCCAGTCAGCGTCGCTGTCGTACGGCTGGAAGTTCATCGGAAGGCGTAAAAAACCAAACGCGTTAGATACCAGAGAGTTATCGTACTGATGACCTAAAGTGCTCATGTCCTGACCTCTTTTAAAGTCGATACATTAAAAACAGATGAAAAAAAATCCCCTCCGCGTCGTTAAACCCGACGAGGAAGGGATTGATTCGTAAATCGCTTATTAGGGCGAATTATCGCCGGTAATGCATACGGGTTCAAGTGAGTATAGCATTCTGCCGGATGGCGGCTTCGCCTTATCCGGCCTACGTTCGTAGGCTAGGTAAGCGCAGCGCCACCGGGCATCAGCGACTTAGCGGTCTGATGCCCTCACCCCGCCCCTCTCCCACAGGGAGAGGGAGGTTTTCCTACTCGTCTTCCAGGTAGGTATACCCGTACAGACCCGCTTCAAACTCTTCCAGGAACTGCTGCTGGAGCGCGTCGTCCAGACCGGTGTTTTTCACCTGATCGCGGAACTGTGTCAGCAGGGTTTTCGGATCGAGCTGAACGTATTCCAGCATGTCCGCCACGGTGTCCCCTTCATCGGACAGCTCAACTTCCACGCTGCCGTCAGGGAACACGAACACGTCCACCGCTTCGGTATCACCGAACAGGTTATGCATGTTGCCGAGGATCTCCTGATACGCGCCGACCATAAAGAAGCCCAGCATCGGCGGGTTCTCCGGGTCGTATTCCGGCATTGGCATCGTCGTTGCGATACCGTCGCCGTCAACATAGTGGTCGATAGCACCGTCGGAATCGCAGGTAATGTCCAGCAGCACCGCGCGACGTTCCGGGGCGTGGTTCAGCCCTTCCAGCGGCAGAACCGGGAACAGCTGATCGATACCCCAGGCATCCGGCATCGACTGGAACAGCGAGAAGTTGACGTAAATCTTATCCGCCATACGCTCCTGCAGCTCGTCGATAATCGGACGGTGCGCGCGGTTGCTCGGGTCGAGCTGTTTCTGCACTTCATGGCACATGTTCAGATAGAGCTGCTCCGCCCACGCGCGCTCCTGCAGGCTGAAGGTGCCTGAAGAATAGCCCACGTGAATATCGTGCAGGTCCATCTGGCTGTCGTGCAGCCATTCGCGCAGGGAACGACGCGTGCCCGGCTCGTGCATCTCCTGCCAGGTTTCCCACATGCTCTGCAGGGAACGCGGCGCATCGTCTGCCGGAGGCGTCGCTTCGGTGGTTTCGCTGCGCTCAACGCCGATGATGTTCGAGACCAGCACCGTATGGTGCGCAGTGACTGCGCGACCGGATTCGGTGATCACCGTCGGGTGCGGCAGGCCGTTCTCTTCACAGGCATCGCCGATCGCCCAGATGATGTTGTTCGCGTATTCGTTCAGGCCGTAGTTCACGGAGCAGTCAGACTGCGAGCGGGTCCCTTCGTAGTCCACGCCCAGGCCGCCGCCCACGTCGAAGCACTGAATATTTACGCCAAGCTTATGCAGCTCAACGTAGAAACGCGCTGACTCACGCACGCCGGTCGCAATATCGCGAATGTTGGCCATCTGCGAGCCGAGGTGGAAGTGCAGCAGCTGAATGCTGTCCAGACGACCGCGCTCGCGCAGGATTTCCACCAGCTGCAGTACCTGGTTTGCCGCCAGGCCGAACTTGGATTTTTCGCCGCCGGAGGACTGCCATTTGCCGGAACCCTGTGACGCCAGACGCGCACGCACGCCAAGGCGTGGCACCACGTTCAGACGCTCGGCCTCTTCCAGCACGATGGCGATTTCGGTCATCTTCTCGATAACCAGATAGACCTTGTGGCCCATCTTCTCGCCAATCAGCGCCAGACGAATGTATTCACGGTCTTTATAGCCGTTACAGACGATCACTGAACGGGTCATGCCCGCATGCGCCAGAACTGCCATCAGTTCAGCTTTGGAACCGGCTTCCAGACCCAGCGGCTCGCCGGAGTGGATCAGAGATTCAATTACGCGGCGGTGCTGGTTCACCTTGATCGGGTAAACCAGGAAGTAGTCACCTTTATAACCGTAGGACTCACGCGCGCGCTTAAACGCGGCGTTAATCGAACGCAGGCGATGTTGCAGGATCTGCGGGAAGCAGAACAGTGCAGGCAAACGCTGGCCCTGAGCCTCACGGGCTTTCACCAGTTTCGCGAGATCCACGCGCGCTTCAGGGACGTCCGGATCCGGGCAGACGCTGATGTGGCCCAGTTCGTTGACGTCGTAATAGTTATTGCCCCACCAGGCAATATTGTAAGTGCGCAGCATCTTGCTGGCTTCCTCGGAGCTCATCGCAACCTCCTGCATAGAACGTAGTACACCCTGTTCGCCCGCTGACGAAGGCGAAAAAGAAGACATGTCGTCAGACATAGCGAACCTCAACTCTTTGTATTAAGTGTAAAACAGTTGACTACTATCGCAGCGTTATACGGCGATAACAACCCATAAACGGCTCCGTTTCCCAGCAGAGTATGCTGAAATCCAGACCGTGCGACCGGTTTCTTATTCATATCATTGTAAAACACGTATCCGAACTCTGTATGACAAGGTTCGGCGAAACCACGAGAAAACTCTTGTATTAACAAGAGCGCCCTTGTTCAGTTTTCACAAAGCGCGACCGGCCCTGGAATCCTGAGAAGCGCCGAGATGGGTATAACATCGGCAGGTTTGCAGACTAAAAATGCGGGTTGCGGGAATCAAATGCGCGCCAGAACGGCTGCGCTGAATTAGCGGAAAACGATGGTTCATTATCTCGTATCACCTCCACGGCCGCTTCTGCTGAAACGGACCCCAAGCCAAAGCTAAAAGTTCACTGCTTAACCCGGCTGGAAGTGGCGACACGATGAGTTCATCGAGCGCTTATTTTATATGAGCCGCGCGCCGCGTTTTATACCGAGAAGGGGGCTAAAAAGCAAAACAAAAATGCGCGTGTTGCCGGAGCCGTCAGGAATTATTGCCAGCAGCAATTTCAACTGAGTGAGAGGTTAGTCAAAAAAAACTGGAAATCGGGCGAAGAAGTGACCTAAAATAGCCATCCAGATGTTAATCCATCTATACTGATTAACACTCATACTGCCAGTGTCAAAAACCTGCAGGCCTTGGTAGAATTATCTCCTTTGGCTATTCCACACAGCAGCTTGAGCTAACCAAATTCCTCTTAGGTGAAATAAAACATGGCAAAACACCTGTTTACGTCCGAGTCCGTATCAGAAGGACATCCTGATAAAATTGCTGACCAAATCTCCGATGCGGTGCTGGATGCGATCCTGGCGCAGGATCCTAAAGCGCGCGTAGCGTGTGAAACCTATGTCAAAACCGGCATGGTTCTGGTTGGCGGTGAGATCACCACCAGCGCATGGGTTGATATCGAAGAGATCACCCGTAACACGGTGCGTGAGATCGGCTATGTGCATTCTGATATGGGTTTTGATGCCAACTCCTGCGCGGTACTGAGCGCAATTGGCAAACAGTCTCCGGATATCAACCAGGGCGTTGACCGTGCCGATCCGCTGGAACAGGGCGCGGGCGACCAGGGTCTGATGTTCGGCTATGCAACCAACGAAACCGACGTGCTGATGCCAGCACCGGTCACCTACGCACACCGTCTGGTGCAGCGTCAGGCAGAAGTGCGTAAAAACGGCACCCTGCCGTGGCTGCGCCCGGATGCGAAAAGCCAGGTCACCTTCCAGTATGACGACGGCAAAATCGTCGGTATTGACGCGGTGGTTCTGTCTACCCAGCATTCCGAAGAAATCGATCAGAAATCCCTGCAGGAAGCAGTGATGGAAGAGATCATCAAGCCGGTTCTGCCTACCGAATGGCTGAGCTCTGCGACCAAATTCTTCATCAACCCAACCGGACGCTTTGTTATCGGCGGCCCAATGGGTGACTGCGGTCTGACAGGTCGTAAAATCATCGTTGATACCTACGGCGGCATGGCGCGTCACGGTGGCGGTGCGTTCTCCGGTAAAGATCCGTCTAAAGTTGACCGTTCTGCGGCGTACGCGGCACGTTATGTGGCGAAAAACATCGTTGCTGCCGGCCTGGCTGACCGCTGTGAGATTCAGGTCTCCTACGCAATCGGCGTGGCTGAACCCACCTCCATCATGGTGGAAACCTTCGGTACCGAGAAAGTGCCTTCAGAACAGCTGACCCTGCTGGTGCGCGAGTTCTTCGACCTGCGTCCATACGGCCTGATTCAGATGCTGGATCTGCTGCACCCAATCTACAAAGAAACCGCTGCATACGGTCACTTTGGTCGTGAACATTTCCCATGGGAAAAAACCGACAAAGCCGCTCTGCTGCGTGAAGCTGCCGGTCTGAAGTAATCGACTGACATCTGCGTGATAAAAGGCCAGCCTTCGGGCTGGCCTTTTTTTGTCGGGTGACGCCGCAAAGGCGCACATATGGAACCGATTACACTGCACCGGATGCGTCTCGCTTTCAGAATATTCTCTTTGCATGATCGCCTTTCTTCTGCTGTTACATCTCATTTCAGTTAAGTCTGAAATGTGTTCTTTCGCGATGCATATCACCTCGTTTACCTCTATATTTTCAAAGCTTTAATTATTTTTACGGTTGCACCTTAGTGTAACCGATTACACCTATGTGATTAATCTCACATATTTTTACGGGTCACTCACCTACCCTTTATATCAATAAAACTGATAACCCAACTGGAGGGCATAATGCCTGACAATAAAAAACAGGGGCGTACGTCCAACAAGGCGATGACATTCTTCGTCTGTTTCCTCGCCGCCCTGGCAGGATTACTTTTTGGCCTGGATATCGGCGTCATTGCCGGTGCATTACCTTTCATTACTGACGAGTTCCAGATCAGCGCTCACACCCAGGAGTGGGTGGTCAGCTCCATGATGTTTGGCGCTGCCGTCGGGGCCGTCGGTAGCGGCTGGCTCTCCTTCAAGCTCGGGCGTAAAAAGAGCCTGATGATCGGCGCGATCCTGTTCGTTGCCGGTTCACTCTTCTCTGCCGCTGCGCCTAACGTTGAGGTCCTGCTGGTTTCCCGCGTGCTGCTCGGCCTGGCCGTGGGCGTGGCGTCCTATACCGCCCCGCTTTACCTGTCTGAAATCGCGCCGGAGAAAATCCGCGGCAGTATGATTTCGATGTACCAGCTCATGATCACCATCGGTATTTTGGGCGCGTACCTTTCTGATACCGCGTTTAGCTACAGCGGCGCATGGCGCTGGATGCTCGGCGTGATCATCATCCCGGCCATTCTGCTGCTGATTGGCGTCTTCTTCCTGCCGGACAGCCCGCGCTGGTTCGCCGCCAAACGTCGATTCCACGATGCCGAACGCGTGCTGATGCGCCTGCGCGATACCAGCGCCGAAGCGAAAAACGAGCTGGAAGAGATCCGCGAAAGCCTGAAGGTCAAACAGTCCGGCTGGGCGCTGTTTAAAGAGAACAGCAACTTCCGCCGCGCGGTGTTCCTTGGCGTATTGCTTCAGGTGATGCAGCAGTTCACCGGGATGAACGTCATCATGTATTACGCGCCAAAAATCTTTGAGCTGGCGGGCTATACCAACACCACCGAACAAATGTGGGGGACCGTCATCGTGGGTCTGACCAACGTGCTGGCGACCTTTATCGCCATCGGTCTGGTGGACCGCTGGGGACGTAAGCCAACGCTGACGCTGGGCTTCCTGGTGATGGCAGCCGGTATGGGTGTCCTCGGTACCATGATGCATGTGGGCATTCACTCACCAACCGCCCAGTACTTTGCGGTCGGCATGCTGCTGATGTTTATCGTCGGGTTTGCGATGAGCGCCGGCCCGCTGATTTGGGTACTGTGCTCTGAGATCCAGCCGCTGAAAGGGCGTGATTTTGGTATCACCTGCTCTACCGCAACCAACTGGATTGCCAACATGATCGTCGGAGCAACGTTCCTGACCATGCTCAATACCCTGGGCAACGCGAACACCTTCTGGGTCTACGCAGGTCTGAATATCTTCTTTATTGTGCTGACAATCTGGCTGGTTCCAGAAACCAAACACGTTTCTCTGGAACATATTGAACGTAACCTGATGAAAGGTCGTCCGCTGCGCGAAATCGGCGCCCACGACTGATCCTCACGCGGGAGGCGCCTCTTGCGCCTCCCCGCTTCGCGCTTTATGCTCTGCCCCTATGAAAGCACCCCGTCTCCCCATCGCCCTTCAGCAAGCCGTTATGCGCTGCCTGCGGGAAAAACTCGCCCAGGCGAACCTGAAGCTCGGCCGCAATTACCCTGAACCTAAGATCGTTTATCAGCAGCGCGGAACCGCGGCGGGTACCGCCTGGCTCGAGCCGTATGAGATCCGCCTTAACCCGGTGCTGATGATGGAAAACCAGCAGGCGTTTATCGAGGAAGTGGTACCGCACGAGCTGGCGCATCTGCTGGTGTGGAAACACTTCGGACGCGTCGCGCCCCACGGCAAGGAGTGGAAGTGGATGATGGAAGCGGTGCTCGGCGTTCCGGCACGCCGCACCCATCAGTTCGAACTGGAATCGGTGCGCCGCAATACCTTCCCCTACCGCTGCCAGTGTCAGCTGCACCAGCTTACCGTCCGCCGCCATAATCGCGTGGTGCGCGGCGAGGCGACCTACCGCTGCGTCAAATGCGGCGAGCCGCTGGTTGCGGAATAATCATCTGAACTTTCAGGAACTTTCCTGATCTGACTGATTGCATACGGGAACAACATTCGTTACGTTGCGGGCTCGTTTTGACACGGAGTGTAAGATGTCCCGTAATTTTTCTCTCGCGGTCGCCTTTCTGACGACGGCGCTCTCAGGCCATGCTCTGGCCGACGGTATCAACAGTTTTTCCCAGGCCAAGGCAGCAGGCGTGAAGGTAAACGCCGATGTGCCGGGGGATTTCTACTGCGGCTGTAAAATTAACTGGCAGGGTAAAAAAGGGGTCGTTGACCTTGAGTCCTGCGGCTATAAGGTGCGTAAAAACGAAAACCGCGCCAGCCGCATTGAATGGGAACATGTCGTTCCGGCCTGGCAGTTTGGCCACCAGCGCCAGTGCTGGCAGGATGGCGGACGTAAAAACTGCGCCAAAGACCCGGTTTATCGCCAGATGGAAAGCGATATGCATAACCTGCAGCCTGCCGTAGGTGAAGTGAACGGCGACCGGGGTAATTTCATGTACAGCCAGTGGAACGGTGGCGAAGGCCAGTACGGCCAGTGCGGTATGAAGGTTGATTTTAAAGAGAAAGTCGCCGAGCCCCCTGCCCGCGCGCGCGGCAGCATTGCCCGCACCTACTTCTATATGCGTGACCGTTACGACCTCAACCTCTCCCGCCAGCAGACGCAGCTGTTCAACGCCTGGGACAAGCAGTACCCGGTGACGGAGTGGGAATGCCAGCGCGACGAACGTATCGCCAGAGTCCAGGGGAATCACAACCCTTACGTCCAGCGGGCTTGCCAGGCGCAAAAGAGCTAACCTACACTACGGCAATTCGCTTATATCGCATGACACATGGAATTTCTGACTATGCGCATTCCCCGCATTTACCATCCTGAACTGATTACCGCAGGCCGCGAAATCGCCTTGTCTGATGACGCCGCCAACCACGTTGGCCGCGTGCTGCGCATGGGCGCAGGCCAGGCAATACAGCTGTTCGACGGCTCGAACCAGGTTTTCGACGCGGAAATCACGCGGTCTGATAAAAAAAGCGTACACGTTAACGTCCTGCGTGGCGAAGTGGATGATCGGGAATCACCGCTGCACATCCATCTGGGCCAGGTGATGTCGCGCGGCGAGAAAATGGAGTTCACCATACAGAAATCCATTGAACTGGGTGTAAGCCTCATTACGCCACTTTTTTCTGAGCGCTGCGGCGTTAAACTGGATGCGGAACGTCTGAACAAAAAGATCCAGCAGTGGCAGAAAATCGCCATTGCGGCTTGCGAACAGAGTGGCCGCAACCGTATTCCGGAGATCCGCCCGGCGATGGATCTGGAGGACTGGTGTGCAGAAGAGGAAAGCGGGCTGAAGCTCAATCTTCATCCGCGCGCCAGCGCCAGCATCAATACGCTGCCCCTGCCCGTTGAGCGCGTACGCCTGCTGATTGGCCCCGAAGGCGGCCTGTCGGCGGACGAAATTGCGATGACGGCACGTTACCAGTTTACTGATATTCTGTTGGGACCTCGCGTTCTGCGCACTGAGACAACGGCACTCACGGCCATTACCGCGCTACAGGTACGGTTTGGCGATCTGGGTTGAAGCATTAACGGAGAAGAACATGATCAAGCTCGGCATCGTGATGGACCCCATCGCAAACATTAACATCAAGAAAGATTCCAGCTTCGCCATGCTGCTGGAAGCGCAGCGTCGCGGCTATGAACTCCACTATATGGAGATGAACGATCTTTACCTGATCAACGGTGAAGCCCGCGCGCGCACCCGCATCGTTAACGTCGAGCAGAACTATGACAAATGGTATGAGTTCGGCACCGAGCAGGATATTGCCCTGGCCGATCTCAACGTCATCCTGATGCGTAAAGATCCGCCGTTCGACACCGAATACATCTACAGCACCTATATCCTTGAGCGCGCAGAAGAGAAAGGCACGCTGATCGTCAACAAGCCGCAGAGCCTGCGCGACTGCAACGAGAAGCTCTACACCGCCTGGTTCTCTGACCTGACGCCGGAAACCCTGGTGACCCGCAGCAAAGCGCAGCTGAAGGAATTCTGGCAGAAGCACGGCGATATCATCATGAAGCCGCTGGACGGCATGGGCGGCGCGTCGATTTTCCGCGTTAAGGAGAGCGACCCGAACATTGGCGTGATTGCCGAAACGCTGACCGAACTGGGCACGCGTTACTGCATGGCGCAGAACTATATTCCGGCGATTAAAGACGGCGATAAGCGCGTTCTGGTGGTAGATGGCGAACCGGTTCCTTACTGCCTGGCGCGTATCCCGCAGGGTGGCGAAACTCGTGGGAACCTGGCAGCCGGCGGTCGCGGTGAGCCGCGCCCGCTGACCGAAAGCGACTGGGAAATTGCCCGCCGCGTTGGCCCAACGCTGAAAGCCAAAGGCCTGATCTTCGTTGGCCTGGATATCATCGGCGATCGTCTGACCGAAGTGAACGTCACCAGCCCGACCTGCATTCGTGAAATTGAAGCGGAATTCCCGATTTCGATCACCGGAATGCTGATGGACGCTATCGAAAAACGTTTACAGAAATAACCTAACAATACTATTAGTGACAGCGCCTGTGTTTGTCCCCATACTGGGCGTTGTCGCTTTTTAAACCAGGAAACAGTACCTCTGACAATGAATTTACAGCATCACTTTCTTATTGCCATGCCTGCTCTCCAGGACCCGATTTTTCGCCGCGCCGTGGTTTATATTTGTGAATACAATGAAGACGGCGCGATGGGTATTATCATCAATAAACCACTGGAAAATCTTCAGGTTGAAGGAATTCTGGACAAGCTGAAAATCTCGGCTGAAGCGCGACTGCCGGAAATACGGCTTGATAAACCGGTGATGCTGGGTGGACCTCTTGCAGAAGATCGCGGCTTTATCCTGCATACGCCGCCGGTATTCTCTTCCAGTATTCGAATTTCGGATAACACCGTCATCACCACCTCGCGTGATGTGCTCGAAACGCTGGGTACCGCAGAGCAACCTTCTGAAGTGCTGGTGGCGTTGGGCTATTCGTCCTGGGAGAAAGGCCAGCTTGAGCAAGAGATCCTTGATAACGCCTGGCTTACCGCGCCTGCGGACATGAACATCCTGTTTAAAACCCCTATCGCCGATCGCTGGCGTGACGCGGCGAAGCTGATTGGCATTGATATCCTGACCATGCCTGGCGTAGCGGGGCACGCCTGATGAGCGGAACGCTTCTGGCCTTCGATTTTGGTACCAAAAGCATTGGCGTCGCCGTGGGGCAGCGCATCACCGGTACCGCGCGTCCGCTTACGGCCCTGAAGGCCAATGACGGCACGCCAGACTGGAATCTTATCGAGCGTCTGCTCAAAGAGTGGCAGCCGGATGATGTTATTGTTGGGCTGCCGCTGAACATGGACGGCACAGAACAGCCGCTTACCGCCCGGGCGCGTAAGTTCGCCAATAAAATCCATGGCCGCTTTGGCGTCTCCGTGAAGCTGCACGACGAGCGTCTCAGCACCGTCGAAGCGCGTGCGGGCCTGTTTGAGCACGGCGGCTTCCGTGCGCTCAACAAGGGCAGCGTGGACTCTGCTTCCGCCGTGATTATCCTCGAAAGCTATTTCGAGCAGGGCTTTTAAGCACGGGGGCCTACAGCCGGCCCTGCGCCCGTCTCTCCGCCAGGCTCTGGTCAAAGTTCTGCATTCCTGCCTGCTGACCGGTTTGAATGATCCCGGGCAGTTGCCACGTTTTCCCTTCACGAATCAAATTCGCCGCCGCCGCAGTGTTCACCAGCAGTTCATACAACGCGACGCGCCCGCCCTGCAGATCGGGAAGCAGCCTCTGCGCCAGCACCGCTCGCAGGCTGCCGCCCAGCTGGTTACGCACCGGATCTTTCTCCTGCGCCGGGAACGTATCGACCAGCCGTTCAATCGCCTGCGATGCCCCGCGCGTATGCAGCGTCGCCAGCACCAGGTGTCCGGTTTCCGCCGCCGTCAGCGCCAGGCGGATCGTTTCGCTGTCGCGCAGCTCCCCCAGCAGAATAACGTCCGGATCCTGGCGTAAGGCGCTGCGCAGCGCTTCAGCAAATGACGGGCTGTGCTGGCCTATCTCCCGCTGCTGGATCAGACAACGTTCGCTCTGGTAGATAAACTCCACCGGATCTTCAAGCGTGAGGATATGGCCGTCAGCATGGTGGTTGAGAAAATCGACCATCGCCGCCAGCGTAGTGGATTTGCCGCTGCCGGTCGCCCCCGTGACCAGAATCAGCCCGGCGTCATTGGACAACAGTTCCGGGATCGCCCGCGGCGCGCCCAGCGAAGAGAGCTGTGGGCAGCTACGCGGCAGCAGCCGCAGCGTCACAGAGACACCTCTCATCTGCTTAAAGGCACTGCCGCGCAGCCGCTGGCCTCCCGTCACCGTCGAGGCAAAATCCACCTGCCCCTTTGCCCACCATATCCCCTGCTGCTCATCGTTGAGCCACGCTTTCAATAACGCTCCGACATCGGGAGGCGGAAAAGGAGCGGGTTCAAGCCGACCTAATCTGCGCCAGCGCGGTGGCGAATCACTGCACAGGTGTAGATCGGAGACGTTATGCTTTACACTAAGAGCCACAATTTCTTCCACATCCATAGACTACTCCTCGGAAAATGAACGACATTGCGCATAACCTGGCACAGGTCCGGGACAAAATCTCAGCCGCCGCAGCGCGCTGCGGCCGTGCTTCAGAAGAAATTACGCTGCTTGCAGTCAGCAAAACCAAGCCTGCGAGCGCCATCGCAGAAGCTATTGACGCAGGCCAGCGGGCGTTTGGTGAAAACTACGTTCAGGAAGGCGTGGATAAAATTCGCTACTTTCAGGAACAGGGGAATACGGATCTGCAGTGGCACTTTATTGGCCCCCTGCAGTCGAACAAAAGCCGTCTGGTAGCAGAACACTTCGACTGGTGCCACACCATCGATCGCCTGCGTATTGCTACCCGCCTGAATGACCAGCGTCCGGCAGAAATGCCAGCGCTTAACGTGCTGATTCAGGTCAACATCAGCGACGAAAACAGCAAGTCCGGCATTGCGCTGAGCGAGTTGGACGCGCTGGCCGCAGAGGTTGCCGAACTGCCGCGCTTGACCCTGCGCGGGCTGATGGCAATTCCGGCGCCTGAGTCAAGTTATGAAAGGCAGTTTGCCGTGGCACAGCAAATGGCTGTAGCATTTGAGGCGCTTAAAGCGCGCTATAACACGGTAGACACGCTTTCACTGGGCATGTCAGATGATATGGAAGCCGCCATCGCGGCAGGCAGCACTATGGTGCGCATCGGTACGGCAATTTTCGGTGCGCGCGACTACTCAAAATAATAAGGAAACCTGAGGAACGCCATGAAGACGTTGACTTTCCTGCTCTCAACAGTGCTTGAGCTGTATACGATGGCGCTTTTGCTGCGCGTCTGGATGCAGTGGGCCCGCTGTGATTTTTATAATCCGTTCTCGCAGTTTGTCGTGAAAATCACGCAACCTGTTGTCGGACCTCTGCGCCGCATTATCCCGGCGATGGGTCCCATCGACAGCTCGTCTCTGCTGGTGGCGTTTATTCTGAGCGTTATCAAAGCGATCGTGCTGTTTATGGTCATCACCTTCCAGCCGATTATCTGGATTGCTGCGGTCCTGATTTTAATCAAAACCATCGGCCTGCTGATTTTCTGGGTGCTGCTGGTCATGGCCATCATGAGTTGGGTAAGCCAGGGGCGTAGTCCGGTAGAATATGCGCTGATCCAACTGGCCGAACCGCTGCTGCGCCCGATTCGCAATCTGCTGCCTTCGATGGGCGGTATTGATTTCTCGCCGATGATCCTGGTTCTGCTGCTCTATGTGGTCAACATGGGGATCGCTGAGCTGTTACAGTCCACGGGCGATATGCTGCTGCCGGGGCTGTGGATGGCGCTATGAGTGCCGTAAGCACCTGCGCTGACGGGCTGGTTTTGCGGCTGTATATTCAGCCGAAGGCCAGCCGTGACAGTATTGTCGGGCTGCATGGCGACGAGTTAAAAGTCGCCATCACCGCCCCGCCGGTTGACGGTCAGGCGAACGCGCATCTGACTAAATATCTGGCAAAACAGTTTCGCGTTGCCAAAAGCCAGGTCATCATTGAAAAAGGTGAACTTGGGCGACATAAACAGGTAAAAATCCTTAATCCGCAATCTATCCCGACGGAAGTCGCGGCTCTGAAAGAACAGGACTAAACCATGCAGAAAGTTGTTCTCGCGACCGGCAACGCCGGTAAAGTGCGCGAGCTGGCCTCGCTATTAAATGATTTTGGGCTGGACGTGGTTGCCCAGACCGATCTGGGCGTGGAGTCCGCCGAAGAGACGGGGCTGACGTTTATCGAAAACGCGATCCTGAAAGCGCGTCACGCCGCGCAGATTACCGGCCTGCCCGCGATTGCCGACGACTCCGGCCTGGCCGTGGATTTTCTCGGCGGTGCCCCGGGGATTTACTCTGCGCGCTATTCCGGCGTTGACGCCACCGACCAGCAGAATCTGGAAAAGCTGCTTGTCGCCCTGAAAGACGTACCGGACGAACAGCGCACCGCGCAGTTTCACTGCGTGCTGGTCTATATGCGTCACGCGGAAGACCCTACGCCGATTGTCTGCCACGGCAGCTGGCCGGGCGTGATTACCCATGAAGCAGCTGGCAACGGCGGCTTTGGCTACGACCCGATTTTCTTTGTCCCGACCGAGGGCAAAACCGCTGCGGAACTGACCCGCGAAGAGAAAAGCGCGATTTCCCACCGTGGACGCGCGCTGAAACTGTTACTGGAAGCACTGCGTAATGGCTAATTTGCCGCCTCTGAGTCTGTATATTCACATCCCGTGGTGCGTGCAGAAGTGCCCGTACTGCGATTTCAACTCGCACGCCCTGAAGGGCGAAGTGCCGCACGATGACTATGTTGCGCATCTGCTGGCCGACCTGGACGCCGATGTCGCTTACGCACAGGGACGTGAAGTTAAGACCATTTTCATTGGTGGCGGTACGCCGAGCCTGCTGTCCGGCCCGGCAATGCAGACGCTGCTGGACGGCGTGCGTGCGCGCCTGAACCTGGCGGCGGATGCGGAAATTACCATGGAAGCCAACCCCGGCACCGTTGAGGCTGACCGTTTTGTCGACTATCAGCGCGCGGGTGTAAACCGCATCTCCATCGGCGTGCAGAGCTTTAGCGAACCGAAGCTAAAACGTCTGGGACGCATTCACGGCCCGGAAGAGGCGAAGCGCGCGGCAAATCTGGCGACCGGGCTGGGCCTTCGCAGCTTCAACCTCGATTTGATGCACGGCCTGCCGGATCAGTCGCTGGAAGAGGCGCTGGACGACCTGCGCCAGGCGATCGAACTGAACCCGCCGCACCTGTCGTGGTATCAGCTCACCATTGAGCCAAACACGCTGTTCGGTTCCCGCCCGCCGGTGCTGCCGGACGACGACGCGCTCTGGGATATCTTCGAGCAGGGTCACAGGCTGCTAACCGCTGCGGGCTATCAGCAGTATGAAACGTCCGCGTATGCGAAGCCGGGCTATCAGTGCCAGCACAACCTGAACTACTGGCGCTTTGGCGACTACCTGGGAATTGGCTGCGGCGCGCACGGCAAGGTGACCTTCCCGGACGGGCGCATTCTGCGCACCGCCAAAACCCGCCACCCGCGCGGATACATGGAAGGCCGCTACCTGGAGCGTCAGCACGACGTTGAGGCGGCGGATAAACCGTTTGAGTTCTTCATGAACCGCTTCCGTCTGCTGGAAGCCGCGCCGCGCGCGGAGTTTGCGCGTTACACCGGGCTGCCGGAGTCGGTGATTCGCCCGCAGATCGACGAAGCGCTGGCCCAGGGGTATCTCACCGAGAGTGAGGAATACTGGCAGATCACCGAGCACGGCAAGCTGTTCTTAAACTCTCTTCTTGAGCTGTTCCTCGCCGAAGAATCCTGAAGGCTTATTCAGGATTTTGCATCCCGCTCTGCCGGCTGAGGAAAAGGCTGGCAGAGTGTGGGGATGGAAAAATCAAAACAACTCCGCACACAAATGACGCCCGAAGAATTACGCCTCTGGTATTTGCTCAGGGGTCGTCGCTTCTTTGGGTATAAGTTTCGTCGGCAGATGCCTATTGGTCCGTACATCGTGGATTTAGCCTGCTTTAAGGCGAAGCTGATCGTTGAGCTGGACGGGGGTCAGCATCAGAACAAAGAGAAGTATGATTCACGACGTACCGAGTTTTTGAATGCGAACGGATGGGAAGTCTTACGGTTCTGGAATAACGAATTCAGGGCTAATGAGGAGGAGGTGTTGATAGCTATTCTGCAACGACTGCAATGCCTGATGCCCTCACCCTAACCCTCTCCCCATGGGAGAGGGAACGATTACACCCTCTCCCATGGGGAGAGGGCCGGGGTGAGGGGCCCAGCGCGCAGAGATCTTACTTAAGCGTCCCCACCAGCGCCTTCCGGCTATCTTCCAGCGACACCACGCGTTTACACACGTCTTTGCCGAACTGCTGGAAATCATCTTCCTGGTTCTTCCACTCGTTCTGAATGGAGGTCTGCAAGCCGCCCAGACTGCCCAGCACGCCCTGCAGCGGGTTACCGCCGCCCTTCAGCACGGCTTTCGCCCCCATTTCGTTGATGCTGTCCTGCAGGATGCCGCCCATCGCCTGATTCACCAGCTGCTGCCCGTCAGCGCGGACCTGATCAATCGCCTTGTAGTGGAACGTCAGGCCGTCGGTGCGCGTCTCGATAATGCGGTTCATCTGCTCTTTAAGCTGCTTATCGAGCTTCGTCAGGCGGGTGCGCATGTTGCTGCTCTCACCCACTTCTTTAGTAATGATCTTATCCAGCGCCACGCGGCTTTTCTCAACGCGGGTCAGCGCGCCGTCGTTGATCCACGGCAGTGCGGTACGCAGCTCAGCCTGGTAATCCTTCGCCTGCTCGCGCTGCGCGGCAGTCAGGTTTTGCGGCTTGCCGTTAAACGTCACGTTACCATCCGGCGTAATCACCAGATTGCCGTTCTCGCCTTTGACCTGCACGGTTTGCGGGCTTAACACCACGTCATCACGCGGGGTGACGCTACATTGATAATCCGCATGGGCGGTGAATCCGGTTGCCATCAAAGCAACAGCCAGCAACGTTTTGCGCATCTTAAACACTCCCTCAGACAAAATGGGCCAGCTAATGCTGGCCCCTTATTGCTTTATTAGTCCCACCAAACGTCGAAAAGTTCGCTGACGCGGACATCTTCTAGCTTGTGGTCTTCAAGCCATTTACGTACCAGCGCCTGATGTTCTTCGGTGCATTTACCCACTTCCTGGGTGCAGATCAGACCTTCCCAGGCCAGGTAACCGCTACCGTCGAAGGCCAGCTTGTTTGGCTCAATCACGTCATTGATGAACGCATCCACGTCCTGATCGATCTGCTCTACACTGGTGCCTTCCGGGAAACGCCACGCTACGGAGAAGCCCACTTCCTGGAATTCTTCGATATGCATCTTTTTACGCAGACGACGGCTACGATTCTTTGCCATTATTTCACCCTCTCGAACATTAAGTCCCATACACCGTGACCAAGACGATGGCCACGCTGTTCAAATTTCGTTACCGGACGCGATTCCGGACGCGGTACATAGTCGTTGCTCGCAGACTGGTTTTTGTAACCGTCCAGCGACGACATCACTTCCAGCATATGTTCCGCATACGGTTCCCAGTCGGTCGCCATATGGAAGACACCGCCCAGCTTCAGCTTGCTTTTAACCAGCTCGGCAAACGGTGCCTGAACGATACGGCGTTTATTATGACGTGCTTTGTGCCACGGGTCAGGGAAAAAGAGCTGAACCATGGTTAAAGAATTGTCAGGAATCATTTTATGCAGCGCTTCCACCGCGTCGTGACACATCACGCGCAGGTTCTCAACGCCCTCTTCATGGGCCGTTGCCAGGCATGCACCCACGCCCGGGGAGTGGACTTCGATACCGAGGAAGTTCTGCTCCGGGCGAGCTTTCGCCATGGTCACCAGCGAGGCGCCCATACCAAACCCGATCTCCAGCGTGACGGGTGCTTCGCGGCCAAACAGTTCAGCAAAATCCAGAGGCTGCTCGCTGAACTCAACGCCCATCACCGGCCAGTAGTTGTCCAGCGCGTGTTGCTGCCCTTTTGTCAGGCGGCCCTGACGGCGGACAAAGCTGCGAATACGGCGCAGCGGGCGACCGTTTTCATCAAATTCCGGTGAAATGACGTCGTTTTTCATAAAAGAGTTGTCTGCTTGTGAGAATGTTCGGGAAACGGGCATTATCCAAAGTTAAGGCTTCTATGCAAGCATGGGAAAGATCCGGTTTACAGCAGATTGACGCTGTGCTGCAATCTGCGTCCCTGATTATGCGAATCGATGACCATGCAAGCCTCTCAATTTTCAGCCCAGGTGCTGGACTGGTACGACAAATACGGGCGTAAAACTCTGCCCTGGCAAATTGAAAAAACGCCTTACAAAGTATGGCTCTCCGAGGTGATGTTGCAACAAACGCAGGTCGCCACGGTGATCCCTTACTTCGAGCGTTTTATGGCGCGCTTCCCGACGGTGACCGATCTGGCCAACGCCCCGCTGGACGAGGTCCTGCACCTGTGGACCGGTCTTGGCTATTACGCCCGCGCGCGTAACCTTCACAAGGCCGCACAGCAGGTTGCCATGCGCCACAACGGGAAATTCCCGGAAACCTTCGATGAGGTGGCCGATCTCCCCGGCGTAGGACGTTCAACCGCAGGCGCCATTCTCTCCCTGTCTTTAGGCAAGCATTTCCCGATCCTCGACGGCAACGTGAAGCGCGTGCTGGCACGCTGCTATGCCGTCGACGGCTGGCCGGGTAAAAAGGACGTTGAAAAACGTCTCTGGGAAATAAGTGAAGCGGTCACCCCGGCCAACGGCGTCGAGCGTTTCAACCAGGCGATGATGGATCTCGGCGCGATGGTCTGCACGCGCTCAAAACCAAAATGCGAACTCTGCCCGGTGAATAATCTCTGCGTGGCGTATGCCAACCATTCATGGGCGCAATATCCGGGTAAGAAACCCAAACAGACGCTGCCGGAGCGCACCGGCTATATGCTGCTGATGCAGCACGGCGACGAGGTCTTCCTCGCCCAGCGTCCACCGAGCGGTCTGTGGGGTGGTCTATACTGCTTCCCACAGTTTGAAGATGAAGATTTGCTGCGTGAATGGCTTAAACAGCGCGGGATTGCTGCCGATAACCTGACGCAGCTGACCGCGTTTCGCCATACGTTCAGCCATTTCCACCTGGATATTGTACCCATGTGGCTTCCCGTGTCGTCATTTGCCTCGTGCATGGATGAAGGCACCGCTCTCTGGTATAACTTAGCGCAACCGCCATCAGTCGGACTGGCGGCTCCCGTGGAGCGCCTGTTACAGCAATTACGTGCCGGTGCAATGGTTTAGCATCGACAAGAAAAAGAGGAATGAGTATGGCCAGAACGATTTTTTGTACTTTCCTGCAGCGTGACGCTGAAGGCCAGGATTTCCAGCTTTATCCGGGCGACCTGGGTAAACGCATCTACAATGAAATCTCCAAAGAAGCCTGGGGACAGTGGCAGAAAAAGCAGACCATGCTGATCAACGAGAAAAAACTCAGCATGATGAACCCGGAACATCGCAAGCTGCTGGAGCAGGAGATGGTGAGCTTCCTGTTCGAAGGTAAAGACGTGCACATCGAAGGCTATACGCCACCGGAAAAATAACAGCGTGCGGGGGAACCCCCGCCGTTAAAGCAAACACAACACGCACTCCCGGAATGATGAAAAAACTTTTAGCGCTAGCCCTTGTTGCGCCGTTGCTTGTCTCGTGTTCGTCAAAAAAAGGCGAAGATTACAACGAAGCCTGGATCAAGGACACCAACGGTTTTGACATTTTGATGGGGCAGTTTGCCCACAACATCGAGAACATATGGGGATTTAACGAAGTTCTTATTGCAGGACCTAAGGACTACGTTAAGTACACCGACGCCTATCAGACCCGAAGCCACATCAACTTTGATGAGGGTACGATAACGGTTGAAACCATCGCAGGCACCGACCCTGCGGCACGACTGCGTCAGGCGATCGTCAAAACCCTGCTGATGGGTGACGATCCTGGATCTATCGATCTCTACTCCGATGCCGACGATATCACGATCTCGAAAGAGCCGTTCCTGTACGGCCAGGTTGTCGATCAGACTGGCCAGCCGATCCGCTGGGAAGGTCGCGCCACGAAATTTGCCGACTACCTGCTGCAGACGCGCCTGAAAAGCCGCTCTAACGGTCTGAAGATTATCTACAGCGTCACCATCAACCTCGTCCCGAACCACCTGGACAAGCGTGCGCATAAGTACATTGGGATGGTGCGTCAGGCCTCGCGCAAGTACGGCGTGGATGAGTCGCTGATCCTAGCGATTATGCAGACCGAATCCTCGTTCAACCCGTACGCGGTAAGCCGTTCCGACGCCCTGGGGCTGATGCAGGTAGTGCAGCACAGCGCCGGTAAAGACGTCTTCCGCGCGCAGGGGAAATCCGGCACGCCGAGCCGCAGCTATCTGTTCGATCCGCAGAGCAACATTGATACCGGCACGGCCTATCTGGCGATGCTGAACAATGTGTACCTGGGCGGAATTGATAACCCAACGTCACGCCGCTATGCGGTGATCACCGCCTATAACGGCGGCGCGGGCAGCGTGCTGCGCGTCTTCTCGAATGACAAAGTGCAGGCCGCAAACATCATCAACAGCATGGCGCCGGGGGATGTCTACTCTACCCTCACCACCCGCCACCCGTCTGCGGAATCCCGCCGGTACCTGTATAAGGTGAATACGGCGCAGAAAAACTATCGTCGCCGGTGATCGGCACACCTTCTCCCCTCTGGGAGAAGGTGTTCTGTTTCCCCTCTCCCTGTGGGAGAGGGTCAGGGTGAGGCATCAGGCCGCACCTATCCAACACCACCCATACGAAAATGTTATTTGCATCACAATCCAAACTGCAAATTAATGTGGATTGCATTTTTTTGCGGGAGGTAACAAAACATATCGTTGCCAACTGATAGAATTGCATCAAATAACAACCCTGAATGTTCCTATAACAACATATCTCCCGCTCACTTGTGAGGAAAGTAACATGAACCTTAAGCTGCAGCTTAAAATTTTGTCGTTTCTGCAGTTCTGCCTGTGGGGTAGCTGGCTGACTACACTCGGCTCCTATATGTTTGTGACGCTCAAGTTCGACGGTGCGTCAATCGGTGCCGTTTACAGCTCGCTCGGTATTGCGGCTGTCTTCATGCCAACGCTGCTGGGCATCGTGGCGGATAAATGGTTGAGTGCGAAATGGCTGTACATGCTTTGCCACCTGGTGGGCGCGGGGACGCTGTTTATGGCAGCCCAGGTGACCACGCCGGGGGCGATGTTCATGGTGATCCTGCTTAACTCGCTGGCCTATATGCCAACGCTTGGCCTGATCAACACCATCTCCTACTACCGCCTGAAGTCCGCGGATATGGATATCGTGACCGATTTCCCGCCAATCCGTATCTGGGGAACTATCGGCTTTATCATGGCGATGTGGGGCGTGAGCTTCGCGGGCTTCGAACTGAGCCATATGCAGCTCTATATCGGCGCAGCGCTCTCCGTGCTGCTGGCGATCTTTACCCTGACGCTGCCGCACATTCCGGTCTCAAACCAGCAAAAAAACCAGAGCTGGAGCACCATGCTCGGCCTGGACGCCTTCGCGCTGTTCAAAAACAAACGCATGGCGATCTTCTTTATCTTCTCCATGCTGCTGGGCGCGGAGCTGCAGATCACCAACATGTTCGGCAACACCTTCCTGCACAGCTTCGACAACAACCCGCTGTTCTCCGGCAGCTTTATCGTTGAACACGCGTCGGTGATGATGTCCATCTCTCAGATCTCTGAGACGCTGTTCATCCTGACCATCCCGTTCTTCCTGAGCCGCTACGGCATCAAGAACGTCATGCTGATCAGTATCGCGGCATGGATGTTGCGCTTCGGTCTGTTCGCCTACGGCGACCCAAGCCCGTTCGGCACCGTGCTGCTGGTGCTGTCGATGATCGTTTACGGCTGCGCATTCGACTTCTTCAACATCTCCGGTTCGGTGTTTGTGGAAAAAGAGGTGAAGCCTGAAATTCGCGCCAGCGCGCAGGGTATGTTCCTGATGATGACCAACGGCTTCGGCTGTATTCTGGGCGGAGTGGTAAGCGGTAAAGTGGTTGAGATGTATACCACCAACGGCATTACCAACTGGCAGCCTGTGTGGCTGATCTTCGCGGCGTACTCGCTGGTGCTGTTCTTCGCGTTCATCGCGCTGTTCAAGTACAAGCACGTGCGTGAACCGCACGGTGCGCAGCCAATAGCGCATTAATCTTTGCGGTATTGTGCCCGGTGGCGGCTTCGCCTTACCGGGCCTACAAAAACACCGTTCACAGGCCGGGTAAGCGTTAGCGCCACCCGGCTATTTTATTGCAGATAGCACCCACCCCACAGACAGCAAATCCGCGCTGCCGCCCGGGCTCAGGTTTCGTACAATCAATGCGTTATCCATCTTCAGCAACGCCTCGCGATCCCAGCCACTCGCCAGTAATTCCCGCGCGTAGCCCTGAACGTAGCGCAGCCCTTCAATGCCGCCGCGCGAGACGAGATTACTATCCTGATTGACCGCCATCAGGCGCAACAGCAGGCCGTGAAGCGACTGTCCGTTCCACTGCGCCAGCGCCTTACGCGCCGTCGCAAAGCCGCTTTCCGCCTCTCCGCGCGCGCCGGTTAAGCCGTACTGCTGAAACTGCCGCTCGCCCGCCGTCGCCTGTCCGCCGCGCGCGGCCAGCTCCCGCGATACCAGCCCGCTGCAGATGTTACTTACCTCACAGCAGAGGCTGTCTGCGGAGATATGTTTCACACGCCCGGCGGCGAAGCACAGTAAACCCAGGGCAAAAATCCCGCCCTTGTGGGTGTTCACTCCGTTCGTCGCGGCGTACATCGCCTGCTCGCAGGCCATCCCCATCGGGCGGATAATTCGAAGCTGTGCGTCAGCAGGTTTATCCCCATGCGCACTACCCAGCTCGGCAAAACGCGAAAACCACGGCGTAATCGCCGCAATGCTGCGAACGAACAGCGCGTGGTCCATATCGCGATGGGAACCGTTATTGAGCTTGTCCACCAGCCCCGGCTTGGGCGTCAGCTCCAGCTCCTGCCATAGCGCCGCCTCGGCAAGCGCGGGCACGTCAACCGGGCGCGGTTTAGTCGCGAGCAAACCAGTCATCGATCGTCTTCTCTATGCGGGAAACCACCTGCTCAACGGGATGCTTCCGCGAGCGGGAACAGGCGTGCGCGGGCTCGTCGCAGATCAGGCAGCGTCTGAGATTCGCCCCCAGCGACTGACGCCCGACGTGGCCGTGCTGAGGGCAGATCACGTCCAGATCCCACAGTCTGCCGAGCGGGTGCGTCTGCTCCAGCTCCGCGCAGTGCGCTTTGATTTCCACCGCCGGGTGGGCCACGCACCACAGGGCTTCTGGCCCGGTCGGGAGCCATAGAACCTGGCGGTCCAGCACCCGCCAGCGGTTTTCCCACAGCAGCTGGTCGCACATCTGCAGCGCCACGCCCATGGTGTTGCGATAGCGCAGGCTGTCCTTGATCTCCCCTGGCGTGACCAGCGTGAGGGAAATCACCGGTTGTTGATAGTGCTCGAGCATGTCAGCCTGGCGCGCTGCGCGGCGCTCTTTCGCCGCCAGCAGTTCGTCCAGACTGACACCCGCCCGCACGGGTGTCGCTAAAATCACACTTCCTCCTTCACCTGTCGTACGGTGTCGATCACGCTGCCGTCGCGGTAGCGGATCACCCCGACGATTTTGTCGGTAAATTCAATCGGTTTCGGTACGCCCGTCAGGGAAATCGCCCGCTCGTAAAGCGCGCTGATATCCACAACTTTGAGCCCGGCTTCCAGCAGCCGCTCGCGGATCTCCGGGCGCGCCGGGTTGACCGCAATGCCGTGGTCGGTGACCAGCACGTCGATGCTCTCGCCCGGCGTGAGGCGCGTGGTAACCCGCTTCACGACCGTCGGAATGCGGCTGCGCAACAGCGGCGCGACGACGATGGTCAGGTTTGCCGCGGCGGCCACGTCGCAGTGCCCACCGGACGCGCCGCGCATCACCCCGTCGGAGCCGGTGATAACGTTGACGTTGAAATCGACGTCGATTTCGAGGGCGCTGAGGATCACCACGTCAAGCTGGTCGCAGCTTGCCGCCTTGCTGCCGGGGTTGGCGTAGACGTTGGTGGAGATCTCCACGTGGTTCGGGTTGCGCGCCAGCGAGGCCGCCGCCTGGCCGTCAAAGCACTGGGTATCGAGCAGCTTTTCGATGAGCCCCTTCTCGTGCAGATCCACCAGGCTGCCGGTGATGCCGCCGAGCGCAAAGCGCGCCTTCACGCCGCTGCGCTCCATCTTCTCTTCCATAAAGCGCGTGCAGGCGGTCGCCGCCGCGCCGGAGCCGGTCTGCATCGAGAAGCCCGGTTTGAAGTAGCCGGAGTGTTCAATGACGTCCGCCGCATAGCGGGCGATCATCAGCTCGCGCGGGTTGCTGGTGACGCGCGCCGCGCCGACGCTGATTTTCGCCGGGTCGCCCACGCTCTCAACCTGCACGATGTAGTCCACCTGGTCCTGCACCAGGCTGGCGGGCATATTGGGGAACGGCACCAGTTCTTCGGTCAGCAGCACTACCTTGCGGGCAAAGTGGGCGTCCACCATGGCGTAGCCCAGGGAGCCGCAGCACGATTTGCCGTGCGTCCCGTTGGCGTTGCCAAACTCATCGCTGCACGGCACGCCGAGAAACGCCACGTCAATATTCAGCTCGCCGTCCTGGAGCAGCTTCACGCGACCGCCGTGGGAGTGAATTTGCACCGGCTCGTCCATCAGCCCGTGGGAGATCGCGTCCGCCAGCCTGCCGCGCATACCGGAGGTATAAATCCGGGTGATGACGCCGCTTTCAATATGCTCGATCAGCGCGTCGTTGCAGGTCATCAGCGAGCTGGAAGCCAGCGTCAGGTTTTTGAAGCCCATTCGCGCCAGCAGCGCCACGACGGTGTTGATTACCCTGTCGCCTTCGCGAAACGCGTGGTGGAAGGAGATGGTCATGCCGTCCTGCAGGCCGCAGCGCTTAACCGCCTCTTCAACAGAGGCGCAGAGCTTGCGGCTGTGCTTCGCGTCGCTGTCCGCCAGCCACGGCGTGGCGCTGTGGGCGGTATCAAAGGGTTTTAAGTCCCGCAGATGGGGAAAATACACGTGAAGAAGTTCAGTCTGATTCATTATTTCATCCTTACCGACGCACGCCGGAGGCCGCCGCGCGCTCCAGCACCACCTGCGCGTGGTTAATAATCGGTGCATCCACCATTTTGCCGTTGAGCGATACCACGCCCAGGCCGTTACGCTCGCCCTCTTCTGCCGCCTCAATCACCCTTTTGGCGTGATCCACCTCTTCCTGAGTCGGGGCGTAGGCGTTGTGCAGCAGGTCAATCTGGCGTGGGTTAATCAGCGATTTGCCGTTAAAGCCCATCTTGCGGATCAGATCGACCTCGCGCAGGAACCCGGCCTCGTCGTTAACGTCTGACCACACCACGTCGAAGGCGTCGATACCCGCCGCGCGGGCGGCGTGCAGCACGGCGCAGCGGGCGTAGAACAGCTCGGTGCCGTCGCCGCGCTCGGTCTGCATGTCCATCACGTAGTCAAAGGCGGCCAGCGCAATCCCGATGAGGCGCACAGAGCTGCGGGCAATCGCCACGGCGTTGATGACGCCAATGGCCGACTCAATCGCCGCCATCACGCGGGTGGAGCCGACCTCGCGGCCGCACTCTTGCTCGATGCGTTCGAGGTGGCCTTCCAGCTCGTAGATATCGTCCGGCGTGTCGGTTTTCGGCAGGCGGATCACGTCCACGCCGGCCCGCACGGCAGCCTCCAGATCCAGCAGGCCAAACGGCGTGCTGAGTGGGTTAATGCGCACCACTGTTTCGATATCCTGATACATCGGGTGCTGCAGGGCATGGAACACCAGCATGCGCGCGGTATCCTTCTCGCGCAGGGCGACGGCGTCCTCAAGATCAAACATGATGGAGTCGGGACGGTAGATAAATGCGGTGGAAAGCATGGCGGCGTTGGCGCCCGGCAGGAACAGCATGCTGCGGCGGAGTTTGCTCATTTCAGCGCCCCCCAGTTGATGGCCTGTTCATCGGCTGCACGCATCAGCGCGCTTTGCAGGCGGGCGCGGATCACACAGTCCAGCGCCCCTTTGTCTTCAATAATAATTAATCCCTGGTGCACGTTCATGGCGCGCAACGTGTCGTTGACCACCTGGCGAATTTGCTCGCCAAACTGCTTAATCACTTCACTGTGGATGACTATCTCCAGCTCGCCGTGAGCGGGAGCGATTTTCACCATCAGGTCGCTGGACTCCTGCGTTCCGGCCAGCGCCTCCCTTACAATTTTCATGATAAATTCCTGGTAGTTAAGCGACTTCCGCACTCGCACGGTAATGCGTTTCGAGATGCGCGAAGGTGGAGTCCGGGACAATCTCCCGGATCCGGGAAAACTGCTGTGTCTTCAGTAAGCGGCGCACTTCGGACGCTGATATGGCGTTGCCGGTGGCCTTGATGCGCGGCATTTCCACCACCTCGATATGCGAGGCCAGCAGGTCGTGCAGCGTCTGGTTGTACTGGCGGGTGATATCGCAAAACGGCTCCGATCCGATGAAGCGGTGCGTGATGCCGAGCGCCGGGGCAATGAAGTCCCGGAAGATCAGCACGTCGATCTCGCTCCACGCCTGCTGCACTTTGCCGGTCTCCTTCAGGAAGTAGGCCGGGAAGGTGGCGCGGGAGATGATGTACTGCGAGCCTTCATGCACCACCACGTTCGGCAGATGCGCCACGCCCGCGCGCACCATCTCGAGGCGCGCGCTGAACGGGAAGAACGAGGCGTCTTCACGCACCACGAACAGGTGCAGGGCGTCGCACCGCTGCGCCGCCTGCTCCACCAGATGGCGGTGGCCGAGGGTGAACGGATTGGCGTTCATCACTATCGCCCCAACGTTCTCCCCGCACTTGCGCTTCGCGCGCAGGGAACGGCAGTAGCGTTCGATCCCCTGCGGGGTGTTTTCCATCAGCACGGCGTTGTTTCCGCTCTGGGCAATCGGCCAGAAGCCGCTGCGGGCAAAGCGCTCCCGATTGCACGGACGGGTGCAGAGAAAGAGGTGAAAATGGCCGCGCTCCAGCGCCGCATTTTCCACCTCTGCCAGCAGCCGCGCGCTGAGGTTCTCGCCGCGAAGCTGCTCGTTGACCGCCACGCATTTGATGACGTTGGCGGCAAGCCCTGCGCAACCCACCAGCTGCGAACCGGACCAGGCTTCGACAAACAGCGTGATGTCGTTGTCCAGGCCAAGGCCGCTGTCTGCCAGCAGGTAGCGGATCTGGCTTAAGCGTTCCGGGTGTTTCGCCACCAGCGTGTGGCGAAAATCGATGGGTTGACTGTTCATGCCGCCTTACTCAGTGTGCTGCCGCAAGCCCGACGGCTGGCGCTTCCACGATCACGTTGCTCAGATGACCGATATGTTCGATCTCCACCTCAATGCGATCCCCTTCCTTCATAAACAGCGGCGGATTGCGTTTTTTACCCACCCCGCCCGGAGATCCGGTGATGATCACGTCGCCCGGGCTTAAGCGGGTAAAGGTGCTGATGTACTCGATCAGCTCCGCAACCTTGTGGATCATGCTGCTGGTGTTGTCTTCCTGCACCATGCGGCCGTTCAGCCAGGTGCGGATCGCAAGCTGGTGCGGATCCGGGATCTCATCAGCCGTCGCCATCCACGGCCCAAACGCGCCGGTTTTGCGCCAGTTTTTACCGGCGGTAAACCAGGTGTGCTGCCAGTCGCGGGCGGAGCCGTCCATGTAGCAGCTGTAGCCCGCCACGTGGCGCAGGGCGTCGTCGCGGCTGATGTTCTCCCCGCCTTTGCCGATGATCACCGCCAGCTCGCCTTCATAGTCGAATTCGCTGGAGTGGCGCGGCTTCAGCACCGGCTCGTTGTGGCCGGTCTGTGAATCCGGGAAGCGGACAAACAGCGTCGGGGCCGGATTATGCTGGTCAAACTCCTTGCGCTTGTCGGCATAGTTCATGCCCACGCAGAGGATCTTTTCCGGCTGCTCAATCACCGGTAAGAAGGTGATGGCGCTCAGCGGCACGTCCACGGCGTCGTTCAGGTAGCGGGTGGCCTGCGCCAGCCCGTTGCCCTGCAGCAGCGCCTTGAGGTCGCTGTAGCGGTCGCCGAGACGGCGGCCTAAATCAATCACGCCGTCGGCCTGGACGATGCCGTAGCTGCGTTTTCCCTGGTATAAAAAGCTTGCGAGTTTCATTGTTCTTTCCTGAAAACTTAAACGAGGAAGTTGCCCAGAATCAGCAGTGAGACAGAGACGTTAATCGCCCCGCCGATACGGGTAGCAATCTGGGCGAACGGCATCAGGCTCATGCGGTTGCCTGCGGTCAGGATCGCCACGTCGCCGGTACCGCCCTGGCCGCTCTGGCAGCAGGAGACGATGGCGACATCAATCGGATGCATACCAATCTTTTTGCCGACGAAGAAGCCGGTGGCGACCAGTGCAGAAACGGTGCTGACAATTACCAGCAGGTTGCTGACGGTGAACGCCGCCACCAGTTCATGCCACGGGGTGATAGCCACGCCGACGGCGAAGAGGATTGGGTAGGTCACGGAGGTCTGGAAGAATTTGTACACCACCTGAGAGCCTTCGAGCAGGCGCGGAGAGGCGCCGTTGCAGAGCTTCACCAGCACCGCCATAAACAGCATGCCGACCGGTGCGGGCAGGCCAATCAGCTTGTGGCCGAGCATGCCCAGCATGTAGAGCAGCACCGCCAGCAGCGCGCCGGAGGCGATAGTGGTGACGTCCGCTTTGCCGGAAAAAGCAGGCTGAGAGACCGTGGCATCGGCATTCGCGCGGTTAGGCATCAGCTGGCCTTCACCGGTCAGGTGCGGGAAGCGTTTACCGAGCTGGTTCAGGCAGCCGGAGATGATGATTGCCGTCAGACCGCCGAGCATGACCATCGGCAGCACGCGACCGAGCGCAACGCCCTGGTCCATGTGCAGCAGGGTGGCATAGCCGATGGAAAGCGGGATCGCCCCTTCCCCGACGCCGCCCGCCATAATCGGCAGAATGATAAAGAAGAAGATCTGGAACGGCTCAAGACCCAGCGCCAGGCCGACGCCCATCCCCACCAGCATGCCGACGATTTCGCCGCACAGCATCGGGAAGAAGATGCGCAGGAAGCCCTGAATCAGCACCGTGCGGTTCATGCTCATGATGCTGCCGACGATAATGCAGCAGATGTAGAGATAGAGAATGTTGGTGGATTTGTAGAATTTGGTGGTGGACTCGACCACCACGTCCGGCAGCAGGCCATAATAGACCAGCGCGGAAGGGATAAAGGTGGCGCAAATCGCCGCCGCGCCGAGCTTGCCGACAATCGGCAGGCGTTTGCCAAACTCGCCGCAGGCAAAGCCGAAGAAGGCCAGCGTTGCCACCATGACCACGATATCGCTCGGCAGTTTTCCGCCCAGGCAATCAATGGCAATCAGCGCGCCCGCCAGAACGAACAGCGGCAGAGGTATAATCCCAACTTTCCAGGTATCCATAATATGCCACCAGCGCTCTTTGAGCGAAGGCCGCTGAATTTCAATCGGGTCGTGGGTAACAGAGAAAGAATCGTCAGTTGTGCTCATAATAAGCCCCTTGGTTATTTTGTGCGTTCAGCTTAGAGTCACAAAGGCTTACTTTATGTGAGGGATGGCATATTAAAAGCGAAGTTTTAATGGCAGCTATGGTTTTAATGGTTTCTTTTATTTAATGTGATTTATACCTTATTTATTGCCGTGGTTTTTATGGTTTCTTTTCCGAATTGAACAAACAAATAACATTTGTTCGTGCAGCCAGAAGCACGTTAGCCTTCAGGATAACTCTTTTACAGCGCCCGCTGTGCAAGGGATCACAAGTTTTCGGCAAAGCGGGCGTCAGCGCGAAAAAAGATGATATATTGGCGATCTTTGCTGCTACCTCGCGTGATAGTTATGAAAGTCTCTTTCCAGATTAAGCTGTTTATTTCGCTGGTTGCCTTTTTCTCAGTGCTTTTCGCGCTGCTGGGCGGATATTATTATGCCGACGTCGGGAAACAGCTTTATCAGGAAATGAGTACGCGTGCCAAAATACAGGCTGAAGAGATTGCGCTTATTCCGACATTGCGTAATGAAGTTGAACAAAAGAATATCAACGCCATCCATGATTTTATGCAGAAGATTTCTGCGCACAGCGACGCCAGCTTTATTGTGATTGGTGATAATAAAGGGCAGCATCTTTTTCACTCCGTCTTTGCCGATAGAGTGGGCACAACCCTGGTTGGCGGAGACAATGAAGCCGTATTGCAGGGTAAAAGCACCACCACCATCCGCAAAGGCGGGCTGGGCATTTCGCTGCGCAGTAAAGCCCCCATCTTCAACGCCGCCGGACAGGTGGTCGGCATTGTTTCGGTAGGCTATCTCACCAGCTACCTTGATACCATTACCGTCAGTAAGGTGGTCAATATCCTGATTGCCGCCGTGCTGCTGCTGATCGCTCTCTTTATCTTCTCCTGGTTCTTTACCCGCAGCATCAAGAAGCAGATCTTCTCCCTTGAGCCGCGCGAGATCGGCCTGCTGGTGCGCCAGCAGAAGGCGATGATGGAGTCTATTTATGAAGGGGTGATTGCCATTGACGATCGGCGGCGGATTGAAGTCATCAACCAAGCGGCGCGCAAGCTGCTGGGTCTGAGCCAGCCGGCCCGCGAGCTGCGCGGACAGCTAATAAGCCAGGTGATCGATCCGGTCCCGTTCTTCGACACGCAGACGATGCTGGCGAAAGATACCCATGACGAGATTTGTCGTTTTAACGATCTCACGGTGATTGCCAGCCGGGTGCACATCATGCTTGAGGGGTCGCTGCAGGGCTGGGTGATCACCTTCCGCGATCGCAACGAGATCGACTCGCTAAGCGCCCAGCTCAGCCAGGTTAAACGCTATGTCGATAACCTCCGCATTATGCGCCACGAGCAGTTAAACAGGATGACCACCCTCTCCGGCCTGCTGCACATGGGCCGCTATGAGGAAGCCATTGGCTACATTCAGGCGCAGTCGGAACATGCCCAGGAGCTTCTGGACTTTATCTCTTCGCGCTTCAGTTCACCGACCCTGTGCGGCCTGCTGCTGGGGAAAGCCGCCCGCGCGCGGGAGAAAGGCGTCGAGCTGTGTTTCGACCCGGGCTGTCGGCTGGACAGACCGTTCCTGCCCCTTGGGGAACAAGAGCTGATTTCGATTATTGGCAACCTGCTGGATAACGCCATCGAAGCAACACAGAGGTCGCCGCTTCCCCACGCGCCGGTAGAAGTGCTGATAAAACTCAGCGAACAGGAGCTGATTATTGAAGTGGCCGACCAGGGCGTTGGCATCAAGCCCGAGATCCGTGAGCGAATCTTTGAACGCGGCATCACCACCAAAACGCGCGGCGATCATGGGATTGGCCTGTATCTGATCGAAAGCTACGTCACACAGGCTGGCGGCGCGATAGAAGTTGCCGATAATACCCCGCGCGGCGCCATTTTCTCCTTGTTTATCCCGGCCACGGGAACCGCCCGGCAACTGGAAGACACCGACTATGCAACATGAACTTATCGACGTACTGATTGTTGAAGACGAGAACGAACTGGCGCAACTGCACGCGGAGCTGATAGGCAAACATCCGCGTCTGAGGCTGGTAGGCATTGCCTCGTCGCTGGCTGCGGCCCAGGCAGAGCTTGAAAGCAAACAGCCGCAGCTGATGCTGCTGGATAACTACCTGCCGGACGGTAAAGGCATCTCGCTTATCAATAACCCCATGCTGGCCCGCGCCAACTGCTCGGTGATTTTTATTACTGCCGCCAGCGATATGGACACCTGCAGCCAGGCGATTCGCAACGGTGCGTTCGACTACATCCTCAAACCCGTCTCCTGGAAGCGGCTCAGCCAGTCGCTGGAGCGGTTCGTGCAGTTTGCCGAACAGCAGCGCGTCTGGAAGATTGTCGACCAGCAGAACGTGGATTCGCTGTATCAGCTTCAGGCGAAAAACTACCGCCAGGACAACGGCAGTAAAGGCATTGAGGAAAATACGCTGGCGCGGGTGCAGACGCTGTTTAACGATAAGGCAACGCACTGCTTTACCGTGGATGAGGTGGTGAGCGAGACGGGATTAAGCAAAACGACCACCCGGCGCTATCTGGAGCACTGCGTGGAGGCGGGTTTTCTGACGGTGGAGATGCTGTATGGCAAGATTGGGCATCCGAGGAGGATGTACAAGCGTAGTGCGGTTTGATGAAACGTTCCCTCTCCCTGTGGGAGAGGGTTAGGGTGAGGGAAACAGCCCGCACTATCTTAAAACATACCCATACAGCCGCTTAATCCCGTCGGCATCCTTCTCGCTGTAAACTCCCTGCAGCTCCGGCGAGAAGCCCGGCAGCAGGTTGACGCCCTCCTCCAGCGCGAGGAAGTAACGCTGTACCGCCCCGCCCCAGACTTCACCCGGCACCACGCACAGCACGCCAGGCGGATAGGGCAGCGCCCCTTCAGCAGCAATGCGCCCTGCGGCATCCCGTATGCGAACCAGCTCCACATTCCCGCGAATATACGCCTGATTGGCATCCTGCGGGTTCATCACCACCTCAGGCAGGCTCTCCTTGCGGAACATCGCCTTCTGCAAATCCTTCACGTCGAAGCTGACGTAGAGATCGTGCATCTCCTGGCACAGCTGGCGGAGGGTGTAATCCCGGTAGCGCACCGGGTATTTCTGGAAGATCGTCGGCAGCACGTCCGCCAGCGGCGTGTCGTCTTCAATATGCTGTTCAAACTGTCCCAGCATCGCCACCAGCTGCGCCAGCTTCTCGCTGCTTTCGGCAGGGGTCAGCAGGAACAGGATCGAGTTAAGGTCGCATTTCTCCGGCACAATGCCGTTTTCACGCAGATAGTGCGCCAGAATCGTCGCCGGGATCCCGAAATCCGTGTACTCGCCGGTTTCGGCATTGATGCCCGGCGTGGTCAGCAGGAGCTTGCACGGGTCGACAAAGTACTGCTCGCTTGCATAGCCCTCAAAGCCGTGCCATTTGGCCCCCGGCTCGAAGCTGAAGAAGCGCAGCTCGCTGGCAATGGCGTGCGTCGGATGATCCTGCCACGGCCGCCCCGCTACCACCGGTGGGATAAACGGTTTGATCATATGACAGTTGGCAATGATTGCCTTGCGCGCTTCAATCCCCAGCTCGACGCACTCCGCCCACAGCCTGCGTCCGCTTTCCCCTTCGTGGATCTTGGCATTCACATCCAGCGCGGCAAACAGCGGATAAAACGGGCTGGTGGAGGCGTGCAGCATAAACGCGTTGTTCAGCCGCTTGTGCGGGCAGAAACGCGCCTGACCGCGAATGTGGTTATCCTTTTTATGGATCTGCGACGTTTGCGAGAACCCGGCCTGCTGTTTGTGCACCGACTGGGTCACGAAAATCCCCGGATCGTTCTCGTTCAATTCCAGCAAGAGCGGGGACGTTTCCGCCATCATTGGAATAAACTGCTCGTAGCCCACCCAGGCGGAGTCAAAGAGGATGTAGTCGCACAGATGACCGATCTTGTCGATCACCTGGCGGGCGTTGTAGATCGTCCCGTCGTAGGTGCCAAGCTGAATGATCGCCAGGCGGAACGGACGCGCCTCGTCGGCCTTTTCCGGCGCCGCCTCGCGGATAAGATCCCGCAGATAGGCATCGTCAAAGCAGTGGTCGTCAATCCCGCCAATAAAGCCAAACGGGTTACGCGCCGCCTCAAGATAAACCGGCGTGGCGCCCGCCTGGATCAGCGCCCCGTGGTGGTTGGACTTATGGTTATTGCGGTCGAACAGCACCAGATCGCCGCGGGTCAGCAGCGCGTTGGTCACCACCTTGTTTGCCGCTGACGTGCCGTTCAGCACGAAGTAGGTTTTGTCCGCATTGAACACTTTTGCCGCGAACTTTTGCGCGTGCTTGGCGGACCCTTCGTGGATCAGCAGATCGCCCAGCTTCACGTCGGCGTTGCACATGTCGGCGCGAAACACGTTCTCACCGAAGAAATCATAGAACTGTCGCCCTGCCGGGTGTTTTTTGAAAAAGGCCCCGTGCTGGTGGCCCGGACAGGCGAAAGTGCTGTTGCCCATCTCCACATACTGGCTCAGGGTGTCGAAAAAAGGCGGCAGCAGATTCTCTTCGTAACGGCTGGCAGCGGTCTCCAGTTCCAGAAACTCCTGAGCTTTACCCGATATAACCGCGGTGGCGCCATCGGGTACGTCCGTAGGCTCCTGCGAGAAAATAAACACCGGTAGCTGAAAGCCCGTGCGTTTCAGCAGTGCAAGAATGCCGCTGCGACTTTCAGCTGTTGTGATGACGACGGCCGCCACATCGGTAAAATCAGTGCTGTCCAGCGTCACCTTTTCGCGGTGCGTAGACACAGTTGAAAGCAGCTCGCGGCTGACGGCAATTTTCATGGTTTTCATAGGCGCAGTTACCCTCACCGGGCGGTGAGACAGGGAGGAGAAAATTCGCGCAATAATGTCACCTTTTATTTTGAGGTGCAAGAAGGAATCAGTATGCACCAAATCAACCAAAGCTAAGGCCCGCGCAGCCCTGCCGTGCCATAATAATGCAATATCAATGATTAAATAACAGGAGTTAACTTTGGTTATCGGGCCATTTATTAACGCAGGCGCCGTATTGCTGGGCGGCGTACTCGGCGCCGTGCTGAGCCAGCGGTTGCCGGAGCGTATTCGCACCTCCATGCCCTCAATATTCGGCCTGGCATCGTTAGGGATTGGTATTCTTCTGGTGATCAAATGCGCCAACCTGCCGGTGATGGTGTTGGCCACCCTGCTCGGCGCGCTGATTGGCGAATTTTGCTATCTGGAAAAAGGCATTAACAGCGCGGTGAGTAAAGCCAAAAACCTGATTGCCCGACCGGGCAAGGCGAAACACGGCACGCACGAGACGTTTATTCAGAACTATGTCGCCATCATTATTCTGTTTTGCGCCAGCGGCACCGGGATTTTCGGTTCGATGCAGGAAGGGATGACGGGCGACCCGAGCATTTTGATTGCAAAAGCGTTTCTTGATTTCTTCACCGCCACTATTTTTGCCACCACGCTCGGCATTGCCGTGGCGGCGATTTGCGTCCCGATGCTGCTTATCCAGCTGGCACTGGCTACCTGTGCCACGCTAATTCTCCCGCTAACCACGCCGGCAATGATGGCAGACTTTACCGCCGTCGGCGGCCTGCTGCTGCTGGCTACCGGGCTGCGCATCTGTGGGATCAAGATGTTTGCCGTGGTAAATATGCTGCCCGCACTGCTGCTCGCCATGCCGCTCTCCGCGCTCTGGACGCACTTTTTCGCTTAAGGATGCGGCGAAATGGTGAGAGATTGCGCAGTCTGTAACGAAAACAACATTTTTCGTTGACGCCACCGGGCAGATCGGGTTTAATGCGCCCCGTTGCCCGGATAGCTCAGTCGGTAGAGCAGGGGATTGAAAATCCCCGTGTCCTTGGTTCGATTCCGAGTCCGGGCACCACTATTTAAAGAACCCGCCCAAAAGGCGGGTTTTTGCTATATGGCTACGGCCGATTTCTGGGCGCTGATAAGCGTGGCTTTAATGCAGGCACGCTTACGATAATAGTCCGGTAAGTTAATACAGGCGGTGGCTCTTTTTTATCACTTAATTTTGCCGGATAAATTGCTGACCTGATTTGAAAGGTTGTCGTTGCTCCGCTTCATGTCATCAAGGCTTCTTTGCAATCGCTCGATCTTACTCTCCTGCTCAGAATTCTTTCTCTCAAGCTGTAAAACCTTCTGAGTTAGCTCATCGACTTTGCGGTTGTCGGACTTCATCTTCCTCAGGCTATCCTGCATCTCCTTTAGATCCTCCCCCCTGAAATTAGAAGGCTCTATTTCATCTGCACCATAAATTACCGGGATATATCCACTATTAAAGTTGCTGGGTTCGATACTAACCTGAACTTTATTTTGCCCCGTAGAGTGCGCGTAACCTATTGAAGAAAAATAAAAAAAAGAAACAACACACAGACCAGACAGATATTTATTCATTTCTAACGTCCTTTTAAATTTTTCAATCACTTCCAGGAGTCTCATTCTGGTATCACCCGCTCAGGATAAAACACATGGCTTAGCCTCTGGCAGTTCATAAACGGGGTTAAAGAGCAGAAGATACTATTCGTTTTTCATTATAATACGCGTTTCCTCTCCCCCAAAATCCAACCGCCACCCGCTCATTTTCTGCCACCTTACATCCGCTGGTATCGAGATAAGCGCGTTACCACGCACCTTATTAACGAACCCGCCCTCGTGGCGTTTTTTGCTTTTGAATTCCTGACAACTTTAGGGATCGTTCCCACCTGCGTCCAGCAGTTTGTTTTTAAAGATAAACAAACACGCCTCGTTGAAGTTCTCCGCCCCCAGGCGTTCCGAGAGCGCCGTTCGTTTGCGATAGAGGCTTTTCACCGACGTATTCAGCTCATCGGCAATGGCTTCCATCGACATCCCTGCCCGCAGCAACCGCAGCATGATCGCTTCGTGCGTGCTAAGCCGTAAGTTAAGCAGCCACTTCGTGGTCAGGCGCCTGCCCTTCATATTGAGCACCAGGTTAAATAACGACGCCATATCCGGCGCGGTCAGCGACGTGTTCATAAACAGCTTCATACTGAGCAGATTCTCCTCGCGGTGTCGCATATCGAGCATAACGCAGCAGATTGTTTTTTTCGTTCTGGCCGGATGGCGTATCAGGTAATCATATAAACGGAGCGGAGAACGACTATCAATCAATACAGAATATTCATCTGCACCGTTATCAAATATGTTTCTGTCAATCGAGTCGAGCAGGATAATATCCGGGAAAAATATCCGCATCCCTCTGACAAGGTAGCGATCCTGAGTCACTAAAACAATTGAAGTTGCCACTAACCATCCCTTTTAGATTAAAGCAAGCACGATCCCTCGCAAAGAAGGCCGCCTTCGTTTTATAGCGCTGTTATATTAACGATAAATGTATTCTGGCTTTGGACATCCCTCAATACAGACATTGATGAGTAAGACTTCCTGTAGACTATCATTCAATGGCTACCATTAATTATAAATAAAAAACAATCGCAGAAAAGTCACTTCTCTAAACATTAAGAGTTTTTGTCATGAAACTTCCCAAACATGCACCAGAAAGTACTTTAATTGAGGCAGGTAAACCCCATTAAAAATATATACAAAGCTGTCACAATAAAAATAAAATACAGTAATTTCAATTAGTTAAAAATAAACACCTAATTCAATAAAAACGTCACAAAGCGCTCAATCCAGAATTATCTCAAAACGACACACCGGCTTTTCAACATATTTATCCGGCAACATATCAGGTGTACATTAGCTTTCACCCAGCACACTGAGATAAGGATCCATAATTACCTTTAGGTAAGTACCCCGTAACATCACTGCATTCAGATTTAATGTTCTCATTTATGGCCTTTAACCCTGAGTTTAAAGGCGGCCGTGTTATGCAATGGATTCATGATAAACAAATGGCAAATAGATATGGAAAGTTCACTTCGCTTCAATACGTTATTCTTTTATCGCACCCCAACATTATTGTTTCTGTTATTCCTCTTTCCTGTTCTGGCTCAGGCGACTGAATCCGTTTATGAGCAACAGATTCAACAGGCGCGTAACGGTAATTACACGCCGTTTCTCGATTATCTTCAGCGTTATCAGCAGCAGCATGCCCTGACGCCTGAACAAGTTGCGGACTGGTTACAGGTTGCAGCCTGGGCGGGTCATGATAACGAGGTTATTCAGGTCTGGCAGCGTTACGGCATTTATATGCCGCTGCCCGCCCGCGGCGTTGCTGCCGTCGCGCAGTCCAGGCGAAATCAAAAAGCGTGGCAGCCGGCCCTGGCGCTCTGGAAAGAGGCGCATAGCCTTGCGCCGGATAACGATGATTATCGTATCGGCTATATCAAAACCCTGGCCGATGCCCGCATGGATACGCTTGCCCTGCAGGAAGCCCGACGGCTGGCAGCGGAAAATCCCTCTCAGGCGCATCTCCAGACGCTCTCGTATGTCTGGTTACGCCAGGGAAAAAGCTGGGATCGGCTTCTGGCAGACACCCGCGCGCTGAATGTCGCACCTGAGAATAAAGCGCTCCTCAGCGAACTAATCGACGCGCTAACGGATAGCCGGGTGAACACCCCCGCGCTCCAGCTTTCACAAAGCGTAACGCTGTCCCCCGCGGAGCGTCGTCGTCTTGAGCGTAATGCCGCTGCAGAACGGGTTCGCCTTGCCGATGTGCCTGGCAGAACAGAAAAGGAGCGCCTGCAGCTTGCGCAAACCGCGCTGAATCGTTACGACGCTCTGCTTGCTCGCTGGCAAAAAGAGCCGCAGGCGGCGGAAGACGTCGTCCTTGCTCGTATCGACAGGCTTGGGGCGCTGTACGCCCATGCTGATTACCCACGGGTGATTAGCGAATATCAGGATCTTACGGCAGCCCAGCATCCGGTGCCGGGCTGGGCAATCGGCTGGGTCATCTCCGCGTATCTGCAGGAGCAAAACGCTGCCGCCGCCTTCTCGCTTCTGCAACGCTATCCGCAATACGCTTCCGACCCGCAGGACGAAGAGCACGCGCTTTTCTACGCCTGGCTGGATACGGGACAGTATCAGTCCGCCCGCCAGTACGTAGAGCGCCAGACCCGCAACGTCCCGTGGACCCGCTACGATTTCGGCTCCCCAACCCCTCAGCCGAACGATCGGTGGCTTACCGGACAGTCGCTCCGCTTTAACTATTTGCTGGCGACGAATGCCCTGCCGGAAGCCGAAAAGCTGGCGCACCGTCTGGCGACAACGGCGCCGGGCAATCAGGGATTACAGATTGACTACGCCACCCTGCTTCAGGCGCGGGGCCTGCCGCGCGCGGCCGAGCAAAAGCTGAAAAAAGCGGAGGCGCTGGAGCCGTCCAACACAGAGCTAGAGCAACAGCAGGCTTACGTCGCGATGGATCTGCAGGAGTGGCGACAGATGGATTTACTGGCCGACGACGTGCTGGCTCGCGCGCCCGCCGACCGCAGCGCCAGGCGTCTCGACAGGCTCAGAACGGTCCACCACATGTCCGAACTGCGCCTCAACGCGAGCAAGGGTTTGCACTCCGATAGCCCCGTCAGCGGGACACACGACCTGAGCTGGGACGCCACGCTCTATGGCCCACCCGTAGCGGATAGCTGGCGGCTGTTTGCAGGCACCCGCTACGCGCATAGTAATTTCGATGAGGGCAAAGGCACCAGCCGTCACCTTTTGGGCGGCGTCGAATGGCGGCCACGCGACCTCCAGCTCGAAGCCGAGCTTTCCAGCAACCGCTATCACGGCGAAAACAAGCCGGGCGCTCGCCTCGCAACAACATACTTTGTGACCGATAGCTGGCAGGTCAGCGGCAGCCTGGAACGCCTGTCGCGCACCACGCCCCTTCGGGCGTTACGCAACGGAATTAGCGCCAACCGGGGTGAAGGCGGAGTGCGCTGGTATCAAAACGAGCGGCGTGAGTACCAGTTCAGCGCCGCCCTCAGCCGCTTCTCCGACCATAACCGTCGCCAGGAATACACCCTCACGGGCAAGGAGCGTCTCTGGCAGACCCCGTCCCTGACGCTGGATCTCGAGCCGGGGATCGCCGCCAGCAAAAACAGCCTGCGCGACACGCTCTACTACAACCCGGCGCGGGATCTGTCCGTGACGGCTGCCCTGGCCGTTGACCATGAGATGGTCCGCCATTACGACACCCTCTGGAGCCAGCAGTTTGTGGCGGGAGGCGGCAGCTACTGGCAGAAAAATCAGTCCGCTGGCGCCATCGCCCTGCTGGGTTACGGACAGCGCGTCCAGTGGAACAACGTCATTGATACCGGCGTGATGCTGAACTGGGATAAACGCCCTTACGACGGCAAACGCGAGAGCAATCTCTCCGTCACGTTTGACGCGACTTTACGCTTTTAAGGATGAATATGCTGAACACACGTTTTTCCGTGAGCCTGATACTCCTCGGCTGGCTCTGCCTCAGCGCGAGCGTCTGCGCGCAGGCGATCTCGTTCATTGCGCCCAAAGATCGGCCGCAGCTGGAGGCGAGTAAACCCTGGCCGGAGAACCAGTTTCTGGTCCTGGCCTACCACGACGTTGAAGACGATGCCGCCGATCAGCGCTATCTCTCCGTTCGCACCAGCGCGTTAAACGAGCAGATAAGCTGGCTTCTGCACAACGGCTACCACGCCATCAGCGTGCAGGACATTCTTGACGCGCATGACGGGAAAAAAACGCTGCCGCCAAAAGCCGTTCTGCTCAGTTTTGACGACGGCTACAGCAGCTTTTACACCCGCGTCTGGCCGCTGCTTCAGGCATGGAACATTCCTGCGCTGTGGGCGCCGGTGGGCAGCTGGGTGGATACGCCGGCAAATCAAAAAGTTAACTTCGGCGGCCTGATGACGCCCCGGGATCGCTTCGCGACGTGGGACATGGTGCGCGAGCTCAGCCGGTCCCCGCTGATTGAGATCGGATCGCACACCTGGGCCTCGCATTACGGTATTCCGGCCAACCCGCAGGGCAGCCGCGAGCCGGCCATCGCCAATCGCTTTTATGACAAAGCCACGGGCCGCTATGAAACCGACCAGCAGTTCAGCCAGCGGATCGGCGATGACGTTCGTAAAGTGACTGAAAAAATCACGCAGGTGACGGGCAAAGCGCCGCGCGCCTGGGTCTGGCCCTACGGCGCCGCCAGCGGTACGTCGCTCGCTATCGCCAGACAGCAGGGTTACCGGCTGGCCTTCACCCTTGAGGACGGGCTGGGGAACGTGCAGGATCTGGGCAATATCCCCCGCCTGCTGATCGCCGGGAATCCCTCGCTCAAGGCGTTTGCCAGCACGGTCAGCCAGGTTCAGGAGCGCGATCCCGTGCGCGTCATGCACGTCGATCTCGACTACGTTTACGATCCCGATCCTGCCCAGCAGACCCAAAACATCAACAGGCTGATCCAGCGGGTCTATGACATGAAGATCAGCCATGTTTTCCTGCAGGCGTTTGCCGACCCGCAGGGCGACGGCAGGATCAAGGCGCTCTATTTCCCCAACCGTCGTCTGCCGGTCCGGGCAGATCTTTTTAATTTTGTCTCCTGGCAGCTGCAAACCCGCGCGGGCGTGAAAGTCTTCGCGTGGATGCCGGTGCTCTCGTTCGATCTCGATCCTTCCCTGCCGCGCGTGCAGCGCCGGGATCGTCAAACCGGCAAGCTGCGCGAAGCCACCGAGCCCTATATCCGGCTCTCCCCGTGGGACCCGCAGGTGCGCCAGCAGGTGACGGACATCTATGAAGATCTGGCCCGCTATGCCAGCTTCAACGGGATTTTGTTCCATGACGATGCAGCGCTGACGGACGTGGACGATGCCGGTCAGAACACCACGCGTCAGAAAAGCCAGACGCTTATCGGGTTTACCCACGCCCTGAGCCTGGCGGTGAAGCATATCCGTGGCCCGCAGATAAAAACCGCCCGCAATATGTTCGCCTTACCCATTCTGCAGCCCGAAAGCGAAGCGTGGTTCGCGCAGAATCTTGATGATTTTCTGGCGGAGTATGACTGGACGGTACCGATGGCCATGCCGCTGATGGAGTCCGTCCCGGCAGACGAGAGCGATGCCTGGCTGACGCGTCTGGTTAAAGCGGTCGCCGCACGCCCCGGCGCGCTCGATAAAACGATTTTCGAGCTGCAGGCCAGGGACTGGGACCAGAAACCGCAGCGCGCCGTTGCCGATAGCCAGCTTGCGCAGTGGATGCGCGTGCTCCAGCTAAACGGCGTCAAAAACTACGGTTACTACCCCGACGACTTTCTCAACAACCAACCTGATATCTCGCGCATCAGGCCTGAATTTTCTTCGTACTGGTACCCTGACAATGACTGATCGCATTATCGCATTCTCTATTTTATGTCTGGTATTCGGGTTGCCGTTAGGCGTGGCCGCTCTTTTTACCGGCGAACTGATTCTGGATTTTGTGTTCTTCTGGCCGCTGTTTATGTCGGTGCTCTGGATAACCGGCGGCCTCTATTTCTGGTATCAGCTTGAACGCCACTGGTCGTGGGATAAAGACACGCCCGCCCCGACGCTCGCGGGTGAGCCGCTCATCTCCATTCTTATCCCCTGTTTCAACGAGGGAAGGAATGCCCGGGAGACCATCAGCGCCGCGCTGGATCAGCGGTATGAAAATATAGAAGTTATTGCCATCAACGACGGATCTTCTGACAACACCGCGCAGGTGCTGCAGGAGCTGGCGCAGGAACAGCCGCGCCTGCGGGTGATTAACCTCGCGGAAAACCAGGGGAAAGCGCTGGCGCTCAAGGCCGGGGCAGCGGCGGCCCGGGGCGACCTGCTGGTCTGCATTGACGGCGACGCCCTGCTCGATCGCGATACGGCGGCTTATCTGGTGGCCCCGCTGATTCAGTACCCTCACGTCGGGGCGGTTACCGGTAATCCGCGCATTCGCACGCGCTCCACGCTGATTGGCCGCATTCAGGTGGGCGAGTTCTCTTCCATTATTGGGCTCATCAAGCGGACGCAGCGGATCTATGGCCGGGTCTTTACCGTCTCCGGCGTCATCGCCGCGTTTCGCCGACAGGCGCTGGCAGACGTCGGGTACTGGAGCCCGGACATGATCACCGAAGACATCGACATCAGCTGGAAGCTTCAGCTGCGCCACTGGGATATCTTTTTTGAGCCGCGGGCGCTGTGCTGGATCCTGATGCCGGAGACGCTGAGGGGCCTGTGGAAACAGCGCCTGCGCTGGGCCCAGGGGGGCGCGGAGGTGTTTCTGGTCAACCTGCGCAGGATTGTGCGCTGGGAGCATCACCGCATGTGGCCGCTGTTTCTGGAGTACGCCCTGTCAACGCTGTGGGCCTTCGCATATGCGATGACGGTGCTGCTGTTCCTCCTCAGCCATGTCGCGCCTGTTCCCGCCAGGCTGACCGTGGAGAGCCTTTTTCCACCGGAGTTTACCGGGCTGCTGCTGGGCGTGATGTGCCTGCTGCAGTTCCTGGTCAGCTTGTACATCGAGCGGCGGTACGAACGAAAAGTGGCCAGCTCGCTTTTCTGGGTGATCTGGTTCCCGATGGTGTACTGGATGATTGGCCTGTTCACCACCCTCGTCGCATTTCCAAAAGTCATGCTTAAACGCCAGCGCGCCCGCGCGCGCTGGATCAGTCCGGACCGGGGAAAAGGGAGCATTTAATGAACGAAAATACCTTAATTTTGACCGAGCATCGGCTCTTGCCGCGTCTTTTCGATGCCGCGCTGACGCTGGTGGCATGGGGAGGATTTCTGTTTTTCCTGTATGCCCGGCTGTGGATGCAGCTAACCGATGAGAGCGACCACCGCTGGAGCGTGATTATTGCGTCCTTTAATACGGTGTTGCTCTACCTGCTGTTCGCCGCGCTCAACGGCTGGCTGCTGATTTTGTGGTATCAGTACAACCGCCGCCGCGCCCATGTGAGGCGGCGTCAGCCAGGCTATTTTCACCAGGAAGAGCTGGCCCGCAGCTTTAATGTTTCACCGCAGATCATCTCCGAGATGAGCCAGTACAACCTGCTGACGGTGTATCACGATCAGATTGGCCGCATCATCGATCTGAAGATCAGCGAGCAGCAGGAAGAGGAAGAGCAGTAACGTAAAGCCCCCGCAGGAGACCCTGCGGGCTGAGGGAACCACAGTATTTTGTAGCAAGGAACATAACGTGACCTGAGCCGTATGTTCCCCCTCACCCCAGCCCTCTCCCTCAAGGGAGAGGGGGCCGTCCGTGCAGGCAATATTTTTAGGCAACCCTCAACCCAGCGGAGAGATTTTTATAGCGAGTCCTTCACCACAATCAACGGCTCGATATCGCTCTCTTTCTTCACCACCAGCGAGTCATCGCCGCGCAAACAGGTTCCGCCGTAGTTCCCGCCCACGGTGAAGGTGCAGACCTGTATGTACTTGCCGTCGACCTTCGGCAGGCACCACAGCTGCTGGTAGATATTCTTGCGGTCAACAAACTTGCCGCTGGATTTATCCAGCAGTTCGTCCTGAGCGCTGATGAGATCGATATTGCTGCCGCAGCGTCCGGCAATCGGCTTCACGGCATAGCCGGTCTGCTTCAGCAGATCGTTAACCTCAAAATCGGTGTCGAGCAGGTAACGGTGGTTCGGGAACAGCTGCCACAGTACCGGGAGAATCGCCTTGTTGCCGGGAATAACGGTCCACAGCGGTTCGAAGACCAGCACTTCCGGGCGCAGCAGGACGTCAATCAGGCGCACCTCGCCCTCGGGATGCCCGGTGCGGATCGGCACGGCGGCATATTCGGTTTCGCTGAGCTCGCGGATCTGCTCAATCGCCGTTTCCCACGCCCAGGTTTTCCACACGCAGTTGACGTGGCGGCCTTCGTCGTCGATCAGCTGTCCGGCGGCATCCCAGCTGAGCGCCTCCAGCCCGTGCAGGATTTTGGTCTCGAACCCGGCCTGCATCAGCGAACGCTGAATAAAGAGCGCGTGATAGTCCTCTTCGACATCGTTGTCCTGCATGATGTGGACGAACGGCCGCGCGTGGCTGTGCTTCCATGCCCCGGTCAGCTCTTCCAGCAGCCCTTCCGCCGGGTTATGCCCGTTGCCGCGATAGCCGTTTTTCACCCACTCCTCGAGAATCAGCCCGCCCTCGGTATGGCAGGAGGCGGAGTCAGCGTTGTACTCATAAACCTTAATGCCGCGCTCATCCATGCAGAAATCCATACGACCGGTGATCATATGGTGGCGACGCCACTGCCAGGAGAGGCGCAGGCGCGGCCAGAGGATTTTCGGGATGTCGAAAAGCGCCAGCAGGCTGTCGTCTTTCAGCACCTTGTCCGTCGCGTGCAGGTACATCAGGTGCAGTTCGTTGGTGGCCTTGATCAGCTCCTGCTCGGCGCTTTCGGTAATGGTGAAGTACTGGCAGGGATCTTTGTTGATCACATGGCCGTTGGCGCGGATATACGCCTGCTGTAGCGCGTCATTTTCGTTAAGCCATTTTCCGTCGAACTGACGTTTGTTTTTCAGCCGCGCGCCGCTGATTTTCAGCAGTTCGCCGTCGATTTCCGGCTGGGGAATGCTGTGTTCCGCGTCGTCGGTCTGGATCATCCAGCCGAGGATCTCCGTGTCGTTGAAGGTGTCATGGATGGTGTAACACCCGTTCTCCACGCTCAGACGCAGCTCGCGCGTCCACTGCTGCCCGAGCGGCAGCGGGGAGTGAATGACGTTCTGCTCCGCAATACGCACCCTATCGTCGAGAAGCTGGGTGATCACCGCCACGTGGCCGGTTTCGTGAAATTCGCCGCCCTTTTGCCAGATCAGCAGCGCTCCGGCGCGCGGCGCGCGTTTCGAACCATTGGCAAAGGCCTGAAGGGGCAGAATGTTATCGTTCACCACCTGACGCAAAAAGCGCAGGGAGAAGATTTCCCACGCCATGCCGACGTCGGTAAACACAAAGCCATAGTTGAGAAACAGGAAACGGCGGGCAAACTCAACGCACTGCCACTTGTGGCCCATGTATTCGTTGCCGATATAGCTGCGAAAATCTGCGTCCTGCGGGTAGCTTCGCGGGTCCAGACTGCCGTAATTTGAAGAGTAAATCGCCACGCCACCGGGCGCATAGCCTAACAATGTCCCGAATGGCGCATCACTGCTTAACTTTCCTTTACGCATGTATCCAACCTAAAACAGGCAGGCGGCAATTTTTTATGGGTTGTCGTCGTCTGCACGTTGTAATTAACCTGACAGAGGGGCATTTATCATACACCTGCGCGGCGCATTAACTACATGTTAAACAGCCAGCATGCCGCGAAATGCCCTGGCGCGATCTCCTGCATGGCAGGCTCCTGCGTCTGGCACACCGGCATGGCGTGCGGGCAGCGGCTGCAGAACTTACAGCCCGGCAGCGCGGACGTAGGGCCTGGAACGTCGCCGCCCAGGGTGGCGTCTTCGAGGTTGCGGATGCGCGGATCGGGCTGGGGAACCGCCGCCAGCAGCGCGCGGGTGTATGGATGCGCCGGACGCTGATACAGTTCATTCGCCGGGGCCTCCTCCACCAGTTTACCGAGATACATCACCCCAATGCGGCTGGAGATATGCCGCACCATGGAGAGATCGTGGGCGATGAACAGATAGGTTAGCCCCAGCTCCTGCTGCAGATCCTGCAGAATATTCACCACCTGCGCCTGCACCGAGACGTCCAGCGCCGAGAGCGGCTCATCGCACAGCACAAATTCAGGATGCACGGACAACGCGCGGGCAATACTGATGCGCTGACGCTGTCCGCCGCTGAACTCATGCGGGAATCGTTCAAGGTGTTCGTGCTTGAGCCCCACTTTGTAGAGCAGCGTTTCCGTCCGTTCCCGCTGTTCTTCGCGGCTGTAGCCGTGGATCTGCATCGGTTCGGCCACCAGCTGTCGCACCGTCATACCGGGGTTGAGCGAGGAGTAAGGATCCTGAAAAATCGCCTGCATCCGCTTACGCAGCGGCTTGAGCTCTTTTTCGCGGGCGTGGGCAATCGCCTGCCCGGCGAAGTGGATCTCGCCTGAGGTGATATCGAACAGGCGCAGGATGGCGCGCCCGAGGGTGGATTTTCCGCAGCCGGACTCCCCCACCAGGCCAAACGTCTCGCCGGGCTGGATATCAAAGCTCACGCCGTCAACCGCCTTCACGGCCGCGCCTTTACGCAGCAAACCGCCGTTGAGAGGATAGTGTTTGCGCAGCTCGCGCACGCTCACTAATGGCGCCTGTTGTTCATTCATGCCTGAATCTCCTTGTCGGCCCATAGCCAGCAGGCGGCGCGATGGCCCTCTCCGGCGGCGTAAAATGCAGGCTGTCGTTCACACTGGGGCATGCGCTTCGGACAGCGCTCCGCGAACGGACAGCCCGGCGGCGGGTTAAGCAGGCCGGGCGGCGAACCTTCAATGGGCGATAAACGCTGATTCACCTCATCCGGGCGCGGCAGCGAGGCCAGCAGCCCCTGGGTGTAAGGATGCGCAGGGCGATAAAAAATGTCCTCCACGCTGCCCTCCTCCATCACCAGCCCGCCGTACATCACCACCACGCGGCTGCAGACCTGCGCCACCACGCCGAGATCGTGGGTGATCAGCAAAATCGCGGTCCGGGTCTGCTGTTGCAGACTTTTCAGCAGGCGCAGGATCTGCGCCTGAATGGTGACGTCCAGCGCGGTGGTCGGTTCATCGGCAATAAGAAGCTTCGGGTTGCAGGAGAGCGCAATGGCGATCATTACCCGCTGGCGCATGCCGCCGCTGAACTCGTGAGGATACTGGTCGTATCGCCGTTCCGCCCCGGCAATGCCCACCTTTTCCAGCATGGCGATGGCCGCCGCTTTGGCCGCTTTTTTGGTCAACCCTTTATTGCGCATCAGGATCTCAGCCATCTGCTTGCCGATGGTCAGCACCGGGTTCAGGGCGGTCATCGGATCCTGAAAAATCATCGCGATCTCGTTGCCGCGAATGGCGCGCATCTGCGCGGGCGTTTTCTGCGCCAGATCCTCATTCTGGAAGCGGATGCTGCCGCCGGTTATCCGTCCGTTGCTCCCCAGAAGCTGGATAATTGACTTACAGGTGACGCTTTTCCCGCAGCCCGACTCGCCGACGATGCCGACAAGTTCCCCCGGCTGCACCTGAAAGCTCACGCCGCGCACCGCGTGAACCTCCCCCTCGCGGGTGCGGAACGTGGTTTGCAGGTTCTCAAGCGCTAATAAGTTACTCATCGCGATTCGCTCCCGGCTCAAAGGCGGTACGGAACACATCGCCCAGCACGTTAAAGCTGAACACCGTCAGCAGGATCAGAATGCCGGGGAACATCGCCAGCCACGACGCTTCGCCAATATAAGACTGGGCGTTGTTAAGCATGCTTCCCCACGACGCCGCGGGCGCCTGCACGCCCAGCCCCAGGAAGCTCAGGGTTGACTCCATCAGAATGGCCGAGGCGATATTGAGCGTGGCCGCCACGATAATGGTCGGCAGCACGCCGGGAATGATGTGGCGCACGATGATGCGCAGCGGATGCTCTCCCGACGCGCGGGCATAAAGCACGTACTCGCGCTCTTTCACCGACAGGGTTTCAGCACGCACCAGACGCGACATGTTCATCCACGTCAGCAGGCTGATAATCAGAATGATGTTATCCACGCCCGGCTTGAGGTAAGCATTCACTACCAGCAGCAGGAAGAAGGCCGGAATGGCCATCAGGATATCCACGGCGCGCATCATCAGGTTATCCAGCCAGCCGCCAAAATAGCCGCTCACCGTTCCCACCACCGTGCCGATAAGCGTGGAAAAGAGCATGGCGAGAAAACCGACCATCAGGGAGATCTGGCCGCCATACAGCGCGCGGGTGAAGTAGTCGCGGCCGTATTCGTCGGTGCCAAACCAGTGCGCGGCATCCGGCGGCAACGTGCGCGCGCCGAGCGCCATCCGATCCGGGTCGTACGGACTTAAGCCAGCAAAGAGCGCGGCGACAACGAAAATAAAAAGCACAAACAGGGAGAACTGCGCCGGACGGTTGCGGCGCAGCTGGTGACGAACCTGCTGCCAGCGTCTGCTCATCCGGGTTACCTCAGCGTACGAATGCGGGGATCGGCGAAGCGATAAAGCACGTCGGCGATCAGGTTTCCGACGATCAGCATCATCGACGAGAGCATGATGATCGCCATAATCAGCGGGTAATCCAGCGAGGCGATCGACTGGATCCCGAGCAGCCCCATACCCGGCCAGGAGAAGACGCTTTCCGTCACATAGGCCCCCACAATCAGCTCTCCGAACGACAGGCCGAACAGGGTAATCACCGGCAGCAGCACGTTTTTCAGCACGTGCCGAAACAGAATACTGGAGCGCGTCGCGCCGTAGGCAAGCTGGGTTTGCACGTAGTCGGCCGAGAGCTGCGAGATAGTGTTGGAGCGGATGTAGCGCACGTAGCTGGAGAGGTTGTAGAACGTGAGGGCAATACACGGCAGCACGCCGTGACGCAGCAGATCCAGCCCGTTATCCTCCATGCCGATGGTGCGCATTCCCATGCTGGGGAACCAGTTAAGCTGCACGGAAAAAACGGTGATGAGCAGGATGCCGAACCAGAAAATCGGAACAGAAATGCCGATATAGGCGAATAAATTGAGCAGATGATCCAGCCAGCGGTGCTTAAATGCCCCCGCCAGCAGCCCCAGCGGGATCGCCAGCACGATCGCCATCAGCAGCGACGCGCCCATCAGCCCCAGCGTGGCCGGAATACGTTCGCCGATCATCTCCAGCACCGGGCGATGATAAATCAGCGAATAGCCAAGATCGCCCTGCAGGACGTTTTTCAGCCACAGGACGTACTGCGTGACCAGCGGCTTATCCAGCCCCAGGCTCTGGCGAATACGCTCGATGTCTTCCGGGGCCATACGCGGCGTAATGTACGCCGCCACCGGATCGCCGGGCGCGAGCTTGACCAGCAGAAACGCCACCAGTGAAATAAAAAACAGCATCGGCAGCAGCTGCAGCAGCCGACGCGTGAGGAGTGTGTTCACGACGTGCCCTTTCAAAAGCCCCGACCTGACGGCCGGGGCAATCACTTATTTCTGATAGATTTTTGACAGATCCTGGAACAGATAGACCGGTTTCGGCTCCGCTTCCTCGGTGCCGCCAAAACGCTTGTCCACCGCGACGGTCGCATTGGTGTAGGCGATCGGGTAGTACGTCATGTCGTTCGCCACGGTCTGCTGAATTTGCTTATAGATATCGGCACGTTTTGCGGCGTCGGTTTCCACAGCGCCTTTATCCCACAGGGCATCAAACTGCGGATTTTTGTAGTGCGCGTAGTTATAGGCTTCGTTGCTCATGAACAGCGATTTGTAGCCGTCCGGCTCGGAGCCCATGATGTAGCCGCCCAGGTTCAGCTCCCACGCGGTGTTGTTCATATCGAGGCTGCGCTGGGACATGGCGTTGGAGTCCAGCGGCATCAGCTCCACGTTCACCCCAATGCCCTTCAGCGCCTGCTGAATGTAGAGCGCCATGCTCTCCTGGGTTTTGTTGGTGTTCACATACGCCAGGCGCAGCTTGAGGTTGTCCGGCGCGCCGGACGTCTTCAGCAGGTCTTTGGCTTTTTGCAGATCGAACTTGTACTGCTCGACGTCATCCGTCTTGTAAAGCGTATCTGGCGTCAGGAACGAGGTCGCCGGTTTAGCGTAGTCCAGCGAGGTAAACGCGGTCTGAGTGAGCTCGTCTTTGTTGATGGCATACGCGATGGCCTGGCGCAGCGCTTTGCTCTTCATCACCGGCACGTTCTGGTTGAACGTCATATAGGCCAGACGGCCTTCCGGATAGACCACGAAGTCAAACTTACCGGTATTTTTCAGGCGGTTCACATCCTGCGGGTCAACCATCTTGAGGTTAATTTCCCCGTTTTGCAGCGCAAGGTTGGCGGCGTTGCTGTCTTTGGCGAAACGGTAGGTGACCGAATCAAGCTTCGCTTTGCCGTTCCAGTAATCGTCAAAACGGGTCAGGGCGTAATACTGCCCGGCGCGATACTCTTTGAATTTGAACGGCCCGGAGCCTACCGGCGCATCGTTTTTGCTGCTCTTTTCAAGGTCGCCTTCACCGGCGAACACGTGCTGCGGAATCGGGTAGATCTGTACCAGGGTGCCGGTAAAGGCCGCGCTGACCTGCGGTAGGGTGAACTTAACGGTACGGTCGTCAACCTTACTCACCTCAACAGGCTTGTCGCCGTAGGTGAACATGCTGCGGAAGAAGCTGTGCTGTTTGGCATCCAGCAGCTTGTTGAAGGTGAAGACCACGTCATCCGCCGTCAGCGGCTGGCCGTCCTGCCATTTCAGGTTGGGTTTTAACGTCAGGGTATAGCTCAGGTTGTCGGCGGAAGGCGTCAGGCTTTCCGCCAGGCCCCACTCAATGTTGCCGTTATTAAAGCTGTACAGCGGGGCATAGAGCGCCTGCATGATCGTTAACGTCGTACGGTCACTGGCATAGAGCGGATTAACGGCTAACGGGTCGCCGGAGGTAATTCCAATAATTAGCGAACCGCCCTCTTTTGGCGCGTCGTTTTTTGCCGCTGAGGGCGTATTTGTCTCTTTATTTTTCGCATCATCACAGCCCGCCAGGGCTAACGCGAGCGAAACCACCACTGCCGATAACAGAAGCTTGCGCATCTCACTAACTCCTTGCCTTATAAAGTGTTTATTACTGCATTTTTTATTTATGTTGAAGCATCATATTCAGCTTTATCGGTTTACGCATTAATTATGAAAATGCGATTTTCGATTAAGCTTATGCCGGATTTGATATATATAAGCGCCGGAAGGAATAGCGGTTAATTGATTGCGCTCGCAACGTTAAACGCTTCACAAATCTCCTGCTACACTGCCTCAACACATCACTCAAAAGGCAGGCCAACATGTCAGACAACACGTATCAGCCACCAAAAGTGTGGGAATGGAAAAAGAACGGCGGCGGCGCGTTCGCCAATATTAACCGCCCGATTTCCGGCGCGACCCATGAGAAAGATCTGCCCGTGGGCTCCCACCCGCTGCAGCTTTATTCTCTCGGGACACCGAACGGTCAGAAAGTGACGATCATGCTCGAAGAGCTGCTGGCGCTGGGCGTGACGGGCGCGGAGTATGACGCATGGTTGATCCGCATCGGCGAGGGCGATCAGTTCTCCAGCGGGTTTGTTGAGGTGAACCCGAACTCGAAAATTCCGGCGCTTCGTGACCACTCCACGAACCCGCCAACGCGCGTATTTGAGTCCGGCAATATCCTGCTTTATCTGGCAGAGAAATTCGGCCACTTCCTGCCGAAAGATCCGGCGGGGCGCACCGAGACCCTGAACTGGCTGTTCTGGCTGCAGGGTGCGGCGCCGTTCCTCGGCGGCGGCTTCGGCCACTTCTACAACTACGCGCCGGTAAAAATTGAGTACGCAATTGACCGCTTTACCATGGAAGCCAAACGCCTGTTCGACGTGCTGGATAAACAGCTGGCGCGCGGTCGCTACGTGGCGGGTGAGGAGTACACCATCGCGGATATGGCAATCTGGCCATGGTTCGGCTGCGTGGCGCTGGGCAGCGTGTACAACGCCGCCGAGTTCCTGGATGCAGAGAAGTACACCAACGTCCAGCGCTGGGCGAAAGACGTGGCGAATCGCCATGCCGTTAAGCGCGGACGCATCGTTAACCGCACCAGCGGCGAGCTGAACGAGCAGCTCCACGAGCGCCATGCGGCGAGCGACTTCGAGACCAATACGGAAGATAAGCGTCAGGCGTAACGTTCCGCCGGGCGGAGCCCCGCCCGGCAACGGAGATCCTTGCCCAGGGCATGATTAGCTTAAAGGTTGAGCCGGTATTGCTGGCACTATCTGGACGTTTTTCTCGCGTCTGAGAGTGAGAAATGACGTCTCAACCGACAGCAGTCACAAAGGATCTGTTATGAAACTTATTAAAACAACGCTGGTTATCAGCGCCCTCATTTTTTCCACCTCGGGAATGGCCATCGACAAAACCGCCGCTGGCGCGGTAGCAGGCGCGGCGATTGGCGCGGCTACGGGCAAAGATCTGAAATCGACCGTTGGCGGCGCCGTTGTAGGCGCAGGTACCGGTGCCATGTTCAAAAACGGCGAAAAGGGCAAAGACGCACGTAAGGGCGGCGCGGTAGGAGCTGCCGTAGGCGCAGGTGCCGCAGCGCTTACCGGCAAGAGCGTGCTGAAAGGTGCAGCCGTTGGTGCGGGCACGGGCGCGCTGATTGGTGAAGCGACGCACTGATAAATACAGCCGGGCAGCGCTCTGCGAGCCCGGCCTCGTTGCTATGCAGTAATCCCTCCGCACAAGGTCTCACATTTTTGCGATCCGCTTTCAGAAATCACATCTTCCCCACTGCCACAACCCTGTGAACAGTTGCCTGTCGTAGCCTGAAGATTACAATGCAGTTGCTTATCGTAAACTACAGGCTACAATAATGGCTAAGGTCAAACACTACATCACAGCAGACGGGTACGACCCTTTTGATGCATATCTGAGAAGTGTGAAAGATCCCATAGCTAAAGCCATGATTGCTACACGTGTCGCCAGAATGTCTACGGGTAACTATGGTGATTGCAAGCCATGCAGAGAGAGCGTTTCAGAACTCAGGATTGACCAGGGGCCAGGTTACCGCGTCTATTTCAGCGAAGTCTTCGATCCGGCAGATGGCGCAGTGAGTCTGGTGCTATTGACTGGAACGAAAAAAAAGCAAAATGCAGATATTGACAGGGCCGTTGAGTATCTCAACGACTACAAGCGCAGGATATAAGAGGAAATCGGAATGGCTAAATCAGTACTTCATGATGACGCAATGGTACAGCTCCTGAAAGATTCTCCGGATTTCGCGCCCGTATATCTTCATCAGGCTTTTATTGAAATTGACGAGCCCGGAGGCTATGAGGCGTTCATGCTGGCTTTACGACATGTGATTGAAGCCTCTGGCGGGATGACCGTCATTGCTAAACGTGCAGGCATTTCTCGCGAATCACTCTATAAATCACTTTCACCAAACGGTAACCCTTCATTTAAGCGTATTGCGGAAGTGGCATCCGCAACGGGATATCCGATTTCCCGAATTGCAGCTGCAGGGTTAAACGCACCAGCGTGGGACGCACGTCAAAATACGCCCTAAAGTTCTAGCCGGGCGAAGCATCAATGACGAGCGTCATACCGAAACGCTACTGGAAAAGGCGGTAAGAGACATGCCTGCATGCCGCCTCACCTGTTGCATTAATACTTAATGTCCCGCGCTTTTTGTCTTCCGGACTGTTTCATCTGACGCTTGTCCTGACGGCAGTCGTGATTGCTCTGGTTATTGTTCGCCACGCAGGTCTGCTTCACCTGCCGCGACGCGTCACGGGTTTCCTGCCTGACATCACGCGCCACGCGCCGCTCCTGCGCCTGCTGGGTCGCACTGGCAGAAACCGAGAACAGCATCAGAAGAATGCAAGAAAGGACAGGAATGACAGATAACGATCTGTTCATAGCAACACCTCGAAGAAGAGAGCCCAGAACGTCAGTGGGGTTAGCAAAAGAATAGCAGTTTCAGAAGGGGCTGAATGGGGAAGGCGTTAATAATACAAGGCCGCACAAGGCGGCCTTATACGCTGCGTTATGCCGTCAGGCGGAACTTCTGCACAGAGCGCTGAAGATCTTCGGTTTGGCGCTCCAGCGCCGCCGCCGCGGCAGAAACCTCTTCAACCAGCGAGGCGTTTTGCTGGGTAACGCCGTCCATCTGGGTAATGGCAATCCCGACCTGCGAAATGCCCTTGCTTTGCTCCTCAGAGGCGGAAGCGATTTGCTTCATGATGGTTGTCACTTCCGTCACGTCGCGCAAAATCGCATCCATGGTGGTGCCAGTGTCGCTCACCAGCTGCGCCCCCTGCTCTACGCGGGAAACGGAGTCGGTAATCAGCCCTTCAATCTCTTTTGCCGCGTTGGCGCTGCGGCTTGCCAGATTGCGAACTTCTCCTGCCACTACCGCGAAACCACGCCCCTGTTCACCCGCGCGCGCTGCTTCAACCGCCGCATTGAGCGCCAGAATATTGGTCTGGAAGGCAATGCTGTTGATAACGTTAGTGATTTCAGCGATTTTCTTCGAGCTTTCCGAAATACCGCTCATGGTGGTCACCACCTCTTCCACCAGCGAACCGCCGCGGCTGGCGGTAGTTGAGGCCACATCGGCCAGCTGGCTGGCCTGACGCGCGCTTTCCGCATTTAGTTTCACCGTGGCGGTCAGCTGTTCCATGCTGGCTGCCGTCTCTTCCAGCGCAGCCGCCTGCTCTTCGGTACGGGAAGAGAGATCGTTGTTACCGCTGGAGATTTCCGTCGCGCCGCGCCAGATATTTTCACTGCCGGAGCGGATCGTGCTGACCGCTTCGCGCAGGCTGTCCTGCATAGCGCTCAGCAGCGGCACCAGCTGGCCCACGCAGTTGCGGCCGAACGGCTCAATGGGCTGGCTGAGATCGCCCTGGGCAATCTGGCGGAACTGCTGGCGAATGCGATCCAGCGGTTTGACCAGCATCGCCACCAGGTAACGGTCGGTGAAAAGCAGGATCAGCAGGCCGATAATCGTGGCAACGATAATCACCGTGCGGGTCATGCTTGTCAGGCCGTCCACCACCACGCGGGTGCTGTCGAGCGACTTCGCGGCGGCATTGTTGAACTCCTCAGCGGCCGCACCAAACGCGCGGCTCAGCGGCGGCGTGACGTTGTTGGCCTGCTGGCGATACCCCTCCAGAGCCCCCTGCTTCGCCTGCTGCATTTGCGGCGTTACGCCCTGTTCAAGCAGCGCCTGCCAGGTGCCAATCACCCTGGAAGAGATCTGCTCATCCATCGGGCCTGGGGAGATCGCCTTCATCTCGGCCAGTTTCTTGCCCATGTTATCCAGCGCCTGTTGGGCAGAGGACAGATCCGGCGTGCCGCCTGCGGCTTTGACTTCCATTGCGCGGCTCAGACGGGTCACAAAGCGGAAATATTGATCGTTACCCTGGCTGAGTACCGTCATCTGTTTAACCAGCTGGCGGTCGACTTCATTGCCATCTGATACGCGAGAAAGGGACCAGGTGCTGTACAACCCAACGCCCGCCCACATTAAACAAAAGATCCCGAGAATCGTCAGCATGACGAAACGGATCGTGAAATTACGGAGCATATTCATAAGTCTTCCTTGCCGTGAGGGTGAGTTCGCCCAGAGGCGAGTACTACTCTCGTTATCGGCAGGAAAGAGGGAAATTATAACGTTTTGTGATCATTTTTAATTAGCGTGGCTTCACTGGTCGCACAGCAGTCGTTAATCATTAGTTCCGAGCTTAGGGATGTCATTTGCGATGTGGTAAGTTCAGATGAAAACGTTGTTTCGAAAAATTCATCAATAAGAAAGGAGACATCATGTCCTGGCACCCTTACCCTGGCCGCTATGAGAGTATGCAATATCGTTATTGCGGTAAAAGTGGCCTTCGCCTGCCCGCGCTGTCGCTGGGACTGTGGCATAGTTTCGGCCACGTCCAGCCTCTTGACGCCCAGCGCGCGCTGCTGCGAAAAGCCTTCGACCTCGGCATCACCCATTTCGATCTCGCCAATAACTATGGCCCGCCGCCGGGCAGCGCGGAGGAGAATTTCGGCCACCTGCTGCGTGAGGACTTTGCCGCGTACCGCGACGAGCTGATTATCTCCACCAAGGCGGGTTACGACATGTGGCCGGGGCCGTACGGTTCGGGCGGTTCACGCAAATATCTGCTCGCCAGCCTCGATCAAAGCCTGAAGCGCCTGGGCGTCGAATACGTGGATATTTTCTATTCCCACCGCGTGGATGAAAACACGCCGATGGAAGAGACGGCCTCCGCGCTGGCACAGGCGGTGCAGAGTGGGAAAGCGCTGTATGTGGGCATTTCCTCCTACTCAACCGGGCGCACGCAAAAAATGGCCGAGCTGCTGCGCGAGTGGAAGATCCCCCTGCTGATCCACCAGCCGTCCTATAACCTCCTTAACCGCTGGGTCGATAAGACCGGCCTGCTGGATGCGCTCGAAGCAAACGGTACGGGGTGTATTGCCTTTACCCCGCTGGCGCAGGGGCTGCTGACCGGAAAATACCTGAACGGTATTCCTGAAGGTTCACGCATGCAGCGCGAAGGGAATAAAGCGCGCGGCCTGACGCAGAAGATGCTGACCGACGCCAACCTGAGCAGCCTTCGCCTGCTGAATGAGATGGCGCAGGCGCGCGGACAAACCATGGCGCAGATGGCGCTAAGCTGGCTGCTGAAAGATGCGCGCGTGACGTCCGTGCTGATTGGCGCAAGCCGCCCGGAACAGCTGGAAGAGAATGTTCAGGCGCTGGAAAACCTGCGCTTTACGGAGGACGAACTCAAGCGGATTGACCAGCATGTTGCGGATGGGGAGTTGAATCTGTGGCAGACGTCGTCGGATAAATAGTGCGGTCTGATGCCTTCCCCCCTCACCCTAACCCTAACCCTCTCCCCAAAGGGGAGAGGGAACTGCTCGGTGCGGCTTTTCTCCCTCTCCCCTTTGGGGAGAGGGAGGGGTGAGAGGTATTAGATGTAGTTTACTTCTTACTGATCTTATCCAGATACCCCATCACAAACGCAGACAGCACAAACGTCAGGTGGATAATGACGTACCACATCAGTTTGTTATCCGGCACGTTCTTCGCGTCCATAAACACGCGTAGCAGGTGGATAGAGGAGATCGCCACAATCGACGCGGCCACTTTATTCTTCAGCGACGAAGCATCCATTTTGCCCAGCCAGCTGAGCTTCTCTTTACGCTCGTCGATATCGAGCTGGGAGACAAAATTCTCGTAGCCGGAGAACATCACCATCACCAGCAGCCCGCCCACCAGGGTCATATCCACCAGCGACAGCAGAACCAGAATCAAATCCGCTTCGGCAATAGAAAAAATGTTCGGCAGAACATGCCAGATTTCCTGAAAGAACTTAATCGTCAGCGCGATAAGTGCCAGCGAGAGGCCAAAATAGACGGGGGCCAGTATCCAGCGAGAGGCGTACATGGCATTTTCAAAAAAGCGTTCCATAAAGTCCTGTTTGCAAAAGAAACCAGCGCCCAGTATATCTCAACGGCGCTGGCTGTTTGCAATAACTCAACGGTACGTCACTCAGACGTTGTCTGGGTTAACCTCGGGACGTGCGTACTCCGGCCAGACAAGCGCCACCAGTTCAGGATAGGCTTCCAGACTGAACTCGCGAAAACACTGGCGCAAATTTAATACGTCCAGATCGGAATAAGAGACCTTCTCGCCGTTAAGGCAGCGCTTTTTAATATTGTCATAATATTTATAGACTGCTGAATTCAGATCGCTACAGCGACGCTGCGCCTCAAACAGTCCGGGCGTATCATTAATTTCCGACATTTTCATGCGCTTAATTGTCGCGTGTAAAAAGTCGATATATTCGTGGTTCACCCGCCAGTACCAGACAGGCGTAACGGAGTTCATCAATACAGAGAAATGGTCTTCCCCTTCCTCTTTTGTCATCAGTTCAGGTTGCGGGGGTTCACTGGTGTCTTTCGACACTTTCGTTTTATTGAACTCCTGCATCAATAAAAGCACACCAGCGGTCAGTAATAGTAATGTGATGACCGTAAAAAAGATGCTGTTCATGGGTAGGCTCCATTTTTTTTGATTTTAAATTTGCCTCATGATATTGTCAACGAATCTCACGCCTTTACCAACCCCACCCTGTTGAAAATAAAGGAAATTAAAAATGCTGCCCGACTATCTCGTCCCGGCTAAGTACCACATTACGCCTGTGGAACAGCAACCGACGGAAGCAGAAAAAGAGGCCAGTTTCACTCAGGGGAAAAGAAAGCTCTCTGATTTCGAGCCCGATATATTAATTGGTGTTTCCCGAACTGGCAAATCCCGAAATATGTTGCTGGAAGAGCACGATCGCCATATAAAAGACCGCTTATTTCGCGCCATAAAAATTGAAGCCTTTGTCCACCTGTTGAATGACCTGCAGGCCGAGGGTGAAATAGATGCCCAGAAACTAAGTCAAATAATGGCCGAGAAAACCGAAGAAATTAATGAAGCGGGCAATGAAATTTGGCTTAATTTAATTACGCGCGAAAAAAACAACCCAATTTTTTATAGCCTGGGGGAAGATTAACGTGAAAGAAGTTAAAAACAACGACGTTTATTTGACTTTAGAAGATAAAAAAAGTGATGAATTTATCTTAAAGCAAAATCTCGACGCACTGAGAAACACAAAAAATGACGAGATGACGCGTATTACGCAAGACCTGGTATCGATCCCGGCGACGCTGGTTCGTCTGAAATGGCAGAATCGCCGTGAAATTTATCCGCTACAGGTCAAAGAAGAAATTTACGGTGCCGTGATGAACGCCATTATAGAGCAGCGGCCAGAACTGAAAGAGAAGCTGCTGGGACGTCTTGAGGCCAATTATCAATATCTGCTTGCCAGAGAAATCGCCACCCTGCGTCTGACGCGCAAGCTGTCCGACGGTGAGTACCGTACCTCAAACGTCACCTGCGTTGCGCTTGATGAGGACGCGCTGGCAACCCCCTCTACCGCACCGACGGATAGCAAAAACGCATAAACCGGCAGGCATAAAAAAAGCCGGCTTTCGCCAGCTTCTTTATCACTTCGAGGCCGCTTTCTCTTCGCCGACCAGTCCAATCTTCAGGTAACCCGCCTGATGCAGCGTGTCCATTACCTTCATCATGGTTTCATAATCAACGGTTTTATCCGCACGGAAGAAGACCGTGGTGTCTTTCTTACCGCCCGTAAGCTGCTCCAGCGCCGGGATGACCGAGTCGGCCGTCACCGGGTCATTCCCGAGGAACATGGATTTATCCGCCTTCACCGACAGGTAGATAGGCTTCTCCGGGCGCGGCTGGGGCTGGCTGGAAGAGGCAGGCAGATTAACCTTCACATCCACCGTCGCCAGCGGTGCGGCCACCATGAAGATAATCAGCAGAACCAGCATGACGTCGATAAACGGCGTCACGTTGATTTCATGCATTTCGCCGTTATCGTCCAGATTTTCGTTTAGACGCATCGCCATACTCTTAACCTGCGCGCAGTTTAGACGCCGCGTGCACCGGCTTAACCGAGCTGGCGTTCAGGTCGAGATCGCGGCTTTGCAGCAGCAGAACCTGCGCGGCAACGTCACCCAGCGTGGCTTTGTAGCTGCCAATCATACGCGCGAAGATGTTGTAGATGACCACCGCCGGGATAGCGGCAACCAGACCGATTGCCGTCGCCAACAGCGCTTCTGCGATACCCGGCGCCACGACCGCCAGGTTGGTGGTTTGGGTCTGCGCGATACCGATAAAGCTGTTCATGATGCCCCAGACCGTTCCGAAAAGACCGATAAACGGTGAGATCGCGCCGATGGTCGCCAGATAACCATTGCCGCGTCCCATGTGTCGGCCAACGGCCGCAACGCGACGTTCCAGGCGGAAACCGGTACGTTCTTTGATGCCTTCGTTATCTTCACTGCCAGCGGAGAGTTCCAGCTCGTTATGTGCTTCATTCACTAACAGGGTGGTCAGGCTTTTCGCGTGGAAGGATGAGGTCATATCTGCAGCCTGATCCAGAGAGCGGGCTTCTGCCAGCTGCTGCTGTTCCCGCTTAAGGCGGCGCTTCTGAGAAAGCAGCTCGGCGCTCTTGCTGAAGAAAATAGCCCAGGTGACAACGGACGCCAGAATCAGGCCGATCATCACAATCTTAACCACGATGTCAGCATGCTGATACATGCCCCAAACGGAGAGATCCGTCTGCATCAAATTATTACCCACTCTGTATCTCCAGGACGCAAATCACAAAATCTGAGCGTAATAATATCAAAACGTCGTCGAATTGATAGTAGTTCTCATTAGTATTTGCATGGTGCCGTAATTTTCGCTCACTTTCCTTGCGCTTACGCAGTAAAAATTTCTTATGCGAATTTTTGCTAATATTTTCTGCTTATTCGATAAGCCTCGGGGTGCAGTTTTTTCCAATCGTGGTAGTCTGGACGTCCAGACGTATAAAAACAGGGTTAGCGAACATGACAAAGAAGCATCTTGATACCACGCTGGTACAGGCAGGACGCAGCAAAAAATATACGCAGGGATCGGTCAACAGCGTGATTCAACGAGCCTCCTCGCTGGTGTTTGATACCGTTGAGGAGAAAAAAATTGCCACGCGCAATCGCGCGAAAGGCGGGTTGTTTTATGGCCGTCGCGGCACGCTAACCCATTTTTCGCTGCAGGAGGCGATGTGCGAGCTGGAAGGTGGCGCGGGCTGCGCGCTGTTCCCGTGCGGGGCGGCGGCGGTCGCCAACACCATTCTGGCGTTTGTGGAACAGGGCGACCATATCCTGATGACCAACACCGCCTATGAACCCAGCCAGGACTTCTGTACCAAAATCCTCAGCAAGCTCGGCGTAACGACCGGCTGGTTCGACCCGCTGATTGGCGAAGGCATTGCCGAACTTATTCAGCCAAACACGCGCATTGTGTTCCTGGAATCTCCGGGATCGCTCACCATGGAAGTTCACGACGTGCCGGCTATCGTGAAGGCCGTGCGTAGCAAAGCCCCAGAGGCGATCGTGATGATCGACAACACCTGGGCGGCGGGCGTGCTGTTTAAAGCGCTGGAATTCGACATTGATATCTCGATTCAGGCGGCGACGAAATACCTGATTGGCCACTCTGACGGCATGATTGGCACCGCGGTTTCCAACGCGCGCTGCTGGGATCAGCTGCGTGAAAATGCCTACCTGATGGGCCAGATGGTGGATGCAGATACGGCCTACATGACCAGCCGCGGACTCCGCACGCTGGGCGTTCGCCTGCGTCAGCACCATGAAAGCAGCCTGAAGGTGGCCGAATGGCTGGCGCAGCATCCGCAGGTTGAGCGCGTGAATCATCCCGCGCTACCGGGCAGTAAAGGCCACGAATTCTGGCAGCGTGACTTTACGGGCAGCAGCGGTTTGTTCTCATTCGTGCTGAAAAAACGATTGGATAACGACGAGCTGGCGAGCTATCTGGATAATTTTACCCTCTTCAGCATGGCCTACTCCTGGGGCGGTTTTGAATCCCTGATCCTGCCTAATCAGCCGGAACAGGTTGCGGCTCTGCGTCCCGGCGGTGAAGTGGACTTCAGCGGTACCCTGATTCGACTGCATATCGGTTTAGAAAACGTTGACGATCTGATTGCCGATTTAGCAGCAGGGTTCGAGCGTATCGTGTAGAGTGCTGGCTGAAAATGTACTCTCTGGACGCTTTTGTGGACACGGCAATGAGAAAAGTCTGCATGAGTTGCGCCCGGGATCAAACCCGACGGGCGAATAAGGGAGTACAATAGCGCTATATCTGCTGTTCCACAGGAAAGTCCATGGCTGTTATTCAAGATATTATCGCGGCGCTTTGGCATCACGACTTTGCCGCGCTGGCGGATCCTCACATCGTTGGTATCGTTTACCTCGTGATGTTCGCAACTCTGTTTCTGGAAAATGGATTACTGCCAGCCTCGTTTTTACCCGGTGACAGCCTGCTTTTACTTGCCGGGGCGTTAATCGGGAAAGGCGTCATGGACTTCACGCCAACGATGGTTATTCTCACCTCCGCAGCCAGCCTGGGCTGCTGGCTGAGCTATCTTCAGGGCCGCTGGCTCGGGAATACCCGCGTCGTAAAAGGCTGGCTGGCGCAGTTACCGCATAAATATCATCAGCGTGCGACCTGCATGTTCGATCGCCACGGCCTGCTGGCATTGCTGGCGGGGCGTTTCCTGGCGTTTGTTCGCACCCTTCTGCCGACGATGGCGGGCATTTCCGGTCTGTCGAACCGCCGCTTCCAGTTCTTCAACTGGCTGAGCGCCCTGCTGTGGGTGGGTGTAGTCACCACGCTTGGCTATGCGCTGAATATGATCCCTTTTGTGAAACACCATGAAGATCAGGTGATGACCTTCCTGATGGTGCTGCCGATGTTCCTGCTGGTGGCGGGTCTGGTGGGAACCATCGCGGTGGTGATTAAGAAGAAGTACTGCAGCGCGTAATCCCCTCACCCTGACCCTCTCCCCATAGGGGAGAGGAAAAAGCTTAAGCTCCCTGCATGGTTCGGATGCGTGATGCATCTTCTCCCGGCGTGACGCCGAAATAGCGCTTAAACTCCCGACTGAACTGCGACGCGCTTTCGTAACCCACCCGCATTGCCGCCGCGCTGGCCTTCATGCCGTCGTGGATCATCAGCATCCGCGCCTTATGCAACCGGTAGGTTTTAAGGTACTGCAGCGGCGAGGTGCTGGTCACCGACTTGAAGTTATGATGAAACGCCGAGACGCTCATGTTCGCTTCCGCCGCCAGCTGGTCGACGCTGAGGTTCTCCGTGTACTGGCTTTCAATGCGCTTGAGCACGCGGCTTATCAGGCTGAAGTGGGTCTGTCGGCTCACCAGAGCCAGTAATGCCCCGCCGCCCGGGCCCAGCAGCACATGGTAGAGAATTTCGCGGACGATCTGCTTGCCCAGAATACGCGCGTCCAGCGGCCTTTCCATCACGTCCAGCAGACGTTCAATGGCGCAGAGGATCTCTTCCGACAGCGTCGCCGAGTTAATCCCGCTCGACGCCATAGACGGCTGGAAGAACTCATCTTCGCCAATCTCCATCAGCAGCTCCTGCAGCTGAAGAATATCGACGTTGACGCGAATACCGGCCAGCGGAACGGCCTCTGTCGCGAAGGTTTCACATTCGAAGGGTAAAGGTACCGTCAGGAGCAGATATTCATTGGTGTCGTAGCGGAACACGCGCTCGTTGATATAGCCAATTTTATGGCCCGAGAAGAGAAAAACGATGCCCGGCTGGTACATGACCGGCGTGCGCGTCCCGGGCTGCGTGCCATAAAGCAGGCGAATGTCAGGAAGCAGATCGCTGACACCATTTTCTTTATCTATCAGTCTTTTAATCTGCGCAGTTAGCTGATGGCAGATCGCTTCACGGTTCATATTACGTTACTCCGGGTACGGTTTCCGACGTTGACAGTGTGCGTCGTTTTCCGCGCTTTCTCCAGCGCTCTGTAGAAATGGGCAAGACATCGGCAGGAATGTGCATTGAGAGGATAGCCCCGGACAGACACAATGTGCAGCATCAGGTCGCCCTCTGCGCCACCACGGTTTTTCACCCACTAAAGGGAACGAGCAATGAACAACTTTAATCTTCACACCCCAACCCGCATTCTGTTTGGTAAAGACGCTATCGCCGATCTGCGCGCCCAGATCCCCGCTGACGCCCGCGTACTGATCACCTACGGTGGCGGCAGCGTGAAAAAAACCGGCGTGCTGGATCAGGTTTACAGTGCCCTGAACGGTCTGGACGTGCGAGAGTTCGGCGGCATCGAGCCAAATCCGTCTTACGAAACGCTGATGAACGCGGTGAAAATCGCCCGCGAAGAGAAGATCACCTTCCTGCTGGCCGTCGGCGGCGGCTCCGTGCTGGACGGCACCAAATTCATCGCGGCGGCAGCGCACTACGCTGACGGCATCGATCCGTGGCACATTCTGGAAACTCGCGGCAGCGACATTAAAAGCGCCATCCCGATGGGCTCCGTGCTGACCCTGCCGGCCACCGGCTCTGAATCCAACAAGGGCGCGGTGATCTCCCGCAAAACCACCGGCGACAAACAGGCCTTCATGAACGAACATGTTCAACCTGTGTTCGCGATCCTGGATCCGGTTTACACCTACACCCTGCCTGCGCGTCAGGTGGCGAACGGCGTGGTCGATGCCTTTGTTCATACCGTTGAGCAGTACGTCACGTATCCGGTAGATGCCAAAATTCAGGATCGCTTCGCGGAAGGCATTCTGCTGACGCTCGTCGAAGAAGGTCCGAAAGCGCTGAAAGAGCCGGAAAATTACGACGTGCGTGCCAACGTCATGTGGGCGGCAACGCAGGCGCTGAACGGCCTGATCGGTGCTGGCGTACCGCAGGACTGGGCAACCCACATGCTGGGCCACGAGCTGACGGCGATGCACGGTCTGGACCACGCGCAAACGCTGGCCGTTGTGCTGCCTGCGCTGTGGAACGAAAAGCGGGACACCAAGCGTGCCAAACTGCTGCAGTACGCAGAACGCGTGTGGAACATCACCGAGGGTTCTGACGATGCGCGTATTGATGCCGCCATCGAAGCGACCCGCAGCTTCTTTGAAGGTCTGGGCGTGCCAACGCGTCTCTCTGGCTACGGTCTGGACGGCAGCTCCATCCCTGCCCTGCTGGCGAAACTCGAAGAACACGGCATGACCCACCTGGGCGAGCACGGCGACATTACGCTGGACGTCAGCCGTCGCATCTACGAAGCGGCACGCTAAGCGTTTTTGCCCTCCCGACTTTCGTTTTTTGACATTTCGTCCAGACTTAATGCACAACCCATCGCCGGAGGAACCCTCCGGCGATGCGCACCTGAAGGAGGAAAAATGGCAAACCAAACCGTAATCAAGCTGCAGGACGGCAACGTGATGCCCCAGCTGGGGCTAGGTGTATGGAAAGCCGGTAACGACGAGGTCGTCTCCGCCATTCATAAAGCCCTGGAAGTCGGCTATCGGTCCATTGATACCGCCGCCGCATATAAAAACGAGGACGGCGTGGGTAAGGCACTGGCCAGCGCCGGCGTCCCCCGCGATGAGTTATTCATCACCACGAAACTGTGGAACGACGATCAAAAACGGCCCCGCGAAGCGCTGGAGGAGAGCCTGGAGAAACTCCAGCTCGATTTCGTCGATCTCTGGCTGATGCACTGGCCGGTTCCGGCTATCGATCACTACGTTGACGCCTGGAAAGGGATGATTGAACTGCAGAAAGAGGGGCTGGTGAAAAGCATCGGCGTCTGTAATTTCCAGGTTCATCACCTGCAGCGGCTGATTGACGAGACTGGCGTTGCGCCAGTGATTAACCAGATCGAGCTGCACCCGCTGATGCAGCAGCGCCAGCTTCATGCCTGGAACGCCACGCATAAAATCCAGACCGAGTCCTGGAGCCCGCTGGCGCAGGGCGGCGAAGGGGTATTCGATCAAAAGATTATCCGTGAGCTGGCGGATAAATACGGTAAAACCCCGGCGCAAATCGTCATTCGCTGGCATCTGGACAACGGCCTGGTGGTCATTCCGAAATCGGTCACGCCGTCGCGCATCGCCGAAAACTTCGACGTCTGGGATTTCCGTCTGGACAAAGAAGAGCTGGGTGAGATTGCGAAGCTGGATAAGGGTAAACGTTTAGGCCCTGACCCTGATCAGTTTGGCGGGTAGTCGCGTAAAAAAGCCGGGTGGCGGCTTCGCCTTACCCGGCCTACGTGTCGAAATAAAAAACCCCGGCTTGCCGGGGTTTTTTATTTACGCTTTGCGCTTCACGGGCTTCTTCACACTCGAATTACCGTTCGAACGCTGATGCACGATTGGCGTATGCTTGGTCAGCGCCGGGCGCGTATTGCGGTTCTGGCGACGCGCTTCGCGCATCTCCTCCAGCGTCGGGGCCGGTACCAGACAGTCGCGGCGCGAGCCGATCAGGTGTTTTTTACCCATCTCTTCCAGCGCCTGACGGATCAGCGGCCAGTTTTTCGGATCGTGGTAACGCAGCAGCGCTTTATGCAGACGACGCTGTTTATCCCCTTTCGGCACCACCACCTCTTCACTCTTGTAGCCAATCTTACTCAGCGGGTTCTTGCCGGTGTAATACATGGTCGTCGAGTTGGCGAGCGGTGACGGATAGAAGTTCTGCACCTGATCCAGACGGAAGCGACGCTGCTTCAGCCACAGCGCCAGGTTCACCATGTCTTCATCGCGCGTGCCCGGGTGGGCGGAGATGAAGTATGGGATCAAATACTGCTCTTTACCCGCCTGCTTTGAATAGGTATCGAACAGCTCTTTAAAGCGATCGTAGCTGCCCATGCCCGGCTTCATCATTTTCGACAGCGGGCCTTCCTCGGTGTGCTCCGGCGCAATCTTCAGATAGCCGCCGACGTGGTGCGTCGCCAGCTCTTTGATGTAGCGCGGATCTTCCACGGCGATGTCGTAACGTACTCCGGACGCGATCAGGATCTTCTTGATGCCCTTCAGGTCGCGCGCGCGGCGGTAGAGGTTGATCGTCGGCTCGTGGTTGGTGTCCATATGCTCGCAAATGCTCGGATAGACGCAGGAGAGGCGACGGCAGGTTTGCTCCGCGCGCGGCGACTTGCAGCGCAGCATGTACATGTTCGCGGTTGGGCCGCCAAGGTCGGAAATCACGCCGGTAAAGCCCGGCACCGAGTCGCGAATAGCTTCGATCTCATTGATGATCGAATCTTCAGAGCGGCTCTGGATAATACGGCCTTCGTGCTCGGTAATGGAGCAGAACGAACAGCCGCCGAAGCAGCCGCGCATGATGTTGATCGAAAAGCGGATCATCTCATACGCCGGGATACGGGCGTTGCCGTACGCCGGGTGCGGAACGCGTTTGTACGGCAGCGCAAAGACGCTGTCCATCTCTTCGGTGGAGAGCGGGATCGCCGGCGGGTTGATCCAGATAAAGCGCTCGCCGTGCTTCTGCATCAGCGCGCGGGCGCAGCCAGGGTTGGTTTCATGGTGCAGAATACGGGACGCGTGCGCGTAGAGCACCTTGTCGGCTTTCACCTTCTCGTAGGACGGCAGCAGCACGTAGGTCTTTTCCCACGGTTTCGGGCGCGGCGGCTGCACAACGATAGCCTTCGCTTCCGCTTTTTTCGGCTCAACCGGCTTGTTATCGGCACACGGCAGATCTTCGCCGTACGGGTGCGGGATCGGGTCGATTTTGCCCGGCATATCAATGATGCGGGAATCCACCCCGCTCCAGCCCGGCAGCGCCTCTTTCACCATAATGGCGGTATTGCGCACGTCGCGGATGCTGCTAACCGGCTCACCCTGCGACAGACGGTGCGCCACTTCCACCAGCGGACGCTCGCCGTTACCGTAAATCAGCATATCGGCTTTGGAATCCACCAGCACCGAGCGGCGTACGGTATCTGACCAGTAGTCGTAGTGGGCGGTGCGGCGCAGGCTCGCCTCGATGCCGCCCAGGATCACCGGCACGTCTTTCCAGGCTTCTTTACAGCGCTGGGTATAGACCAGGGTTGCGCGGTCGGGGCGTTTGCCCGCCACGTTATCCGGCGTATAGGCATCGTCATGGCGCAGCTTACGGTCGGCGGTGTAGCGGTTGATCATCGAATCCATGTTGCCTGCGGTCACGCCGAAGAACAGGTTCGGTTTACCCAGACGCATAAAGTCGTCTTTGCTGTTCCAGTCAGGCTGGGAGATGATCCCCACGCGGAAGCCCTGCGCCTCAAGCATACGGCCACAGATGGCCATACCGAAGCTCGGATGGTCAACGTAGGCATCGCCCGTGACCAGAATGATGTCGCAGCTGTCCCAGCCCAGTTGGTCCATCTCTTCCCGGGACATCGGCAGGAATGGCGCCGGTCCAAAGCAGGCCGCCCAGTACTGGGGCCAGGAGAAGAGGTCACGATCCGGCTGGATCAGGGAAATTGCGCTCATAATGCTTCCGAAGAAAAAATAGACAAAAGGAGCGGGATTATACGCTGTTCATCCGCCAGATTTGAAGAAAAGGATGCAGGAAGCAGGCAGATATTCGGGGAAGTCGTTAAAATACGGCGCCCTGATAATTTTGAATCATAATATTCACTATATTTTCCGGTGATTTGCCCCGGAACGTGTTATTGCGCGGAGCTCTGTCGTGAAGCCCAACGATTCGTTACATGTATCCCAGCTGCGGGTTGTCCTTCACCTCTGCGGTTTTCTGGTTCTGCTGTACAGCCTTTCCATGCTGCCGCCGATGGTTATCGCCCTGCTGAATAAAGAGCGGACCTACTTTGCCTTTCTGACCACCTTTTTAACCTTTTTTACTCTCGGAGGGTTAACCTGGCGGGCAACCCGTCACGCCGGCATACAGCTGCGCACCCGCGACGGGTTTGTGATTATCGTGCTGTTCTGGCTGCTGTTTTCATTCATTAGCGCCATGCCGCTCTGGATGGATGACGGGCTACGGCTCTCCTTTGCCGACGCGCTCTTTGAAGGGGTTTCCGGGATCACCACCACTGGGGCAACGGTGATCGGGGACGTCAGCGCCCTGCCTAAGTCGTACCTTTATTACCGCGCACAGCTGAATTTCATTGGCGGGTTAGGCGTCATCGTGCTGGCCGTCGCGGTCCTGCCGCTGCTGGGCATTGGTGGCATGAAGCTCTATCAGTCAGAGATGCCGGGGCCGTTCAAGGAGGAGCGTCTGACTCCCCGCCTTGCCGATACCGCGCGCACGCTGTGGGTGACCTACTTCGCGCTGGGCGTGGCCTGCACCCTGGCCTACTGGCTGGCGGGAATGTCATTTTTTGACGCCCTCTGTCACGGGCTGTCGACCGTGTCGCTGGGCGGGTTCTCCACCCGCAGCGAGAGCATTGGGTTTTATGACAGCCACGCGATTGAGCTGGTCGCCGGGGCGTTTTCACTGCTCTCCGCGTTCAACTTCACCCTCTGGTACGTCGCCATTGTCAGACGCACCCTGAAACCGATTCGCCGCAGCCCGGAGGTTAAATTCTTTCTGAGCGCCGCCGCGGTGATTATTGTCATCACCGCCTGGCAGGTCTGGCATGCCGGGATGTACAACGCCACGGATAGCCTGGTGCACGCCTTCTTCCTTGCCAGTTCGATGATGACCGATAACGGCCTTTCGACCGCCGACTATGCCCAATGGCCCGCACACACCATTTTCCTGCTGTTGAGCGCCAGCTTTTTTGGCGGCTGCGTAGGCTCGACCTGCGGCGGGATCAAAGCCCTGCGTTTTCTCATTATGTTCAAGCAGAGTATTCAGGAGATGAACCAGCTGGCGCATCCGAGAGCGCTGCTGAGCATTAAGGTGGGCAAAAGCGTAGTGAATGAACGCGTCCTGCGCTCGGTATGGAGCTTCTTTTTTCTCTACGTCATGATCACGGGCTTTTTTGTCTGGTCGCTCAATCTGATGGGCTACGACCTGTTCACCGCATTCGCAACGGTCGCCGCCTGCATCAACAACATGGGGCTGGGGTTTGGGGAGACGGCGTCGACGTTTGGCACGTTAACAGAGGGGGCAAAACTACTGATGTGCGCGGCGATGATCCTGGGGCGTCTGGAAATTTACCCGGTGCTGATTCTGTTCTCGCGCTTTTTCTGGCGGGCATAAACCATTCCCGGCGAACCGGGAATGTCAGGATTATGGCGCAGGGTTGATCAGCATCTGCCCCACAGAGCCCCTGTCCATCATCTCCAGCGTCTGGCTGTGGAACAGGAACGGGAAATGCGGCCACGAAGGCTGACCGTAGTAGACAAGCAGCTCAACCTGGCCGTCCACCCAGACGGTATCTTTCCAGCCGCGGTCTTCCGGGAACGGCATCGCACCGTTGACGTTGCGGATCAGGAATGCCACCCCTTCAATATGGAACGACTGCGGCATATCTGAACGGACCGTCCAGCGCTCCCAGGAGCCCTGCTGCGCGGTAATGTCGATGCGGTTGACGTCCCACAGCGCGCCGTTGATGCCCGGATCGTCGCCCAGGCTGATATCACGGCTGCGCACCGGCGAGCCGCTCATGATCTCCTGCGGCAGCAGGCGCATTGGCAGGCTATCGGTCACCAGCGGCAGCAGACCGGTCGGGCGCAGGGTCAGCACCAGGGTCGAGACAAGAATGCTCGACGGTTCAAAGAACCCGCGAATGCGGTCCACAATGCTGGCCGCTTCACCGCAGGTGACAGACACTTCATCCCCGTTGGTCATATCAATGAGAACTTCGCGACGTTCTCCCGGCGAGAGCGCCAGCTGTTTGACGGACACCGGGGCCGGTAAAAAGCCCTGGTCGCCGGAGATCACGTGCAGCGGACGGCCATCGCTCATTTGCAGCTGATAGCGGCGCGAGTTGGACGCGTTGAGCAGGCGCAGGCGCACCCAGCCGCGCGAGACCTCGACATACGGGCTTTGCGCGCCGTTGACCAACAGCGTATCGCCGACGAAGCCACCGCTGCCCGGCTCGCTGTATTCCGGCGTACCGAAATTATCCAGACGCTTGTCCTGGATGATAATCGGGAAGTCATCCACGCCGTAGTGGTTCGGGATCGGCAGGGATTTGCTGACCTCATCTTCCACCAGCCACATTCCTGCCAGGCCGTTATAAACCTGCTGCGCCGTGCGGTTAGGGGTGTTGGCGTGATACCACAGGGTTGCCGCACTCTGGCGAATCGGCAGAACAGGCGCCCAGTCGGCGCTGGGTGACATCATGCGCGCCGCGCCGCCAATCAGCGGTCCAGGCACCTGCAGGCCGCTGATGGTCATGGCGACATTTTCAGGGGTACGGTTACTGTAGATGAGCTTAACGTCATCGCCATTCCACACGCGTATGGTCGGCCCAAGGTAACGTCCGTTAATGCCCCAGACCGGCGCGCGCGTCCCCTGGGTGAAGGACCAGTGGCTGCGCTGCAGCGTCAGGAAAAGCGGCTGACCGCGACGAGATTCAATTAATGGCGGAATAGGCAGCGGCTGTTGCTGCCCGGCGGCGCTGGCTGTCAGCGGCATCGCACCCGCACAAAGGGCGATCCCGGAAGCCTGAATAAACTGACGCCGACTGAGTGACATATAAGCTCCATCTGAAACGACTAACAACGCGGGAATTCGTTTTCCCTTCAACGCCGGATTAAATCTTCCCGGCGGCTTCTCTCTCTGCGACTTCTTTGTCGAGCTGCGCAATATGCTGAGCCATCAGCTCACGGCAGTGCGCTGCCAGCTCGCGCACCTGGTCTTTACCGTATTTGCTGGTATCGACGGGTGGCAGCATTTCGACAATCACCAGCCCGTTATTCAGGCGGTTAAGATTAATCTTATTCGAAGTATTGGAAACGCACACAGGAATAATTGGAACACCTGCCGCAATTGCGGCATGAAACGCCCCGGTTTTAAACGGCAGCAGGCCGCGGCCGCGGCTACGCGTCCCTTCCGGGAACATCCAGATTGAAATTTTGCGCTTTTTAAAATGATTCACCACTTCCGCAATGGTGCTGTGCGCTTTTGCACGGTTATTACGGTCGATCAGCAGGTTACCGGTAAGCCAGTAAAGCTGACCAAAAAACGGGATCCATAGCAGGCTTTTTTTGCCCACCGTCACGGTCGGTGGAAGCACGATATTAGAGGCCGTCACCATATCGTAGTTGTTCTGATGGTTGGCGATATAGATGGCGTTACCGAAATTCTCCGCCCCTTCCGGCAGACGTTTTTCAACTTTCAGACCAAACAGCGGCGCAAGACGCCCGAACATATGGCCAAAGGTGGCGACATGCTTCGGATTACGCGGGCTGAACAGGCAATAAATAGAGCCGAAAATACAGACCAGAATGCAGTAGATAACGGTAAGAATAAGACGAACAATATATAGCATAGCGACCTCTGAAGCCCCAACAGCTGACAATTATACTTCACCTGTGGCCAGGTAAGGACTTTATTACGAGCGCGTATTGTTAATCGCAACGCACGAATTAACAACGATTTTACGGGAAATTTTATTGAAATTCCCCCTCCGGACAGAGGGGGATATCACGACATTACTCTTCGCTGTCACCCGCGGTGCTGCGTGCAGGAGAGTCAATCTCCACGCGATCGATACGCTGCAGACCGCGCATCAGCGAGCCGCGGCGACCGCGCTCACCCACCACCTTCTGCAGCTCTTCCGGACGAAGCTTGATTTTGCGCTTGCCGACGTGAATGGTCAGCGTGCTCTGCGGCGGCAGCAGGAAGAGGTGCGCCAGGCCATCTTCGCCTTTCGCGGCCTCCGCCGACGGGATGTTGATGATCTTGTTGCCCTTGCCTTTTGACAGCTCAGGCAGATCGCTGACCGGGAACATCAGCATGCGTCCGGCGGTGGTGATCGCCAGCAGCATGTCGCTTTCGTTCTCGATCACCAGCGGTGCCATCACGTGAGCGTTGTCCGGCAGGCTAATCAGCGCCTTACCGGCACGGTTGCGGGAAACCAGATCGTTGAAGGTACAGATAAAGCCGTAGCCCGCATCAGACGCCAGCAGCAGCTTCTGATCATCGGCTTCCATCAGCATATGGTCAACCGTCGCGCCCGGCGGCAGCGTCAGCTTGCCGGTGAGCGGCTCGCCCTGCCCGCGCGCGGAAGGCAGCGTAATCGGGTCGATGGCGTAGCTGCGGCCGGTGGAGTCGATAAACGCCACCGGCTGGTTGCTCTTGCCTTTCACCGCCGCTTTGAAGCTGTCGCCCGCTTTGTAGCTCAGCCCCGGCGCGTCGATATCGTGGCCTTTGGCGCTGCGCACCCAGCCGCTCTGCGACAGAACAATGGTGACCGGCTCGGACGGCTGCATGTCATGCTCGTTCATCGCCTTCGCTTCTTCACGCTCGTGCAGCGGAGAACGACGGTCGTCGCCGAAGGCGTCTGCATCGGCCTGTAGCTCTTTCTTCAGCAGGGTGTTCATTTTGCGCTCGGACGCGAGGATCGCCTGCAGCTGATCGCGCTCTTTCTCCAGCTCGTTCTGCTCGCCGCGGATTTTCATCTCTTCCAGTTTGGCGAGATGGCGCAGCTTCAGTTCGAGGATCGCTTCGGCCTGGGTTTCGCTAATGCCAAAGCGCGACATCAGCGCCGGCTTAGGCTCGTCCTCGGTACGGATGATCTCAATCACTTCATCGATATTGAGGAACGCCACCAGCAAACCTTCGAGGATATGCAGGCGCTTAAGCACTTTCTCCAGACGATGGTTCAGACGACGACGGACGGTATCGCGGCGGAAGGTCAGCCATTCGGTGAGGATCTCCAGCAGGTTTTTCACCGCCGGGCGTCCGTCGAGGCCAATCATGTTCAGGTTGATGCGGTAGCTTTTTTCCAGATCGGTGGTGGCGAACAGGTGGTTCATCACCTGCTCCATGTCCACGCGGTTGGAGCGCGGCACGATCACCAGACGGGTTGGGTTCTCATGATCCGATTCGTCGCGCAGGTCGTCCACCATCGGCAGCTTTTTATTGCGCATCTGGGAGGCGATCTGCTCCAGCACTTTAGCACCGGAAACCTGATGCGGCAGCGCGGTGATCACCACGGCGCCGTCCTCTTTATTCCACACCGCGCGCATGCGCACGGAGCCGCGACCGTTCTGGTAGATTTTGCGGATTTCCGCGCGTGAGGTGATGATCTCAGCTTCGGTCGGGAAATCTGGCCCCTGCACGATATCCAGCAGCTCGTCGAGCGTCGCTTTCGGCTGCTCGATAAGGGTAATAGCGGCTTTCGCCACTTCACGCAGGTTGTGCGGCGGAATGTCCGTCGCCATACCGACCGCGATACCGGTGGTGCCGTTCAGCAGGATGTTCGGCAGACGCGCGGGCAGCATCTTCGGCTCCTGCATCGTACCGTCGAAGTTTGGCACCCAGTCAACGGTTCCCTGACCCAGCTCGCCCAGCAGCACTTCGGCATATTTAGAGAGACGGGATTCGGTATAACGCATCGCCGCGAAGGATTTCGGATCGTCCGGCGCACCCCAGTTCCCCTGCCCGTCCACCAGCGGGTAGCGGTAAGAGAACGGCTGCGCCATCAGCACCATCGCTTCATAACAGGCGCTGTCGCCGTGCGGATGGTATTTACCCAGTACGTCACCGACGGTACGGGCGGATTTCTTGAACTTGGCGGTGGCGTTCAGCCCCAGTTCGGACATCGCATAGACGATGCGGCGCTGAACGGGCTTCAGGCCATCCCCGATAAACGGCAACGCCCTGTCCATGATGACGTACATGGAGTAGTTCAGGTAGGCGTTTTCCGTGAATTCATGTAGCGCGAGGCGCTCTGCCATATCGCTCATTACGTGTGATTCCTCAACTCAGAAACCGAAGGGTTTCAGGCAATATTGCCGCAGATACTACCTCATCTGATGAATTGAGTCACAAAGAAAAAGGGCCGCACAGGCGGCCCTTTTCGGGTTATTTGTTCAGCTTAATAACCTGCTTCACGTCGATTTCAAACTCGTTCCAGTCTTTATCGACTTTACCCTGCAGTTCAACTTTATCCTGCGGAGTGACGGTCACGCCGTTCCAGCGCTTGTGGTCAATCTCAACTACGACCGTGCCGGACTCATCGCGGAAGGTGTAGCGGTCATCGGACAGGCGCTCGGTAATGTTCCCGCGCAGCTTCACCCAGGCATCGTCCTTCAGGTCTTTCACTTTTGCCGCGGTGGTGAGGTTGGCGTTGTTATCGACAAAACCGCCCTGCTGAGTTTGCGTCTGGGTCTGTGTGGCCGATGGGCCAGTAAAACCGCCCTGAGCAGCAAAGACCGGCGCGGTGGTCATCATCATGATGGCAGCAATTGCAGCGAATTTTTTCATTTTCATCTCTCCCTTTAATGTCGTTTCGCAATCCATTTAACAGGGTAATCCTTAACAACTTCTTAAGGGAAAAATTTATTTATTATTGCTGTACAGCAGGCGCTTACAGAGAGTTTACTGACGGCATCAAGGAGGGAACATGCGTATTTTACTGGTAGAAGACGACAGGTTAATCGGCGACGGTATCAAGGCGGGGTTGAGCAAAATGGGCTTTAGCGTGGACTGGTTTACCGACGGTAAAACCGGCCAGGCCGCGCTCTCCTCTGCACCCTATGATGCCGTGGTGCTGGATCTGACGCTGCCGGAAATTGACGGTCTGGACATTCTGCGCGCGTGGCGCGAAAGCGGGCGCAGCGAGCCGGTATTAATTCTGACGGCGCGGGATGCGCTTAACCAGCGCGTCGAAGGGCTGCGTCTTGGGGCGGATGATTATCTCTGTAAGCCGTTCGCGCTGATCGAAGTGGGTGCCCGCCTCGAAGCGCTGGTCCGCCGCAGCCACGGCCAGGCGCGTAGCGAACTGCGTCACGGGAAGGTCACGCTCGATCCGACCCGTCTCATCGCCACGCTGGACGGTGAGCCGCTGACGCTCAAGCCGAAAGAGTTCGCGCTGCTGGAACTGTTAATGCGTAACGCCGGTCGGGTGCTGCCGCGAAAGCTGATCGAGGAAAAACTCTATACCTGGGACGACGACGTCTCCAGCAACGCCATCGAGGTCCACGTCCATCATTTGCGCCGCAAGCTTGGGAGCGAGTTTATCCGCACCGTGCACGGCATCGGCTACACCCTGGGTAACGCATGAAACTGACGCAACGCCTGAGCCTGAAGCTGCGCCTGACGCTTCTCTTCCTGCTGCTCTCTCTGACGGCCTGGTTTGCCGCCAGCCTGGTCGCCTGGCAGCAGACGACCCACAAGCTCGACAAGCTGTTCGATACCCAGCAGATGCTGTTTGCTAAACGGCTGCTGACGATGGATCTGGACGAGATCAGCGCCCCCGAACGCATGCGCGAGATCCCGAAAAAAGTGAAGCACGGTCGTCTGGACGACGACGCGCTGGCTTTCGCCATTTACGCCGTCGACGGCAAAATGCTCCTCAACGACGGTGAAAACGGACGCGATATTCCGTACCACTATCGCCGCGACGGGTTCGATAACGGGCAGCTACAGGGCGACAACGACGAGTGGCGTTTTTTATGGCTAACCTCACCTGACGGAAAATACCGCGTGGTGGTCGGCCAGGAGTGGGAGTACCGCCAGGAGATGGCGCTTGACGTGGTCAGCTCGCAGCTGACCCCCTGGCTGGTGGCGCTGCCCGTGATGTTGCTGATGCTGATCGTCCTCCTGAGTCGGGAGCTGAAGCCGCTGAAAAAGCTGGCGCAGACCCTGCGCTCCCGCTCGCCGGATGCCACCGATAAACTGCCGACGGAGGGCCTTCCTACGGAAGTGCGCCCCCTGCTCGACGCGCTGAATCATCTCTTCGCGCGCACCCAGGAGATGATGACCCGCGAGCGCCGCTTTACGTCCGATGCCGCCCACGAGCTACGCAGCCCGCTGGCGGCACTGAAGGTGCAAACTGACGTGGCGCAGCTGTATCAGGACGATCCCGAGGCGCAGTCCAAAGCCCTTTCGCAGCTACATGCAGGTATCGACCGCGCCTCCCGGCTGGTGGATCAACTCCTCACGCTGTCGCGCCTGGACTCGCTGGATAACCTTGACGATGTCGAACCGATTCCCCTGGCCGACTTGCTGCAGTCAGCCGTGCTGGATATCTGGCATCCGGCGCAGCAGGCGGGCATTGATCTTCGCCTGAACATCCATGCACCAGAGGTTACACGCACGGGCCAGCAGATCCTCATGAGCCTGCTGGTGCGCAACCTGCTGGATAACGCGATTCGCTACAGTCCGCGCGGCAGCGTGGTGGACGTGACGCTGGACGCGCGTGGCTTTACCGTGCGCGACAACGGCCCAGGCATTTCACCTGACGCGCTGGCGCGCGTCGGCGAGCGCTTTTATCGTCCGCCGGGTCAGGATGCCACGGGCAGCGGGCTGGGGTTATCCATTGTAAAACGCATCGCCACCCTGCACGGGATGCGCGTTTCGCTGAGCAATGCGCCTGAAGGCGGTTTTGAAGTGAAGGTCAGCTGGTAGGGATTATTGCGTTTAACGCAAAAGACTTTGCACATTTTGCTCATTTTACCGCACCGTCCTCGCGCGTAGAATACTGACCAAACTCTCATCATCGAGGACAAATAATGAGCAACATCCTGATTATCAACGGTGCAAAAGAATTTGCGCATTCTAAAGGCCAGCTGAATGACACCCTGACCGAGGTCGCGGACGGTTTCCTGCGCGACGCCGGGCATGATGTTAAGGTCGTGCGCGCGGACAGCAATTATGACGTGAAGGCCGAAGTGCAGAACTTCCTGTGGGCTGACGTGGTGATCTGGCAGATGCCAGGCTGGTGGATGGGCGCGCCGTGGACCGTAAAAAAATACATGGACGACGTGTTCACCGAAGGTCACGGCTCACTGTATGCCAGCGATGGCCGCACCCGCTCTGACGCCTCCAAAAAATACGGCTCGGGCGGCCTGATTCAGGGCAAAAAATATATGCTCTCGCTGACCTGGAACGCCCAGCTGGAAGCCTTCACCGATAAAGATCAGTTCTTCGAAGGCGTGGGCGTCGACGGCGCGTACCTGCCGTTCCACAAGGCTAACCAGTTCCTGGGCATGGATCCGCTGCCGACCTTTATCGTCAACGACGTGATTAAAATGCCTGACGTCCCGAGCTATATCGCAGAATATCGCAAGCATCTCGCGAAAATTTTTGCTTAACTGGTAGCCTGGAATTAAAGGAGTAGTAAACATGCTTACCGTAATCGCAGAAATCCGTACTCGTCCAGGTCAACATCACCGTCAGGCGGTGCTGGATCAGTTCGTGAAAATTATCCCGACCGTACTGAAAGAAGAAGGCTGCCACGGCTACGCGCCGATGGTGGATGCCGCCACTGACGCCAGCTTCCAGGCGACCGCGCCAGACTCAATCATCATGGTTGAGCAGTGGGAAACCGTCGCGCACCTTGAAGCGCACCTGCAGACCCCTCACATGAAAGCGTGGAGTGACGCGGTGAAGGGTGACGTGCTGGAAACCCACATCCGCATTCTGGAGCAAGGGGTTTAAGTTTCCCCTCACCCCGCCCTCTCCCACAGGGAGAGGGCGAACAGATCCAGGCCCGGTGAGCGTCAGCGCTACCGGGTTTTTTATCAGCTTAAAACTCAACTGCTATGCTTATTCTGACTTCATGATTAACAGGAGGATGGAATGGGTCTTTTTAACTTCGTGAAAGAAGCAGGCGAAAAGCTATGGGATAACCTGACCGATCATAAAGGCCAGAGTGACAAAATCACCGAGCATCTCAAAAAACTCAATATTCCCGGTTCAGATAAGGTTCAGGTTAACGTTACCGACGGCAAAGCCAGCGTGACGGGTGACGGGCTGACCCAGGAGCAGAAAGAAAAAATCCAGGTCGCCGTCGGGAACATCGCGGGCGTCAGCGAGGTGGAGAACAACATCACCGCGACCGATGCCAAAGATGAAGCCACCTACTATACGGTGAAATCCGGCGATACCCTGAGCGCTATCTCCAAAACCGTCTACGGCGATGCCAACAAGTACAATAAGATTTTTGAGGCTAACCGCCCGATGCTCTCCAGCCCGGATAAAATCTATCCTGGCCAGACGCTGCGTATTCCTAAGGCGTGATCCGCGAGCCGGGGAAATCAGCTGCTTTTCTTCCCCGGTTTTAACCCACGATGTAACTCGTTGATGCGCTTCATCGACTTGATGGTGCGCTGCGGCTCGGTGGAGGCCACGGATAAAATAATCATCTCCAGACACAGCAGCACCGTGCCGTGGAGCGGAATTTTGCCTTTTTCGCCGCCGCGCGGAACGTGAATCACCACGCTGGCCTCCTTGCTGAAGCGTGAGTCGAGGGCGTTGGTCAGCAGGATGGTTGGAATGCCCAGACGCTTCGCTTCACGCAGCGTTGTTTGCCCCTCCCGGTGCGCGGATTTCTGCGCCATCATCACCAGCACGTCGCCGCGCTGAAGCGCAATCAGCTGCTCGGCAAGCCCTATTCCGGTACGGTTAAGCGGCGTGGCGGGTAACCCCATTCGGCTGAACAGCCTGGCGGTGTACTCGGCCAGAATGCCGGAGGCGCCAATGCCAAATATGGCGACCTGCCTCGCCTGCGCCAGCAGAGAGACGGCCTGGGCCATCGCGTAGCGGTTGTGGGGCTCGGATAACACTTCGCAGGTGTGCTGATGCCCCTCCAGCACGAAATCAATGCTCGCGTTGACGTCGCTGGCGAGCGTATTCACCGTGGTGGACATCTTTTCGCTGGAGGTGACCACCGGACCAAACCACTGCTCCAGCGTTTGCTTGAGATCGCGCAGCCCGGCGAAACCCAGCGCCTGAATGGCGCGGACCACCGTGGCGTCTGAGGTTTTCAACAGCGTCGCGATCTCCATCGCGGTCTGTTCCATCACCGCTTCTCGGTTGTCATGAATATAGCGTGCAACCTGCAGCAGACGCGGCGTCAGCTGATGCGCGCGCGCGCGAAAGCGGTCGCCATAGATATCCACGCGCCCTTTCTCTTTGCGGATCACCGTGACGCCTCCGGCAGCGGACGCCCGGCAATCTGCGACTGCACCTGCGCGGCCATCAGCCCTAACGAGGCGTACGAATTCGAGATGGCCTCTTCACGCGAGATCAGCACGTAATGCCCGGTTCGGCAGGCATTCAGGAACTGACACCAGCCCGGCATGACCGCATCCATCGCCGCCAGCTCGTCCTGCGGTTTACCGCCCGTATCCCCGCGCCAGGTGGCGAAGACGAAATCGGCATCCAGCTCCGGCAGGCGCTCGGCGCTGACGTCGATGCGCCCTCCTTCCGGGATGCTCTCAATCAGCGGCGGGAAGGTGAACCCGGCGTCGCGCAGCACGCGGCCCAGCGAGTGGTAGCTGTGCATGACGTTAATCTTTCCCTGATTCGCCTGAATCACGGACACGGTCACCTTGCGGGTATCAATAGTCGCCTTCAGCGCCTTAATCTGCTCCTGATAGCGCCGCTCCAGAACCTTAAGCCGCGCCTGCGTTCCCGTCAGCTGAGCCAGCTTGCGGTAGATCTCCGGCGCGCCGCCGTCGAGATGATCGATGCTCACCGTCGGGGCAATTTTCGCTAGCTGTTCCACCGGGGTGTTGCGGGTCGGCTCGGTAACGATCAGGTCAGGCTTTGCGGCGGCGATGGCTTCAATGTCGATATCGGCCGTGCCGATAAATTTAATGTCGGAATTATCGAAGTCGACGCCGGTCAACATGCCGCTGGAGCGCAGAAAGTGGCTGCCGTCCGGCCGCGTGCGGCCATGGCTTGCCACCGGCGGCACGCCAAGCTCAATCAGCGGAATGGTGATATCCAGATCGTGTAAAGAGACAATCCGTTTCGGATGAACCGGCACCACCACTTTTCGGTTCAGATCGTCAGTAAACGTCTGCGTCGGCTCCGCCGCCCCCACCGCGAACCCCACCAGCAACAGCATCGAAAACAGTACGCGCATCATAGTCTCCTAAAATCTGTCCCGACGCTGCCAGAGCAGCAGCAGGAAAAACGGTCCGCCAATCAATGAAATCACAATTCCCGCCGGCAGCTGCAGCGGGAGGAATGCCAGACGTCCGACGTTATCCGCCAGCAGCACCAGCAGCGCGCCCAGCACGGCGCTTCCAGTCAGGAGCGCGGTTTGCCCACCGCGCAGCAGCAGGCGCGCCATATGCGGGGCAATAAGCCCCACGAAACCTATACTGCCAACGCACGAGACGCAGGCCGCCGTCAGCACCACCGGGGCGAGAACCCGCAGCAGCGCCAGCCGGGTTATGCGAACGCCAAGGCCCGCTGCGGCCTGATTGCCGAGCAACGCCACGTCCGCAGCCCGTGCGGTAAAAAGCAGCAGCGCAAACGCGGGGGCAGCCCAGAGCGCGGCTAACCCCACCAGCGTCCAGTTTGCCGCATGCAGGCTTCCCGCCAGCCACAGCATCGCCGTCTGCACGTCCCGCACGTCGGCGGTGGTGATAAAGACGCCCATTGCGGCGGCAAACGCCCACGACACGCCGATGCCGATCAGGATGAACCGCGGGCGCGAGATATCGCGCGCCAGGGCGATAACCAGCAGCGCGGTAAGCAGTCCACCGGCCATGCCGACCAGAGGACGCCAGGCCAGGCCCAGCGCCGGGAACTGAAAAATCAGCAGCAGTACCGCCGCGCTACAGCCCTCCTTCACGCCGATAAGCCCGGGATCGGCCAGACCATTGCGGGTGATGGACTGCATTGCCGCCCCCGCCATGCCGAGCATCGCGCCGCACAGCACCGCCATCAGCAGGCGCGGCAGGCGGATATCCATCACGATGTAGCGCGTCTCCGCCGTCAGACTCTCAGGAGAAAACAGCGCGCGCCCGATGGCGGAGGTGGGAACAGGAAGAGATCCGTGCGTCAGGCCAAAGCCCAGCAGGCTTAACGCCACCAGCGCCAAAAGCGTCAGGCACGCCAGCGCCCGCGGGCGAACCAGCGCCGATACACGGCCAATACGGATCGCGCGGAATCCGGCCCGGTTCATTTGAACATCCTCGACGCCATAAAGATGAATACGGGTGCGCCGACCAGGGCCGTCATGATGCCGGTTGCCAGCTCCCAGGGCGTAAACAGCGAGCGGGCGGCGATATCCGCCAGCAGCAGAACCAGCGCGCCGCACAGGGCTGACAGCGGCACCATCACGCGTAAATCGACCGACACCAGACGGCGAATGAGCTGCGGCACGACCAGGCCGATAAAGCCAATCGGCCCGGCAATTGAGACGGCCGCGCCGCAGAGCAGCGCGATGGCCAGCAGGGCGAGCAGGCGGGTTTTCAGCAGCGACACGCCAAGCCCCTGCGCCATTCGGTCTCCCAGCGCAAGCATGTTGAGCGAGGGCGACAGACCGATGGCGAGAACAAAACCGGCTGCTGCGGCCCAAAGGGCGCTCCGGAGCGTCTGCACGTTGATCCCGGCCAGGTCCCCTGCCAGCCAGGTGCGCATGGCGAGCAGCGTCTGTTCATCGAGAATTAACACCGCGGCGGTAATCGACGAGGCAAACGCCGACATCGCCACGCCGCACAGCGTGACCTTCATCGGCGTAAGCCCGGTGCGACCGGACGAGGAGAACATCAGAACCAGCAAAAACAGCGCGGCGGCACCGGCGGCGGCAACGAGCGGGCGACCAAACGGCAGCGACAGCCCAAGCGCGCTGGTAATCACTACCGCCAGCGCGGCCCCGGCGTTGAGCCCCAGAATATGCGGCTCGCCGAGCGGGTTGCGGATCACGGACTGCAGCAGCACGCCCGCCACGCCGAGCGCGGCGCCCGTCACCATCGCGGCGCAGAGGCGCAGCAGTCTTAATTTGATAATGACGTTATGGTCGAAATTGCGCGGATCGAAATGGAAGAATGCCTCCACCACCGTCTGCGGGGCGATGAAGCGTGCGCCGATGCCCAGGTGCAGAATAGCGCCCAGCGCCAGCAGCAGTGCGGAGATCGGAAAGGCCAGAGAGGAGCGCATCATGGCTGAACGGTGCTCTGGCGAAACGGCATAAAGAACGGCTTGCCGGTCAACGGATTTATGGACATATGCACGTCGACATCAAACACCGCTTTGATCAGCTCCGGCGTGCAGGCATCGCCCTCATGCAATACGCCTTCAACTTTCCCCTGGCGTAAAAAGACCAGCGAATCGCCGTAGTTCACGGCGAAATTGAGATCGTGCAGCACCACCACGACGGTACGTCCGTGCTGGCGGGTCAGGGTGTGCAGCAGTTCCAGGATCTCCACCTGATAGCGAAGATCGAGAAACGTCGTGGGCTCGTCAAGCAGGATATACGGCGTTTGCTGCGCAAGCGCCATGGCGATCCAGCAGCGCTGACGCTGGCCGCCGGATAAGCTTTCCACCGGCATATGGGCAAACTCCGCCGTTCCGGTCAGACGCAGGGCCTCTTCCACCGCCAGCTCGTCCTCGTCGCTCCACTGGCGCATAAAGTTTTGCCAGGGAAAACGCCCGCGCGAGACCAGCTCAAAGACGGTTAACCCTTCCGGGAGCAGCGGAGACTGCGGCAGGATACCCAGCTCGCGGGCGACGGCTTTGGTCGGCTGCTCGTGGATCGCCTTGCCGTCGAGAACTGCCGCGCCGCCAAGCGGCTGAAGCAAACGCGCAATGGTGCTCAGCAGCGTGGATTTTCCGCAGCCGTTCGCCCCTACCAGCACGGTCATTTTCTGCTGTGGGATCGCAAGGGAGATATCATCAACGATGATTTTTTTCTGATAGCCCGCAGAGAGGTTCTCCAGAACCAGTCCCGGTTTTTTTGTGTTGTGAGCCACGTGAATGCCAACGTAATAAAAAAGCGCAACAAATATAAATAAAAATCATTCTCTTTTGAGAGTTTGACGCTGCGCCATGTAGTAGTCAAGAGAAGAAACACCCTGATAAAACCAGGGATAAGTCTAAGGGAGAATGAACAAGAAAGGACTTTTAAAAGCATTTAATTCAATAAGTTAATAATTATCCCGCTGCGCTTATACGCCCGGATAAACGTTGTAGCCGATTTTTGCTTTTTTCCATTTACTACTACATTCGCGCATGATTGAATGATTCTCAATTACATGTCCGATGCCCGCCGTGGCTAACGGACAGACCGTAAAGGGCAATGACTCACACATTTTTCCGCGAAACGTCATTCGCGGGATATTTCGGGATAACAGATGTAATGGCTACGTTCACACCTTCACTCTCTGGGGTAAAAGGGCGCGCGCTCTTTTCACTGCTGTTCATGGCGCCGCTGGTGCAGGCAGCAGATAACACCGCGACTAAAGACGGCGAAACGCTTACTGTCACCGCCGATCCAAATACGACGGCGGAGGCCACGAATGGCTATCAGCCGTTGAATACCTCTACCGCGACGTTAACCAACATGCCGATGCTGGACATCCCGCAGGTGGTCAATACCGTCAGCGACAAAGTGCTGGAGGATCAGCATGCCACCACGCTGGATGAAGCGCTCTATAACGTCAGCAACGTGGTGCAGACCAACACCCTGGGCGGTACGCAGGATGCCTTCGTGCGCCGCGGGTTTGGCGCGAACCGCGACGGGTCAATCATGACTAACGGCCTGCGCACCGTCCTGCCGCGCAGCTTTAATGCCGCAACCGAGCGCGTGGAGGTGCTGAAAGGCCCGGCCTCGACCCTATACGGTATTCTCGACCCCGGCGGCCTGATCAACGTCGTCACCAAACGCCCGGAGAAGACCTTCGGCGGCTCACTTTCCGCTACCTCGTCCAGCTTTGGCGGCGGCACCGGACAGGTTGATGTTACCGGCCCGATTGACGGCACGCGTCTGGCGTATCGCCTGACGGGCGAATATCAGGACGAGGATTACTGGCGTAATTTCGGCAACGAACGCAGCACCTTTATCGCCCCGTCGCTGACCTGGTTCGGCGACGATGCCACTGTGACCGTGCTCTATTCGCATCGCGACTATAAAACGCCGTTCGATCGCGGAACGATCTTCGATCTCAACACTAAAAAAGCCGTCGACGTCGATCGTAAAACCCGCTTCGACGAACCGTTTAACGTGACCGACGGCCAGTCCGATCTCGCTCAGCTCAACGCGGAGTATCGCCTCAACAGCCAGTGGACCGCGAAGTTCGACTACAGCTACAGCCAGGATAAATACAGCGATAACCAGGCCCGCGTGATGGCCTACGATTCAAAAACCGGCAACCTGACCCGCCGCGTGGATGCGACCCAGGGCTCGACCCAGCGTATGCACACGACGCGCGCGGATCTACAGGGAAACGTGGACATCGCGGGCTTTTACAATGAGATCCTGACCGGCGTGTCGTATGAGAATTACGATCTGCTGCGTACGGACATGATCCGCTGTAAGAACGTTAAGGATTTCAATATTTACAACCCGAGCTACGGCAGCCTCGGCAAGTGCACCACCGTCTCGGCATCCGACAGCGATCAAACCATCAAGCAGGAGAGCTACTCCGCCTACGCGCAGGACGCGCTGTACCTGACCGATAAGTGGATCGTCGTCGCCGGAATGCGCTATCAGTATTACACCCAGTATGCGGGGAAAGGCCGTCCGTTTAACGTGAACACCGACAGCCGCGACGACCAGTGGACGCCGAAGCTGGGTCTTGTTTATAAGCTCACCCCGGCGGTCTCGCTGTTTGCCAACTATTCCCAGACGTTTATGCCGCAGTCGTCCATTGCGAGCTACATCGGCGACCTGCCGCCGGAAACGTCTAACGCATATGAAATCGGCGCTAAGTTTGACCTGTTCGACGGCATTACTGCCAATATCGCGCTGTTTGATATCCACAAGCGCAACGTGCTGTACACCGAAAGCATTGGTGATGAAACCGTCGCCAAAACCGCGGGCCGCGTGCGCTCCCAGGGCGTGGAGGTGGATCTTGCCGGCTCGCTGACCGAGAACACCAACATTATCGCCAGCTACGGCTATACCGACGCGAAGGTGCTTGAAGACCCGGACTATGCGGGCAAACCGCTGCCGAACGTACCGCGCCATACCGGCTCCCTGTTCCTGACCTACGACATTCACAATGCGTTTGCCGGGAATACCCTGACGCTGGGCGGCGGCGGGCACGGCGTAAGCCGTCGTTCCGCAACCAACGGCGCGGATTATTATCTGCCGGGCTATTTCGTGGCGGATGCGTTTGCAGCGTATAAGATGAAGCTACAGTATCCGGTGACGCTGCAGGTGAACGTGAAAAATCTGTTTGATAAGACCTACTACACGTCGTCCATTGCGACCAACAACCTGGGCAACCAGATTGGCGATCCGCGCGAAGTGCAGTTGACGGTGAAGATGGAGTTTTGACGTAAAAAAGCCCGGTGGCGCTAACGCTTACCGGGCCTACGATCCATTCCCTCTCCCTGTGGGAGAGGGTTAGGGTGAGGGCATCAGGCCTCAATATCCGCCATATCGCCTTTCTCCTGCAGCCAGTTACGTCGGTCTTCCGAACGTTTCTTGGCAAGGAGCATATCCATCATGGCGTTGGTTTGCTGTTCGTCTTCTTCGCTGATCGTCAGCTGCACCAGACGGCGCGTGTTCGGATCCAGCGTCGTTTCGCGTAGCTGCATCGGGTTCATCTCGCCCAGCCCTTTAAATCGCTGCACGTTCGGTTTGCCCTTCTTGCGCTTCAGCTGTTCCAGCACGCCCGCTTTCTCTTCTTCCGTCAGCGCGTAGTAAACCTCTTTGCCAAGGTCGATACGGTACAGCGGCGGCAGCGCCACGTGGACGTGACCGTTTTTCACCAGCGTTTTGAAATGCTTCACGAAGAGCGCGCACAGCAGCGTGGCGATGTGCAGACCATCGGAGTCCGCATCCGCGAGGATACAGATCTTGCCGTAGCGCAGCTGGCTCAGATCGTCGCTGTCCGGATCGATACCGATCGCTACCGAGATATCGTGCACTTCCTGCGAGGCCAGCACTTCATCAGAAGAGACCTCCCATGTATTCAGGATCTTACCCTTGAGCGGCATGATCGCCTGATATTCACGATCGCGCGCCTGCTTGGCCGATCCGCCCGCCGAGTCCCCTTCCACGAGGAAAAGCTCGGTACGGTTGAGATCCTGCGCGGTACAGTCCGCAAGCTTGCCCGGCAGCGCAGGGCCGCTGGTCAGCTTTTTACGCACCACTTTCTTCGCGGCACGCAGACGACGCTGGGCGCTGGAAATCGCCATTTCGGCCAGCATCTCTGCCGCCTGCACGTTCTGGTTCAGCCACAGGGTAAACGCATCTTTCACCACGCCGGAGACGAATGCCGCGCACTGACGTGACGACAGGCGCTCTTTGGTCTGGCCGGCAAACTGCGGATCCTGCATCTTCACGGAGAGCACGTAGGCGCAGCGATCCCAGATATCTTCCGCCGACAGCTTCACGCCGCGTGGCAGAATATTGCGGTATTCGCAGAACTCACGCATCGCGTCCAGCAGCCCCTGACGCAGGCCGTTGACGTGCGTACCGCCGAGCATGGTCGGGATCAGGTTAACGTAGCTTTCCGTCAGCAGCTCGCCGCCTTCCGGCAGCCACAGCAGCGCCCAGTCCACGGCTTCGGTATCGCCGCTAAAGTTACCGACAAACGGTTTTTCCGGCAGCGTTGGCAGGCCGTTTACCGCTTCGCACAGGTAGTCGTTCAGACCGTCGGCGTAGCACCAGGTTTGTGCGGTATTGTTAACATGATCGGTAAAGGTGATTTCCACGCCCGGACACAGCACCGCTTTGGCTTTCAGCAGGTGCGTCAGGCGAGAAACGGAAAAGCGCGGGCTGTCGAAGAAGCTTTCGTCAGGCCAGAAGTGGACGCTGGTGCCGGTATTGCGTTTGCCGCACGTGCCGACAACCTGCAGATCCTGCACCTTATCGCCATTTTCAAACGCGATGTTATAGACCTGACCGTCGCGACGAACGTTCACTTCCACGCGTTTGGACAAGGCGTTCACGACGGAAATGCCCACGCCGTGCAAACCACCGGAGAACTGGTAGTTCTTGTTGGAGAACTTACCGCCCGCGTGCAGACGACAGAGGATCAGCTCAACGGCAGGCACGCCCTCTTCCGGGTGGATATCCACCGGCATGCCGCGCCCGTCGTCGATGACTTCCAGCGACTGATCGGCGTGCAGGATAACGTCGACGCGTTTGGCATGGCCCGCCAGCGCTTCGTCCACACTGTTATCAATAACTTCCTGGCCCAGATGGTTTGGGCGCGTCGTATCGGTGTACATCCCCGGGCGGCGGCGAACCGGCTCAAGCCCGGTGAGGACCTCAATGGCATCAGCGTTATAGGTTTGCGTCATGATTTAAACTAGCAATTCGCATTGATTGTCAGTGGCTGTGCAGTCCAAGAAAATCGACAATCTGGGTGAAATGATTCTCAAAGCCCGTGAAAGCATGGTTTCCGCCCTCTTCTATAGTCTGGCGGCAGGAGGCGTAATACGCCACTGCCTGGCGGTAATCCAGCACTTCATCACCCGTCTGTTGCAGCAGCCAGATGAGATCCGGCGCCTCAAGCGGGTCGACCTGCATAACTTTGAGATCGTAAATATGGCGTGACTCTAGCACATATTGCTGCCCGGTGTAGGGGTTCTCGTTTTCGCCAAGAAAGTCCCTCAGCAACTCAAATGGCCGAACCGCCGGATTAACCACAACGGCAGGTAGCATGAAGCATTGTGAGAGCCAGGTGGCGTAATACCCGCCCAGCGAGGAACCGACCACACCGAAGGTTTCGCCGCCGTGCGCAAGCACAATCGATTCCAGCATCTCCGCGGCCTCTGCCGGGTAAGGCGGCAGCTGAGGGATAATCATCTCAACGTCGGGGTGATGCTCGCTCAGCCACTGGCGAAACAGTGTCGCTTTTGCGGAGCGCGGCGAGCTGTTGAATCCGTGCAGATAAAGGAGCGTAGACATCAATAGCCTTCTGAAGCGGTATCCGGGCGGAATTTTGCACCGGTCAAACGGCAGACTTCCGTGGTCAGCGAGCCGTCGGCATGCAGTTCCAGCCAGCGCCAGCCTGGCGCGATGGTATCCAGCGTAAAGTTGGCGCAGTGCGGCTTAAACTGAACGCAGGTCGATGGCGTCGCCAGCATGCGGCGTCCGTTCCAGTCGAGATCCTGTTCCTGGTGAATATGCCCACACAGCAGATTTTTCACCCGCGGGAACTTGGCCAGCACGCGATCCAGCGCTGCGGAGTTGCGCAGGCTGTGCTGATCGAGCCAGCTGCAGCCCGCCGGCAGAGGATGATGATGCAGCAACAGCAGCGTGTGGCGTTCAGGTTCAGCAGCCAGTTTGGTCTCAAGCCAGTCGAGCTGAAACTCGCTTAACTCACCGTGCGGGACGCCAAACACCTGGCTGTCCAGCAGCAGGATCTGCCACTGTTCACCCGCAAAAACACATTTCGCCGGCGAAATGCCCGCATCCTGAAGAGAACTGTACATAGCGGGCTGGAAGTCATGGTTTCCTGGCAGCCAGACGCAAGGCACGCTAAAGCTCGCGATGCCTTCAGCAAAATGCTGGTAGGCCGCGGAGGACTGATCCTGCGCCAGATCGCCCGTTGCGACAATCAGATCGCATGCACGGTTTTCAGCGTGAATGGCGCTAAGCACCGCCTGATAACTCTCCCAGGTGTTAACCCCCAGTAGCGTCTCATGCTTTTCGGCAAAAAGGTGGGTATCGGTGATTTGTAATATCCTGACTGGCGCCCCACCAGCAACAGTCAGGTTCAACAGGCTTTCCAAATGGTGTCCTTAGGTAGGTTTATGACGCTAACAAACCGGAATCGCCATTGCTCCATGTGCTAAACAATATCTTAGCCAGTCGGCTAAAAACTGGTTAATTTGATGCTTTTCGTCGCGTTGATGCAACTTTTTATTCGGGTAATCATACCGCGCCTTGAAGCGAAAGATCTGCTGGCTTGAACACACTTCAGCGACCATCGCGTCGTGATAGAGGCGCACCGTCATCGACGGCAGGCTCCAGTAGCTAATGCTGGGTGCCGTTTGCTCAATCTCCACCAGCGTAGTGTAGCGCGTTGATTCTGTTATCGTTAACCGATACTGCGCGTTGCTCACCTGATAGCTTACCGTTTCGCCGGGTGCGTCGTTTCGCGGCAGCAGGCGGCGCAGCTGTGCGAAATTGGTTTCGCACAGGCGCATCATTTCTGGGAAGTCAGGCGTATAGCGCTTCATTTTTTCCACTCGTTTCGTAATGTCTGATAATGCAGCTGTAGCCATTGCAGGGCGATGACAGACGCTGCGTTGTCGATTTTCCCCTCTTCTACCCACTGATAAGCCTGTTCCCGGCTCACCACATGAACCCGAATATCTTCGTTTTCATCTGCCAGACCGTGGATCCCTTCCGCCGTCGTGGCGTCCACTTCGCCCACCATAATGGACAAGCGCTCGCTGGTACCGCCCGGGCTCGCCAGATAGCTCAGCACCGGCCTGGTGCGACCCACCACCAGTCCGGCCTCTTCCAGCGCCTCGCGCCGGGCGACGTCTTCAACCGTTTCGCCTTCTTCGATCATCCCGGCCACCATCTCCAGCAGCCACGGGCTCTCACTGACGTCATAAGCGGCGATGCGGATCTGCTCCACCAGCACAACTTCGTCACGCACTGGGTCAAAGGGTAGCAAGACTGCTGCATGCCCGCGCTCAAAAATTTCGCGTCTGATTTCGCCGCTCATTTCCCCGTTAAACAGGCGATGCCTGAAACGGTAAAGATCCATTGAAAAAAAACCGCTATAAAGCGTTTCTCGTGCAATAATTTCTACATCGTTTTTGGCGAATGTCACGGGCAACTTTTCTGGTTTTTGCATGAGTCGAGTCCTGGTAGCAATGGTGATGAAATTGTGAATTTCAAGGCTGTTTGGCTGCCGTTTGTAAGGCTATATGGTAGATTGGTGCAAATTACCGCCAGATGGCACGTTACGCCAACCTTTTGGTATGGAAGATTCTGTTAGAATCGGCAATTATTTTTTAATTAGATCAGCGCTAATACTGCTTCACAACAAGGAATGCAAATGAAGAAATTGCTCCCCATCCTTATCGGCCTGAGCCTGACGGGCTTCAGTGCAATGAGCCAGGCGGAAAACCTGTTACAGGTCTACCAGCAGGCACGTCTGGGCAACCCTGATTTACGTAAATCAGCGGCCGATCGTGATGCTGCGTTTGAAAAGATTAACGAAGCGCGTAGCCCCTTGCTGCCACAGTTAGGTTTAGGTGCAGATTATACCTACAGCAACGGTTTCCGCGACGCTAACGGCGTAAACTCCAATGCTACCAGCGCCTCACTGCAATTGACACAGACGCTGTTTGATATGTCCAAATGGCGCGCCCTGACCCTGCAGGAAAAGAGTGCGGGTATTCAGGATGTGACCTATCAGACCGACCAGCAGACGCTGATCCTGAACACTGCCACGGCGTACTTCAACGTGCTGAGCGCGATTGACGCACTCTCCTACACCGAAGCGCAGAAACAGGCGATTTACCGCCAGTTAGATCAAACCACCCAGCGTTTCAACGTGGGCCTGGTGGCGATCACCGACGTGCAGAACGCCCGTTCACAGTACGATACCGTGCTGGCTAACGAAGTGACCGCGCGTAACAACCTCGACAACGCGCTGGAATCCCTGCGTCAGGTCACCGGGAATTACTATCCTGAGCTGGCGTCGCTGAACGTGGACAGCTTCAAAACGGATAAACCGCAGGCCGTTAACGCCCTGCTGAAAGAGGCGGAAAACCGCAACCTGAGTTTGCTGCAGGCGCGTCTGAGCCAGGACCTGGCCCGCGAGCAAATTCGTCAGGCGCAGGACGGCCATCTGCCAACCCTGAGCCTGAGCGCGTCTACCGGTGTCTCTGATACGACCTACAGTGGCTCTAAAACCAATACGTCCCAGTATGACGACAGCAATATGGGTCAGAACAAAGTAGGTCTGAGCTTCTCCCTGCCGCTGTACCAGGGCGGCCAGGTCAACTCTCAGGTGAAACAGGCGCAGTACAACTTTGTTGGCGCGAGCGAGCAGCTGGAAAGCGCCCACCGCAACGTGGTGCAGACCGTACGTTCCTCCTTTAACAACGTGAACGCCTCGATCAGCAGCATCAACGCCTATAAACAGGCCGTTGTGTCTGCACAGAGCTCCCTGGATGCGATGGAAGCGGGCTACTCGGTCGGTACACGTACTATCGTGGACGTGCTCGACGCGACCACCACGCTGTACAACGCGAAACAGCAGCTCTCAAGCGCGCGTTACCAGTACCTGATTAACCAGCTGAACATCAAACAGGCTTTGGGTACGCTGAACGAGCAAGATCTGCAGATGCTGAACAGCGCGCTGGGCAAACCGGTCTCCACCTCTCCGGACAGCGTTGCACCGGAGAATCCGGAGCAGGTTGCCGCGGTTGATAACTTCAACGCTAACAGCAACACCCCTGCGGCACAGCCGGCCGCTGCGCGTACCACTACATCCGCCAGCAAAGGCAATAATCCGTTCCGTAACTAAGAGTGTCATCAGGTCCACTGCGGCCTGATGCCCTCTCCCCGCCCTCTCCCACAGGGAGAGGGCGCATCTGAATCACATCCGAACGTAAGCCAACGTAAAGATCCCCCTGATTCCGCCCCTCTTCGCTTCATTTTCAACCACTCATCCTCTATCCTGAGCGTTATTACCACTGGGTCCTGGAAGACAAAGATGAAACGGACAAAATCTATAAATCACGCTTCGTTCCGTAAGAGCTGGAACGCGCGTCACCTCACCCCTGTTGCGCTGGCGGTCACGGCTGTCTTTATGCTGGCAGGCTGTGAGAAAAATGACGAAACGGTTTCGCTGTATCAAAACGCGGACGACTGCTCTGCCGCCACTGGTAAAGCGGCCGAATGTAAAACGGCCTACACCAGCGCGCTGAAAGAAGCGGAACGTACCGCGCCGAAATATGCCTCACGCGAAGACTGCGTGGCGGAGTTTGGTGAAGGTCAGTGCCAGCAGGCACCGGCTCAGGCCGGCACCGCACCTGAAAATCAGGCTCAGGCGCAGTCCAGCGGCAGCTTCTGGATGCCGCTGATGGCAGGCTACATGATGGGTCGCCTGATGGGTGGCGGTGCGGGCTACCAGCAGCAGCCGCTGTTTAGCTCGAAAAACCCGGCCAGCCCGGCTTACGGTCAATATACCGATGCCAGCGGCAAAGGCTACGGCGCAGCGACCCCTGGCCGCACCGTGACCGTACCGAAAACGGCGATGGCGCCGAAGCCTGCGACGACCAGCACCATCACCCGCGGCGGGTTTGGTGAATCTGTGGCGAAGCAGACCAGCATGCAGCGCAGTGCGACAGGCACCTCCTCTACTCGCTCAATGGGCGGCTAATCATGGAACGAGTCAGTATCACCGAGCGCCCGGACTGGCGCGAAAAAGCCACCGAGTACGGTTTTAACTTCCACACCATGTACGGCGAGCCGTACTGGTGTGAAGACGCCTATTACAAGCTCACGCTGGCTCAGGTGGAAAAACTGGAAGAGGTGACGGCCGAGCTGCACCAGATGTGCCTGAAGGTCGTGGAAAAGGTCATCGACAGCGACGAGCTGATGGCAAAGTTCCGCATTCCGAAGCACACCTGGGGCTTTGTGCGCCAGTCGTGGAAAACGAATCAACCTTCGCTTTACTCTCGCCTGGATCTGGCGTGGGACGGCAAAGGCGAGCCTAAGCTGCTGGAAAACAACGCCGATACGCCAACCTCTCTGTATGAAGCGGCGTTCTTCCAGTGGATCTGGCTGGAAGACCAGGCCAATGCCGGAAACCTGCCGGAAGGCAGCGACCAGTTTAACAGTCTGCAGGAAAAGCTGATTGAGCGTTTTGCCGAGCTGCGCGAACAGCATGGCTTTAACCTGCTCCATCTCGCCTGCTGCCGCGACACGGAAGAAGACCGTGGCACGGTTCAGTATCTGCAGGACTGCGCCGCCGAAGCGGAAGTGGCGACCGAGTTTCTCTATATCGAGGATATCGGCCTGGGTGAAAAAGGTCAGTTCACGGACATGCAGGACCAGGTGATCAGCAACCTGTTCAAGCTCTACCCGTGGGAATACATGCTGCGCGAGATGTTCTCCACCAAGCTGGAAGATGCTGGCGTGCGCTGGCTGGAACCGGCCTGGAAGAGCATTATCTCCAACAAAGCCCTGCTGCCGATGCTGTGGGAGATGTTCCCGAACCATCCGAACCTGCTGCCGGCGTACTTTGCAGAAGATGATTACCCGCAAATGGAGAAGTACGTCGTTAAGCCGATCTTCTCCCGCGAAGGCGCGAACGTGTCGATTATCGAAAACGGCAAGACGCTGGAAGCGGTTGAAGGGCCATACGGCGAAGAAGGGATGATCGTCCAGGAGTTCTGGCAACTGCCGAAATTTGGCGACAGCTATACCCTGATTGGCAGCTGGCTCATCAACGATCAACCGGCCGGGATTGGCATTCGCGAAGATCGCGCGCTGATCACGCAGGATCTGTCACGCTTTTATCCGCACATTTTTGTCGAATAGGCCGCAGCCTGATGCCCTCACCCCGCCCCTCTCCCACAGGGAGAGGGTGCAAACACTAAAAACGGCAACCTGAGGTTGCCGTTTTGCTTTTATTATCCCACCTGCACCGACAGCATACTCAAACTCCCCATCTCGATACCGTCGACCGGGATCGTCACCGGCTCCTGACCATCCCACGCGCCAAGAACGTACAGCAGCGGCAGGAAGTGTTCCGCCGTCGGGTTAGAGAGCGAACCGCCTTCGTGATCCAGATAGTTCACCAGCGGGTGCTCCTCAGCCGGGCCTTGCCAGGTCAGGTTCGCTTTGACGTAGTCGTTAAAAGAGGTTGCCCACGGGTACGTCGTGTTCTCACCGTGCCAGCGTGCGGTACGCAGGTTATGCACCACGTTGCCGCTCGCCACCAGCATGATGCCTTCATCACGCAGGGTTGCCAGCTTACGCCCCATCTCCAGATGCCAGGCCGCCGGTTTAGTACTGTCGATGCTCAACTGCACCATCGGGATATCCGCGTCAGGATACATTTTAATCAGCACGCCCCAGGAGCCATGGTCAAAGCCCCAGGCTTCTTTATCCAGCGTCACAGGGACAGGCGCCAGCAACTCTACCAGCTTTTGCGCCAGCGCAGGCGAGCCGGGGGCCGGATAATGCGTGTCGTACAGCGCCTGTGGGAAGCCGCCAAAATCATGAATGGTTTTTGGCGCTTCCATGGCGGTCACGCCTGTCCCACGGGTAAACCAGTGCGCAGACACCACCACGATCGCTTTCGGACGCGGCAACGTCTCGCCCAGATGACGCCAGGCGCGGGTATAGACGTTGTCTTCCAGAACGTTCATTGGGCTACCGTGGCCTAAAAACAGGGCTGGCATACGGGAAGAAGTCATGGTGATATCCTTACAGAAGGTGTCAATTTAATGGTGCTACATTACGCGCAATCCGGCAAAGATGAACGCAGATAAGCGTGAAGATCATCATCAGGAAATTTGAATGTAAGGAATGTGTAAAGCCGGGTTTTCACCCTCGCTTTGCCAGAAATGGATCATTTATATTAATGAGAATGATTATCAAAAGGAGCAATGCATGTCAGTCCCCTTGATCCTGACCATACTGGCGGGCGCCACGACCTTCATCGGTGCGATCCTCGGCGTGCTCGGCCAAAAGCCCTCTAACCGAGTACTGGCCTTTTCACTGGGCTTTGCTGCCGGGATCATGCTGCTCATCTCCCTGATGGAGATGCTGCCTGCCGCGTTGGGCACTGAAGGCATGTCTCCGCTGCTGGGCTACGGCATGTTTGTCTTTGGCCTGCTGGGATACTTTGCCCTCGATCGGATGCTACCACACGCGCATCCGCAGGATTTAATGCAGAAAAACGTGACGCCCATGCCGCGCAATATCAAGCGTACCGCCGTGCTGTTAACGCTTGGCATCAGCCTGCACAACTTCCCGGAAGGGGTCGCTACCTACGTGACGGCCAGCAGCAATCTTGAGATGGGCTTTGGCATCGCGCTGGCGGTCGCCTTACACAATATTCCTGAAGGACTGGCCGTCGCCGGACCCGTGTATGCCGCAACGGGATCGAAACGCACCGCGGTGTTCTGGGCGGGTATTTCCGGGATGGCCGAAATCCTCGGTGGCGTGCTGGCCTGGCTGATTCTTGGTAGCCTGGTCTCTCCAGTAGTGATGGCGGCAATCATGGCAGCGGTAGCCGGGATCATGGTTGCGCTTTCGGTGGATGAACTTATGCCGCTGGCGAAGGAGATCGATCCTAACAACAACCCCAGCTATGGCGTGCTGTGCGGAATGTCGGTGATGGGATTAAGTCTGGTTCTGCTGCAGACTGCAGGAATCGGGTAAAAAAACGCCGGGACTTCCCGGCGTTTTTATTTCAGCTGGCTTTGCGCTCGTGCGCCTGGCGATACTCAACCAGATCTTCAATCGTGACCACCGGCATGTTGTGCAGGCGGGCAAAAGTGATGCACTCCGGCGCGCGCGCCATGGTGCCATCATCGTTGGTCAGTTCGCACAGCACGCCAGCAGGTTTGAAGCCAGCCAGCGTCACCAGGTCGATCGTCGCTTCGGTGTGACCACCGCGGGTCAACACGCCGCCCGCCTGCGCACGCAGTGGGAAGACGTGGCCAGGACGGTGCAGATCGGATGGTTTGGCACCATCAGCAATCGCTGCACGTACGGTGGTCAGACGGTCAGCCGCAGACACACCGGTGGTCACACCATGCGCTGCTTCAATGGTCACGGTAAAACCGGTACCAAAGGCGCTGGTGTTGTTTTCGACCATCATCGGCAGATCGAGCTGCTTACGACGATCTTCATTAATACACAGGCATACGATGCCGCTGCCGTGACGGATGGTCAGCGCCATCTGTTCAACGGTCATGTTTTCGGCGGCGAAAATCATGTCGCCTTCGTTTTCACGGTTTTCATCGTCAAGCACCATCACACCGCGGCCTTCGCGCAGTGCATCCAGTGCATGTTCAACACGTTGAGTTGAAGTGCCAAAAGAGGAAAGTAGCGTCTGATTCATGGTAAAAAAACCTCATTAACATTATGGTTACCAGAATCAGGGCAGTCTTAGGAGCGCCGTATAAGCGGCAAAAAGATAACGTGAGCGGGCCCATGCCCGACTTGATCGTTACTCTCTCCCATCCGGACTCTAACCGTCGGCCCCGGAATTACACCGGATCTGCTGACCTTTGAGTTTTCACCCAAAGCGCTCGCGGGCTTTCAGCGTCACGCTGATTTACCGCCGGTGGGGAATTTCGCCCCGCCCTGAGAATAAGCGAGATAACTATAACGCTATTGATTATCCTGGGCAATGCATAAGCATCAAACAATTTTGTTTACCCCGGGCATGACGCGCTACAATGGACACTAACACTTTTCCATCAAGGGAAACGCCAATGATTGACCCGAAAAAAATTGAGCAGATCGCGCGTCAGGTTCATGAATCTATGCCAAAAGGCATTCGTGAATTTGGTGATGACGTAGAAAAGAAAATCCGCCAGACGCTGCAGGCGCAGTTGGTTCGCCTTGATTTAGTCAGCCGTGAAGAGTTTGACGTGCAGACCCAGGTTCTGCTGCGCACCCGCGAGAAGCTGGCGCTGCTGGAACAGCGTCTGACCGAGCTGGAAAACCGCAATGCGCCGGAAGAAGTGAAGCCGGCACCGGCTATTCCACCGGTGGACGACCAGGAGTAAGTGCTGGTTGTATCGCCCGGTGGCACTTCGCTTACCGGGCATACATATACGCGTAGGTCGGGTAAGGCGCAGCCGCCACCCGACATAAAAAAACGGACCAGCTGGCCCGTTTTTTTACTGACTGTCCTTCTGGATCTTCTTGATGATGTTGGTGGTTGAGCACCCGTCCTCAAAGTTGAGCACCATCACCTCGCCGCCGTTCGCCCAGACCTCTTCGCTACCCGCGATTTGCTCCGGCTTGTAATCCCCGCCCTTGACCAGCAGGTCCGGCAGAATGCCGGCAATCAGGCGCTGCGGGGTATCTTCTTCAAACGACACCACCCAGTCCACGGCTTCCAGCGCGCCGAGTACAATCATGCGCTGCTCGAGCGGGTTCACCGGACGCGTTTCGCCCTTCAGGCGTTTCGTCGATGCATCGCTGTTAACCGCCACAATCAGGCGATCGCCCAGCTTGCGCGCGTTCGCCAGATACGAAACGTGACCCGCGTGCAGAATGTCGAACACGCCGTTAGTCATCACCACTTTTTCACCACGCTTGCGCGCGGCGGCGACGGCCACCTTGAGCTCGTCTTCGGTCATGACGCCAAAACCGGTATCCGCACGACCGCGCACCGCGTTTTCCAGCTCGATTGGCGAAACGGTTGAGGTACCGAGTTTACCGACGACCACGCCCGCCGCGGCGTTAGCGAAGTAGCACGCCTCTTCCAGCGAGTTTCCTGCTGCCAGCGTCGCCGCCAGCACGCCGATCACCGTATCACCGGCACCGGTCACGTCGTACACCTCCTGCGCCTGGGTTGGCATATGCAGCGGCGCTTTGCCCGGCTGCAGCAGCGTCATCCCCTGCTCGGAGCGGGTGACCAGCAGCGCGGACAGCTCAAAGTCAGCAATGATCTTCATGCCGCGCTCAACCAGCTCTTCCTCGGTTTTGCACTTGCCCGCCACAGCTTCAAACTCGGAGAGGTTTGGCGTCAGCAGCGTCGCGCCGCGATAGCGCTCAAAGTCGGTCCCTTTCGGGTCGATCAGCACCGGCACGCTGGCTTTACGCGCCAGCTGAATCATCGTCTTCACGCTCGCCAGCGCGCCTTTGGCGTAGTCGGACAGCACCAGCGCGCCGATATTGCCCAGCGCCTGGTTGATACGCTCGTGCAGCGGCTCGGGATCAACGCCTTCGAATCCTTCTTCAAAGTCGAGGCGGATCAGCTGCTGGTTGCGCGACAGCACGCGCAGCTTGGTGATGGTCGGGTGGGTCGGAACAGAGACGAAGTCGCACTTCACGTTCACGTCCGCCAGCGACTTGCTCAGCGCGCGCGCCGCATCGTCGATGCCGGTCAGGCCCACCAGACGCGACTGCGCGCCCAGAGAGGCAATGTTCATCGCCACGTTTGCCGCGCCGCCGGGACGCTCTTCAATGGTGTCGACCTTAACCACCGGTACCGGTGCTTCCGGAGAGATGCGGCTGGTAGGCCCATACCAGTAGCGATCCAGCATCACATCTCCAACAACCATTACCCCAGCACGTTCAAACTCTGGCAGTGTTACTTTCATTCCTGACTCCAGAAAGATTCACAATTTGCGCGCGATAATATCACACTTGATTTGTTACGCACGGTTCCACCAGCCACTTCTGCCAGCTGGCCGTTACCTGAGCACGTTCATGAGCAAAACAGTCCAGCGCCACGTGCCCCGGCTGCTCCTGCAGCGCCAGGTGATGAAGCTCATCGCGAAGCGTCGTGTAGGCGCGGGTTAAAGCCTGCGCCTCCTGCTCGTCCATGATGTCATTTTGCGCCAGCAGCTCCAGAATGCGCACATTATCGGACCAGCGCGTCAGCTTCGGCTTGTCGTGGGCGTGCAGCAGCACCAGATACTGGGTAATGAACTCAATATCGGTAATCCCGCCCTCGTCGGCTTTAATATCAAAGCGATCGCGGTGTTTATTGCCGAGATGCGCGCGCATTTTCTCACGCATTTCCCGCACTTCTGTTTGTAATGTGGCGCCCTCTCGCACCGTCGTCATAACGTCCTTACGGATGACGTCAAACTGCGTTTTGAGCTGCGGATCGCCATACACCACGCGAGCGCGCACCAGCGCCTGATGCTCCCACGTCCAGGCTTCATTCTTCTGGTAATCGGCGAAGGATTCCGTTGAGGTCACCAGCATGCCCGCCGCGCCGGACGGACGCAGACGGGCATCCACTTCATACAAAATGCCCGACGAGGTGCGGGTGCTGAACAGGTGCATGATGCGCTGCGCCAGGCGCAGGTAGAACTGACGCCCGTCAATTTCACGCTCGCCGTCGGTCATTACGTCAACCGGGCAGTCGTGCAAGAAGATTAAATCCAGATCGGAGCTGTATCCCAGCTCCCAGCCGCCGAGCTTGCCGTAACCCACCACGGCAAACCCTCGCCCCTCACGGTCAGCAAGGTGCTTCGGCTGGCCGTAGCGGGCCACCATCTGCACCCACGCCTGATGGACCACCGCGTCGATGATCGCCTCTGCCAGCCAGGTTAAGTGATCGCTCACTTTCATCACCGGCAGCGTTCCGGCAATGTCCGCCGCCGCCACGCGCAGCATCTGCGCCTGCTTAAACTGGCGCAGCGCCTCCAGCTGTTGCTCTTCGTCCTCTTCCGGCACGCGCAGCAGATACTGACGCAGCTCGTCCCGGTAGGCATCCGTCGCCGTTGGCTGATACAGCGTGTTCGGATCGAGCAGCTCATCCAGCAGCAGCGGGTAACGCGCCAGCTTGTTGGCCACCATCGGCGACGCGGCGCAGAGCGTAATCAGGTGTTTCAGCGCCCCCGGAAACTCGCTTAAAAGTTCCAGATACGTGGTACGCGTGATGATCCCGCTCAGCAGCGGCATCATGCGCGACAGCGGCACCGGCGCGTCCGCCCGCGAGCAGACCTCGCTCAGGAGGTGCGGCATCAGGTGATCCAGCACCTGACGGCCGCGCGGGCCGATGGCGCGTTTGTTCAGCTCAAGACGGAAATCAGCGATCAGCGCCACCACGCGGTGGCGCGCGTCGTCGGTTAAGTGCGTCAGCACCGGCGTGGTGTCATCTTCCTGGAGCGCGTCCTGCCACAGCTCGCGCCAGTGCTCGGAAAGGGCATCGTCCGGTGATTCACTTTCGTCATCACCGATCAGCTCGTTGAAGATGCGGCGCACGCCTGCCATATGGGCATCCAGCCGTTCGGTTAACGCGACCCAGTCGTCCACGCGCATGCCCCAGGCCAGGCGCGCCCGGTTAAGGTCATCGCCCGGCAGGGTCTGGGTCTGTTCGTCATTGATGCTTTGCAGCAGGTTTTCCAGACGGCGCAGAAACAGATAGGCCTCGCGCAGGGTTTGCGCATCGCCGTCCGGAAGCAGGTGCAGCTGCTCGATGGCGCTCAGGGTCGGCAGCAGCGAGCGGGACTGCAGGGACGGCTCACGGCCGCCGCGAATAAGCTGGAAGACCTGGACGATAAATTCAATTTCGCGGATGCCGCCCGCGCCGAGCTTGATGTTGTCCTTCAGCCCGCGCCGGCGCACCTCACGGGCGATCATCCCTTTCATGTTACGCAGGGACTGGATCACGCTGAAGTCGATATAGCGACGGAATACGAACGGGCGCAGCATGGCGCGCAGCTCGTTGGCGTAAGCGTCGTCGCTGTCGCCCATGATCCGCGCTTTAACCATCGCATAGCGCTCCCAGTCGCGCCCCTGCTCCTGGTAGTAATCCTCCAGCGCGGCAAAGCTCAGCACCAGCGGTCCGCTGTCGCCAAACGGGCGCAGGCGCATATCCACGCGGTAAACAAAACCGTCCTGCGTCGGCTGATCCAGCGCCTTAATCAGACGCTGGCCGAGGCGGGTAAAGAACTGGGCGTTGTCGAGCTCGCGACGGCCGCCGCGCGTGGAGCCGTTCTCGGGCCAGGCAAAAATCAGGTCGATGTCGGAGGAGAAGTTCAGCTCGCAGCCGCCCAGCTTGCCCATCCCCAGAATCAACAGCGGCTGAGGAACCCCTTCCTCGCTGCACGGCGTGCCCCACTCTTTACAGCAGGCGGCGTAGAGCCAGTCGCGCGCGGCGACAATCAGCGTTTGCGCCAGCTCGCTTAACTGCTGCAGCGTGCTCTCTTCGCTCACCAGCTCCAGCGCCTGAGCCCAGGCAATGCGCACCATCACCCGACGGCGGAACTGACGCAGGACGCGCATCAGCGTCGCTTCATCCGCAACGTCTTCGAGCGCGGTTTGCAGCCAGCCGGCATACTGCCGCCACTCATCCGCCTGCGGCGGTGCGTTCTCAAGCTCCGCCAGCCAGTCCGGGTTGGCGGCGATACTTTCCTGCACAAAATCACTGAAGGCGAGCACGCTCTTCGCCTGCTCGCTTAACGATGACGCCGGTAATGACTCAGGCAGACGTTCGCAAACGGTCTGCCACTGCTGCTGTAACGGTGAAGAAAGCGGCATTATAGGGGTTCCTTGCCAGAGTTAACGTTTTCCGCTGTGCAGCCAGAACGGCTCCTGCGAAATGGCCTCGTTACGGAAATGCTCAATCTCAATATGCTGGCGGGTTTCAATGGCATGCTTCAGCCCCTGCCAGTTTTCCAGCCAGGCCTGGGTTTTAACGCCGTCATAAGCGCCGGAAAGCAGCAGCATGTTGTCGATGTTGCGCGACAGACGAGGAAGCTGATCGCCATACCGATCGCCGAGCGGATACGCAAAGGTGCTCTTCAGCTCGGCGGCATGACGGGAAAGATGAATATCCGCGAAACGCTTAAAGTTTTCCGCGATTTTGGTCTCGGCTTTCGCATCCAGGAAGGCGCGCCAGCCGCGCGTCACCAGAAACTCGGTCAGCGCCAGTTTTGCCGTCGCGGCTTGCGGGCTGTAGATTGCCGTTTGCGCCGATACGTCGGAGAGCATCAGCGTTTCGGTTTGCGTCAGCAGGTCACGTAAGTGAGCGCTCGCTTTGCGAGGAACAATACCGCCGAACAGCGTCAGGGTATGGCGCACCAGGGCAATCGCCGCCAGCACGTGGGATTTCGCGTTTTTCACATTTCGCACCCACAGCTCTTCATGGTATTGCCACTGAGAAAGCGCCAGCTCCAGCGCGGCTTCCAGCCCCTGTTCAACGCTGGCTTTTGGCGCAACGTGCAAAATGGTCGTCTCTTTCAGCACGCGCGGCGCATTTCCGGCGGCCAGATGGTAACCCCGCGCAGCTTTACTCAGGCTTCCCTGACGCAGTCCGGACTGGTTCACCAGCCTGCGCGCCAGCTTCAGCACGTCATTTGCGTCCCCTTCCAGCAGCTCAAGCTCGAGTTCGCAAATCGGTTCCTGGAACTCACCCGCCTTCACGTCCCCCAGATCGAGGGCGATTTCGATGCGGCTTTTGCCTTCCGTCACCAGCCATTTCTCGCGCCAGAAATCGGTGCTGAACAGTGGCTGCACCTGTTCCGCCAGCGTGGAAGGCAGCTCGCCATCCGGCCAGACTTCCGCCGGGAAACGTTCCAGCTCAAGTTCCGGCTTGCTGATGTCGATATTGTATTCCGGGCGCTGATGTAAACCGCCGACCACGCGGCCGGCAATTTTCATCGTCATCTCGTAGCGCCCGCTCGCGCCGCGGATGCGCAGCCCCATATCATGGCGGCGCAGCCAGCTGTCTGGCGTTTCATAATAGATATTAAGCAGTTGTACCGGTGCATGGTGTTCGCCGGAAAGCGTATGCAGATGCTGGCGGAGTGCGTCAACGCTGTCTTTTTCGACGATAAACTTTAATTCGATTTCTTGTGCCATAGCCTTGTACTTTTGCGGGCGTCACAGACGCGTCAATGAGGGCGAACTTCCTCGCCATTTGTTTGTCAGTACATAGTATTTTGCGCCAAATTGCCATGCAATGAGCAATTTGTCGGGCGTAAATGTATAGAGTCGTGACACAGATGATTCTGATTGCTGACGAATGCTTTGCGTAGAGACACTGTTGCCACTACTATCGTTCCACTATTTATGAAAATAACGACTAATGATGCTTAAATTACGCCTGATTGGACTTACTTTACTCGCTTTTAGCGCCGCAACCGCAGTGCACGCTGAAGAGAAGCGTTACGTTTCTGACGAACTGAACACCTGGGTACGCAGTGGCCCTGGAGATAATTATCGCCTCGTGGGCACGGTGAATGCCGGCGAGGAAGTCACCCTGTTACAGACCAACGCGGACACCAATTACGGTCAGGTTCGCGACAGTACCGGCCGTACGTCCTGGATCCCGCTGAAAGAGCTGAGCACCGTGCCAAGCCTGCGCACCCGCGTGCCGGATCTGGAAAACCAGGTGAAGACCCTGACCGATAAGCTGAACAACATCGACGGCACCTGGAACCAGCGCACCGCTGAAATGCAGCAGAAAGTGGCGCAAAGCGACGGTGTGATTAACGGTCTGAAAGAAGAGAACCAGAAACTGAAAAACGAGCTGATTGTCGCGCAGAAGAAGGTGAATGCCGCTAATCTGCAGCTCGACGACAAACAGCGCACCATCATCATGCAGTGGTTTATGTATGGCGGCGGCGTGCTGGGCGTGGGTCTGGTGCTGGGTCTGGTGCTGCCGCATCTGATCCCAAGCCGCAAGCGTAAAGACCGCTGGATGAACTAATTCGTCTTCTCTGCCAGACTTACGTATCATTCTGGAAAAGAGAAAACGGGAGAGTTGGGCGTGAAGAGTTATCTTGTCGGTGGTGCGGTACGTGATGCGTTGTTAGGTCTGCCGGTCAAAGATAAAGACTGGGTGGTGGTTGGCGCCACCCCTGAAGAGATGCTCGACGCGGGCTACCAGCAGGTAGGCCGCGATTTTCCCGTGTTCCTGCACCCGAAAAGCCGTGAAGAGTATGCCCTGGCGCGTACCGAGCGGAAATCGGGCTCGGGCTATACGGGCTTCACCTGCTATGCCGCGCCGGACGTCACGCTGGAGCAAGATCTCCTGCGCCGCGATCTCACCATCAACGCGCTGGCGCAGGACGAAGACGGGCAGATCGTAGACGCCTATGGCGGTCAGGACGATCTGCGCAACCGCCTTTTGCGTCACGTCTCCCCGGCGTTTTCAGAAGATCCGCTCCGCGTGCTCCGCGTGGCGCGCTTTGCCGCGCGTTACGCCCATCTCAGTTTCCGTATTGCCGATGAAACAATGGCGCTGATGACCGCCATGACCGAGGCGGGCGAGCTTGAACACCTGACGCCAGAGCGCGTCTGGAAAGAGACGGAAAATGCCCTCACCACGCGCAACCCGCAGGTCTTTTTCCAGGTCCTGCGCGACTGCGGCGCGCTGAAGGTGCTGTTCCCGGAAATAGACGCGCTGTTCGGCGTGCCTGCTCCGGCGAAATGGCACCCGGAAATTGATACCGGCGTACACACGCTGATGACGTTGAGCATGGCCGCCATGCTCAGCCCTGACGTGGACGTGCGCTTTTCCACCCTGTGCCACGATCTCGGCAAAGGCCTAACGCCAAAAGAATTCTGGCCTCGCCACCACGGGCACGGCCCGGCAGGGGTGAAGCTGGTCGAGGGGCTGTGCCAGCGTCTGCGCGTGCCGAACGAGATCCGCGATCTGGCGAAACTGGTGGCCGAGTTCCACGATCTGATCCACACCTTCCCTATCCTGAAACCGGCCACCATCGTTAAGCTTTTCGATAACATCGACGCCTGGCGCAAACCCCAGCGCGTAGAGCAAATCGCGCTGACCAGCGAAGCTGACGTGCGCGGTCGAACCGGGTTTGAAGCGTGCGATTACCCGCAGGGACGGTTACTGCGTAAAGCCTGGGACGTAGCGAAAGCGGTGCCCACGAAGGACGTTGTCGAAGCAGGATTCAAAGGACCGGAAATTCGCGAAGAGCTCACGAAACGGCGAATTCAGGCGGTGTCGGACTGGAAGGAAAAGCATTGCCCTCAGCCGAAAGACTGAGGGCCATCGGTCAGAAGAAGACCACGTACACCGCAGCCGCCACGATAAAGCGATAGATCGCGAACGGAATAAACGAGATACGCTTAATCAGCTGCAGGAAGGTTTTAATGGCAATCAGCGCCACGATAAAGGCGGTGATGAAGCCAACGGCGAACATCGGAATGTCGCCAGCCGTCAGGAAGTGATAGCTCTTATAGACGTCGAGTACGGTGGCGCCCATCATCATCGGCACCGCCAGCAGGAACGAGAACTCTGACGCGGCGTAACGGCTTACGCCCATCAGCATCCCGCCGGAGATGGTAGCGCCTGAACGCGAGAAGCCCGGCCACAGCGCCAGACACTGGAAGCAGCCAATGATAAACGCCTGACGATACGTCATGTCGTCCAGGCCTTCCGCGCGCGGCGTTTTTGGCTTCAGCACTTCCGCGGCGATCAGCAGTAAGCCTCCCACCACCAGCGCGTACATTACGTTAATCGGGTTAAACAGAGATTTGATGACGTCGTGGAACACCAGGCCCAGCACCACCGCAGGGATCATCCCGAGCAGAATATGGATCAGTGACAGACGACCTTTACCGGCCCCCTCGTGCTGAGGCGGACGGCCAAAATGGATGCCGATCAGGCCAAACAGGCGACGCCAGAACATCACGACCACCGCCAGAATAGACCCCAGCTGGATCACCACTTCAAACGTTTTTGCGGTATCGCCTTCAAAGCCCAGCAGATGGCCAACGATAATCATATGGCCCGTACTGGAGACCGGCAAAAACTCCGTCAATCCTTCGACCACACCCAGTATTGCCGCCACCAGCAGCGAGTGCATATCGCTCATCTATAAACCCCTAAAAAGATATAAAAAAACGGTGTCCCATACGGACAACCGATAAGATACAGTCTTGAGACCGGTATAACCTAAAATGGTTTAGCTATTATGACGTTAAATCTTTCCTTTCAGATTTGTGCCACGCTCGATAATGACCCCTACGTTGGCAGCTCGCGCCACCGCGCCCGGCTTGCTCAGCTTGATGCGCACCCACGGTGAGTTGAATTTTTTCAACAGCAATTCTGCGACTTCTTCCGCCACCCGTTCGACCAGCGCAAAACGTTGCCCTTCAACGTGGGCGATGACCGTTTCACTGATATCGGCATAGCTCAGACAGTCGTTCACGTCATCGCTTTTTGCCGATTTGCGGTTATCCCACCCCATTTCGATATCGAACACCAGTTTCTGCTCGATGGTCTGTTCCCAGTCGTAAACACCAATTGTGGTGATTACCGAAAGTTGCTCTATAAATACAATATCCATCACGACCTGCCTGCTTTTTGGCTAAACCGGATACCACTTCCGGCGAATTATGCGTATTATCCACAGATGCTGAGAATACAGATACATTTTCAAAACGGAACAGCGTTATGAGTGCAATCGCGCCTGGAATGATCCTCCTCGCCTATCTTTGCGGCTCAATCTCCAGCGCCATTCTGGTCTGCCGCATTGCCGGGTTACCTGACCCGCGTGAAAATGGTTCCGGGAATCCGGGGGCGACCAACGTACTACGAATTGGCGGCAAGGGAGCAGCCGTAGCGGTTTTGATTTTTGATGTTCTGAAAGGGATGTTGCCCGTCTGGGGCGCCTATGCGCTGGGCGTCACGCCGTTCTGGCTGGGGCTCATTGCGATTGCTGCCTGCGTCGGCCACATCTGGCCCGTATTCTTCGGCTTTAAAGGCGGTAAAGGTGTGGCGACCGCCTTTGGTGCCATTGCACCTATCGGCTGGGATCTCACCGGCGTAATGGCCGGGACGTGGCTGCTCACCATTCTTCTGAGCGGCTATTCGTCGCTGGGCGCAATCGTCAGCGCGCTGATCGCCCCGTTCTACGTCTGGTGGTTCAAACCCCAGTTCACCTTCCCGGTGTCGATGCTCTCCTGTCTTATCCTGCTGCGCCATCACGACAATATTCAGCGCCTGTGGCGTCGTCAGGAGACCAAAATCTGGACGAAGCTCAAGAGAAAGAAAAAAGACGCTCCAAAGGGTTAGTTATGCCTTATAGCCAAATGTGATTTTGGTCACCTTCTGCCTGTGGTAACTGTTAGGGACACAACACAACCACATAAGAAGAAAATGGCTGAAATCACAGAATCAACTCCCCTTTCAACGGCAGGTATTCCCCCTGATGGCGACATCCAGTGGGTGCGCAGCGCTTCGGATGTATCACGCCTCGTTAATGACGGTTCTCAGGGCCGGACAAACGCCCGTATCGTGGTCGGTATCGCTTTGGGCGGCATTTTCCTCGATGCCTACGATCTGGGCGCGCTGGCGTTCGGCATTAAAGACATCACCCGCGAATTTAGCCTGACGCCCGCCGGTACCGGTATGGTGGCCTCGGCGATTACCTTTGGTGCCATTGTCGGGGCGCTGCTAGGCGGCTATCTCACGGATAAAATCGGGCGCTACCGCGTTTTTATGGCTGATATGGTGTTCTTCGTGGTGGCAGCGATAGCCTGTGCGCTGGCCCCGAACGAATATGTGCTCGCGGGTGCCCGCTTTGTGATGGGGCTGGGGGTCGGGATCGACCTTCCCGTGGCGATGGCGTTTTTAAGCGAGTTCGCCAGGCTAAAAGGGCCCGGAAATAAGGCTTCCAGCGTCGCGATGTGGTGCCCCACCTGGTATGCCGCCATCAGCATCTCCTACCTGCTGGTGCTTTTCTTCTACGCCGTGCTGCCGGAGAGCCACAGCGACTGGCTGTGGCGTTTGATTCTCGGCTTTGGCGCGGTGCCCGCGCTGGTGATTATCGCCATCCGCAGCCGCTATATGAGCGAATCTCCGGTCTGGGCAGCGAATCAGGGCAACCTGAAAGAGGCAGCGTCCATTTTGCGGCAGTCGTACAACATCAACGCCCACGTACCGCAGGACGCGCTCGGCCAGCCAGCCCCTGTCGTGAATAAAGCGAAATGGTCAAATTATCTGAACCTGTTCCGCGGCATCTACTTGCGTCGCACGACGCTCGCCACGCTGCTTTCCGTGGTCTCGTCGTTTGCCTATAACGCCGTGGCGTTTGGCCTGCCGGTGATCATCTCCAGCTTCTTCGTCCAGTCGATGCTCACCACCATTCTCATTTCTCTGGCGCTTAACCTGCTGTTTGCCTTCGTCGGCGGACTGCTGGCGGTACGCTACGTGCCGCGCTTCGGCGCCTGGCGGATGTCGCTGGCGGGTTATGCCTGCCAGCTTGTGGCGCTACTGGGTCTGGCGCTGATTGGCAGACCAGACGGTGCCTCTGAAGGGGTGCTCGCCGTGGCGATGCTGGCGCTATTCCTGTTCGGTCAGGGCTTCGGCCCGGGCGCGCATACCATGACGTTTGCCTCGCTGAGCTACCCAACCTCGCTGCGCGGCGTGGGCGTGGGCCTCAACCAGACGCTGATGCGCAGCAGCTCGACGCTGTCGCTGTTTCTGTTCCCGCTGCTGGTCGCCTCGCTGGATACCGCCGTGTTCTGGGTGATTGCGCTGGCGCCGTTTATCGGCCTGGCGTCGCTGCTGGCGATCCGCTGGGAACCGTCCGGATATGATGTGGATGCAGAGGACTATCGGTAACGACACATTACTTCGGTGGGTTCAACCCACCGAAGGGTTATTACAAATCGTCGAGCAGCGTTCGGGAAAGTTTTTTTAGCGTCTCAAGCTCATCGTCATTCATCCTCATGCTGCAGCGAATCTGATCCGGCAATGCCATCACCCGTTTCTTCAGGTCTTTGGCCTTGTCGGTCAGTACAACATTTTTCATCCTTTCATCACCCACAACCGCGATACGGTTGAGGAATCCTTTTGCCTCAAGCTTTTGTACAAGCGGGGTCAATGTGCCCGAATCAAAAAACGTCTTATCGCTGAGATCGCGAAGTGGAATGTCGTCTTTCTCATAAAGCGCCATCAAAACAACGAATTGCGGATAGGTCAGATCCATCTCTTGCAGTAAGGGGCGATACTGGCGAACAAACGCGTTGGTGACCGAGTACAGTGAGAAGCAAAGTAAATCGTCTAGCGTTTTGTTTTCTTTCATTTTTCTATCAACTCCGAATCGGTTGCATGAAAAAATTATAAATAATGTTTGACTAAAAGTATCTTGCGCGCAAGTATTATGTCAGCAACTAAGTAGCACGCTACTTAGTTATCTCATCCGATCAAATACGCTTAAAGAGGCATTACCATGAAAACACTAACCGCCATCCTGGTTTCTTCCGTCTTCGCGTCAGCCGCGGCATCCGCTCAAACCATCAATACCCCAACCCCGACCGCAGGCGTACAGGCATTTCTTAATGTTTTGAATTCCGGCAAGGGTAAGCCAATGGAACAGATGACCCCGCAGGAGGCCCGCCAGGTACTGATTGGCGCGCAGCAAGGCGCAAAACTGCCGCCCGCTCAGGTTTCTGAAAAAACGATCCAGGTAAATGGTCAGGCAATCAAACTGAAAATAGTGAAACCTGAAAACGCCAGCGGCACGCTTCCCGCCTTTATGTTCTTTCACGGCGGCGGTTGGGTGCTGGGTGACTTCCCTACCCACGAACGCTTAATCCGCGATCTTGTTCGCGCTTCGGGTGCCGCTGCGGTTTACGTCGATTACACCCCGTCACCTGAGGCCCATTTCCCGGTAGCAATTAATCAGGCCTATGAAGCGACAAAATGGGTCGCCGGGCACGGTCAGGAAATTGGCGTGGACGGTAGCCGTCTGGGTCTGGTGGGTAACAGCGTGGGCGGCAATATGGTGGCTTCGGTGGCGCTGCAGGCCAAACAGTTCAATGGGCCAAAGATTCGCTACAACGTCATGCTCTGGCCAGTTACCGATGCGAATTTTGATACTGCCTCGTATAGCCAGTTCGAAAATGGCTATTTCCTGTCGAAAAACATGATGAAATGGTTCTGGGATAACTACACCACCAGCGCTGCCGATCGCAACAATATCCTTGCCTCTCCGCTTCGCGCCAGCACCGCGCAGTTGAAAGGCTTCCCCGAGACGCTGATCCAGACGGCTGAGCTGGACGTTCTGCGGGATGAAGGTGAAGCATTCGGGCGTAAACTGGATGCGGCTGGCGTCCCGGTGACCGTCACGCGCTATAACGGCATGATCCACGACTACGGCCTGCTTAACCCGCTGAGCCAGGAGCCAACGGTGAAAGTTGCGCTTGAGCAGGCAGGTGCAGCGTTGCATGAGCACCTGAAATAGTCTCGTCATTGCTTATACAGAGCACGGCCCCGGCCGTGCTTTTGTATTTCTCCTGCCTGGCCATCCATAAGCGACTCATATGACAGGCTTCATTTCCGCCAGGGCATACTGAAACGTATCCCGATGGTGTGGAAATGGATGCAGCATGTTAGCAGCTCAGGTCACTGATAATACGTATAAAGGCTGGCAGGCGTCGCTTGCCCTGCAGTTTTGTCACACCCCTGAGAAAACCCTCCTGTACTCCGCCCACCACGTCGGGCCGCTCACCGTTCAACGTCCGTTTTACCCAGAAGGCGAAACCTGCCACCTTTACCTGCTGCACCCGCCAGGCGGGATTGTGGGCGGCGATACGCTGGACATTTCCGTTCGGCTGGACGCCAAAAGCCACTCGCTCATCACCATGCCCGGGGCCAGCAAGTTCTATCGCAGCAGCGGCCCGCAGGCCCGTCTGAACCAGCATTTTTACCTCGATGAAAATTCCACGCTGGAGTGGCTGCCGCAGGACACCATTATCTTCCCCGGCGCGAATGCCGCGCTGCGTTCCGTCTTCCACCTGAAGGCCTCCAGCACGCTGCTGGCGTGGGAGCTGTACTGCCTGGGCCGCCCGGTGATCGGTGAGACATTCAGCCACGGCACGCTGGAGAGCCGCCTGGAGGTGTGGGTAGATGACGAGCCGCGCCTGATTGAGCGTCAGCATCTTAGCGACGGCGATCTCACGCCCGTCGCCGGACGTCCGTGGCTCGGCACGCTGCTGTTCTATCCGGCCAAAGAAGAACATCTCGACGCGGTGCGCGAACGGCTCGCACCGCTGGAGAATTACGCAGGTGCAACGCTCACTGACGATCTGCTGTCGGTGCGTTTTCTCTCCGACGACAACCTGATTTGCCAGCGGGTGATGCGCGACATCTGGCAGTCGCTTCGCCCGCTTCTCACCACCAAAAATGCCTGTTCGCCGCGTATCTGGCAGACATAAGAGAAACGTTATGGAACTGACCCCCAGAGAAAAAGACAAGCTGTTGCTGTTCACCGCCGCGCTGGTTGCCGAACGCCGCCTTGCGCGCGGGGTAAAGCTCAATTACCCGGAATCGGTCGCGCTGATCAGCGCCTTCATTATGGAGGGCGCGCGCGATGGCGAAACCGTCGCCTCGCTGATGGAGGCGGGCCGCCACGTCCTGAGGCGCGACCAGGTAATGGAGGGCGTCCCGGAGATGATCCCGGATATTCAGGTCGAAGCCACCTTCCCGGACGGATCGAAGCTCGTCACCGTCCACAACCCGATCGTCTAAGGAGCGCGTGATGATCCCAGGTGAATACCAGATCCAGCCCGGAACGATTGCCCTCAACGTCGGGCGTGAAACCCAACGCGTGGTTGTCGAAAATCACGGCGACAGGCCGATTCAGGTTGGATCGCACTATCACTTTTACGAGGTCAACCCGGCGCTGAAGTTCGATCGGGAAGCCACCAAAGGCTTCCGACTGAACATCCCGGCGGGCACCGCCGTGCGCTTCGAGCCCGGCCAGAAGCGGGAAGTGACGCTGGTTCAGGTCACGGGGGCGCAGCGCATTTTCGGCTTTCGCGGCGAGGTAATGGGCGAGGTGAAACATGGCTGACATTTCGCGCCGGGCGTATGCCGATATGTTCGGCCCCACCACCGGAGATAAAGTGCGGCTGGCCGACAGCGAGCTGTGGATCGAAGTGGAAGACGATCTCACGGTCTACGGCGAAGAGGTCAAGTTCGGCGGCGGAAAGGTGATCCGCGACGGTATGGGTCAGGGGCAGATGACCGCAGACGGCTGCGTGGATCTGGTTCTTACCAACGCGCTGATCGTCGATCACTGGGGGATCGTAAAAGCCGATATCGGCGTCAAGAACGGACGGATCTTCGCCGTCGGCAAAGCCGGGAACCCGGACATTCAGCCCGGCGTGACGATCCCGATTGGCGCGGCAACGGAAGTGATTGCCGCCGAGGGGAAGATCGTCACCGCCGGCGGGATCGACACCCACATCCACTGGATCTGCCCGCAGCAGGCGGAAGAGGCGCTGGTCTCCGGCGTCACCACCATGATCGGCGGCGGCACCGGACCGGCGGCGGGCACCAACGCCACCACCTGTACGCCGGGGCCGTGGTATATCGCCCGCATGCTGCAGGCTGCCGATACGCTGCCGGTGAATATTGGCCTGCTCGGCAAAGGTAACGGCTCCAGCCCGGACGCCTTGCGCGAACAAATCGCCGCGGGCGCCATCGGGCTGAAGATCCACGAAGACTGGGGTGCAACGCCCGCCGCCATCAATTGCTCGCTGGAGGTGGCTGACGAGATGGATATTCAGGTGGCGCTGCACAGCGACACGCTGAACGAGTCCGGGTTTGTCGAAGACACGCTGGCCGCCATTGCCGGGCGCACCATCCACACCTTCCACACCGAAGGCGCGGGCGGCGGCCACGCGCCGGATATTATCACCGCCTGCGCGCACCCGAATATTCTGCCCTCCTCCACCAACCCGACGCTGCCCTATACGGTGAACACCATCGATGAGCATCTCGACATGCTGATGGTCTGCCATCACCTCGATCCGGATATCGCCGAGGACGTGGCGTTTGCCGAATCCCGCATTCGTCGTGAAACCATCGCCGCGGAAGACGTGCTGCACGACATCGGCGCGTTCTCGCTTACGTCGTCAGATTCACAGGCCATGGGCCGCGTCGGAGAAGTGATTATCCGCACCTGGCAGGTGGCGCACCGCATGAAGGTCCAGCGCGGCGCGCTGCCGGAAGAGACCGGCGAGAACGACAACTTCCGCGTGAAGCGCTACGTCGCCAAATACACCATTAACCCGGCGCTCACCCACGGCATCGCCCATGAAGTCGGTTCGATTGAGACGGGCAAGCTGGCGGATCTGGTGGTCTGGTCCCCGGCGTTCTTCGGCGTCAAACCCGCCACCATCGTCAAGGGCGGGATGATCGCCTGCGCGCCAATGGGCGATATCAACGCCTCGATCCCTACGCCGCAGCCGGTGCATTACCGCCCGATGTTTGGCGCGCTGGGCGCCGCGCGCCACGCTACCCGACTGACGTTTATCTCGCAGGCCGCCAGTGCGAACGGCATCCCGCAGCAGCTCAACCTGCAAAGCGCCACCGCGGTGGTGAAAGGCTGCCGGACGGTGAAAAAGGCGGACATGATCCACAACGGCCTGCAGCCGAATATCACCGTCGACTCGCAAACCTACGAGGTGCGCGTCGACGGTGAACTGATAACCAGCGAACCGGCTGACGTTCTGCCGATGGCGCAACGCTATTTCCTGTTTTGAGGAGTGATGATGATCTATTTAACCCAACGCCTGGACCATGCGCATCCGATTACCGCCAGCGTCACGCTGCCGATTGACGTGCGGGTGAAAAGCCGCGCCCGCGTAGCGCTGAACGACGGCCGCGAAGCCGGGCTGATGCTGCCGCGCGGCCTGCTGCTGCGCGGGGGCGACCTGCTGACTACCGACGACGGCAGCGAGGTCATCGAAGTGATCGCCGCCCCGGAGTCGGTTTCCGTGGTGCGCTGCGCCGATCCGTTCCTGCTCGCCCGCGCCTGCTACCACCTGGGCAACCGCCACGTGCCGCTACAGGTCATGCCCGGCGAGCTGCGCTATCACCACGACCACGTTCTCGACAACATGCTGCGCCAGTTCGGTCTGGACGTGACCTACGCCAGCCTGCCGTTTGAACCGGAAGCAGGCGCGTACGCCAGCGATGCCCACAGCCACAGCCATTCTCACGCTCATTCACATTAAGGATTCATCATGCGCAAGTATTTACCGCTGTTACTGCTGGCTTTTTCCGTTCCCGCGCTCGCGCATCCCGGCCACGGCACCGACAGCTTCCAGGCCGGATTTCTCCACCCGCTGACAGGGCTCGATCACCTGCTGATGCTGGCGGGCGCAGGCGTGCTCTCGGCCCTGAGCGGTCGCAAACTCCTGCTGCCGTTTGCCACCCTCGGGATGATGCTTGTCGGCGCCATTGCGGGCAGCCTGCTCGGCGGCTTCAGCGGCATGGAGATGCTGATTATCGCCTCGCTGGCGGTATCCGGCGTGATGATGTTTAAAACCGAAAAACGTCTGCTGCTGGCGGTACCTGCCCTGGCGATGTTCCACGGCTGGGCGCACGGCGTGGAGATGTCCGGCCACAGCTTCTGGCTCTTCACCAGCGGCTTTATGCTCGCCAGCGCCACGGTGCTGTGCGCCAGCTTTGCCGCGGGGCTGCTGCTGCGCCGTCACGACGGCCTGCGTAAAACCTTCGGCGGCGGGCTGATCGTCTCTGCCCTGCTGGCGCTGATGAGCTGATGGAGCACGCCCGCCAGAGGCTGCGCCTGATGCAGCTCTCCAGCAGCAGCCTGCCGGTCGGGTCGTTTACCTGGTCGCAGGGGCTGGAGTGGGCCGTTGAGGCAGGCTGGGTCACCGACGCCGACGCGTTCAAACGCTGGCAAATCCAGCAGATGGAGCAGAGCTTTTACTGCGTCGACCTGCCGCTGTTTATCCGACTTTATCAGGCCTGTAAGAAAAGCGATCTTACCAATGCCAAACGCTGGACGTCCTGGCTGCTCGCCTGCCGGGAAACGCGCGAGCTGCGCGAAGAGGAGCGCAACCGTGGAGCGGCGTTTACGCGGCTGATTAAGAGCTGGGAACCTGACTGTCCGCCCGAATGGCTGCCGCTGTTTATGCAAAGCCAGCTCTGCGGCATGGCCTGGCTCGGCGTGCGCTGGGGCATTAGCGCGCGCGAGCTGGCGCTGAGCCTCGGCTACAGCTGGATGGAGAGCGCGGTCATGGCGGGCGTCAAGCTGGTGCCGTTTGGGCAACAGGCCGCGCAGCAGCTGATTATCGAACTGGGCGACCATTACGCCGCCGGGCTTGAACAGGCATTTTTGCGTAGCGACGACGCGCTGGGGGCAGCAACGCCGCTGTCCGCCATCGCCTCCGCGCGCCACGAAACCCAATATTCACGACTATTCCGTTCCTGAGGAGTCAACATGGCTGATTACAAACATCCCCTGCGCGTGGGCGTGGGCGGCCCGGTAGGGTCGGGCAAAACCGCGCTGCTGGAAGCGCTCTGCAAGGCGATGCGCGACACGTATCATCTTGCGGTGGTGACCAACGATATCTACACCAAAGAGGATCAGCGCATCCTGACCGAGGCAGGCGCGCTGGAGCCGGAGCGCATCGTGGGCGTAGAGACGGGCGGCTGTCCGCATACCGCCATCCGGGAAGATGCCTCGATGAACCTGGCGGCGGTGGAAGCGTTAAGCGAGAAGTTCGGCAATCTGGATCTGATCTTCGTTGAAAGCGGCGGAGACAATCTGAGCGCGACGTTCAGCCCGGAGCTGGCGGATCTGACCATCTACGTGATCGACGTGGCCGAAGGGGAAAAAATCCCGCGTAAAGGCGGGCCGGGGATCACCAAATCCGATTTTCTGGTGATCAATAAAACCGACCTCGCGCCGTACGTCGGCGCGTCGCTGGAGGTGATGGAGCGCGACACTAACCGCATGCGCGGCGAGCGTCCATGGACCTTTACCAACCTGAAGGCGGGTGACGGGTTAGCGACGATTATTGCGTTCCTGGAAGAGAAAGGGATGCTGCGGGTGTAGTCAAACGATCCCCTCTCCCTGTGGGGAGAGGGTTAGGGTGAGGGATTACGCCTCCGGCAGTTCCGCCAGCGGCCAGCGCGGACGCACGGACACGCTCAGGTCGGACGTTGCGCCCGCGTTCAGGCGCACCATTCCCGCGTAAGCGATCATCGCGCCGTTGTCGGTGCAGAATTCCGGACGGGCATAGAACACTTCCCCGCGACGCTTTTGCATCATCTCGGCGAGCTTCGCGCGCAGCGTGCGGTTAGCGCTGACGCCACCCGCCATCACCAGACGCTTAAAGCCGGTCTGATCCAGCGCGCGCTTGCACTTGATCATCAGCGTGTCCACCACAGCATCTTCGAACGCGCGAGCGATATCGGCGCGGGTCTGCTCGCTGTCATCGTTATTGCGAATCGTATTCGCGGCGAAGGTTTTCAGCCCGGAGAAGCTGAAATCCAGCCCCGGACGATCGGTCATCGGACGCGGGAAGACAAAGCGCCCTTCCGTTCCCTGCGACGCCATTTTTGACAGCATCGGGCCGCCAGGATAATCCAGACCCAGCAGCTTGGCGGTTTTGTCGAACGCTTCACCGGCGGCATCGTCGATCGATTCGCCCAGCAGCTCATACTTGCCAATGCCCGTTACGCTAATCAGCTGCGTATGGCCGCCGGAGACCAGCAGCGCCACAAACGGGAATTCAGGCGGATTCTCTTCCAGCATCGGCGCCAGAAGGTGCCCTTCCATATGGTGAACCGGGATCGCCGGCACATCCCATGCAAACGCCAGTGAACGGCCAACCGTTGCGCCGACCAGCAGCGCGCCGACCAGGCCCGGGCCTGCGGTATAGGCCACAGCGTCGATATCATTTGAACTCAACCCGGCCTCTTTCAGCGCCGCCTGGATCAGGGGAACCGTTTTACGCACGTGGTCACGAGAGGCCAGTTCAGGTACGACGCCGCCGTAGTCAGCGTGCAATTTCACCTGACTATACAGCTGGTTGGCCAGAAGCCCTTTTTCGTCGTCGTAAATGGCGATGCCGGTTTCATCGCAGGATGTTTCAATACCCAGTACACGCATGACTTGTTTTACCTCGTTTCAATACCGCGCAGTGTAGAGCCTGGGCGGGTTGATGTAAAACTTTGTTCGCCCCAGGAAGAAGGCTCGTGTATACTCCTCACCCTTATTAAAGTCCCTTTCAAAATCGCATCGGTGCTTTACAAAGCAGCAGCATTTGCAGTAAAATTCCGCACCATTTTGAAATAAGCTGGCGTTGATGCCAGCGGCAAACCGAATTTATTAAAGGTGAGAGTTACATGCCGGTAATTAAAGTACGTGAAAACGAGCCGTTCGACGTAGCACTGCGTCGCTTCAAACGTTCATGCGAGAAAGCAGGTGTTCTGGCTGAAGTTCGTCGTCGTGAGTTTTATGAAAAACCAACGACCGAACGTAAGCGCGCTAAAGCTTCCGCTGTGAAACGTCACGCGAAGAAACTGGCTCGCGAAAACGCACGCCGTACTCGTCTGTACTAATTGGTTGAGGGCCTCAGCCCTCAATTGACAGACAGAGTAATAGTCGTAAGGCCGTGCTTCCGGAAGGAATGCGCGGCTTGTTTTCGTTTATAAGTCGCTTAAAATTTTGGGGCATATGGCCGGAAGAATCCCACGCGTTTTCATCAATGACCTGCTTGCCAGAACCGACATCGTCGATCTCATCGACGCGCGGGTAAAGCTAAAAAAGCAGGGCAAGAACTATCATGCGTGCTGTCCGTTCCATAACGAAAAAACCCCCTCCTTCACCGTAAACGGTGAAAAGCAGTTCTACCATTGCTTCGGCTGTGGCGCACACGGTAATGCCGTCGATTTTTTAATGAACTACGACAAGCTCGAGTTCGTTGAAACCGTCGAAGAGCTGGCGGCGATGCATAACCTTGAAGTGCCGTATGAAGCAGGCAGTGGGCCAAGTCAGATCGAGCGCCATCAACGGCAAACGCTGTATCAACTGATGGATGGCCTGAATTCGTTTTACCAACAGTCTCTTAAGCAATCTGCGGCTGAGCCTGCGCGTCAGTATCTGAACAAGCGCGGACTGAGCGACGATGTCATTGCGCGTTTCGCTATTGGTTACGCCCCGCCCGGCTGGGACAACGTGTTAAAGCGTTTTGGCGGCAATAGCGAAGATCGTAAGTCTCTCATCGATGCAGGCATGCTGGTCACTAACGACCAGGGACGAAGCTACGACCGCTTCCGCGAACGGGTGATGTTCCCGATCCGCGACAAGCGTGGCCGGGTAATAGGTTTTGGTGGTCGCGTGCTGGGTGATGCCCTGCCGAAATACCTCAACTCCCCGGAAACCGATATTTTCCATAAGGGCCGCCAGCTGTACGGTCTTTATGAGGCGCAGCAGGATAATGCGGAACCTCCGCGTCTTCTGGTCGTCGAAGGCTATATGGACGTCGTGGCGCTGGCGCAGTACGACATCAACTACGCGGTTGCGTCGTTAGGGACGTCCACCACCGCCGATCATATTCAACTGCTGTTCCGGGTGACCAACAACGTCATCTGCTGTTACGACGGTGACCGCGCAGGGCGCGACGCCGCCTGGCGCGCGCTGGAAACCGCGCTGCCGTATATGACCGACGGGCGTCAGCTACGCTTTATGTTTCTGCCCGACGGCGAAGACCCGGATACGCTGGTGCGTAAAGAGGGCAAAGCGGCGTTTGAAGCGCGGATGGAGCAGGCTCAGCCGCTCTCCACGTTTTTGTTTAACAGCCTGATGCCGCAGGTCGATTTGAGTACCCCTGACGGGCGCGCGCAGCTCAGCACGCTGGCGCTGCCGTTAATCAGCCAGGTGCCCGGCGAAACGCTGCGCATCTATCTGCGTCAGGAGTTAGGCAACAAGCTCGGCATTCTGGATGACAGCCAGCTTGAACGTTTAATGCCAAAACAGGCTGAAAACGGCACGGTTCGCCCCGCGCCTCAGCTAAAACGCACAACCATGCGTATACTGATAGGGTTGCTGGTCCAAAACCCTGAGCTTGCGCCGCAGGTGCCGTCGCTGGCGGGTTTAAACCACGAAAAATTGCCCGGGCTTGGCTTATTTTCAGAACTGGTCAACACGTGTTTGTCTCAGCCAGGTCTGACCACCGGACAACTTTTAGAGCATTATCGCGGCACAAAAGAGGCCGCTACCCTTGAAAAATTGTCGATGTGGGACGATATAGCAGATAAGGACATTGCAGAAAAAACGTTCACCGACTCACTCAACCATATGTTTGATTCGATGCTTGAGCTGCGCCAGGAAGAGTTGATAGCTCGCGAGCGCACACACGGTTTAAGCAGCGAAGAACGCCGGGAGCTCTGGATGATTAACCAGGAACTGGCGAAGAAATAAAAAATTTAACGGCTTAAGTGCCGAATATCGATCGGGAAGCCCCCGGCAGCCGCACTGAGAGGCAGCGGCAAAAATATAAGTACGCCCTCGCTTTAAAGGTTGGCAGCCCCATCGCCGACACCAATCAAACGAATTAAGTGTGGATACCGTCTTATGGAGCAAAACCCGCAGTCACAGCTGAAACTTCTTGTCCAACGTGGTAAGGAGCAAGGCTATCTGACCTATGCCGAGGTCAATGACCATCTGCCGGAAGATATTGTCGATTCAGATCAAATCGAAGATATCATCCAAATGATCAATGACATGGGCATTCAGGTGATGGAAGAAGCACCGGATGCCGATGATCTGTTGCTGGCTGAAACCTCCAACAACACTGACGAAGATGCGGAAGAAGCTGCTGCACAGGTACTGTCCAGCGTGGAATCTGAAATCGGGCGTACCACTGACCCGGTCCGCATGTACATGCGCGAAATGGGTACCGTTGAACTGTTGACCCGCGAAGGCGAAATTGACATCGCAAAACGCATCGAAGACGGGATCAACCAGGTTCAGTGCTCCGTTGCCGAGTACCCGGAAGCGATCACCTATCTGCTGGAGCAGTACGATCGCGTTGAAGCAGAAGAAGCGCGCCTGTCCGACCTGATCACCGGTTTTGTCGACCCGAACGCTGAAGAAGATATGGCACCTACCGCCACTCACGTCGGTTCTGAACTGTCTCAGGAAGAGATGGATGATGACGAAGACGAAGATGAGGAAGAGAGCGACGACGACACCGCGGACGATGACAACAGCATCGACCCGGAGCTGGCGCGTGAGAAGTTTGCCGAGCTGCGTACCCAGTACGAAGTGACGCGCGACACCATCAAAGCGAAAGGCCGCAGCCATGCCGCCGCTCAGGAAGAGATCCTGAAACTGTCTGAGGTATTCAAACAGTTCCGCCTGGTGCCAAAACAGTTCGACTACCTGGTAAACAGCATGCGCGTGATGATGGATCGCGTACGTACCCAGGAACGCATCATCATGAAGCTGTGCGTTGAGCAATGCAAAATGCCGAAGAAGAACTTCATCACCCTCTTCACCGGCAACGAAACCAGCGAAACCTGGTTCAACGCGGCTATCGCGATGAACAAGCCGTGGTCTGAAAAACTGCACGACGTGAAGGACGACGTACATCGCGGCCTGCAGAAACTGCATCAGATTGAAGAAGAGACCGGCCTGACCATCGAGCAGGTTAAAGACATCAACCGTCGTATGTCCATCGGTGAAGCAAAAGCCCGCCGCGCGAAGAAAGAGATGGTTGAAGCGAACTTGCGTCTGGTTATCTCTATCGCCAAGAAATACACCAACCGTGGTCTGCAGTTCCTGGATCTGATTCAGGAAGGCAACATCGGTCTGATGAAAGCGGTAGATAAGTTTGAATACCGTCGTGGTTACAAGTTCTCCACCTACGCAACCTGGTGGATCCGTCAGGCTATCACCCGCTCTATCGCGGATCAGGCGCGCACCATCCGTATTCCGGTGCATATGATTGAGACCATCAACAAGCTCAACCGTATCTCCCGCCAGATGCTGCAGGAGATGGGCCGCGAGCCGACGCCGGAAGAGCTGGCCGAGCGCATGCTGATGCCGGAAGACAAGATCCGTAAAGTGCTGAAGATCGCCAAAGAGCCAATCTCCATGGAAACACCAATCGGTGATGATGAAGATTCGCATCTGGGTGATTTCATCGAGGATACCACCCTCGAGCTGCCGCTGGACTCTGCCACCACCGAGAGCCTGCGCGCTGCGACGCACGACGTTCTGGCCGGCCTGACCGCTCGTGAAGCGAAAGTCCTGCGTATGCGTTTCGGTATTGATATGAACACCGACCACACGCTGGAAGAAGTGGGTAAACAGTTCGACGTTACCCGCGAACGTATCCGTCAGATCGAAGCGAAGGCGCTGCGCAAGCTGCGTCATCCAAGCCGCTCTGAAGTGCTGCGTAGCTTCCTGGACGATTAATCGGTCCTGACAGTGAAAAAGCTCCCAATCGGGAGCTTTTTTTTGTTTATACCCTCTCCCTTTGGACTGTGGGCTCCCCAGTAATTTATAAGCAGAAGCAATAACCTTGTTTCAGAACGAGTGAAGACTTTCAGCGATGCTCTGGTCCGGCTGTAAATCGCTGAGGCGTTTCCTGCAGGCCGGGGCGAGGCGCATGGATGCGCCGAGAGGGCGGGCTTTACAGGGACGTTACCTCCGCCCGTACCCGACAAGCCGGAAGGAATAAGCCGAGGGCACCGCGAAGCGGCGATTTACCGCCGGGAGCCCGGGTCGCCAGGGTGGTGGCGACTGAGCCACCCTGGCACGTTCACAGGTCATGTCGTGACAGAGTAGCAAGGAACATAAAGTGAACGGAATGACCACCACGGCCGTATATTCCCCTCATCCTAACCCTCTCCCCGGGGGGGCGAGGGGACTGTTCCGTGCTGCCATAACGTTGTGGGGATCCCTCAGTCATGTGGGGAGAGGGTGAGGGCATCAGGCCGCAGAGGATTAAAGCCCTCGCACCATCAGCGCCTCATCCAGCTCCCGATACGCCTCTACCAGCTTATCCAGCGTCGCCCTGTTGAGCCCGCTCGGGTTCGGCAGCACCCACACCTGCGTAACGCCAATCGTGATGCTCTGCTTGCCCCACTGCGTTCCACGCTGGCTAAACGCCTGCTCGTAGGCCTGCTTGCCGAGGATCGCCAGCGCGGCCGGCTGATAATCCTCTATCTTCTTGATCAGCTCCCGTCCGCCGCTGCGCAGCTCATGCAGGTTGACCTCGCTCGCCTGTACCGTAGGCCGCTCGACCAGCATGGTGATCCCGCAGCGCGTGTCCAGCAGATGCTGTTCCTCTTCCGGCTTGAGTAGCCTGTCGGTAAACCCGGCCTGGTAGATCACCTTCCAGAAGCGATTACCCGGATGGGCAAAGTGAAAACCGGTGTGCGCCGAGGACTTACCCGGGTTGATTCCGCAGAACACCACCCGCAGGCCTGGGGCCAGAATATCGTTGATCATCTTTACTCCCGCTCGATACATCGTCAGAGAAGTATAAAGGATTGATTATGCGTTGTTTATAAAAACAGCAGGCAGGTGTGAATGGCTGGATTGCTGCGGGGAGTTACTTTATAATTCACCGCCACGGCCCCTTAGCTCAGTGGTTAGAGCAGGCGACTCATAATCGCTTGGTCGCTGGTTCAAGTCCAGCAGGGGCCACCAGATACAGCAAGGGCTGACGAGATATCGTTGGCCCTTTTGCTTTTTTGGGATATGCCGGGATATTCCGCAAAGGGAAGCATGGTTAACTATCGTGACTACGTGCCGTTAAAAAGATAAACTTTCTAACCACACTCAACGAAGGGATAAAGCATGAGCCCACGGCGCCCAACACCTCAGGAATTATACTTTCAGTCTATTGAAAGGCAGCAGGAACGTGAAAGATACAATGAGTTTCTAACCTCTCGGGGTTATGAAAATAGCCCTGATAGCGCTCACCTGTACACAATGAGCAGGGGCTATACCGGCATGAAAGCAAGGGACACTATAATCATGCTGGCGGGTGAACTGCCTTACATGTATGACTAATAAAGTTAATGGCCCTTTTTATCACATCACCTCATTTTTTTATTTTCGCGGGTGTAAAAATTTGATGAAGCGGGCCGTTCCGCAAAACAAAAGCCTCAGGGATTGATCTTCCACCTCCTATCGATGGGTATGCAGCAAGATAAACGATACAGAAAAGCTAAATATACATCTGTATATTTAGCTTTTCTGTTACGAGTCTAATGATGGTGGTAGTTCAATAGCGAGGTTCCAGATGGTCAGTATGGGAACGTGTCAGGAATGGTTATAAAGCGTAAATGATCTGTCCAGCCAGATAACGTAAAAGGTAGCATTACGCTTGTAACCCACCATAGGTGCCTTACTGCAAAATCGAAATGCCATAAGTTCTACGTCTTCGGTTACATTGGCAGGAATAGCTGCTTTGAATGAGCTACGGGAGATTTTTTCGTATCCGAGCTTATGCCGGTCCTGCTGGCGGATATCCGCCAATGAAAGTTGACTCAACCGGAAAAGCTTATCAGTTAACGCTGCCTTTTCCTTTTGCTCATAGCAATCAACGCAAAAACCATTTTTGAAAATCACAAAACGAAAATTCATGAGGTTTACCGTAAGAAAACAAGCCTGACAGGCATGCCAGCTACACTATCGCCCTGCAAGCAGGGTGGAGCACAATATGCTGGTAGTTTCCAAAATGATTAAATGTAAGCTGTGCAGTTCGCAGCTCCCCGAATGCGAATACGTTTTTTACGACGCAATCAACAAATAAAACAACCATTTACAGATATCAGGATTGAAGCGAAAAACCGGAAACTGCTAATTGTGTACTTTTAACGGAGTACTTAACTGCGAATTCGCAAAATTAACTCCCCAAAAAAAGCCCCTACGCGGGGCGTTTGTTAGTTGCTGGTGGTGGGCCTGCTATAACCCGTCAGAACTGCACAACTGTTTTATGAATTGCGCGCTAATAAGACAAGCTTTTCCCCGCTAAAAACGATCACAGCGGCTACCAGCGCATTAAACATGATGTACATCGTGAAATAATTATCCTCAACACGGTCTGGGTAAGGTTCCAGTTTCTCTGTCGGGATGTAATTCATGAGATTCGTGACGGTATATTTCATGCTGTCGGCCAGCGGGTCGAATACCCCTGAGAGCATCAGCGCAAACGTGATAGTCAGAAACATCAGCAGGCGTAACGACCACTTAGCGGAGCGTGACATCGCAACTCCCTGAGGCATTACCAATCACCGTAATATCACCATAAGCCCAGAGTTTATCCCCCTGCAGAATCCGGTGCCGGTGAGCCTTCAACAGAGCAGCACGTACTATGTAAAAATCACGCGAAAGAAAGAAGGTGATGCAGCCCTCACTGATGCCAGAACCATCTGGACGCGGTGGATGCAGGCGAAAATGACCCCGCTGATAGTGATGCGAACTGTCAACGTCAAAGGTCATGTAGTCATCCACTACACCGTCTTTGCGGAACAGGGCAAACCAGTCGTAGTAGTTATTTCCGGTAAATGCGTGTTTGAACCATGTCTGGCTGTGAGAAAATAATCCACCAGACGGACGATCTACAATCCAGTAACTCCCTGGAGGGACGGTGGCATTTGTCATGTACGAACATTCAGGTTTGTTGGCGAGATCGCCCAGCCCGGAAAACACCGGAAATGAACCTACCCCGCCCACATCCAAACGGGCTACGCGCCCCTCGTCGTAAAGATGGTTAAAATCAACCCGGCAACTGATCATCAGGCCACCACTCGCTGGTTCCATGAGTCTGTGTAAGAAATATTCCCGTCGAGATATAGCCAGGTAATGCTTTCATACGCCAGCGACACGGATTCAGTAGGGTTATTCATTTGACCGCCAGTGTTTTTAAAATTGTGCATCACTGGCGTGACAGCCACCACTTTGACGTTTTTCAAAATAACGTGCATGAATTCTTCCTCTACGCCTGCGTCATTAATCCGATACCATTTAATGATTGCCTGCTGGAGTGTCTCGCCCTGACAGACGGCACGATTCAGGTAAGGTGTAGCCTTATCGAGCTCTTTGGTAAAACTTAACTGGTCATGCACACGCGTCCCCGTAAGTTTCCCAAAAGTATTATCGTAAGGGATATGCACGCCGTGGTTAAAGCTCTGCATTTCAATAGCACCTTCACGCAGTAGAACATTGCTACTCCCTTGAATCAGGGTTCCAGTAGAGTTATAAAGCCAAATATATGCGGGAACAGCCATTTTATTAATTCCATTTAGTTGAGAAATTAACAAAACCTTACAGCCACTATTTTTATCAAAATGTAATTTTTTATAACGATTGAAACCCCGATAAAATATTTATATAAATAAAAAAAGCCAATAAATATGCTGAATATTTTAAAGTTGAAAAGGGTGGAGTTTTTTAAAGTCAGACTTTCGACTTTTTTACGCGGTCATATTCTACCTGGTCAGAAAATTGTGCTTTCACCTGCTTCATTGCTTACAGACATTCGACAGCATGCTGGCGATCTTCTGAGGTGATTTCGCCGCACGGCTTACTATTCAGAGCGTAAAGCACCGCATAGTGGCCGCCAGCGCCAGCAGCATCGGGAAAGGGGGTTATGTCGTCGATTATGCCCACGGCGAGTGGACGGGGTTTGTCAGATTGAACGCCTGCGGCCATTGTTCAGCTAGGCTGATCAAGCCACCGGCGGCGACTGATTTTATTTTTTCTCTGCTGTCTGGTGGTTTCCTGTTTCACCTGGAGATCAAGCCATTTATCTCCGAGGCTGAGCCTGATTAATTTTTCTGTTCACAGATTAATTCCCCTGGTGAAAATTCTTTCAGCAGGGGCCACCAAATTTTGTTTTTAGAATCATATGATTAAGCCACTCGACTGAGTGGCTTTTTTATTGGTTTTTTTGAGCAGCTAACCGTGGTTCAGCGAAGCCGTTCGGACACGCTCAGAGGCGCCCGGGGTTGCGATAAGGCGCTCCACGGACTCCATCGTCACGAACGTACAGCTGCAGTCCACATTGGTGCACTGGTGATAGCGCTCTTTGGTATTTTCACTTAGATAGCGACTGGTACGCGCATGCGCAGAGTGCTTGCACTTAGGACAATGAAACATGTACCCCTCCACTTAATTCACATTTTGTGAATCAATAATACCCAAAATAAAACCAATAGCAACTACATTACTCACTATCAACAGTAAATTTTTCGTCGCTGACGTTCAGCTCAAGCTTAAGCTGCGTGGTAAATCCGCTATCGTTGAGGGTATGCACCACCTCGCTGATGATCCACGCCTGCTCGTCGATGACGCGTTTAAAACCGTTTACCAGCACCGGCGTTTCGGGGAACAGATCGGCGCGTCCCAGGGCAAGCTGGATGGAAAACTCTACGGTTCCCCGCTGAAGCGCGCGCCACTTAGCCTCTGCGGCCCTGAGCGCCTGCTCTTCAGAGGCATAAACCGTGGTTAGCTCAAATACGTTCTCCGCCGATCCCACCAGCCTCTCTTGCGGTTTCTGCTCCTTGCCTGCTGCTCCCGCTACCGGTGCGGCAGCATCCGGGTGCTGCAGTGCTTCTGTCTGCTGCCCTCCGGACTGACGATTAATACTCAATTGAGGATTTTGTTGTTTGGGGTCACGCGTTTGCAGCCATTTGGCCGTTACGCCGGAATAATTTTCACGGTCAGTTATGGAAAAAAGGTGCTTATCTCCATCCCCACGTTCAATCATCATTAAGGAAAGCGGAGTGCCGCTGGCCGTCACGGCCTGGCCCGCTTTCATAAAGATTATCTTCCCGGCTTTGATTGAAACAAATGCTCCATTACGTTCAGCAAGGCGGGAGAGGAACGCCGCGTCTGTCTCCTGAGACTGGTCAATATGAGAGATGGCGATGGATGCAAGCCCCGACGCGACGCTGGCGATCAACTGGTTACGCTGAGCGATGGTATCGACTATCGCGCCAATCGTCGTGTCATGCCACGACTGTTCGCGCCGCACGTTTAGCTTTCCACGAAAATCTGCGCTGAATCCCTGGATGGTCAGCGTGTCTGGCGCGCCCCGGAAATGAATCGCATCAATCGTAAAGTCCCCTTTCTCCTCGAGCGGGGTTCCCTCCCATCCCAGCCATAAGGACAGCCTTGCCCCCCGGGCAGGCAAGTCCAGCAGCCCGTCGGAATCATCCAGCAGAATATCCAGCTGATCGGCTTCCAGCCCCCGTTTGTCGGTCATGGTCAGGCTGATAAGACGATGGCTGAAATTTTGCGTGATATCACGATCGTCAAGCTTAAGCATAAAATCAGGGGCGATTTTCCCACCCGCCCGGATATTCATTTCGGCGATCATCCCACCAGCCCTCCAATGCTATTCCGTGCGCTTTCCACCAGCTCTGAGGTCTGCGTTCGCAGGTCGCCAAACGTCGTCATCAGCGATTCGTCCACGCGTTTTAGCGACAGGGTAAACTCAATTTTTCGGGCGGTACCGTCACTGTAAAAATCCGAATGCGTGTGCGTGACTTTCTCAATGACAAACATGCCGTGAATGATGCCGGTACCGTCTATCAGCGGCCATGCCCGCCCCTCATTTGCCATCAGCTCAACCGCCTTGAGCGAAAGCCGCCCTCCCGTGAGTTCCGGGTAAAGTAAGCCGGAGAGGCTAAAGGATGTCTCACCTTCGCCAAGGTACTGCCAGGCTTTGGGTTTCCCGATGCGAGCGCTGGATGCCCAGCGGTAGTCTTTTGTGAATATCATTGACTGATACGGTAAGGTTCGTCGTTCAAAGACAAACAGACCCAGCACCATTAACATTTTCTCTCTCCTCAACTATACATAAAGCTGGATTGCTGCCGTCTCGCTTTATCCTGTTCAATATTATCTATCGTCTCCCGGATTTGACGCGTCAGATCCGTTCCGGAGGCCGTGCCCCCCTGCAGCGTGATGTGATATTCGCTTTTACTCTGATCGACGTAAGAGCGTCCTCCAGTAGCGATGGTCGGCTGATACCCCAGGCTGCCGCCAGAGATCCCCGCGCCTGGAATATAAGCGCTGCCCGACGGTGAGGATGCCGCTTCTGCTTTTGCCGCAGCGGCGTCGAGATCGCCCGACTCGTTTTTGATAATGCCGAGCTTCTCAAGCAGCCAGCTGGCCTTGCCGCTCAGGCTATTAAAGAGATCAAGCGGTGCCATTAACGCATCGCCCAGCGCCTGACCAAAAATCACGCCAGCGTTTTTACAGCCATCCAGCGTTTCCTGCGTCGCCTTGATCGGCGTAATCAAGTCGGTGAACCATTGCCAGATACCGCCCAGCTTCTCCGAGATAGAGTCAAACACCGCCATCACCGGTGAGAACAGCGCCCCCAGCGGTGCGAAAGCCGTTGAAAGCCCTTCCATCACCCCGCCAAAGAAGGCGCTGATGGGCTCCCAGTATTTAAAAATCAGTAAGGCTCCGGCAGCAATCGCCGCGCCAAGGGCAATCACCGGCCAGCTAAGGGCACCCAGCACCGTCATGATGGCGCCGCCCACCACGCTGAATACCGTTCCCAACATCCCGGCCGCGGTAATAACCATATTGACGCCCGTCAGAACCGGGCCGATAACCGTGCCTACGCCGCCCAGTACGCCAGCGAACGCCTGCGCGCCGACAACGATGCTGGCGAGGGTCTGCGTCAGCTCAGGGTTGGCATTCACCCAAAGGGAGGCCGTGCCAAGCCAGCCGGTTGCGGTTGTTATCAGGTTGCGCAGAGCGCCATCCGCTTTATCAAATACATCAATCTTCAACCCGTTCCACGCGGCCTGGAATCGGTTGATATCGCCGTCAAGATTATCGGTCTGCACGGAAGCTGCGAGCGCGATACTGCCCTTTGCCCCCTGCAACTGCTGGCGTTTTTCATCAAGCGATCCATCACCCGCAGCGGAAGCCAGCGCCCCCGCAGCTTTTATGGCATCCGGAGTCTGAACATGGCGCAACATCGCGCTGAGCGCGTCCCCCGCGGCAGCGCCTTTCATTCCTTTTTCCGCCAGAACGCCCAGCAGCGCGGTGGTCTCTTCAAGCCCCATACCGGCGGCATCCGCAGCGGGCGCAGCGGAGGTGACGGCCGCCACCATCTCAGCGAGGCTGGTATTCGAAGAGGTAAAACCGCGCGTAAGCACATCTGCGATGCGTCCCGCATCCGTATCGGCCAGACTATACGCGGCCTGCGTGCTGGCGATCATATCGGCCGCTTTAGCCGCGTCGACACTCCCCGCCAGGCTGAGGTTGACCGTTGGCGCGGTGGCCGCAAGTAGCCCATCGGCGTCATAGCCTGAACGAGTCAGTTCGGTTTGTGCCCGGAGGACCGTATCTGCAGGTACTCCGGTCCTGGCACTAACGTCCCGCGCCTGCTGGCGAATCGTCTCAAGCCGGGAATCCCCCTTCGCCAGGCCAAGGTTTGCCTGAATGGCCGACATCTGCTTTTCAAAGCTGATGCCAGGGGCGATAAACCGGGACGTCTGGTCAAAGCCCGCTTTTGCGATGCCCACGCCCGTATTCGCAAGCTGACGCACCCGCGCGGTAACGCGTTTGCCTGACTCGTAGCGATTCTGAACGGTACTCAGCCGCTCCTGCTGCTGATTGACGCGGGCCAGCGCATCCCGCTGTCGGTTAAGCTGCTGCGTTTTTTCGCTGATGTGACTTTTTAAACGACGTTCATCCGACGAGAGCGTGCGCGTGTTCACTCCCGCCTGAGCGAGTTCAGTACGCTGACGCTGTACCGAGTAGCGTAAGCTGTTGTACTCATGCTTCAGGTCGACTGCCGATTTTCGGGCTGCAGTCAGCGCATCAGCCTGCGCCTGGGTGGGGTTTTGCGTGTTTTTAAACTGTACCGCCAGCGCCGCGGCCTGCTGTTTCGCCTGAGCAAGCGACTGCTCCGTCGTGGCGAGCCGGGCATTTGCTTTTCTGAAGCCGTCAATACGCCCCGCCTGCTCATCAAGCGCCCCCAGCGCCGTCTGCGCATCGCGGATATCGCTCGCGAGAGTGAGGCTGGCGTTCTGGAGAGCGTTAAGCGGTCGGGTTGCCCGGTCGACTGCCTTAAGCAGCTCCTGAAGACTGACATTATTACTCATGGTGGTTTCCGCTTCGCTGTAGCGCTTTTTCGCGCCATAAGAGGAGTTCGGTCACGCTAAGGGAGTACAGTTCTGACGGCGGCCAGTGAAAAATCACCGCGATATCCGCCATCAGATCGTCGACCGACACATTTTCGGGAAATTTCAGCGAGCCGAAGCCGGTGACAAAAAACCGATCACCTTACCTGCAAAAGAGAGCAGATCGCAGGCGTCCAGGCGCGCAACCTCATGCTCGGTCAGCGCTGGGGAGGTCATTCGCGGCAGCACCTTAATCAGCGCATCAACGTCAGATTGCGCCAGCGACGCCAGCGATACGCCGCGCAGGGTCCCCGCATTGGGTTTTGCGACGGTCACCTTTTCGATTTTTTGCTCGCCGCGCTGAACGGGGCTATCAAGCGTGACGATATGTGGGTTTTCACTTTCGTTCATGGCGGTCTCGTTGATATTTTCCATTTCGTTACTCTTCTGAAAGTTAACTCACCGGCCGGTCATCCCGGCCGGTTAAAGGGTTACAGGCCGATGGCCTTACGGTGTTCTGCCAGGCGATCGACGCCATCGACTTTGAGCACCATGTTGATGATGTCGATTTCGATGATCTCTTTGCCATCAATGGTCAGCTGATAGTAAGCGCACTCGGTGGACATCTTGGTGGTGCCGCTCTCGCCCTGCTTGTTTTCACCGCCATCAAACTCTTTATGACGGCCGCGCATGACGATTTCGACGGCGGAGATTTCGCCGGTATCATCGCGCTGATAAGAGCCGGTAAAGCGCAGCGGCACGCTGTCCGCGCCCGGAGAGGCATACTGCGCCCACAGGGCGGCGTCCGGCAGACCGCCAACGGTCCACTCCAGCGCCAGGGCATCATCGTCCAGGCCGAGGTCGACAGAGACCGAGCCCGGCATACCGCCGCCGCGATACTTCTCCAGCTTGCGGGTAAGCTTCGGTAGGGTCACAGACTCAACAACGCCCATATAGCTCAGGCCATCGTTGAACATATTCAGATACTTAAGTTTGCGTGGTAACGCCATGCTTCAGCTCCTTAGCTGTTAACCGAATCTGACAGGTCAGCCAGATAGGTATCGGTGATGCGCTGGCGCAGGGTCAGATTTTCCAGCGGCGGGACAGGGGTGTAGTCGTAATCGATATACAGTTTCCCCGCTTTCAGGGTGGATGCATCGTTCGACTCAGGGTCATACCAGCAGGAGCCGTCGACGATATAGCCGTTGGTTTTCAGCTCGCGGAACTTGGCGTTAATACCGGAAACGATGTCGCGAATAAGCGTTGGCGTGATGGGTTTATCCATCGCCCACGCGTGCGCTTCCGCCATGGTATCGGCCAGCACCTGTGCGGTACGGGTGTAGTTTTCAAAGACGAATAACGGATCGTCTGAGCAGGTACGGTTACCCCAGAATTTGAAACCGTCGTTGCGAATCAGCGTGGTGACGCCAGCCTGGTTAAGCAGGTTCGCATCGGTAGCCTGTTCCTGCAGATCCCAGGAGACAGAGGCGCTTACGCCCGTAACGCCGTTGACGCCAACGTTTGACAGGGTTTTATGCCAGCCGATTGTCTGGTCGATTTTGGCGCGCAGGCCAAGCGCACGGGCGGTAGCCCAGGCCGTCGTCGTTGCGTTCGTGGTGGTATCCCATGCCAGAAAATCAGGATGGATAACCATCAGCTCGCGCTGGCTGAAGTTTTTGCGGTAGTTGATCGCTTCAGAGATGGTTTTACATCCCCATGCGCTGACATAGCCGAACGCGCGCAGGCTCTGGCACATGGCGGCCAGTGCGGTCGCCACTTCCTGAGAGTCCAGCCCCGGCACGCCGAGAATACGCGGCTTAACGCCGGTCACCGTTTTCGCCGTGAGAAGCGCCTTCAGGCCGGTATATTTACCGTTTTCATCGGTAGTACCGATGATGTTGGAAACGGTCTGCTTACGCGCCTCTTCCGGGGTTTCAGCGGTGCCTTCGGCCACGCGAACAACAACGACAACCGGTTTGCACTGATCGGCGATCGCCTGCAGAGAAGCGGACAGCGTCCCCGCCTTGCCGGCTTTCACAATCGCGTTTTGCACGTTGGTAATGAGCACGGGCTCGTTTAAAGGAAATGTCTTGTCGTCAGCATCGCTGGCCGTACAGACCATGCCGATGATTGCCGTCGAGACGGTGGAAATGGTGCGGGTGCCATCGTTGATTTCGATAACTTCCACGCCGTGGTGAAAATCACTCATCCGTTTAACTCCTTGGTTAGTTGGTGAGTGATATTGTCGCGGCTGGGCTTGCTATGAGCTAACCATCCCTGTCCAGCGGCCGCTGGCACAACGATTATCCGACTATCGTGGCGGGGAATTTTTTATAAAGCGTGGAAATACCCACATCAAAAATTAACGCAACGCGCTGTCGGGATTCCCCGGCAGCAATCAGCCTGCCAGCCTGAGCCCATTCCTCCTGCGTCAATTTAGGGCGTCTGCCACCAATTCGTCCCTGTTCCCGCGCTGCGGCCAGCCCGGCGCACGTCCTCTCGACAATGAGTTCACGCTCCATTTCAGCAAGCGCCCCCATGATATGGAAGAAGAAACGCCCCATTGGCGTTGAGGTATCAATGCTATCAGTCAAACTGCGGAAATTAATGCTTCGCTGGCGTAGTTCCTCGGTCATTGAAACAAGGTGGCGCATACTGCGCCCGAGCCGATCGAGTTTCCATACAACGAGAGTATCTCCTGCATTAAGTTGCCTGAGGGCACGATTGAGTCCCGGTCTGTTTGTCGATTTACCGCTGATTTTATCTTCAAAAATCAGCTCACATCCTGAACGCTGCAGCGCGTCACGCTGTAAGGCGGTGTTTTGTTCATTTGTTGACACGCGTATGTATCCAATAAGCATGGTATTTCCCTTCGTCAAAACCGGAGATCATGCCATTTAATGGATAAACACGCATTTTCGAAAACCTTGGTTTGGGAGGAGCTAAATACGTAACCAGTCGAGGAAGTAACGCAAATGGAGCTTGGGTAATATGGTCGGATGGAGCCATTGAGGTTATGGGGTATGGTGTAATCCTTGATAACGGCCTGGCAACGGTTAATTACCCAATTGCGCTGCCAGGTATAAGCCGCTATATCAGCATTGCCGAACGTCTTTCTGCTGATCCCGGCACTACGCCAAACTATGCTCATTCATCAATGATCATTGATGCTTTAACAACAAATGTTGGTTTCAAAGCTCGTTGCACAATGGCCGCAACGGGTGCCCCATCAAATAATGGTTTTTCGTGGAGAGTTTACTATGCGCCTATTTAATCCGATCACGATGACGGAGGTCATTCATGGTTTCCACGATACTGGAGGTGCTATTCAACTCCCTGAGGATAACTGGTTTTTCAGAATACAAGAAATACCGGAGGGAATGCGGCTTGCAGTTAATGAAAAAGGCGAACCAATCCTTGTGGAAATTAAATCTGATGTCTCTGGCAACGAATAAATGAATACGTTTTCTGGCTGAGTGCTGAAAATATCAGGTGCTGCTGATGATTATTGACACATCAAAAGCACCCGATATTGAATGACCTATACCTCGGGTTTCGGTGGAAGGTTAAGATTCGGAGCGGTATCGGTATCAACCTTAGTTAGCGTATAACGATACCGCTGCCATTCAGTCAGACGTGGGATATCTTTATCATCAATGTAGCCTCCAGCCTGAGCATCTACCAATGGTGCGATAATTGCAGACGCTTCCGCTAGCAATGCAGTTTTCTGCTGTTCAGCCTTTGCCACATCCGCAGAGTGTTTCGCTTTTGCGTCGGTTATCCACTCGCTGCCATTCCACTTATCATATGGCGTTCCAGGGGCTTGTGTCGTCGTATCTTTCGGATAATCACCCGGTAGTGAAATCGTGACTTTCTCACCTGACTTTGTGCTATATACAGTTCTACCGCGATGATCAGCGATGTACTCCCATCCGTTTAAGTCAAAGGTGCGGCAAATTGTAAAACCTTCTTTAATTTCACCAGGCGCATCAATGCATGACAAGGCTGGAATACCTACACCTTCCGCTAAATATTCAACCGAGGAGGAAATATATTCGCGCGTCTCACCATCGTAGTTAAACACAATGATATCACCGGTCACTGTAGCAATAAGCTCATTGTTTAATTTTGCCTTCGCCATTATGCGGCCCTCACGATGTAGTTAAATGCGATGTTACGGGGGCGGGCTGAAACATAAGCCCACCAATCGTAGCGTTGCGAATTTGCCGGACTACCGATCCATTTTTTTCCTTTGATCTTTTCCCATTGTGCTGCAGTTATTACATCGCCAAACCCATAGTCGGATGACCCGATTGAACTGATATCCCCCGTATCATTGTCATCAAAGCCCGAAACAATAGTACCTTCCTGGAATGACAGCAGCCCGCGACCAGCGTCAATCCCACGCCCGTCATCCCAGCCTCGGATAAACTCACCGCGTAAATCAGGTAATCTGAGTGCAGGATAAGCCAGAGCCAATTTAGGGTACTGGGAGGCTGAGAACGCCGCTCCGTTGCATTTGAGCCATCCCGTCGGTGGAGTTGCTGACGGCCACGGAACGGGGACGCCAATCGGCAGAGCTGTCCCTTCTCCCAAACCAAGGTTTTTGAGAACCTCTGCGCTCAACCCTGCAGCGGCAATTTCTTTTAACGCATTGGCGATTAATGGGTACTGTTTATGCGGATTATCAGCAGCAATATGCTTTTTCATCTGATCATCAGCGTAGCCCTTTACCTCAATAACTTTATCGTCAACGTACTGACGCGTTGCCAGCACAACCGACGGATCAATTTTCAGGGAAATTGACGATGTGCTCGACACAATCAGAATCATGCGAATGGTCTGCGTGCGACCGCTGCCTTCCTGCAGCTGAGGCTTGTATGTCTCCGGGCAGTTAGCCACGGCGATCAGAATGCCGTCGTCGTCGTAGAGACCGATCTCTCGGATCCAGAAACCGCCCTCGTTCTCGGGAATAATCTGTTCAGCGATGATCTGGCTGGTATTGTTTGGGTCAACAGCGAGCAGGTTCAGCGGCGCTATGCGTTTTTGGTTGACGAGCTTCGTCTGCGCCGGATCGGGGGTTGGCAACGTTCCGTTGGCGTCGCCTACCGCCATTTGCGTCAGGTTGAGTTGCGTACCAAGTGCCGTCGCGTTAGCTAGCCGCGCCGCGCCCTGATTCGTCAGTATGGCAAAATATTTTGCGGTCATGCGTTCACTCTCAGGTTATCAATCAAATGGATGGCCGAGGCCGGGTAATAATCACCACCGACAATAAGTTCCTCTGTGGTGTAGGGGTAAACAGCCAGCGCATCGCCGTGATAGCATCCTGCGCCAACATAAAACTCTCCCGTTGAGCTCAGGCTGATAGCCAGCCCGGTCATATGTCTACTTGCCGGTTTGGCATCTTCAATGAGCCGTTCAAGCTCCTGATACATTTCGTCAGTGATGCCGTTATCAAGCACACCGACAACCAGACGGAACGTGCCTGGCTCCTCACCGAGCTGCCACCACTCGCGCACCTCAATCAAGAAACCAAGCGGTTCCACCACACGACGCAATGCGCTGATGGTTCCTTTGTGCTGATGGACGAAAAACGAGGACATAATGACGCTGCGCTTCGTGCTCTCCGGCCACGCCTCATCCCAACGGTCTACCGACAGCGCCCATGCCAGGTAGGGAAGTAAATTCACCGGGCACGCGCTGGGGTTCCATAAGGTGCGTAGCGGTACCGGCACTCGTTCAATATTCGAGAGCGCTGCGGCAGCGGCGACTTCCAGCGGTGATGACCCAACGGGTAATAGCCTTTCACTCATCCGAACCCCCGATCGCTATCTGATACGAGGTACAGTTCGAGGCCTGCGACTTACTTAGCACAATGTCAGAGTGGGGAGATTCCAGTTCAACGCGCTGCACGCCTTCAACGTGCAGTGCTGCATAGATGGCCGACAGACGGATATCGCGTCCAAGGCGATGCTGTGCGCTGATATAATTCTGCAGCTTCTGCTCCGCTGCCTGCCTGATGGGTTCAGACTCTGGTCCGGGATAAACGTAGAGCGTCGCGTTTATCTGGTAAGGCACAATTTCTGCCGACTGGACCGTTACACGATCGCCTACGGGGCGGACGGTTTCAGCATTAAGTGCTTTTTCAACAACCGCCAGTAGTTCAGGACGAGCGGTACCATCACCCTCACGGGATAACACCGAAATCGTCACACGTGCAGGCTGAGGGCTTTCAACCGAAACGTCAGCGACCCGTCCGTCGGCACTTCGACCATGATATTCATAGGCTCCAACCGGCCCCGCGACGCTCAACCCTTCAAATGCCTGCTGCGCACGCAGCCGCAGGTCGGCATCAGACTCCATGATGGCAGCCGTCGGCGGAATGGTAGTGTCATCGCCCGGGGTGATGGTCAGGCGTTCGGTATTATTGTTTCCCGCAATAATGTCCAGATCGTGACCGGAAGAATAGGCCAGCGTCACGGCCAGTGCAGCCTCATTAACCCGCTGGCGCCAGATTACTTCCCGGTAGGCGTTCTCCTGCAGCAGCTTCACAATCGGCTCGGATTCCAGCGTCAGCGTCCGTGCAATCGCTTCTCGCTCCTCTTCCGGATAGAGGGAGACAAAGGTGGCCTTTCGTTCTGCCAACAGCGTTTCATAATCCACCTCCTCCACGACATCAGGCGCGGCGAGCTGGCTCAGATCAACAATAGCCATAGCGTTTAACTCAGTGAAATGGTGATAGAAAAGGATTGCCCGGAGGTCGGGCGCGTGCCGGTGATATCGACATACAACGTCCCGTCGTTCTCCGAACGCTCGAAAGTGATGGCCGTCAGGCTTATCCGCGGCTCCCATTTCTGGATGGCGGAATAACAGGCGGCCATGATTTGCAGGCGCAGCGCCGGACTCTGCGGCCTGTCGATCATCGCCGCCAGCAGCGAGCCGTAATCCCGCCGCATGACCCGTGAGCCAATCGGCGTAACCAGAATGTCGCGCACGCTTTGACGGATGTGTTCCGCCTCTGAAATGCTCAGCCCGGTCTGCCTGTTCATCCCCCTGTAACGCACCGTCATTGTGTCCCCTTAGTCCAGCTTCCGCCGCTTTGCACACTGCCGTGCGCGTGGTTATCCACCTGCACCCCGTTGGAGGTGAATTTACCGCCGGAATGCTCAATATTTCCGGCCATCACACCGCCCTTCTGCACTTCAAGAGAGGCAGTAATTAACCTGTTGGTACACACCACTTCAGGCGTATCCAGCGTGATGCGGGACGTTGACGTCACCCTCACCTCCGGCACGGTGGCGGTCAGCGATTCAGAGGCGGTAATATCGGCCGTTTTAATGCCAGCAACCGTCAGCGCCCCGCGCCCGGGTTCGTACTCGATCACCGCGCCGTCAGGGAACGAGACGTGGAACGCGTCAGGTGACCCGGACGGCGCCGGATGGTCGTCAGAGAAAATGCCGGGCAGCACAAAGGCGGTATCAAGCTCGCCGCCGATGGCCAGCAGCAGCACCTGTTCCCCCTCGGAAGGAGCCCACCAGACGCGCGAACGTCCCGCACGACAGGTTAGCCAGTTCAGCCAGGTGGTTTTCATCCCGCCGGTCTGGACACGACAAAGCCCTCTGCTGAGGTCAACATCGGTCACAACACCGATACGAATAAGATTGCGGATCGCGCGAGCGATGCCGTTCATGGAAGTTAATGTATTCATGAGAAGAGAATGCCGTTCAGGAGGAACGGCAGCAACGAGACGGGGTTTTCTGCGGGATGATACAACAAGCGATCCAGACAGCAGGCGCCAGGCGGCCTTCAGCGCGGGGAAATTACTCCTCCCACTGGCTGACCAGCTCGCCGTTGACGTACAGCGCCTTCGGCCGCGTGACGGGCTCCGGCAGCGGCGGCTCGGGGGAATACGTCGCGTGCAGAGCGCCCTGCTCCTGGGAAACAAGAATACGCTCGGTTAATTGCACGCTGATGGTGATATCCATCGTATCGTCATCGTTTAAGACGACCGCGAAGGTGTAGCCGTTTTTGCGTCCTTCATCGAGGGTAAAAATATCCGGCTGGTTTTCCCGAAGCCAGGCCAGCACCGGGACGAAAAATCCCTCGCTGTCGCCGGTGAAGCCGCTAACCTTCGCGTTCAGCGCATACCGCTTTTCAAAGGAGAGCGAGGAGGCTAGTCGGGCGTCAATATTGCCGCCTCCGACCGACATCTGCAGGCGCTCCGGGTTGGCATTGAGTTGGGGGATCGCGTCAATTAATGCCTGACGCAGGCTCTTGAGTTTGTGCATCGAGTTTATCCTGACAGTCTTTGATGGTTTCAACCTGCAGCGCGCAGGCGATAAGGGCGTATTCCAGCCTGCGAATATCCGCGCTGAGATCGCCGTTAGTGGCGGGTTCGCTTCCCGGCATCGGGCAGCTGCTCACCTTCGGGCAGGCGTTGTAAACAATGTGCTGCGGAGGCGCAGGCGGTGCGGGTGTGCAGCCTGCGGACAGCATCAGGCAGCTGAGCGGTATACCAGCGGCGTAACGCTTCATTTTCATTGAGTAATCTCCCGATAGTCGCTTCCCGTCTTGCCCTCTCCTCACCCGCAGTAGCAAGCTCCTCACGGAGCCTGACCTGGGCATTTTCATTTGCTTTGGCCATCCGTTGCGACAGGGACAGCTGCTGGTTAAGCGTGGCGAGGGCCGTTTTTTGCTCGCTGGCGACCCGGTTGGCCGTGGCTAAGGAACGCGACAGGTTCAGGTTGTCATGACGAAGCCACAGCGTGATGGCCAGCAGCCCGGCCAGCGCCAGCATGAGCGTTCTCATGTCAGCCCCTTCATGCACCAGGCCTTCTCGCGGACGCGACGGTTTTCCAGACCGGCATTTTTGACGCCGTTGACGTACACCCAGCGGGTAAGCTGCCCGCATGCCTGCGGCCACTGTTTACGTTTGATAAAGGACACCAGCGTCGAACGGCAGGCGGCGCCTGCGCCGACATTAAAGGTAAAACTCACCAGCGCGTCATAGACCCGGGGCGGCATCTCCACCGGCGCACACGCCGCCAGACGCCGCTCAACGTTGAGCACATCAGCGACCAGATTTACCGCAGCCTCACGCTCGGTAATGTCCCGCGTCGGCACAACGTTTGCCGTGTGGCCAATGCCGGACGTCCATACGCCGGCGCTACACCGGTAGGGCGAGAGGCGACATCCTTCGAGATCGGCAATCAACGCCAACCCTTCCGGGGACGTTTTCAGTAATTGAAAGTCAGGCATCAGCACCGCCAGGGCCAGCACGCCGGCGACGCTGCAACGCTTAATGATTGAGTTCACGAATGCTCTTCTTATCGAGGCCAAGAGACTGGAGATAGCGCCAGGTTTTTCGCTTAAACCAGTAATTCGTTAATGCGGTAAAAATGGCGCACAGACTCCCCACGTACAGCGCGACTTTTTCAGGAGACATCGCCCCGAACCAGGCCAGCGCCACGGCCAGCCAATAGGCGATAACCGTGGTGATTTTCTCCAGGCTCAGTCCCATAGGTTTACGGATTCTTTTGTGGGGGCGCTATTCACCTCCGGCATCTCTACCGGCGTGCCGTGAGGCAAGATAACACCTAACTCCGCGAGGCCAGGATTGGCCTTCAGAACGGCTTCAACGACGCCAGCCGTGCGCCCATAAAAGCGGGCGCAAACGGCATCAAGCGTGTCCCCCTGCATTGCATAGATTTTCATCAGACGCTCCCAACATCCGGTTTCCAGGTACCGTAGAGTTTCCCGGGCCAGCAGGCTTTTCGCTATCGCTGGCAGATGGACAATCGCAGGCACAACAGATCGTCCGCGAGCGGCGAAGCGTGATTCAACGGAAGCGCAAAACAGGAATGAGGGTGTTGGTACGGGCGATGACGCCGGGGCTAGCGCCAGCTCTCGTCTTCCCAGACTTCCCGGAGGATAGCGTCCAGCGCCTCGCGATCGGCTTCTTTTTCAAGCCCCTGGAGCTCGACCCCCGTCACCGATCCGATTTTCACGTTCACTCGCGATGACGGAAACAGGGATCGTATTCTGCGAGTCAGTTCGCACTGAAAGGCCTCAACGACGGCATGACCAATCTGCTGATCTTTATCGAGAGTAATGTTCACCCGAACGTTGCCCTCTTTTTTGATTCGTTCCGGAACAGGCGATGCTGAGAACACAACGGTAAATGCGTTGTTCTTGATTAAATTTCCCCGCGCAATCTCAGCAATCAAATTCAGGGCAATCTCACGATCTCTTTCCTGACACGTTCCTTCCGTCGTCAGTCGCGCAATCAGCTCGACTCGTTCAATCATGACCTGCTCGTTCAACTCTCTGTCCACACAACCTCCACCACGAGATACTGTATAAACATACAGTAGCACGTATTCATAAAAAGAGTGAAGCGAAAAATCAGAACCCTTCACGGTATGTGCATGATATGGATGGAGATTAGCGGGCTCTCTGAGCGAAGAGATCCGTTAAATACCCAATACGTTCAAGGATTTTCCGCGCCTTTTGCTGGTAAGAACACGGTGCCGGAAATAGCGATCCGTCAGCTGCGCCCCTGCACCATTTATCGTTAAAGCGGCTGATGCCTCCCGCCATCAGATGCAGGGCTTCTGCCCGGCTGATGGCTATCCCGGTGACGAGCCGTATCTCATCGATCACCTTCTCCGGTACGCCGTTCTGCGGGTCGCTCGCGAAGACGACGGGCGACGACGCGCCAGGGCGGATGAATTTGATGCGTTCGGTTAACGCCCGCCTCGCACGTCGGCTGAGGGGTTGAGAAAGATCGGTCTGCGTACAGTTATTGACAGAACTCCGAGAGGATACGGGCACATCCTTAAGTTCCGCGGCCCGCTTCGGCACAATTTTCCACTGCGTGAGTCGGGTTAAAACTGGGCTGCCCGCGCCAACGGCGGAATCGTACACGCCGCGGATGCGGACCGTTTCCTCGCCGTACTGGTTAAACCCGGCGCGCGGCTCATACAGCGTGCGCACCTGTAAATCATCGCGACGCACAAACGGCCCGCCCTGCGCAGTAACGTAACCCGCCCAGTCCCCGGCGTCGGCAGCCTCCTGGACGGCGGCAAACTCAGCGCTCAGACCGCGCGCGGCCTCGGTATCCACCAGACGTCGCAGCTCGCGGTAGACCGTTACCGGCGCGCCGCCGATGAACTGAAACTGGCGAATGTGCCAGCGCCCTGCCCAGGCCGACACGGCGGACGCCGTCTCCTTCAGCAGCCCACCGCTTTCGCTATCGGTCTCGCCATCGAGCGCATAGCCGTCGATATTCTTTGAGATGTATTTGGCGATATAGCCGGTAGCGCTGCCTTTCTGCGGATCGATCGCGTCCGCGTGAAAGCGCGCCTGTCTGGCGCTTTCGCTCTGCAACTCAGCGTTCTCCTCCTGCCGCGCGTAGTCCCCGATAATCCGGCGAACGCATTCGACGTCTTCCGGCAGCATAAACATCAGCATGTGCCAGTGGGGCGTACCGTCGTGATGGGGTTCCGCAACGCGGATACCAAAGATACGGCGCCCGTCCCGGTGCAGTTTTGCGCGGATACGCGCCCACAGGCGGGTAAAGTAGATTTGCGTATCCGTCGGGCTGGCCCCGTTCCACTTCGCGTTGGGGAAGCCTGATTTCAGCGTCGCGTGATACTGCGCGGGCGCGGTTAAGGTATAGAACTCTCCCACGTAGCCCAGCGACTCACAGATATTTTCAAACCCGCGGATGCGGGTCATCAGTTCACAGCGACGTATCGCCGGGTTGGCCACCGAGCTGTCGTATTTTTCAATCAGGCTGATGCGGTTTCCCTCTTCATCTTCCAGCTCCATGCCCTTGAGAAATTCGCGCGTGCGGCGCTTCTGCTCGCGCCACTCGGTCACGCAGCGTTTGCTCGCATACGCCGCTCTCCGTTTGCTGACGTTGCTGAGGGCAATCTGCAGATGTTCGCGCCAGGCAGCCGCGACCCGACGCAGGCGCCCGCGCCACCACGCCTCGGAAAACATGCGGATCACCGCCGCGGCAACGTCATCTTTGTTGAAAAATGTCTTCGACACCCGCTCCCAGTGCGGTGGCGACACGTTGAACTGTCGGGCGATCAGTCCTGCGCGCTGATACCAGACGTAAAGCGTCTGGTATTCGCCCATTTCAGCATCGTTAATATTCGCCAGCTCGCCGCGTATAAAGCTGGCGATATCTGCGGCCAGCAGGTCGATGTCCGCGCGGGACATATCCGGAAGGCGGTTATAGCGGGCCACCAGTTCGACCATCCGCGAGGCGAGGTATTGCAAAAGCTGAGTGTCGAAATGGCCGTCAAACACGGCCCTGGAGACTTCGTCGTGCAGGCCTGTGCAGGCATAGCGATCGGAGACCCGCCGCAGGCGAGGTAACATCCTTTTGCAGAAGCGGATCAAAAAGGCGTTAGCCTGCGGGCTGCCCCGATGCTGTTCGAGGGCGTCAACCGTGCGCCAGATTTCGAAGCGTACGCAGTCGGGCTGCTGTGAAAGGGCAATTCTTGCCTGCTGCAGCGCCGCGAAAAGGCGATCGCGGCGCTGCTGTTGGGCATGGGTGAGATAAGGGCTGGCAATGGCCGACCGTGGGGCGTTCCACGGATAAGCAAATGACGTAGCCAACTTATCCTCCCCGGACGTGTTTATTTTTCATCTCTGCGATCTCCTGGCAGGTCACGCACAGGGCTACGCCGGGCACCGCTATTCGGCGCGCCTCCGGTATCGACGCCTCGCAGTCCTCGCAGAGGAAACGCGAAGGCGATGCGGGTCGTCTGCGGGCGCGATTAATGTACCGCTCTCTGTCCTCCTGCTCGCGCGCCTGCGCAAGATCGATAAAATCGGCCATCAGTGCAGCTCCTGAGATTCGCGCTCGTAGCGAGCCGCCTCGTGGCACAGAAGTTCGGCAACGTCTTCTCCGCTCATACCGGTTTTGTAGATATGGCTCGCCAGCGCCTCCAGACGCAGGGAGACCGCGAGGGCTCGCGCGCATCGTTCCTCTGTTTTTGCCTCTGCCAGCAGGCGTTTCAGTTCTTCACTTCCGATCCGATAAGGGCGGTTTTCACTGTTTCGCATCACGCGTTCTCCTTAATTTCAGGCAATAGGGTGCCCGGCGGGTTTACGCCATTAGTTTTTGGGTTGGGTTATATCGGCATGGTCAGCCGTTCAGGGAATAAACTCACAACAGCACGAAAATGGTTCATGGCGTTAATCAGCGCCCGTTTCTCTTCGGTCGTCAGCTCGCTGATATCGCACTCGTGGCGGGAGACGGGCAATCTCGCCAGGAAAAAGAGGGCGGCCAGCGCCCTGCTGTTCTCCTCAAAACAGGGATCGCGCTTATCGCGCATTTCAGCCATAAACCGCGCCAGCTCTTTTCCGCTATCGCCCCCGTATCGGGCGCGCAGTTCAGCGACGTGGTTAAGCCCGCTAAGACGCGCTCCCACGCTAAGTGGAACCCTTGCACGGGCAGCTTCTATCGCCATATCTCCCCTCGCATAAATTCACGCACGCTAGTGCGCTGAAAACGGGCACAGCACGGTATTTTCCGCCGTTTGATGATTGCGATTTCAGATGCCATGCTGCATGATTCCCATTTTGATAATGTCTGCAATCATTAGCCTCTGTTTGCCAACGTCTGCCGCTGATTGCCCGAATTTGCAATGATACTAATACCCAAATGAGTATTAGTAAACATCCAAAGGAATATATTTTGATTTTAGATTCTCAAGTGAATAATGAAGAGTTACTCGATAGAATCTGTCAGGTATATGGTTTCACGCAGAAAATCCAGCTGGCCCGGCACTTTAATATCGCCGCCAGCTCGCTTCAGAACCGCTACGCGCGCGGTACCGTCTCTTACGACTTTGCGGTTCAGTGCGCGCTGGACACCGGCGCCAGCCTTCGCTGGCTGATGACCGGACAAGGCGCGCAGTTTGAAGGTCATCCCGCGCCGGGCGATCCGGTTTCGGTTTCCACATTCACACTGAGTGATGGAAGGCTGGAAGAAAATACCACTTTGAGTATCGACTCTGGTTTCTTTAGCAAACCGCTGGCTCGCGGCATCGCCGTTCGGGCGGAGGGAAAGCTGCACTTTATTGAAAAAGAAGCATCGTTAACCGACGGCCTGTGGCTGGTTGAGATTGAAGGCACCGCCAGCATCCGCGACCTCACGCTGCTGCCGGGTAAAAAACTCCACGTGGCGGGCGGCAAGGTTCCGTTTGAATGCGGTATCGACGAGATAAAAACGGTGGGTCGCGTGGTGGGGATTTACAGCGAGGTTAATTGAGGGTGGGTCGGACGCATGCGCCACCAAAGGTGGGGGGCTCGCTTTCGGGTAGGACACGGAAAAACCCGAGGCAGGGGAAAAAGAGGATCAACGCAAATTAACAGGGCTGGTGAAGGTGTGGCATGTCGCTCTATCGGGTTTACCCCATAATGAGAGCACCACACATCAACTCATTAAAGAAATCCCCCATCGCGCCGATCATCATCCGTGTGTATTATTTCCTGTAGCTTTTACAACAACTAACCTTAACTCAAATACTTAAGCGCCAAAGCGAAAGGCATCATGAGCACACCGATCAAACGGCTAGAAATCATTAAAAATGCCATTGAACTGGAAGATGACGACATCATCCAGAGCCAGCTGACACGGCTGAAAAATGAAGCGTTTGACGATGAGCTACAGGCAATCGTCGTGGCGCTTGAAAAGAAGAACTACACCGCTGCGATGGCGGCAATTACCGCCTGGCTTCAGGGCCAGCGCGCCGTGACCCAGTGGCGCGATCCGCAGGTGGCCGCCAGCAAGCTGGAGCTGAAGGCGCTGGAAGAACGTCTGCGCGATCTGATTGACCGCCGCAACGCCCGGGTGCAGCAGCTTGATGAGTTCAACGATCTCTATTTCTCTCGCCTCGGGCCGCTGATGCAGCAGATCCTCGCCCTGCGTAAAACCCTGGCCGAGCTGAACCTGCGCCGTCAGCAGGCGGAAGCGCGTCGCCGTGAGGAAGATTACCGTCGCTGCCAGCGCTATATGGCGCAGGCGGTAGAGGTGCTGGCGACGCTCACCCAGCGCTGGCGCGATCTCCCGGCCGACTCCGTGCAGGCCGCTGAGGCGCGCAAGCATCTTGAACAGCAAAGCAATCTGATTGCCAATCTGCTAGCCGAAGCGCTGGAGCTGGAGAGCGGCTTAACGCGCGAAGAGGAGCCTGCGCGTCAGGCGCGAGACGACGCTAACGAAGAGTACGAGAAATATCGCGAGCAGCATCACGATGCCGAAGTGCGGCTGCGCAAGGGTAAGGATCTTTCGGAAGAGGATCGGAACGAGCTCAAGCGTCTCTGGCGGCAGGCGAGCAAGCTCTGCCATCCGGATCTGGTGGCGGACGATCTGAAAGAGGAAGCTAACGCGATGATGGTGCAGCTCAACCAGGCGAAGCAGCGTGGCGATGTTAAAACCATTCGCTCACTGGTGGCCCGCCTGCAGCAGGGCTTTGAGCCATTGATGGCAAGCGACAGGCTGAACGATCTGGAACGTATCCGCAAAAAAATGGCGCAGGTTCGCGAGCAGATAGACATTTTAGTGAACGAACTGGCGGAGCTTGAGAAAGAGGAATCCTGGCTTCTGGTCTCGTCTCTGAACAATATGGAAGCTTACTTCGCTCAGCAGGAGAAAGCCCTGCACGAGGTCCGCGCCTCGCTCGAACATCAGGTGAGCGAAGCGCAGCTGGATTCCGCCGCCTGATTATTTGGCGTGCCAGTATGCGCTGGCACGCACCAGCTGCTGGTCAATCGCATCGGTTTCAAACTGACGGCTCAGCGTCTTCACTACCTTCCCTTCCCCGGTCAGCCAGATGAAATAGTCTTCACCAGGAACGGTCAGCGCCGCCAGATGGTCCGCTACCGCCTGCTCGCTGTGGCCTACAACCCAGGTGATGTTGAATTCGCTCAGGTGCGCCAGATAGTCCTTATAAGAGTCGTCCCCAACCGTCACTACCGCATGAATTTCCGGGCGAACCGGCAGTTTAGCAATGCTCTCTAAGCGTCGGCGCAGCGCGGGCATGCCGGACTCGTCGCACACGTACAGCTGCCAGGCGTAATCCTCCGGCACCACCAGCGAACCGCGCGGACCGCCGATGGTCAGCCTGTCGCCCACTTTTGCCTCAACCGCCCAGCGGCTGGCAATGCCGCCGTCATGAACGAAGAAATCGAGCACCAGCTCATGGTTTGCCTCGTCGTACAGCGGCGTGTAGTCGCGCGTCTGAGGACGTACGCCGTCACCCCAGTCGATACCTTCATCGGTGACCACCGGCGGCACAAACACCGCGCCCGGGGCAGGGAAAAAGACTTTGGTATGGTCGTCGAAACCGCGGGAGCTAAAGCCTTCCAGCTGCTCGCCGCCTAAAACAATGCGCTGGAAACCCGCGCTGGCGCGTTCAACGCGGAGCACCGTCAGCTCGCGAAAGCGCAGGTCATTACGAACACGCTGTGGGTAACGGGTAGATGCCATTTTTTAGCCCCTTCTCTGGTGAATACGATATATCTAAATCAATTTTTAAATGATAATGATTACTAATAAGAAAAAATGCAAGATCTTTTAGATTGCATCTGAATATATCTTAGATATAGTTTAGATATATCAAATTGAGAGAGCTACTATGCGACACGAACACGACAGCGGCGGGCGCCGACCGCGCTTTTTCGGCCATGGCGATCTGCGGCTGGTGATTCTGGATATTCTGACCCGCAGCGCGAGCCACGGCTACGAGCTGATCAAAGAGATCGAGAATCTAACCCAGGGGAATTACACCCCGAGCCCAGGCGTGATCTACCCGACCCTGGATTATCTTCAGGATCAAACCTTTATCACCATTACGGAAGAAGAGAACGGTCGTAAGACGATTACGATTACCGCTGAAGGACAACGCTGGCTGGACGAAAACCGGGAGCAGCTGGAACAGATCCAGGTGCGTATCAAAGCGCGTTCCGTCGGTTTTCAGCTGCGCAAAAACCCGCAGATGAAGCGGGCGCTGGATAACTTCAAAGCGGTGTTAGATCTGAAGGTGAATCAGGGAGAGCTCAGCGACGCGCAGCTCAAGCAGATTATCGGCGTTATTGACCGCGCGGCGCTCGAGATCTCCCAGCTGGATTAAGCCGGAGCGTGCTCGCTCACGCGGAAGACGCGCACCAGCTCCTTCAGGTGCATCGCCTGTTCGTTAAGCGATGCTGCCGCCGCGACGGACTCCTCCACCAGCGCGGAGTTCTGCTGGGTGGTGGCATCAATCAGGCCAATCGCGCTGTTAATCTGCGAGATACCTTCCGTCTGCTCGTGGCTGGCCTGGCGGATTTCGCGCAGGATCACGTCCATCTCTTCCACGTTGCCGACCATCCCATTAATCAACGCACTCGCTTTTTCAACCAGGTTCATCCCGTCCCGGGTCTGGCTGGTAGAGCTCTCAATCAGCTCGCGGATTTCGCTGGCAGATGACGCGCTCTTCTGGGCAAGCTGGCGAACTTCACCCGCCACCACCGCAAAGCCGCGACCGTGCTCGCCGGCGCGCGCCGCTTCCACCGCCGCGTTCAGCGCCAGAATGTTGGTCTGGAACGCAATGGCGTCGATCAGGTCGATAATGTCGGACATCCGGTTCGACGTCTCGTTAATCAGGCGCATTTTGCTGGTCACCTGCTTCATCATCTCGCCGTTGTTTTTAACCACCGTGGCGGCATCGGCCGAAAGGTTGGTCGCTTCCCCGGTATGCGAGGCGGTATTTTTCACCGTCGCGGTGATCTGCTCCATCGAGGCGGCGGTCTGTTCTACAGAACTTGCCTGCTCTTCCGTGCGCGCGGCCAGATCCTGGTTCCCGGCGACAATCTGCGCGGCAGCGCTGGAGATATTCTCCGAGCCGGTTTGCACCTGCTGCACGATGTCCAGCAGTCGCGTTTTCATCTCCATCAGCGCATGCAGCAGCAGACCCGTTTCGTCTTTGCCGTGTGGCGTGATGCTGCCCGTGAGATCGCCCTCAGAAATGGCTTTTGCAAAATGTACCGCCTCGCCGAGCGGACGAGTGATAGCGCGCACGATAAACCAGCCAATCAGGCTGCCTGCCGCAATGCTAAAGAGCGTGAGCAGGATCAGCAGCAGTCGGTTAGACCTGAAATCCCCTTCCACCTGCGCGCCGGCACTCTGCATCTCGCTGTTTTGAATGGTAATCAGCTCCTTCACCTTCGCTTTATAAGCCTGCTGCACGGCGAGGGTGGTGGTCATCATCTCCTGAATAGCGCCCGCACGATTGTTGTTCTGCACCGCCTGCAAAATGCGGTAGCGCGAGTCCAGATACTGCTGGCGCACGCTGCGGATCTCCGCCAGAACCTGCTGAGACTTTTGATCCTGCAGCGCGTTGTTCAGCTCGCCCAGGATCACCGTGATGTGCTCGCTGATCTCTTTCAGGCGCTGCTGAGATTGCCCCGTATAGGTGCCCTGCTCGTCCAGCAGCATCAGCTGTTGAGTGCTAATAAATTCCTGGAAGTTATCGATTAACTGGTTCGCTTTTACCGTGGTCGGATAATCGCTGGTAATAATCGATTGCATCCCGTTATTAGCCCGGTTCAGGCTTATCAGAGACAGGCTCGCGCTGAGCGCCATCAGGACAATAAAGAACCCAAACGCCAGAAATAATTTCGTGCCGATCTTTACGTCATGTAAGAACATATTTTCTCCATCGATGTGATTATTTCTCAGACGATCGCTGTTATCGGTAACGATTTCGCTAACTTTATGAGTTTGATCGTTTTTTTATTTCATAACCATCGCAATGGATAGGTAGAGGCTATTAATATTGCTCCATCGATCGTTACCAGACCACCGGAGGGGTATTTTTCAAAATAGCGTTCTGGATAACTGACTTAGGCAGGGATAAATAACTGAGGCACTTTCTTTAGTTATTTAATATTAAATTAACAATAAAATACATTAATAGTCACAACCAGAAAATAAAAAGCCGTTTATTCCTTACGAAATAAACGGCTTTTTTAGAACATTACTGACTCAATGAAGCACAGTTACCGCATCCTTAAGGCGTCCGGCGCGGTGCTTCACCATCGCAGAAATGTGGGCGCTCTCTTCGACCAGGTCGGCGTTTTTCTGCGTGATGCTGTCGAGTTCGGCCACCGCGCGGGTCAACTCTGACAGCCCGGTTGCCTGCTCGGAGGTCGCGTGGCTGATCTGGGCGATAAGCTGCGTCACGTTTTTCACCTGCTCGACAATATCATCCATCGTGCGACCTGCGGCGTGAACCTGCTCAGAGCCGGACTGCACCTTGCTGGCGCTGGCATCAATGAGTTTACGAATATCATTGGCGGCACTGGCGCTTCGGCTGGCGAGATGGCGCACTTCGCCCGCGACCACGGCAAAACCTTTTCCCTGCTCTCCTGCCCTTGCCGCTTCAACCGCCGCGTTCAGCGCAAGAATATTGGTCTGGAAAGCGATATCGTTAATCAGGGAGGTAATCGAGCCAATTCGCTGCGTGCTGTCGGCAATGTCATCCATGGTTTTGACAACGGTCTGCATCGCGTTGCCCCCTTTCGTCGCCGCGCTGCTCGCGGCCACGGAGAGTTTATCCACCTCGGCGGCGGTTTCAGAGTTACTCTGAACGGAAGCGGCCATCTGGTTCATTGTCGCGACGGTCTGCTGCACGTTCGCCACGGTCTGACGCGTGCGATCGTTCAGATCTTCATTTCCCTGTGCCAGCCTGTCGCTGCCGTCACGGACGCTCACCACCTGGCTCGACACGTCATTGATTAACCAGCGGCACATCAGCCCCAGTTGCCCTACCGCGCGCAGCGTCAGCCCCAGCTCGTCGCTGCGGTTCAGATGCTGCACGCTGTTGCGCTCACCGGTTGCGACCTTCAGGGCCTGTCGCGCCACATTCTCTACCGGGCGGACAATCTGCTGCTCAAACAGCAGTGTCCCCAGCAGCATGACCAGAGCGGCTGCGGCGAGCGGCATCCACCCGGCGGAGGTCGCGATCAGCGTGGCGGCGAGAACGGCAAAAAGCGCCGCCATCACGCTGCGCACGCGCCAGCGCAGCGGCATAGCCGGCAGTTTGCCCAGCCAGCCTTTTCCAACCACAAGCCCTTTATGAATACGTTTCATACAGCTTCCGTCGTTCAGCGCCCGGTAGAGCGGCTCCACGGCGGCAATCTCTTCCGCTGTGGCTTTGGTGCGAATGGACATATAGCCTGTCACCAGCCCCTGGCGTACCATCGGCACCGCATTCGCACGCACCCAGTAGTGGTCACCGTCTTTGCGCCGGTTTTTGACAATTCCGCTCCACGGCTCGCCCTGCTGCAGCGTGTACCACATATCGGCAAACGCGGCTTTTGGCATATCGGGGTGGCGCACCATATTGTGCGGCTGGCCCGTCAGCTCATCGAGCTGGTAGCCGCTCACCTGCACAAAGGTGTCGTTGGCGTGTGTGATGTAGCTGTGGACGTCTGTGGTAGACATTAAGGTGGTGTCATCGTCCAGAGGATATTCATTCTGGGTGACATAGGTTGGAGAGGACATCGTGGGCATCCCTTGCAGGTTATTTGAATGTTAATTTTGTGGGTCAATGTTTTTTCGGCGGTAAACAATTTATCTTTAGTTGTTAAACTTGATGAAGATCGCAGATTTGACTTAAACCATACTTTTTGTGCGATTTTATAATTCATTGATTTCAAATACTTTCGCAAAGAAATTACCTGTAAAGCATGATCAGTTAATGCCCACTTAAGTTGCAGCGAATGCACTTCTTTAGTGCAGATGCGGTTTTCCGCCCTCATTTATCCTTTCTGTCCTGTACCGCTGAATCCCGTTTCGGTTGCTCCGGCATGATTAAATATTGTGCAACATTATTTTAACCTGGCGTTTATCCCGATTTTCGTTAAGTCATCTGAAGTGGCGTAATCCCTGCAATACTTAAACCAGTATCATGTGATACGCGATCCCCGGGAGCACATTTTGAACAGGTTACCTTCCAGCGCCTCGGCTCTTGCCTGTACCGCGCACGCACTGAATCTCATTGAGAAGCGAACGCTCGATCATGAGGAGATGAAACAACTTAACCGAGAGGTCATCGATTACTTTAAAGAGCACGTCAATCCAGGTTTTCTGGAGTATCGCAAATCTGTTACCGCCGGCGGGGATTACGGAGCCGTAGAGTGGCAAGCGGGGAGTCTTAACACGCTTGTCGACACCCAGGGACAGGAGTTTATCGATTGCCTGGGTGGTTTTGGTATCTTCAACGTGGGGCACCGTAATCCAGTTGTGGTTTCCGCCGTACAGAATCAACTTGCGAAACAACCTCTCCATAGCCAGGAACTGCTCGACCCGCTTCGCGCTATGCTCGCGAAAACGCTGGCGGCCTTAACGCCCGGCAAACTGAAGTACAGCTTCTTTAGCAACAGCGGCACGGAATCGGTCGAAGCGGCGATTAAACTCGCCAAAGCGTACCAGTCGCCGCGCGGGAAATTCACCTTTATCGCCACCAGCGGCGCGTTCCACGGTAAATCTCTGGGCGCACTGTCTGCTACCGCCAAATCCACCTTCCGCAAACCGTTTATGCCGCTGCTGCCGGGCTTCCGCCACGTGCCGTTTGGCGACATCAACGCCATGCGCACCGTGCTGAGCGAATGCCGTAAAACCGGCGATGACGTGGCCGCGGTGATCCTGGAGCCGATTCAGGGTGAAGGCGGCGTAATCCTCCCTCCGCAGGGCTATCTGCCCGCCGTGCGTCAGCTGTGCGATGAGTTTGGCGCGCTGCTGATCCTCGACGAAGTCCAGACCGGGATGGGGCGCACTGGCAAAATGTTTGCCTGCGAGCACGAAAACGTTCAGCCGGACATCCTGTGCCTGGCGAAGGCGCTCGGCGGCGGCGTGATGCCGATTGGTGCGACGGTTGCGACTGAAGAGGTCTTCTCGGTGCTGTTCGACAACCCGTTCCTGCATACCACCACCTTTGGCGGTAACCCGCTGGCCTGTGCGGCCGCGCTGGCGACCATCAACGTACTGCTGGAGCAAAACCTGCCCGCCCAGGCGGAGCAGAAAGGCGACATGCTGCTGGACGGCTTCCGTCAGCTAGGCCGGGAGTATCCGGACCTGGTGCAGGACGCGCGTGGCAAAGGGATGCTGATGGCGATTGAGTTTGTCGATAACGAAACCGGCTATAGCTTCGCGAGCGAGATGTTCCGCCAGCGGGTGCTGGTGGCCGGCACGCTCAACAACTCGAAAACCATCCGCATTGAACCGCCGCTGACGCTGACGATTGAGCAGTGCGAGCAGGTGCTGAAAGCGGCGCGTAAAGCGCTGGCAGCGCTGCGAATAAGTGTGGAAGAGGCGTAAAAAATCACCGGGCCTGCAGGCAGTTGCAGGCCCGGTTTTTAGCGGTGGAACTCCGCCACCGTCATGGTAAAGCGCAGAACGTTTTTTCCCTCATTGGCATAACCGTGCGCAGCTTCCGTTTTCGCCACCGCCGATTTGCCTGCAGCAACCTGCGTCACCGTCTCGTCCACCGTCAGCGTTAAAACGCCTTCGTTCACGTGCAGCAGCTCAAAGGTTCCCGCCGAGTGCCCCGGAGAGGTAAAGCGCTCTCCCGGCTGCATCTCCCACTGCCATAGCTCAATCATATCCGGGCCTGCCGTTCCCGCCAGCAGTCTGGCGCATCCACCCTGTGCGCCCTGCCACAGAACCGGAATCGCGGCCTCTTCGATAACATGCACCAGCGGCTCGCTGGAGACGTTGACGATATCCGCTACGGAGATGCCGAGCGCGGCGGCCAGCTTGCACAAGATGGCGATACTGGGGTTGGCTGCGCCCTTTTCGATCTCCACAAGCATGCCTTTACTGACGCTGGCCCGGCGGGACAGCTCGTCCAAAGACAGCTTTTTCTCTTTACGCCAGTTGCGGATGCGGTTCGCCACGGCCAGGCTTACCTGGGCAACGTCGGCACCCGAATCAGTCATTATATTGACTTTATCAGTCATTGGTCACTACCATGGTATAAAACAGTCAATACAGGATTATTTATGTCTCTCGTTACGCCGTCAATAGATTCGCGTCTTGCCGGGATTGCCCCGGGCTTTCGGGCACTGAGCATTCTGGTTGAAGCTGCGCCGATTACCCACCCGGAGGTTGCGCCCGCCGCGCTGGCGCAGGCCTGCCAGCTGATGTTGAATGATGATGTGCCGTGGGCTGATGCACATCTTTCAGACTGGGATGAGGTGTTTAAAGCCTTCGGCGCGAAACCGAAACGCACGCCCTGCTCGGCCTCCGCCCTGCGCAAGCGGGTACTGAAAGACGGTTCGCTGCCGTCGCTGGATCCGGTGGTGGATATCTATAACGCGGTGAGCATTCGCTATGCCATTCCGGTGGGTGGGGAAAATCTCGCGGCGTACTCGGGTGCGCCGCGCCTGACGCTGGCAGACGGCAGCGAGCCGTTTGATACCTTTAAGGAGGGAGAGCCGGTGGTGGAATACCCGGATGCTGGCGAGGTTCTCTGGCGAGACGACCTCGGCGTCACCTGCCGCCGCTGGAACTGGCGACAGGGGGTCCGTACCCGTCTGGACAGCCAGGCGCAATCCATGTGGTTTATTCTTGAAAGCCTGCCGTCGATGCCCCTTGCGGCACTGGAAGAGGCAGGAGAAGAGCTGGTCAACAACCTGCAGCGGCTGATGCCGGGAGCCAAGGCTCGGGTTCAGCTGCTGACGCTGTAGGAGGACATCACGATGTTTCACGGGTTAAGCGCGTTTCCGTTAACGCCCCTGAAAGAGGGGACGTTTGACGAGCACGCCTTCATCAATCTTCTGCGCCCCGTGGTCGACGCTGGCGTGGATTCACTCGGCATTTTGGGCTCAACGGGAAGTTACGCCTATCTGACCGTTGAAAAGCGCGGTCGGATCGCACGCTGCGCGGTGGCGCATGCTGATGACATTCCGGTCATCGTCAGCATCGGCGCATTGCGGCTGGACGATATTCTGCGTCTGGCTGACGACGCGCAATCGGCAGGAGTCTCCGGCGTACTGCTGGCACCCGTGTCGTACCAGCGATTAACGGAAGACGAAGTGTTTCATCTCTATGAGACGGTGACCCGCCAGATCTCCGTACCGCTGTGCATTTACGATAATCCCGCCACGACTGGTTTTTCGTTTAGCGATGAACTGTTATTTGCCGCCGCGGCCCTGCCGAATATAGGGTCCATAAAGCTTGGCCGCGTGCCGGAGGACCTGTCGCAGGTACGCGCTCGTCTTCCGGATACCGTCACGCTGGGCATCGCCGGTGACTGGCGAGCGGCCTCTGCCCTGCAGGCCGGGTTTGACGTCTGGTACTCGGTGGTCGGCGGGTTGTTTCCGCAAACAGCGCTGGCGATTGCCCGTTCGAAACAATCGGCACAATCCGAGCGGCTGGAGCCGCTTTGGGCGCTGTTCCGCCATTATGGTAGTTTGCGGGTGGTAGCGGCAGCGGCAGAAATGCTGGGGAAAGTGGAAACGCCCGCGCTACCCTTCCCCCTTCAGGCTATTCAGGGTGAGCCGCGCGAAGCGCTTGCTGCGATAATTGCGGATCTGGTGCTGGCCTGAACAACGCCGGGTGGCGCTAGCGCTAACCCGGCCTACAAAACCTTTATAACGCCTGTTACTCCGGCAACAGCCCCACAAAACTGCGTTTCTTGCGCGGCTCCGACATCAATTCCTCAAGCTTATCCACGCACGCCAGGTAGTGCGGGGTTTGCTTGTGCGCCAGCACCGCCTCTTCGTCTTTATAGGCTTCGTAGATAAAGAACCGGGTCTTCACCCTCGGGTCCTGCAATACGTCAAAGCGCAGGTTTCCCGGCTCCTTGATTGCCCCCTCGTGGTTGGCGCGAAACACCTCCAGAAACTCGTCCACCCGCTCGGGCTTAATGTTGATCTCAACCAGCGTCACGTTCATTTTGCTTCTCCCTGTTTCTCTTCCTGCCAGAACTGGAACGCATAGCGGGCGTTCCAGTTCTCGTGAACCACTTTTTTCACCGCCTTCAGCATGGCGAGCGGCGCGCTGGACTGGAAGATATTGCGCCCCATGTCCACGCCGGACGCGCCCTGGTCGATCGCCCGCCAGCACATCTCCAGCGCCTCGTGCTCCGGAAGCTTTTTGCCCCCGGCGATCACAATCGGCACCGGGCAGCTGGCGGTCACTTTTTCAAAGCCCTCGTCCACGTAGTAGGTTTTGACGAACTGCGCGCCCATTTCGGCGGCGATGCGGCTGGCCAGCGAGAAATAGCGCGCGTCCCGCGCCATCTCTTTACCGACGCCCGTCACCGCCAGCGTCGGCATGCCGTAGCGCGCGCCCGCATCGACAAGCTTGATGATGTTGTTGATCGACTGATGCTCAAACTCGCTGCCGATATACACCTGCGCCGCCACCGCGCAGACGTTCAGGCGCAGCGCGTCTTCCATCGCCACCGCCACGCACTCGTTCGACAGCTCGCCCAGAATCGAGTTACCGCCGGAGGCGCGCAGCACCACCGGTTTGTTCGTCGCGGCTGGCACCTGGCTCCTGAGGATGCCGCGGGTGCACATCAGCACGTCGGTTTCGCCAAACAGCGGCGCGATGGAGAGATCGATGCGCTCAAGGCCGGTGGTCGGCCCCTGAAAGTAGCCGTGGTCAAAGGCCAGCATCACCGTGCGATTGCTCTGCGGATTGAAGATGCGCGCCAGGCGGGACTGCATGCCCCAGTCCAGCGAGCCGCAGCCCTTCAGGGTGTAAGGCACATTCTTCTGCGGCGTGCCGATGCCAAAATCCTTGCCGTCTTTGATGTCGTCTAAATCAGCCATTTGCTCCCCCGTCAGAAATCGTATTTGCTGATGTTCTCTTTGGTGAACACCACCCGCTCCGGCAGCAGCACGATGCCGTTGCCCTTCGCCTCATACTGGTAGCCCTGCACGCTGTTCGGTTCGACCTTCAGCACGCCGATATTTTTTACGTCCACGCTGTCGCCGACGTTAAGATCGCCTTTTTTCAGCAGGCGATCGGCGACATTGACCGCAATTTTGCCCTGTTGCACCACGTCCCACAGGCCGAAGGCCTTCACCGTGCCGCGCTCAACGTACGGGCGCATCACGTTCGGCGTGCTGAACCCGACAATCGCCACCCCTTCCCGCTTCAGGTTTTCCGCCGCCTGCGCCGCGGCTGGCAGCGCGTTGGCGTCCGGGGCGATGATCGCATCCAGATCCGGATACGCTTTTAAGATCCCTTCGGCGGTTTGCAGAGATTTGGTGGCGTCGTTATAGCCAAACTGGGTGGTGACGACCTGCCACTGGGGGTGATCTTTCTCGATTTTGGCCTTCGCCTCTTTCACCCACTGGTTCTGGTCGGTGACGGTGGGGCTGGAGTAGAAGAACGCCACTTTAGCGTTCGGTTTGGTGACCTGCTTGCCCGCCATCTCAACCAGCAGGCCGCCCAGCTGTTCCGGCGTACCCTGGTTGATGTAGATGCTGCGGCACTCCGGTTTGGTGTCGGAGTCCCAGGTCAGGACCTTGACGCCGCGCTGTATCGCGCGCTTGAGCGCCGGGCAGAGACCGTCCGGGGACACGGCGGAGACGATGATGGCGTTATAGCCCTGGTTGACGAAGTTATTGATGAGCTGCACCTGGCCGGAGACGCTCGGCTCGGTCGGGCCGTCGTAGGTCACGTCCACGCCGAGATCTTTCCCCGCCTCTTTCGCGCCGTTGCCGCCGCTGGTGAAGAACCCCACGCCCACCAGCTTCGGGATAAAGGCAATGCGGTCCGCCGCCTGCGCCGAGGCGAAGCTGAGGGCCATTGCCAGGACTATCAGTTTTGTTTTCATCTTACGCTCCGGATAGTTTTCTAAAGAGAGAACGCACCCACTCGCGGTGCAGACTCAGCGAACGTCCCATCACCACCACAACCAGCAGCGCCCCTGACAGCGCGCTCGACACCTGGTTAGGGATGCCGACCATCTGTAAACCCTGCTGCAGGTAGCCCACCAGCAGCGCCGCCAGCGCCGTACCGACAACCGAACCTGACCCGCCGTAGATATTGGCCCCGCCCAGCACGGCGGCGGTGAGCGCAGGCATCAGCAAATCGCGCCCCAGATCCGAACGCGCGGAGCCGAAATAGGAGACCATCACCAGCGCGGCAATCGCCGAGGCCACGCCCACCAGACCGTACAGCGCGTAGGGCATGCCGTTCACCGACAGCGCCGCATAGCGCGCCGCGCGCGGGTTTTGCCCGATCAAAAACAGGTGACGGCCAAAGCGCCCGCGGTGGGTAATCAGCCAGAAGAAAACGGTAATCACCGCGAACAGCACCAGCGGGATCGGCAGACCCAGCACCGTGAGGTTAGCGAACGCCGTGAAGCTGTCCGGGAAGCCGCCGATGCCCTCATAGCCCGTCGCACCCGCCATGCCGGAGAGCAGCAGCGCGCCGCCGCCGTAGAGGTAGAGCGTGCCGAGGGTGATCACCAGCGGGCTGATTCCCGTGTAGTGAATAAGCGCCGCGTTTACCAGCCCGCACAGCAGTCCCAGCACCAGCGTCAGCGGAACGGCGACCGCCATCGGCCACCCCGCCTGCATCATCACGCCCAGCGCGATGGCGCACAGGCCGATGGTCGAGCCGAGGGAGATGTCGATCCCGCCGCTGACGATCACCAGCGTGAGCGGCAGCGCCACAATGCCGATGCAGATGAAGTCGCTGGTGCTGAACAGCAGCATGTTGATATCGAGCATGCGCGGGTTGATGGCGCCAAAGAGCAGGATCTCCAGCACCAGCAAAATCAGCAGCGCGCTTTCCCAGTTAAGCCTCATTTACGCCACCTCTTTTTTGCGTTTGGGAAACGGGGTGATGTGCTTTCCCCCTTTGTTACCCGGCTGGAAGCGGCCGTACTTCAGCGCCCGCTGATGGCGTGCCAGCGCCTGGCGCAGGCGCCCGTCGAGCACCAAAACGCCCAACAGCACCAGCCCGGCGATAAAGTCGTTCCACCACGCCGGGAGCCTGAACAGCACCAGCACGGTGTCAATTTGGGTCAGGAAGAAGGCCCCGAGCAGCGCGCCAACCAGCGTGCCCGTGCCGCCCAGCAGCGAAATCCCCCCGAGCACGCAGGCGGCGATGGCCTTCATCTCCAGCCCGCTGCCGGTCTGGTTGGGCACAAAACCAATCTGCGCGGCAAAGACGATCCCGGCGCAGGCCGCCAGCATGCCGTTCAGGGTAAAGGCGATCATGCGGGTGCGGTTCACCGCCACGCCCAGCTGGCGCGCGGCGGCGAGGTTATCCCCCACCGCGTAGAAATCACGCCCGAACGCGGTGCGCGACAGCGTCCATGCGCCCACGACGGCGATAATCAACACCAGCATGCCGAGCGGCGAAATGCCGATGGCGGCAGGCTCAGAGAGGGATTTCAGCCCCGGCGGCAGCCCCTCAATCCACTTTCCGCCGGTCCAGAGCAGCATCGCGCCGCGGTACAGCCCCAGCGTGCCGAGGGTGGCGACAATCGCCGGGATGCGCAGCCCCACCACCAGGAACCCGTTGAACGCCCCGGCCAACGCGCCAATAGACATCGCGAAGAGAATGGAAACGGGCAGGCTGTAGCCGCTATTAAGCGCCACGCCGACGGCGATGGCGGACAGCCCGACGATGGAGCCGACGGACACGTCGATATTGCGGGTCAGCATAACCAGCGCCGCGCCGATGGCCAGCAGGATCAGGATCTGCGAGCTGGCGAAGATCATCCCCAGCGTCTGCAGGCTGAAGTATGACGGGTTCAGCGCCACCAGCACGGCGAACAGCGCCAGAATGGCGAGAAACGCGCTCAGCTCGCGGTTTTTGAGTAAGGTCTTCATGATTGCCCTCCAAACGCCAGCGCCATCATCCTGTCGAGGCTGACGGCGTGGCGCGGCAGCTCGCCGCTGAGCACGCCCTGATGCATCACCAGCACCCGGTCCGCAAGGCCCGGAAACTCGTCGAGATCGCTTGAGATCATCAGCACCGCCACGTTCTGCGCCGCCACGCTTTTTATCAGCTGGTAGATATCGGCGCGCGCCGAGACGTCCACCCCGCGCGTCGGTTCATCGACGATCAGCAGTAAAGGGTTGGCCTCCAGGCAGCGCGCCAGAAGCACCTTCTGCTGGTTGCCGCCGGAGAGGGTGCGCACGGTTTGATCCGCATGGTTGAGCTTGATCCCCAGCGCCCGGTGATAGCGCTCCACCACCGCAGACTCCCGCTTGCGCTGCTGCCAGAGCGACGGCTCGTTCAGCGCCACCGTGTTCCAGCGGATCGGCGCGTCGAGGAACAGGCCGGACACCTGCCTGTCTTCCGGCAGGTAAACCAGCCCTTTTTCCAGGCGTGAACTTACCGGATCGCCGGTGATCTCCTGGTTTTCCAGCCAGACGCGCCCACCGCGCACGGGCCGCAGGCCGTAGAGCGTTTCCGCAAACTCGGTGCGTCCGGATCCCACCAGCCCGGCCAGGCCGACGATCTCTCCGGCGTAGATCTCAAGGCTGAGATCGATAAACCCTTCCCCGGTGAGATCGTCAACGCGCAGCACCGGGAAATCCTGCGGCTGGGTGCGGCGGTTGCCCGGCAGCGCCAGCCACAGCTTTTGCGTATCGCTGAGGGATTTCTCCCGGCTTACCGGCGTCATGGCGGCGATCAGGGCGCTGTCGTCAAACTGCACGGTTTCTCCGCTCAGCACCACCGCGCCGTCGCGCATCACCGAGACGTGGCTCGAAAGCATGCGAATTTCCGGCAGCTTGTGCGAGATAAAGACAATCCCGACGCCGAGCGCCTGCAGGGCGCGGATCTGGCGGAACAGCCGCTCGGTTTCGCCGGGCGTGAGGGAGGCCGTGGGTTCGTCGAGGATCAGGATCCTCGCGTTGCGCATCAGACCGCGCAGGATCTCCACCATCTGCTGATCCGCCACCTCCAGGGTGCTGGCGGCGGCGTCGAGGTTAAGCTGGCACTGCAGCTGCTGGAGCTTCTCCGCCAGCCGTTTTTCCAGATCGCGTTCGCGCGGCAGGCGGAACAGGATATTTTCCCGCACCGTCAGGTTGGGGAACAGCAGCGGCTCCTGCGGCACCAGATAAATGCCTAACCTGTGCGCCTGAGCGGGCGTGAGCCGCGCATATGACTGCCCCTCGACACAAAGTTCACCGCTGTCCGGCGTTTCCACCCCGGCGATGATCTTCATCAGCGTCGATTTTCCCGCGCCGTTTCCGCCCATCAGGGCGTGCACCTGGCCCGCAAGCAGCGTGAAATCTATGCCTTTTAGAACCGGCACGCCTGAGAACTGCTTGCTGATATTCCGCGCGTCGAGAAGTGGTGTCATCATCGCTCCGCTATTGAACAAATGATTTTTAGATTTAATAATGTTCAAAAGCGTAGACGGTGAACTATATTTACAACCGTGCAGAGATCACAGTTTTATCGATTGAGATACAGATAAACCAGAAACGATCGAAAAGATCCGTTTTGTCGCGTGGCTCACACTTTCCCTTCGCGCCATCACGAACATATGATCTAAATTTTTATAAGAGTTCAACTATGAGCGATAAACGCACTGCGGAAGAAGGACGGTTTGCCGGGCTGGCACTGGCGGAAGAGGAACTCGTGGCGCGCGTGGCCTGGTGCTACTACCACGACGGATTAACCCAGAACGACATCGGCGAGCGGCTCGGGCTGCCGCGCCTGAAGATCTCCCGCCTGCTGGAAAAAGGCCGTCAGTCCGGGGTGATCCGCGTGCAGATCAACTCCCGCTACGAGGGCTGCCTGGCGCTGGAGACCGAGCTACAGCAGCGCTTTGGCCTGAAGCTGGTGCGCGTGATGCCCGCGTTAAATACGCCGCCGATGAACGTGCGGCTCGGCATTGGCGCGGCGCAGTCGCTGATGGGCGTGCTGGAGCCCGGCCAGCTGCTGGCGGTGGGGTTTGGTGAAACCACCATGAGCTGCCTGCAGCACCTGAGCGGTTTTATCAGCTCGCAGCAGATCCGCCTGGTTACGCTCTCCGGCGGCGTCGGGCCGTATATGACCGGTATCGGCCAGCTGGACGCGGCCTGCAGCGTCAGCATGATCCCCGCCCCGCTTCGCGTGTCATCCGCAGAGGTTGCCGGGATCTTAAAACGCGAGACCAGCGTGCGGGACGTGATCCTCGCCGCGACCGCCGCCGACGTGGCAGTGGTCGGCATTGGTTCAGTGAACCAGCGCCGTGACGCCACGATACTGCGATCCGGCTATATCAGCGAAGGTGAACAACTGATGTACGCCCGCAAAGGCGCGGTCGGCGACATTCTCGGCTATTTCCTCAATGCCGAAGGCGAGTGCGTTGAGGAGCTGGAGATCCACAAAGAACTGCTGGGCGTCACGCTCGATGAACTGGCGCAGCTGCCCACCATCGTTGGCGTGGCCGGAGGGGAAGAGAAAGCCGATGCGATTTATGCCGCACTGAAGGGCCGCCGTATCAATGGCCTGGTGACGGAGGAGACGACAGCCCGCGCGGTGCTGGCCCTGACGTAACGGGCAGGCCCTGCGCTAACAACGAGGCAAGCTCATGAGTTACCTTTTAGCGTTAGATGCAGGGACAGGCAGCGTTCGCGCCGTTATTTTCGATTTACAGGGCAACCAGATTGCCGTCGGCCAGGCCGAGTGGAAGCACCTGAGCGTGGAGAACGTGCCGGGATCGATGGAGTTCGACCTCGAGACCAACTGGCTGCTGGCCTGCCGGTGCATTCATCAGGCGCTGGAACGTGCGCGCCTGAGCGCGGCGGATATTAAGTCTGTCGCCTGCTGCTCAATGCGCGAAGGGATCGTGCTGTATGACCGCAACGGCGAGGCCATCTGGGCCTGCGCCAACGTCGACGCCCGCGCCAGCCGCGAGGTGGCCGAACTCAAAGAGATCCACGACGATCGTTTTGAATCCGAGGTGTATGAGGTTTCCGGCCAGACGCTGGCGCTGAGCGCCATGCCGCGCCTGCTGTGGCTGGCGCACCATCGCCCGGATATTTACCGCAAGGCCGCGACCATCACCATGATCAGCGACTGGCTGGCGGCGAAGCTCTCCGGCGAACTGGCGGTCGACCCGTCTAACGCGGGCACCACCGGCATGCTGGATCTCTTCTCTCGCGACTGGCGTCCGGCGCTGCTCGACATGGCCGGGCTGCGCGCCGATATCCTCTCCCCGGTGAAAGAGACCGGTACCGTGCTGGGCGCGATTGCCAAAGAGGCCGCGCAGCAGAGCGGCCTGCGCGAAGGCACCCCGGTGGTGATGGGCGGCGGCGACGTGCAGCTGGGCTGTCTGGGGCTGGGCGTGGTCCGCGCCGGCCAGACGGCGGTACTGGGCGGTACCTTCTGGCAGCAGGTGGTCAATCTGCCGCAGGTGCGCACCGACCCCGACATGAACATCCGCGTGAACCCGCACGTTATTCCCGGTATGGCGCAGGCGGAGTCGATCAGCTTCTTCACCGGGCTGACCATGCGCTGGTTCCGCGACGCCTTCTGCGCCGAGGAAAAGCTGATTGCCGAGCGAATGGGGATGGACACCTATTCCCTGCTGGAAGAGATGGCCAGCCGCGTGCCGGCGGGCTCCCACGGGGTGATGCCGATCTTCTCCGACGCGATGCATTTCAAGCAGTGGTACCACGCCGCGCCGTCGTTTATTAACCTCTCCATCGACCCGGAAAAGTGCAACAAAGCGACGCTGTTCCGCGCCCTGGAGGAGAACGCGGCGATTGTCTCGGCCTGCAACCTGGCGCAGATCTCGCGCTTCTCCGGCGTGACGCTTGAAAGCCTGGTGTTTGCGGGCGGCGGGGCTAAGGGCGCCCTGTGGAGTCAGATTTTAAGCGACGTCACCGGGCTGCCGGTGCGCGTGCCGGAAGTGAAAGAGGCAACGGCGCTCGGCTGCGCGATTGCCGCCGGCGCGGGCGCGGGGCTGTTTGCCGATATGGCCTCGACGGGCGAGCGGCTGGTGAAATGGAGCCGCGAGTTCACGCCGAACCCGCAGCACCGCGAGCTGTACGACGGCATGATGCAGAAATGGCAGGCAGTGTACGCGGACCAGCTCGGGCTGGTGGACAGCGGGCTGACGACGTCGATGTGGCAGGCGCCGGGGCTGGTGCGGACATCCCCCTCACCCCGGCCCTCTCCCTAAGGGAGAGGGAGATTACGTCCCCTCTCCCCGTGGGAGAGGGTTAGGGTGAGGGCATCAGGCCACACCAATATTTGAATCCCATCACAATCACTGCATTCGCCTTTTCCCTTTTACTCCCCGCTGGCTAAATTAGTAACTCATCCGACCACATAACAATAATTTTACACTGGAAGAGACTATGAGCCGCTACCCGTCGTTATTCGCCCCTCTCGATCTGGGGTTCACCACACTCAAAAACCGCGTGTTGATGGGCTCGATGCACACCGGGCTGGAGGAGCATCCGGACGGGGCCGAGCGTCTGGCAGCCTTCTATGCCGAGCGCGCCCGCCACGGTGTGGCGCTGATTGTCACCGGCGGCGTGGCCCCTGCCCCTTCCGGCGTGGGCATGGAGGGCGGCGCGGTCCTGAACGATGCGTCACAGCTGCCACACCACCGCATTGTGACCGACGCGGTACACCGCGAGGGCGGTAAAATCGCCCTGCAAATCCTGCACACCGGACGCTACAGCTATCAGCCGAACCTGGTCGCGCCGTCGGCCATTCAGGCGCCAATCAACCGCTTTAAACCTCACGCCCTCAGCCACGATGAGATCCTGGCGCTGATCGACGACTTTGCCCGCTGCGCGGCGCTGGCCCGCGAGGCGGGCTACGACGGCGTTGAGGTGATGGGCTCAGAAGGCTACCTGATTAACGAGTTCCTCGCGGCCCGCACCAACCAGCGCGACGACGAATGGGGCGGCGACTATGCCCGCCGGATGCGCTTTGCCGTGGAGGTGGTGCGCGCGGTGCGCGAACGTGCGGGCGCAGACTTTATTATCGTCTTCCGCCTGTCGATGCTCGACCTGGTGGAAGGCGGCGGCACGTTCGACGAAACCGTGCAGCTGGCGCAGGCGATTGAAGCCGCAGGTGCCACGATTATCAACACCGGCATCGGCTGGCACGAGGCGCGCATACCGACTATCGCCACGCCGGTGCCGCGCGCGGCGTTCAGCTGGGTAACACGGAAACTGAAAGGCAAAGTCTCTGTTCCGCTGGTCACCACCAACCGCATTAACGATCCGCAGGTGGCGGACGATGTGATTTCGCGAGGCGACGCCGATATGGTGTCGATGGCGCGTCCGTTCCTGGCGGATGCCGAACTGCTCTCCAAAGCGCAAAGCGGCCGTGCGGATGAGATCAACACCTGCATCGGCTGTAACCAGGCCTGTCTGGATCAGATCTTCGTCGGCAAGGTCACCTCTTGCCTGGTTAACCCGCGCGCCTGCCATGAAACCAAAATGCCGATCGTTGCGGCGGTCAGTAAAAAACGCCTGGCCGTGGTGGGCGCAGGCCCGGCGGGGCTGGCGTTTGCGGTGAATGCCGCCTCGCGCGGGCACAGCGTGACGCTGTTTGATGCGCTGGCGGAGATTGGCGGGCAGTTTAATATCGCCAAACAGATCCCCGGCAAAGAGGAGTTCTATGAAACGCTGCGCTACTACCGCCGGATGATCGAGCTGACGGGCGTCGATCTGCGGCTTAACCAGTTTGTCAGCGCAGCGGATCTGACCGGTTTCGACGAGGTGATCCTGGCGAGCGGGATCGTGCCGCGCACGCCGGCGATCGAGGGTATCGATCATCCGAAGGTGTTGAGCTATCTGGATGTATTGCGTGACAAAACGCCGGTCGGCGAGAAGGTGGCGATTATCGGCTGCGGCGGGATCGGCTTTGATACCGCCATGTACTTAAGCCAGCCGGGCGAGGCCACCAGCCAGAACATTGCCGAGTTTTGCGTGGAATGGGGTATCGACACCAGCCTGAACCAGTCCGGCGGGCTGCGCCCGGAAGGGCCGCAGCTGCCGAAAAGCCCGCGCCAGATCGTGATGCTGCAGCGCAAGGCCAGCAAGCCGGGCGAAGGGCTGGGCAAAACCACGGGATGGATCCACCGCGCCACCCTGCTCTCGCGCGGGGTGAAGATGATCCCGGCGGTCAGCTACCAGAAGATCGACGACGAGGGTCTGCACGTCACGATCGGCGGCGAGCCGCAGTTGTTACGTGTGGATCATGTGATTTTATGCGCCGGGCAGGAGCCGAAGCGCGATCTGGCCGATCCGCTGCGCGAAGCCGGTAAAACGGTGCATTTGATCGGCGGGTGCGACGTGGCGATGGAGCTGGACGCGCGGCGGGCGATTGCGCAGGGCACCCAGCTTGCACTGGTTATTTAACGACGACGTCCCAGCTTCACCGCCTTCAGCACCACGAACTTATTGTTCGTCGCAATGGTGACGCAGTTGCCGAAAATCTTCTTCAGCTTGTGGAAGTAGTCCAGGTGGCGGTTCGCCACGATGTATAGCTCGCCGTTGATTTTCAGGCAGCGGCGCGCGTGGTGGAACATCTCCCACGCGACGTTATCCGTCAGGGCGTGCTTCTGGTGGAACGGCGGGTTGCAGAACACGGCGTTGAAGCGGAACGGCTCTACGCCGGACAGCGCGTTGTTGATCATAAACTCGCAGCGGTCCAGCGCTTCCGGCATGTTGGTTTCCACGTTCAGACGGCTGGAGGCCACCGCCATCGGCGATTCGTCGCTGAACACCACGCTGGCGTCCGGGTTCTTCGCCAACAGCGTCAGCCCAATCACGCCGTTACCGCAGCCCAGATCGACAATCTCACCTTCCAGATTTTCCGGCAGATGTTCCATAAAGAAACGCGCGCCGATATCCAGCCCGGTGCGGGAGAAGACGTTCGCGTGGTTGTGGATGGTCCAGTCGGTCCCTTCCAGCTTCCAGCTCAGGGTCTCCGGCGCGTCGGCCAGCTCCGGTGCGCTGAAGGTACAGTTGATCAGGCGCGCTTTTTTCCAGGCCAGCGTGGTGGTGGTCGGGCCGAGGACCTTCTCGAACAGCTCGAGCGTCGAAGTGTGAATATCGCGCGCTTTGGCTCCCGCGATAATGCGCGTTTCCGGCGTCACGACCTTACGCAGCGCGCGCAGCTGTTGCTCCAGCAGCGCCATGGTTTTTGGCACTTTGATCAGCACCACGCCCGGCGCCTGCGGGTAGTCCGCGGTGCTGTCGAGGAACTTCACGCTGGATTCTTCGATGTCGTTATGGCGCAGGTTTTCACGCGTCGCCAGCTCGCTCAGGTAGGAATCGCCGATGCTGTAAGGCGTGTGCTCCGCCAGGGCGCAGCCCAGCGCGCCAAAGGCGTCATTCAGGATCAAAACCGGGCCGCGGATTTCAGTCTCATCCAACTGCTGCAGCAGATATTCATCCGCCGCTTCCCACGCCTGAAGCGGGTTAACGTCATCCGTTTCCGGGAAACGTTTAAGGTTGAGTGAACGGAAACCGTTGTCTAAGTGGCTCATCGGCCCTCCTGAATGGTAAAATTTGGCGTATCCCTGAAAAGGGTGCGTGAGTATACCCGTTTTATTGTCGATTTGGGGCGTTGATGAACCAACTTACTTATCTCCAGGGCTATCCGGAGCATTTACTGACTCAGGTTCGCAGCCTGATTGCCGAGCAGAAGCTCGGCGCGGTGCTGGAAAAACGCTATCCCGGCACCCACGATTTCGCGACCGATAAGGCCCTCTGGCAGTATACGCAGGATCTGAAAAGCAGGTATCTGAAGAGCGCGCCGCCGATCAACAAGGTGATGTATGACAACAAGATCCACGTGCTGAAAAACGCGCTCGGCCTGCACACCGCCGTCTCCCGCGTACAGGGCGGCAAGCTGAAGGCGAAGGCCGAAATCCGCGTCGCGACGGTTTTCCGTAACGCGCCGGAAGCCTTTCTGCGGATGATCGTCGTCCACGAGCTGGCGCACCTGAAGGAGAAAGAGCACGACAAAGCGTTCTATTCCCTGTGCTGCCACATGGAGCCGCAGTACCACCAGCTGGAGTTTGATACCCGACTATGGCTTACGCATTTATCGTTAAATGGTAATGCGGAATAGCGCACGCGAATTGTCATGATGACGTGCTACAGTGGCTAAAGGTTCCCCGCTACGGAGTACGTAAACGTTTATGATACGTTTCGCAGTCATTGGAACGAACTGGATCACGCGCCAGTTCGTCGACGCCGCCCACGAAACCGGCAAACTGAAACTTACCGCAGTCTATTCCCGCAGCCTTGAGCAGGCGCAGAGTTTTGCCAACGATTACCTCGTTGAGCATCTCTTCACCTCGCTTGATGACATGGCGCAAAGCGACGCCATTGACGCGGTGTATATCGCCAGCCCGAACTCCCTGCACTTCCCGCAAACGAAGCTGTTCCTCAGCCATAAAAAGCATGTGATTTGCGAGAAGCCGCTGGCGTCGAATATCCAGGAAGTGGAAGCGGCCATTGCGCTTGCCCGCGAAAACCAGGTGGTGCTGTTCGAAGCCTTCAAAACCGCCAGCCTGCCGAATTTCCTGCTGCTGCAGCAGTCCCTGCCGAAAATTGGCAAGGTGCGTAAAGCCTTTATCAACTACTGCCAGTACTCGTCGCGCTACCAGCGCTATCTTGACGGCGAGAACCCGAACACCTTTAATCCGGCCTTCTCTAACGGCTCGATTATGGACATAGGTTTCTACTGCCTGGCCTCTGCCGTGGCCCTGTGGGGCGAGCCGCATGGCGTGACGGCCACCGCCAGCCTGCTGGAGAGCGGCGTGGATGCGCACGGTGTAGCGGTGCTGGATTACGGTGATTTCAGCGTCACGCTGCAGCACTCCAAGGTGAGCGATTCCGCGCTGCCGAGCGAAATTCAGGGCGAAGCGGGCTCGCTGGTTATCGAGAAGATCTCCGAGTGCCAGAAGGTGAGTTTTGTGCCGCGCGGCGGCAAAGCGCAGGAGCTGACGCAGCCTCAGCATATTAACACTATGCTCTATGAGGCAGAGGTCTTCGCCCGTCTGGTGGAAGACAACGAAGTGAATCACCCAGGCCTTGCGGTGAGCCGCACCACGGCGAAGCTGCAAACGGAGATCCGCCGTCAGACAGGCGTGGTGTTCCCGGCTGACGGCGTGAGCGCGGAAGCTATCGCGTAAAGCTGTGTAATGAAACGGCGCAGACCATTGACGAAACCAATGGTCTGACATATTTTGTTACCTGCAAAGGGGAGTAACTTCTTCGTCGGTTGATCGTCATTACGATGCGTTAAACACGCATCCGGTCGCCGGGCAACCTTCGTGGTTGTAAGTGAGACCTTGCCGGAAGGCGAGGTCTATGCATAAAAAGCTAACGGCTATCGTCTTCTGACCATGGCCGTTTTTGTTTTTTATGTGTAAGGAAAATAGTATGCATTCTGTCGGCACTCCAATGTTGTGGGGCGGATTCGCGGTTGTCGTGCTCATCATGCTGGCGATCGACCTCTTTTTGCAGGGACGTCGCGGCGCGCACGGCATGACCATGAAACAGGCCGCCGCTTGGTCGCTGGTGTGGGTCACCCTCTCTCTGCTCTTCTGCGCTGCCTTCTGGTGGTATCTGGCCTCGACCGAAGGCCGCGCGGTGGCCGATCCTCAGGCGCTCGCCTTCCTCACCGGTTATCTGATTGAAAAAGCCCTGGCGGTCGATAACGTCTTCGTCTGGCTGATGCTGTTCAGCTATTTCGCCGTGCCTGCGGCCCTTCAGCGCCGCGTGCTGGTATACGGCGTGCTGGGGGCGATCATTCTGCGTACCATCATGATCTTCGCCGGCAGCTGGCTGATTACCCAGTTCGAATGGCTGCTGTACGTCTTCGGCGCGTTTCTGCTGTTCACCGGGGTCAAAATGGCGCTGGCGAAAGAGGACGGCTCCGCGATTGGCGATCGCCCGCTGGTGAAGTGGATCCGCGGTCATCTGCGCATGACCGACAAGATCGAGAGCGAGCACTTCTTCGTGCGCAAGAACGGCCTGCTGTTTGCCACCCCGCTGCTGCTGGTGCTGATTCTGGTTGAGCTGAGCGACGTGATTTTCGCGGTGGACAGCATTCCGGCGATCTTCGCGGTGACCACCGACCCGTTCATCGTCCTGACGTCTAACCTCTTCGCCATTCTCGGCCTGCGTGCGATGTACTTCCTGCTGGCGGGCGCGGCGGAGCGCTTCTCAATGCTGAAGTACGGTCTGTCGGTGATCTTGGTGTTTATCGGTATCAAGATGCTGATCGTCGATTTCTACCATATCCCGATCGCCATTTCGCTCGGCGTGGTGTTTGGCATTCTGATCGTGACGCTGATTATCAATACCTGGGTTAACCGCCAGCACGATAAGAAGCAGCAGGTGGAATAAAAGGGCTGATGCCCCCACCCCGACCCTCTCCCACTGGGAGAGGGGGAAATGCAATGTAGGCCGGGTAAGCGTAGCGCCACCCGGCACTTTCGTTAATCAATAGTTAAAAAACATGACGCAACACGTAAAATCCAGCATTTTACGCTTCCTTCCTTTCGCGCATTCCCTATACTCGACCAGGCAAACATTTACTTACATCCGGACATAAATGTGACTAAGAGCACATCCGGGATGGAACGCAATTTCACTCAGGAAATACGTATGAGCACACAATCAAGCGGACTGTTCGCGCGCCTGGCGCAGGGCAGCCTCGTTAAACAAATTCTGGTCGGGCTGGTGCTGGGTATTCTGCTGGCGATGGTGTCAAAACCTGCGGCGGAGGCCACGGGGCTACTCGGGACCCTTTTCGTTGGCGCGCTGAAGGCCGTAGCACCGGTACTGGTTCTGATGCTGGTCATGGCGTCGATTGCCAACCACCAGCACGGACAAAAAACCAACATTCGCCCTATTTTGTTCCTGTATCTGCTGGGAACCTTCTCGGCGGCCTTAACGGCCGTGGTGTTCAGCTTCCTGTTCCCGTCCACGCTGCACCTGACCAGCGCGGCCGGTGACATCACGCCGCCATCCGGCATTGTCGAAGTGCTGCGCGGACTGCTGATGAGCATGGTTTCTAACCCCATCACCGCGCTGATGAGCGGAAACTACATTGGCATCCTGGTCTGGGCGATTGGTCTGGGCTTCGCGCTGCGTCATGGTAACGACACCACGAAAAACCTGGTCAACGATCTGTCCAATGCCGTGACCTTTATGGTGAAGCTGGTGATTCGCTTTGCGCCAATCGGTATTTTCGGGCTGGTCTCCTCTACGCTTGCAACCACCGGTTTCGACGCGCTGTGGGGCTACGCGCAGCTGCTGGTTGTGCTGGTCGGCTGTATGCTGCTGGTGGCGCTGGTGATCAACCCGCTGCTGGTGTTCTGGCAGATCCGCCGCAACCCGTATCCGCTGGTGCTGACCTGCCTGCGCGAGAGCGGCGTGTATGCCTTTTTCACCCGCAGCTCTGCGGCGAACATTCCGGTTAACATGGCGCTGGCGGAGAAGCTGAACCTGGACCGCGATACCTATTCCGTGTCGATCCCGCTGGGCGCAACCGTGAACATGGCGGGCGCGGCAATCACCATTACCGTTCTGACCCTGGCGGCGGTGCATACGCTGGGCATTCCGGTGGATCTGCCAACCGCGCTGCTGCTGAGCGTGGTGGCATCACTGTGTGCCTGTGGCGCATCCGGCGTGGCGGGCGGTTCGCTGCTGCTGATCCCGCTGGCGTGTAATATGTTCGGCATCCCGAACGAGATTGCGATGCAGGTTGTGGCCGTCGGCTTTATCATCGGCGTGCTGCAGGACTCCTGCGAAACCGCGCTGAACTCCTCTACCGACGTGCTTTTTACCGCAGCGGCCTGTCAGGCGGAAGACGCGCGTTTAGCGAAGAACGCCCTGCGCAGTTAAAAACAAAAGCCCGGTGGCGGCTACGTCTTACCGGGCCTACAGGGTAAATGCAAAACGGCAACCAACGGTTGCCGTTTTTAGTGTTTGTACCCTCTCCCCGTGGGAGAGGGTCAGGGTGAGGGCATCAGGCCGCACCGATTACAGCGTCACACCACTCTTGAAGATCGCCAGCTCGCGGAAGTCGTTCTTTTCGTTACAGGTCTGCTTGCCGTTAGCAAATTCCACGATAGTATCCACGAATTCCGTCAGCAGCTGCGGCATGGCTTTGCCGTGAATCAGCTGGCCCGCATCAAAGTCGATCCAGTGCTTTTTCTTTGCCGACAGCTCGCTGTTGGTGGCGATTTTCACCGTCGGCACAAAACCGCCGTACGGCGTACCGCGACCGGTACTGAACAGCACCATATGGCAGCCGGCACCCGCCAGCGCGCTGGTGGCGACCGCATCGTTGCCCGGTGCGCTCAGCAGATTCAGACCGTGGGTTTTCAGGCGCTCGCCGTAGCGCAGCACGTCAACCACCTGGCTCGCGCCCGCTTTCTGGGTGCAGCCGAGGGATTTCTCTTCCAGCGTGGTGATCCCACCCGCTTTGTTGCCCGGCGACGGATTCTCGTAAATCGGCTGATTGTGGGCGATGAAATACTGTTTGAAGTCGTTCACCATGGTGACGGTCTTCTCAAAGGTCTCTTCGTCGCGGCAGTGGCTCATCAGAATACGCTCCGCGCCGAACATTTCCGGCACTTCGGTCAACACCGTCGTGCCGCCGTTGGCAATCACGTAATCCGAGAAGCGGCCCAGCATCGGATTGGCAGTAATACCGGAAAGGCCATCAGACCCGCCGCACTCAAGCCCAAACTTCAGCTCGCTCAGCTTGCCCGGCTCGCGCCTGTCGTGGCGCATCACCTCATAAAGCTGGTGAAGCTGCTCAACGCCCGCTTCAACTTCGTCGTCCTGATGCTGGCACACCATAAAATGCACGCGCTCAGGATCGAACTCGCCCAGCGTGTCGCGGAAGGCGTCCACCTGATTGTTCTCGCAGCCCAGGCCAATCACCAGCACCGCGCCCGCATTCGGGTGGCGCACCATGTTTTGCAGCATAGTGCGGGTATTGATGTGGTCGTCGCCGAGCTGCGAGCAGCCGTAAGTGTGGCTGAACAGATGCACGCCGTCAGTGCCTTCGGCATCGTTGGTCTCTTTCAGGAAGCGAGTCTGGATCTGACGCGCAATTCCGTTGACGCAGCCGACGGTCGGGAGGATCCACAGCTCGTTGCGGATCCCCACGTCGCCGCTGGCGCGACGGTAGATCTGCACCTCACGATCCGCCGCCTGACGTTCTTCTGCGGGTAAATCAGGTTGATAGCTGTACTCGTCCAGATCGCTCAGATTGGTGCGGGTATTGTGTGAGTGAATGTATTCACCCGGCGCAATATCCGCCAGCGCATGGCCGATGGGCAAACCGTACTTCACCACGTTCTCCCCTTTCGCAATGGGGATCAGGGCAAACTTATGTCCACGAACGATCGCCTGACGCAGGGTGACGCTCTGGTTATCCATGGTCACCACGTCGCCTTCACCGAGATCCGTCAGCGCGACGGCCACGTTATCCAGCGAATGGATTTTGATGTATTGCATATCAACCTCAAACGGCCTTAGTTCAGTTCAATGGCGAAGTAGTCACGCGCATTGTTAAAGCAGATATTTCTCACCATTTCTCCCAACAGCTGGATATCCGCTGGCGCTTCGCCCGCGTGTACCCAGCGGCCAATCATCTGGCACAGAATGCGGCGGAAGTATTCATGACGGGTATAGGACAGGAAGCTGCGGCTGTCGGTCAGCATGCCGACAAAGCGGCTCAGCAGGCCCAGCTGCGCGAGCTGCGTCATCTGACGTTCCATGCCGTCTTTCTGATCGTTGAACCACCAGCCGGAACCGAACTGCATCTTGCCCGGCATCCCTTCGCCCTGGAAGTTGCCGACCATGGTACCCAGCACTTCGTTATCGCGCGGGTTCAGGCAGTACAGGATGGTTTTTGGCAGCAGGTTTTGTTCGTTCTGTTTGCTCAGCAGTTTTGACAGCTCTTCCGCCAGCGGACGATCGTTGATGGAGTCGAAGCCCACGTCAGCGCCGATCAGTTTGAACTGGCGCTGGTTGTTATTGCGCAGCGCGCCGATGTGGTACTGCTGTACCCATCCGCGACGCGCGTATTCCGCACCGAGGAATACCAGCACCGCCGTTTTAAACTGCGCCACTTCGTGCTCGCTTAAGCCTTCGCCGGAGAGACGACGCGCCAGAATGCTGTCCAGCTCGGCTTCGTTTGATTCCGCAAACAGCACCACGTCCAGCGCGTGGTCAGACACTTTGCAGCCGTGCGCGGCGAAGTGATCCAGACGTTTGGTCAGCGCGGTTTGCAGGTCAGCGAAACGACGGATGTCGGTATCCGACACTTCCGCCAGCTTCGCCATGTAGTCGGTGAAGGTGGCCTGCTCAATGTTGAAGGCTTTGTCCGGGCGCCAGCTTGGCAGCACTTTGATATCGAAAGAGGTGTCTTTCGCGACAACGGCATGATGCTCCAGAGAGTCGATCGGATCGTCGGTGGTGCCCACCATCTTCACGTTCATCTGCTTCATGATGCCGCGCGCGGAGAAGTTATCCTGCGCCAGCAGCGCGTTGCAGCGATCCCAAATTTCATCCGCGGTCGTTGGGGAAAGCAACTTGCCGGTGATGCCAAACGGACGGCGGAGCTCAAGATGGGTCCAGTGATAAAGCGGGTTGCCGATGGTGTGCGGAACGGTTGCCGCCCAGGCGTCAAACTTCTCGCGGTCGGTCGCATCGCCGGTACACAGGCGCTCAGCCACGCCGTTGGTGCGCATGGCACGCCATTTGTAGTGGTCACCCTTCAGCCAGATGTCATACAGGTTTTTGAAGCGATAATTTTCGGCAACCTGCTGCGGCGGTAAATGGCAGTGGTAGTCGAAAATCGGCTGGTCTTTTGCGTAGTCGTGGTACAGACGGCGAGCAAATTCGGTATCTAACAGAAAATCTTCGGTCATAAACGGCGTCATTATCGTCTTCCTCATTACGGGAGCGCAGAAAGCGTATGTTCATATGCTGCAAAGTTATCACACCAATTTCCACCAACCGAAGCTTTTTTCGTGAGTGAGATCAATAAACGCCAACAAATAAATTACCCTCAATGAAGTAAACCCTTCTGCAACCCCCGCCAGTACTGGCTTTGCGCGCGACGATTAATGTCCCCACAAAGAATCATACATTTGTGATGTCACTCACCTTTTAAAGCTGTATGACAAGTTATCTTTTCGCCGTCGCAAACTATAAGCCGACGGAATGCATTACCGGTGTGAGAGACATCGGGTTTAACGGTACGGATACCGACTTATGCACGCTTACTTATGGCAAGGTTCGGGCCGTTCCGGGACATGCTCCTGGTTACGCCCCTCCCGTTACACAACTGCTCCCGGAAACGGTTGAGAGGTTGCCGTGCTCTGGCGCGGAAATAACATAACGATGAGGTTTTAGATGCGTAAAATTAAAGGGTTACGTTGGTATATGATCGCACTGGTGACGTTAGGCACCGTGCTGGGCTACCTGACGCGTAACACGGTGGCAGCAGCAGCGCCAACGTTGATGGAAGAGCTGCATATCTCCACGCAGCAATACTCCTACATCATTGCCGCCTATTCCGCGGCTTATACCATCATGCAGCCTGTTGCGGGCTATGTGCTGGATATTCTCGGAACCAAAATCGGTTATGCCTTCTTCGCCATCGCCTGGGCGGTGTTCTGCGGCGCAACCGCGCTGGCAGGCAGCTGGGGTGGACTGGCGCTGGCGCGCGGTGCGGTCGGTGCGGCTGAAGCCGCGATGATCCCGGCGGGTCTGAAGGCCAGCTCCGAGTGGTTCCCGGCGAAAGAGCGTTCCATTGCCGTCGGCTACTTCAACGTGGGCTCGTCCATCGGGGCGATGATAGCGCCGCCGCTGGTGGTGTGGGCGATCGTGATGCACAGCTGGCAGATGGCGTTCATTATCTCTGGCGTGCTGAGCTTTGCCTGGGCGATGGCGTGGTTGGTTTTCTATAAACACCCGCGCGATCAGAAAAAACTGTCTGAAGAAGAACGTGAATACATCATTGGCGGTCAGGAAGCGCAGCATCAGACCAACAACGGTAAAAAAATGACCGTCTGGCAGATCCTGGGCACCCGTCAGTTCTGGGGTATCGCCCTGCCGCGCTTCCTGGCTGAACCGGCCTGGGGTACCTTTAACGCGTGGATCCCCCTGTTCATGTTTAAAGTCTACGGCTTTAACCTGAAAGAGATCGCGATGTTCGCCTGGATGCCAATGCTGTTCGCTGACCTGGGCTGTATCGTGGGCGGCTACCTGCCACCGCTGTTCCAGCGCTGGTTTGGCGTGAACCTGATCGTTTCCCGTAAGATGGTGGTGACCATGGGCGCGCTGCTGATGATTGGCCCGGGTATGATCGGCCTGTTCACCAGCCCGTACGTCGCCATTGCCCTGCTGTGCATCGGTGGCTTTGCTCACCAGTCCCTGTCCGGCGCGCTGATTACGCTCTCGTCTGACGTCTTTGGTCGTAACGAAGTGGCAACCGCCAACGGCCTGACCGGGATGGCCGCCTGGACCGCGAGCACCATGTTTGCACTGGTGGTCGGCGCGCTGGCGGATACCATCGGCTTCAGCCCGCTGTTCGCGGTGCTGGCGATCTTTGACCTGATGGGTGCAGTGGTTATCTGGACGGTGCTGAAAAGCAAATCGGCAGAGGAGCTGGCGAAAGAGTCCATTGGCAAACCGGCTACGCAGAGTTAGCGAAAATACGTTTCAACTAAGCCGCCTCCGGGCGGCTTTTTTAATGGCAAAATCTGGAGAGTGGCACGCAAAAGTGGTATAACAAATCATCTGCCGTACCCTGCCTGGAGCGCATATGGAAATCACCGAACCACGTCGTTTATATCAACAACTTGCTGCGGAGCTGAAAGATCGCATCGAGCAAGGGGTCTATCTTGTCGGTGATAAACTTCCCGCCGAGCGCTTTATCGCGGATGAAAAAAGCGTCAGCCGCACCGTGGTGCGTGAAGCGATTATCATGCTGGAAGTGGAAGGCTACGTTGAGGTACGTAAAGGCTCCGGCATTCACGTGATTTCTAATCTGCCGAAACACTCTCCCATCGCGGACGAAAGTCTGGAATTCGCCAGCTATGGCCCCTTCGAGCTGCTCCAGGCTCGCCAGCTGATCGAAAGCAATATTGCTGAGTTTGCGGCGACGCAGGTGACCAAGCAGGACATCATGAAGCTGATGGAGATCCAGGAGAATGCCCGTAAGGAAAAATGTTTCCGCGATTCAGAGTGGGATCTGCAGTTCCACGTTCAGGTCGCCCTGGCAACCCAAAATACGGCGCTGGCAGCTATCGTAGAAAAAATGTGGACTCAGCGCGTTCACAACCCGTACTGGAAAAAACTGCACGACCATATCGATTCCCGTACCGTTGACAACTGGTGCGACGATCACGACCAAATCCTTAAGGCGCTGATTCGTAAAGATCCGCATGCCGCTAAGCTGGCGATGTGGCAGCACCTGGAAAACACCAAGCAGATGCTGTTCAACGAAACCAGCGATGACTTCGAATTTAACGCTGACCGCTATCTTTTTGCCGATAATCCGGTTGTTCATCTCGATACGGCTTCCAGTGCCGCAAAATAGATGACCTTTCTGCTGGCAGGCGCTACGTTGCGCCTTCCGGCTTACAGGAGTAAGCAAAACATATATAGTGTCAGCCTTTGTAAATCCCCTCGCTCACTTCCTGGGCTTACGCCAAAATCAACTCACCCCTGCAAATTCTGTGACGCAGAACGTTGGGCTTTGTTACAATTGGATTCAATTCCTTATTTTGTAAGTTAGTGCTTGCTAACCAGCCAATTAACAGGGAACAGTGTTGGCCACACCGCAATGTGTCCGCGAGCGACCATAATGAAATCACAACAACGTCGCCGTGCTGTTTGTCCCGGATAACAGGCGTGACGTTAACCGATTTCCAGGAACACTGAATGGAACTTTTGACCCAACTGCTGCATGCCCTCTGGGCGCAGGATTTTGAAACGCTGGCCAACCCTTCCATGATTGGCATGCTCTATTTCGTCTTGTTTATGATCCTGTTCCTTGAGAACGGTTTGCTGCCTGCTGCCTTCCTGCCCGGTGACAGTTTGCTGGTGCTTGTCGGCGTGCTGTGTGCCAAAGGGGCGATGGCGTTTCCACACACCATTTTATTACTGACCGTGGCGGCCAGCCTCGGCTGCTGGGTGAGCTATATCCAGGGAAGATGGCTGGGCAATACCCGGATCGTCCAGAACTGGCTCTCTCATCTTCCCGCGCATTATCACCAGCGGGCGCACCACCTTTTCCACAAGCACGGGCTTTCCGCGCTGCTGATTGGCCGCTTTATCGCCTTTGTTCGCACCCTGCTGCCGACCATTGCCGGTCTGTCGGGGTTGAGCAGCGCGCGCTTCCAGTTCTTTAACTGGATGAGCGGCCTGCTATGGGTGCTTATTCTGACGACGCTGGGCTATGCACTGGGTAAAACGCCGGTCTTTATGAAATATGAAGACCAGCTGATGTCCTGCCTGATGCTGCTTCCTGTGGTTCTGCTGGTCTTCGGCCTGATTGGCTCACTGGTTGTCCTGTGGAAGAAGAAATACGGAGCCAGAGGCTAACGATGGTTATCTCACCGCTCGCCCTGCGCCGTTTTGCCGTTGCCGTGATTACGCTGATCGTCCTCAGCGCCATGCTGCTGGCATGGAGCGCGCTTTCGCATCAGGAATCGACGCTGGCCATCCGCCCGGTAAACCAGGGCGCCAGCGTGCCTGACGGTTTTTCTGTCTGGCATCATCTGGACGCGAACGGGATCCGCTTTAAGAGCATTACCCCGCAGGACGACGTTTTACTGATCAAGTTTGATTCCCGTGCGCAAAGTGCCGCCGCGAAAGTGGTTCTCGACCGTACGCTGCCGCACGGGTATATCATTGCCCAGCAGGAAGATGACAGCCAGCCTGCAGCCTGGCTGTCATTGATTCGTGATACGTCGCATCGGTTTGGATAACTTCCAGGATTCCGAATCTTTTCACTCACTTTGGTGAATCCCCCGTTTACTTACTATGCTTAAGTACGCGGAGCACCCCTCAATGTACTCCGCATAACTTTGGATAGCGGCAAACGCCGCAACACAATGGAAGGTTTCGATAATGAAATTCCGCATGACTCTGGCTCTGGCCCTTTTTTCTTTAAGCACAGCATCCTTCGCAAACTCTCTCTGTCAGGAGAAAGAACAGGATATTCAGCGTGAGATCGGTTATGCCGAAAAGCATAACAATCAGCACCGTGTTGATGGTCTTAAAAAAGCGCTGAGCGAAGTGAAAGCGAACTGTTCAGACAGCAAGCTTCGTGCCGACCACAAGAAGAAAATCGCTGAACAGAAGGACGAGATAGCCGAGCGCCGTCGCGACCTGCAGGAAGCGAAAGAGAAAGGAGATGCGGAAAAAATTGCCAAGCGCGAGAAGAAGTTGAAAGAAGCGCAGGATGACCTGAAAGCGCTGGAAGCTCGCGATTATTGAGTTAACGGAAATCTCAACAGGAGAGAGAATCATGTCAAAAGATACGACGTCTGAACATCTGCGCGCTGAACTGAAATCCCTGGCCGATACCCTTGAAGAGGTGCTGAACTCCTCTGCTGACAAGTCAAAAGAAGAGGTCAGCAAGCTGCGCAGCAAGGCGGAGCAGGCGCTGAAAGAGAGCCGCTATCGCCTGGGTGAAACCGGTGATGCGCTGGCGAAACAGACCCGCGAAGCGGCTGCCCGCGCGGACGAATATGTGCGTGATAATCCATGGACGGGTGTAGGGATTGGTGCCGCAGTGGGTGTGGTACTGGGTGTCCTTCTGACGCGTCGCTGATATGGAAGATCCTCGTCACGCACAAGGGCCTGCTAACAACGTCCTCGGCATCGGCCAGCGTATTTTAACGACGCTGGTCGGGATTGCCGAAACGCGCGTCCGGCTGGCAGTGGTCGAGCTGGAAGAGGAGAAAGCGAACCTCTTCCAGATGCTGCTGATGCTCGGGCTGACCATGCTCTTCGCCGCGTTTGGTCTGATGAGCCTGATGGTGTTAATCATCTGGGCCATCGATCCGCAGTATCGTCTTAACGCGATGATTGCCACCACCGTCGTTCTGCTGGTCGCCGCTTTGATAGGCGGTATCTGGACGCTGCGTAAAGCGCGCAAGTCCACTTTCCTGCGCCATACGCGTCAGGAGCTGGCGAACGATCGCGCTCTGCTGGAGGATGACAAGCCGTGAGCGATAAAGCGGAACGTCAGAAGCGAAAAGCGTACCTGTTAAGTCAGATCCAGCAGCAACGGCTGGATCTGTCTGCCAGCCGCCGCGACTGGATTGACGCGACGCGACGGTTTGACCGCGGCTGGAACACCTTCCTGAGCCTGCGCTCATGGGCGCTGGTCGGCAGCAGCGTGATGGCTATCTGGACGGTTCGTCATCCAAATATGCTCATCCGCTGGGCACGTCGTGGATTCGGCGCCTGGAGCGCCTGGCGTCTGGTGAAAGCCACTTTGCGGCAGCAGCAGCTGCGGTGATACAAAACGGTAACTCAGGTTACCGTTTTTTGTTTTTGCGCCTTCTCCCCGTGGGAGAGGGTTGGGGTGAGACACCAGCGCGCACGTCCCCTTACTCAATATCTTTGAAGAAGATTGACAGTTTTCCTTGCTAACAATTACCACCCGCCCCGTTTATTATCCTCTCCATCGACAGCAACGCCGCGGTATCTACCCGGAATTGCAGACAAATAATGTTCAGCCGCTCATGTGGTTTCCTGGAGAGTAAAATGAAAAAATTAGAAGATGTTGGTGTACTGGTAGCGCGTATTCTGATGCCAATTCTGTTCATCGTGGCAGGTTGGGGAAAAATCACCGGTTATGCGGGTACCCAGCAGTATATGGAAGCCATGGGCGTTCCGGGGTTCCTGTTGCCGCTGACCATTCTTCTTGAGTTCGGCGGCGGCCTGGCGGTACTGTTCGGCTTCCTGACCCGTACCACCGCGCTGTTTACCGCAGGCTTCACCGTGCTGACAGCGTTCATCTTCCACAGCAACTTTGCGGAAGGCGTGAACTCTCTGATGTTCATGAAAAACCTGACCATCGCGGGTGGCTTCCTGCTGCTGGCCGTCACCGGCCCGGGTGCATACAGCATCGACCGCGTTCTGAATAAGAAGTGGTAAGCACGCTATACTGAATAAACACAAAGCGAGGAGACATCTCCTCGCTTTTGCTATCTGACGGAGGAGAAAAAATGGGACAACTCGTAGACGGCGTATGGCAGGATGTCTGGTATGACACCAAATCCACCGGAGGTCGCTTCAAGCGCTCAGTTTCGGCCTTCCGTAACTGGCTGACCGCCGACGGCGCGCCAGGCCCGAGCGGCGAAGGCGGCTTCGCGGCTGAGAAAGACCGTTATCATCTTTATGTTTCCCTTGCCTGCCCGTGGGCACACCGCACGCTGATTGTGCGCAAGCTTAAGGGTCTCGAATCCTTAATTCCGGTTTCGGTCGTGAACCCGCTGATGCTGGAAAACGGCTGGACGTTTGACAGTGATTTCCCCGCGGCGACCGGCGACGATCTTTACCACCACGATTTCCTTTACCAGCTCTATCTGCGCGCCGATCCTCACTACACCGGGCGCGTTACCGTGCCGGTGCTGTGGGACAAGAAAAACCAGACGATTGTCAGCAATGAGTCTGCGGAAATCATCCGCATGTTCAATACCGCCTTTGACGCGCACGGTGCCCGCGCCGGAGATTACTATCCGGCTGAGCTGCGTGAGAAAATTGACGAGCTGAACAGCTGGATTTACGACAACGTCAACAACGGTGTCTACAAGGCCGGTTTCGCCACCAGCCAGGAAGCGTATGACGAAGCGGTCGGAAAGGTGTTTGAATCGCTTGAGCGTCTCGAGCAGATCCTGGGCCAGCATCGCTACCTGACGGGCGATCGCCTGACGGAAGCGGACATTCGCCTGTGGACCACGCTGGTTCGCTTCGATCCGGTCTATGTCACCCACTTTAAGTGCGACAAGCACCGCATCAGCGACTACCTGAACCTGCATGGTTTTCTGCGCGACATCTACCAGATGCCGGGTATTGCCGACACGGTCGACTTCGACCATATTCGCACCCACTATTTCCGCAGCCACAAGACCATCAACCCGACGGGTATTATCTCCATCGGCCCGTGGCAGAACCTGGAAGAACCGCACGGGCGCGACGTGCGTTTTGGATAAATATTAAGGGCATCGATGGATGCCCTTTTTTAATTCACAATCTCCATCTATCCTTACCTCGATCGCTTAGAAAACAAGTGATTGACTGACTAATGAGGCAAGGAAAAATGGACTGGTATTTAAAAGTACTGCGCAACTACATTGGATTTGGTGGCCGTGCCCGCCGCAAAGAGTACTGGATGTTCGTTCTGGTGAACTTCGTCCTGATTATGGTGCTGGGCATCGTGGATAAAATTCTTGGCTGGGAGCGGGCTGGCGGTGAAGGCGTACTGACCACCATTTATGGCCTGTTAGTCCTGCTACCATCGTGGGCGGTACTGTTCCGTCGGCTGCACGACACCGATCGTTCAGCGTGGTGGTTACTGCTGCTGCTGATCCCGCTTGTTGGCTGGATCGTGATTTTGATTTTCAACTGCCAGAGCGGCACGCCGGGCGAGAACCGCTTTGGTCCGGATCCGAAGCTCGACGCATAAATAATGGCCCGGTGGCGCACAGCGATCCGGGCCTATATCCTTATTTATTGTGGTGGGCAAAAAGCTTCGGAATTTCGCGTAGACACCAGGATTTGGCTTCGCCCATGCTGTCGCGGCGCCACGCCATAATGATATCCACTTCGCTGGTGTATTCCGGGCTGACAACGCGCAGTCGCCCTTCCGCAATATCTTTCTCCACAAACGGGTACGGCATCGTCGCCACGCCCAGACCGGCCAGCAGCGCCTGCCGTTTGTCTTCCAGCGAGGTCACCGTCAGGCGTGGCTGCTTATCCAGCAGCTGCACCGTCAGCACCGGACGCTCGCGCGCGGTATCCGCTACCGCCACGCCGCGATACTTCACGCGCGTCACTTCAGAGAGCGGCTCCGGCTCCTGGTGAATCGGGTGATTGGGTGCGGCAACATAGACGTTCATCACGCTGTAGAGCTTGCGCGAGTTGATTTCCGATGAGGAACGGAAGTGCATGTCAGGCGCAATCACAATATCCGCCCTGCCCGTCTCCAGACGTTCCCACGCGCCTGCCAGCACCTCGGTGATGATTGACAGCTGCGTATTGGCCTTCGCCGCCAGGCGGTCCACCAGCGGGAACAGCGCTTCAGTCGGCACCAGCGCTTCGGTAACTAACGTCAGATGGGTTTCCCAGCCGCGCGCCAGCGCTTCGGCGTCCGTCGTGAGCTTGTCCGCCGCTTCCAGCAGCACGCGGCCGCGCTCCAGCAGCATTCGCCCCACGTTGGTGAATTTTGTTCGATGACCGGAGCGGTCAAACAGCACCACGTCCAGCTCTTCCTCCAGCTTCTGCATGGTGTAGCTTAGCGCAGACGGAACGCGCCCCAGCTCATCTGCCGCCGCCGCAAAACTGCCGCGCCGGTCAATCGCGTCCATGACGCGAAGCGCCTCAAGCGTCAATGCTCTCTCTTTAGCCATCTCGTTCTCATTCAGGAAATTTGAACATACCGGGCAGAATATCTGGCTAACAATGCAGCGTCCATACCTTTACCATTGTTTTAGTGTAAAGAGAGGTCAAGTTTATGATTACGACAAGAACAGCTAAACAGTGCGGACAAGCCGATTTCGGTTGGCTGCAGGCCCGCTACACCTTTTCCTTTGGACACTACTTTGACCCTAAACTCCTCGGTTACGCTTCACTGCGCGTGTTGAATCAGGAAGTGCTCGCCCCTGGCGCCTCCTTCCAGCCGCGTACGTACCCGAAAGTCGATATCCTGAACCTGATCCTGGAAGGCGAGGCAGAATACCGCGATAGCGAGGGCAATCATGTCCAGGCAAAGGCTGGCGAAGCGTTGTTAATTTCCACGCAGCCGGGCATCAGCTACAGCGAGCATAACCTCAGCAAAGATAAAACGCTGACCCGTATGCAGCTGTGGCTGGACGCCTGCCCCGAGCGGGAAAATCCGCTGGTACAGAAGTTAGATTTAACGGGCGATAAGCAGCAGCTGATTGCATCGCCGGACGGCAGTAAAGGTAGCCTGCAGCTGCGCCAGCAGGTGTGGCTGCACCATATCGAAATGAAGAAAGGTGAACAGGCGAGCTTCCAGCTTCATGGTCCGCGCGCCTATTTACAGTCTATTCACGGTACGGTACATGCGGTGACGCACACGGAAGAGAAAGAAGCGCTCACCTGCGGCGACGGGGCGTTTATTCGTGATGAAGCGAATATCACCCTGGTGGCGGATACGCCGCTTCGCGCGCTGCTGATTGATTTGCCGGTTTAAAGAATGCCCCCACCCTAACCCTCTCCCAATGGGAGAGGGAACCGATCGAGCCACGGCAGAATCATCCGGCGCCGTATGCAACGTACGAAATCACTCTGCCAGCGCGTTAGCCATATCGGTTCTAATCTGCTTACGCTGTTCCGGCGTCAACACCTGGCTGACGTCGAAGTAATATTTCACGCGGTAATAGCGGGTCTGCTCTTCAATTTTGCTAAAGGCAGCAAGCTGGCTTTTCACCGTGCTTTCGTCCCATTTACCCGCCTGGAACATGTCGATCAGCGCGCCGTCCTTCACTCCCGTCATCGGGATCTTGCTGACATTTTGTTCCAGCTGCTTATGCAGATCTTCAATCTTCTTAACCTGCTCATTGCTGAGCTTCAGGTGCTGTACCAGCGGATCCTGCGAGGGAGACGGGGCAGCCTCAACGTTCGCGGCCTGTACCGTAAAACTGCACACTGCCAGCGAGGCGGCGACCAGCGCAATACGGGTCATTTTCATCATCTTACTGTCCTTACATGCTGTGATAGGGAAAAGCAGGCGTATTGTTTTTCAAGAGCGGATGAATATGTGTGAGTAATTATATAAACAATTTTGTATGTTTAGCGGGCAAAAAAATGCCCCCAGGGTTGAGGGGGCATGAGACCTAAATGTCGTCAGATTGATTGCGTAAACGTCCTCGAAATCACATCCTGCTGCTGCTCGCGCGTCAGCGCATTAAAACGCACCGCATAGCCTGAAACGCGGATCGTCAGGTTCGGGTAATTCTCGGGATGCGCAATGGCATCGAGGAGCATCTCCCGGTTCATGACGTTGACGTTCAGATGCTGCCCGCCCTCAATGGACGCTTCGTGATGGAAGTACCCGTCCAGCAGCCCCACCAGGTTGGTTTTGCGCACCAGCTCGTCCTTGCCCAGCGCCTGCGGCACGATGGAGAAGGTGTAGGAGATCCCGTCTTTCGCATAGGTGAACGGCAGCTTGGCCACCGACGTTAGCGAGGCTACCGCCCCTTTTCTGTCGCGGCCGTGCATCGGATTCGCGCCTGGCGCAAACGGCGTGCCGCCGCGGCGTCCGTCCGGCGTGTTCCCGGTCTTCTGGCCGTATACCACGTTGGAGGTGATAGTCAGGATCGACTGGGTTGGCACCGCGTTGCGGTAGGTTGGCAACGCCTGAATTTTCTTCATAAAGCGCTCCACCAGGTCGCAGGCGATGCTGTCCACGCGGTCGTCGTTGTTGCCGTACTGCGGATAGTCCCCTTCAATCACAAAATCGACCGCCAGACCGGTGTGGTCGCGCACCGGCTTCACCGTGGCGTATTTAATGGCCGACAGGGAATCCGCCGCCACCGACAGCCCGGCAATTCCGCAGGCCATGGTGCGATAGACGTCGCGGTCATGCAGCGCCATCAGCGAGGCTTCGTAGCTGTACTTATCATGCATGTAGTGAATGAGGTTCAGGGCGCTGATGTACTGCACCGCCAGCCAGTCCATAAAGTGATCGAGGCTCGCCATCACGGTGTCGTAATCCAGCACGTCGTCCAGCAGCGGCTCGGTTTTCGGGCCGACCTGGATCTTCAGCTTCTCGTCCACCCCGCCGTTGATCGCGTACAGCAGCGTTTTGGCGAGGTTGGCGCGCGCGCCAAAGAACTGCATCTGCTTGCCGATCACCATCGGGCTGACGCAGCAGGCAATGGCGTAGTCGTCGCTGTTGAAGTCCGCACGCATCAAATCGTCGTTCTCATACTGCAGCGAAGAGGTGACGATCGACACCTGAGCGGCGTATTTCTTGAACGCGATCGGCAGTTGTTCAGACCAGAGGATCGTCAGGTTCGGCTCCGGCGCAGGCCCCATGGTGTGCAGGGTATGCAGATAGCGGAAGCTGTTTTTGGTCACCAGCGTGCGCCCGTCCAGCCCCATGCCGCCGATCACTTCCGTCGCCCAGATCGGATCGCCGGAGAAGAGCGTGTCGAACTCCGGCGTGCGCAGGAAGCGCACCATGCGGATCTTCATGATGAAGTGGTCGATCAGCTCCTGCGACTGGACTTCATTCAGGCGCCCCGCCTGCATGTCGCGTTCAATGTAGATATCGAGGAACGAGGCCGTACGCCCCAGCGACATCGCCCCGCCGTTCTGGGATTTCACCGCTGCAAGGTAGGCAAAATAGACCCACTGCACCGCTTCCTGGGCGTTCATCGCCGGACGTGAAATATCAAAGCCATAGTTCGCCGCCATCTGCTGGATCTGCAGCAGCGCGCGCCTGTGCTCCGCCAGCTCTTCACGCAGGCGGATCGTCGCCTCCAGATCTTCGCCGCGCTCAAGCCTGCCCTGCAGATCGGCAAACTGAAGTTCGCGCTCGCGCACCAGATAAGCGATCCCGTACAGCGCCACGCGGCGATAGTCACCGATGATGCGTCCGCGCCCGTAGCCGTCCGGCAGCCCGGTCAGCACGCCGGATTTACGGCAGCGCATCATCTCCGGGGAGTAGACGTCAAACACGCCCTGGTTGTGGGTTTTGCGCAGGTCGGTAAACAGGTATTCGAACTGCGGATCCATCTCCCGGCCATAGGCTTCGAACGAGCTGCGGATCATGTTGATCCCGCCATACGGATGCAGCGCGCGCTTGAGCGGCTTATCGGTTTGCAGGCCGACGATCGTCTCCAGATCCTGGTCGATATAGCCCGGCCCGTGGGCCGTAATGGTGGTGGCAATGTTGGTGTCAAAATCCACCGGGGCGTGGGTGGCATTCTCCTGGCGAATGCCGACCATTACCTTCTGCCACAGCGCCGTCGTTGCTGGCGTCGCCTGCGCGAGGAAAGCTTCATCGCCTTCATAAGGGGTGTAGTTATGCTGAATAAAATCGCGGACGTTGACGGCGTTTTTCCATTCTTCACCGCGAAACCCGGCCCATGCGTCGCTGTAGGGCGCGACGCCCGTATCGATTGTTACTTTCATGTGTTTCTCGCTTTATCAGGCGTAAGCCGCGGCCGGGGTAACCTTTCCAAGACGGAGGGCGTCCAGCGCGATCATTTTTTCTTCGTTGGTAGGGATAACCGCGCAGGCCACGCGGGACGATTCGGTGGAGATCACGCGCTCACCCGCGCTGCCCGGCAGGGCATTTTTGTCGTCGTCGAGGATGATGCCGAAGACTTTCAGATGTTCCGCCACCAGCGCGCGGACAAGCTTCGAGTTTTCGCCAATACCGCCGGTAAAGACCACCCCATCCAGGCGGTGCAGCGACGCCGCGTGCCCGGCGATATGCCGCGCAATGCGGTGCACGAAGGTATGGATAGCCAGCTGCGCCCGCTCGTTGCCTTCGTGCCAGGCTTTCTCCAGCGTACGTAAATCGGAGGAGATGCCGGAGATCCCCAGCAGCCCGGACTCTTTATTGACCACGCGCTCCAGATCCTCGAACGACTGGCCGGTCTGCTGGGCAATCCACGCCATCGCGCCGAAGTCCACGTCGCCGCAGCGCGTCCCCATTACCAGCCCTTCCAGCGGCGTCATCCCCATCGAGGTGTCGACGCTTTCGCCGTTGCGCACCGCGCAGATGGAGGCTCCGTTGCCGAGATGGGCAATCACCAGGCCGCTGTCATCGGGGGACAGCCCGAGAAGCGTATGCGCCTGCGCGGCTACGTAGCGGTGAGAGGTGCCGTGGAAGCCGTAGCGGCGCACGCCCAGCTCTTCAAAATAGCGGTACGGCAATCCGTACAGATACGCCTGCGGCGGCAGCGTCTGGTGGAAGCTGGTATCAAATACCGCCACCTGCTGCACGCCCGGGAACAGACGCTCTGCGGCTTCCACGCCGCTCAGGTTGGCGTAGTTATGCAGTGGCGCCAGCGGGGAAACCTGTCGGATCTGCGCGATCGCCTCTTCCGTGATCAGGGTCGACTCGCTGAAGAGATTTCCCCCGTGCGCAATGCGGTGGCCAATTAAGGCCACGCTGCTCATCAGGTTACGCTTCTCCAGCTCCAGGGCGATGGCAGCCAGCGCCCCTTCGTAGTCCTGGTGAGCCAGTCTGGCTGGCTCACCCCCGTTCACGGAAATAAAGGCCTTCTCGGTGTTGATCCCATCTGCAATGCCCGTCATCAGGGCATCGCAGCTGCTGGCGTCGAGCACCGAAAACTTAACAGAGGACGATCCGCAGTTAATAACCAGTACAACCGGAAACTCAATCATCATGTGACTCCGCTCTTCCTGAGCAATGGGTTAGAACAGTTTGTAAACGATATTCAGAATGGTCAGCAGCCCGACCGCGGTAACGAAAATGTTCTCGGTACGCCCTTTGTACTTCGCCAGCACCGGTGCTTTGCGGATGGCATACATCGGCAGCAGGCACAGCAGAGAGGCGATGATTGGTGCGCCCATGGCTTCAATAAGGTCCAGAATGTTCGGGTTGGCGTAGACCACAACCCAGGTGGAGCCCATGATGAACACCATGCTGATGGTGTTCAGCTTGCCAACGGAGACTTTCTTCTTATCGCCCTTGTAGCCGAACTTGAGGATCAGGCCGTTCAGCCCTTCCAGCGTGCCCAAGTAATGACCGAAGAAGGATTTGAAGATAGCGACCAGCGCGATGATGGAGGCACCGTATTCCAGTACCGTCGCGAACGTCGATTTGGTTCCTGACATTGACGCAAAGTGGTTCGCCAGGTAAGAGAGCACCGGAATGTTCTGCGCCTTAGCATCCGCCATGTTCTGCGGAGAGAGCGTAAACAGGCAGCTAAAGGCGAAGAACATCACCACGGCGACCATCAGCATGCTGGCGCGACCGATGATTTTGGAACATTTCTGCTCGGTGAATTCTTTACCGAACTCCGGCTCGTACTCTTCGCGCTTGGAGACCACAAACGAGGAGACGATAGGCGAGAAGTTGAAGGAGAAGACCATGATGGAGATACCCAGCCACACCGTGACCAGAATGCCGTCATGACCGGTGAAGGCGATATCGCTCAGGTTGACCTGGTCAATCACCGCCGAGTTCCAGTAAGGGATCAGCGACAGGGAAATCAGCACCAGGCTGGCGATAAACGGGAACACCAGGAAGCTCATGACCTTCACCATCAGGTCTTTACCAAACCAGATAACAAAGGCCATCAGCAGCAGCAGGAACAGCGCCACCACGCCGCGGTTCAGCGCAGTTAGCTGGAGCTGGTTTTCCCAGAAGGTCATAAAGGTGTTGGTAATGGTGACGCCGTAAATCCACAGCAGCGGGCAAATAGCGAAGAAGTAGAGGAAGGTGATCACCACCCCGCCGGTTTTTCCAAAGTGCTCTTCCACCGTTTCGGTGATGTTGCCCGAGACGTTGCTGCCGGAGAGGCACAAACGCGCCAGCGCGCGGTGGCAGTAAAACGCAATCGGGAACGCGAGAACCAGCATCAGCAGGATAGGGATCAATCCACCAAAGCCAGCGCGAATGGGGAAGAACAGCACGCCTGCGCCAATGGCGGTACCAAACAGGCCAAGCGTCCAGGTGGTATCAGACTTACGCCAGGAGGACGTTTTTGTCTGGCCAACGATAATGCTTTCTGTGTTGCTCATAGGTCACCTTTATGCGTCAACGAAGCCGGTAATTTGGGAAACACGGGAGAGATCGATATTGCCGCCGGAAATAATGCAGACGGTTTTACGACCCTGAATATAGCGATCGAGCTTGCCGCTTAATAACGCGGCACAGGCCAGCGCGCCGGCACCTTCCGTCACCACTTTATTACGCTGAATAAGCGCGATCATGCTGTCGCGAATGTTGTCTTCGCTGACCAGCACAATGTCATCAACCAGCTCGCGAACAATTTCGAACGGTAAATTACCGGGACGAGAAACATCACAGCCATCGGCCAGCGTGCCGGTAACGCGATGGCTCATTATTTCTCCGGCCTGATACGATGCCGCCATGCCGTGAACATTTTCTGACTGCACGCCGATGATATTAATGGTGGGGTTGATGGATTTAATTGCCGTCGCAATCCCGGCAATTAAACCGCCGCCGCCGATAGGCACAATAACGTTATCCACGTCGTATAAATCTTCGAGAATTTCCAGACCGATGGTGCCCTGCCCGGCGATCACTTTGGCATCATCGTATGGCGGAATAAAAATACGCCCTTCCATCTCGACGATTTCGCTGACTTTGGCAATGGTGTCGTTGAAGTTCTCGCCGTGCAGCACAACTTCCGCCGAGTAGTCGCGCGTCGCGGCCACTTTAGACTTCGGCGCGCCCATCGGCATCACCACTTTGCCGTCGATGCCGAGCATCGCGCAGGAGAGGGACACACCCTGCGCGTGGTTCCCTGCGGAGCAGGCGACAACGCCTTTGCGTTTTTCAGCGTCGGTCAGCGAGCTTAATTTGTTAAACGCGCCGCGGATCTTAAACGAGCCGGTACGCTGCATGTTCTCAAACTTCAGGAATATTTCGCCCTTGCAGCGTTCGCTAAGATAATTCGAGCGCGGCATACCGGTTTTATATATTTTTCCTGCCAGTCGTTTTCTGGCGTCCTGAATATCTTCAATCGTTACCGGGAGATCGTAGGTAATATGCATAATATCCTCGTTATAATAATTCATTCTTTTCAGGCAAAGTCAGGGTATCAGAGCGTTACAGAGATAAGCTCTGGGTGTTTTTAAAATGATTACTCATTATTCATCGTCGTCTTTCGATATTCATCGACGAATACTGTTTTGCCAGCTCAACTAATACTGACGCCGATTTTTTAATCCTGTAATTTTTTGACCACACGGCGGCATAACGCGCCACGGGTAATTCATCTTCCACGGGCAGCACAATAAACTGGTCGGAACCGAACGGGGCAATCATGTCGCGGGGAATGACCGTCAGATAATCGGCATTCAGCACGAGGTTATAAATGGTGACGACGGAATCGGTCTGGACGATGTTTTCGATGCTGATGTGGTTGTCTTGCAGAGTAGTCAGAAGTTCTTTGTAGTAGCCCATATCGGTTTGCGGCATCACCCACTGCTCGTGCGTGAGCGATGCCAGTGTCGTCGGGCCGGTGCACGTTCGCGTTTTGCTGGCGACCAGCACAAACTCGGACTCAAACAGCGGTTCGACGTGCAGATCCTGCAGCAGCATTTCATCGCTTAGCGTGCCAATAGCGAAATCCAGACGACCGTCGCGAATGGCCGGAAGGAAAGATGAGAGCTGGGCTTCATACATCGAGACGCGTGCTTTCGGGAACACTTCCTTGAATTTTTTGATCATCTCGGACAGGAAGGTAAAGCCGATCAGCGACGGGTAGCCAAAGGAGACGTCCATGACGGTGCTGAAACTCAGGCTGTTAATCTCACTCACCATGTTTTTCATTTCGCGGGTGATCGACTCTGAGTACGAGAGCAGGACCTGGCCCGCGGCAGTGAGTTTTACGCCGGTGTTTTTACGCACCATCACTTCCACGCCGAAGTAGGACTCAATATCGCTGATGATTTTGCTGACGGCGGGTTGCGTCAGGCCAAGCTGTCTTGCTGCAGAACCTATGGAGCCACTCTTAATGACTTCCTGAAATACCACGAGGTGCTGTGTTTTCGGTAGAATAATAGTGTTCATAATATTCTGCGCTTATTTCCCTATGACGGAGCGGATTCTACCTAATAGTGTTTAAGGGGGTATGTGCTGTCACTCACAATTTGCTTTTCCGCACGCTTCACAGGATCAACGAAAACCAAAAAACTCATTTATTATCAATAATATGAATAAATACGACCACACCATTACGCTGATATCGATCAATAAAAGCAGTAGTAATAAATTTATTTTATGGCGATAACCTTGATAAATTTCTCAGCGTTAAAAAAATCAATAAAGACGATCTTTCAGGCAATTAAAGACCAATAAATAACCGCTATTTGTTTGAAACATTCTTTCAATTTATTAAATTTTTCCGATGCAAATTTTCAGGTTTGCGGAAAAGAGTGGAATTCGTCACATATTCACGGGAGAAATGTATTTGATTTCAATATATGCATATCAAACGAGAAAAGATTCGCGATCATAAAAGTAACAAACATAACAAATTATCAATACTAAAAATCGTGTGTTTTTTAGCGCGAAATTTTGTGATGGCGATCGCCTACAGGTACAGTATCGATACGAAAGGCACAAAAGCAGTGAAATGTGCTTAATGTCGCAAATATGAGAATTGATGTCGTTTGTCCGGCGCTGCGCTTACCCATCCAGCATCACCTGGAAAGCAAAAACCCCGCCGAAGCGGGGTTTTTTAAGAAGTTGAAGCTGACCGATAAGCCGGGTTCTGTCGTGGACAGTCATTCATCTAGGCCAGCAATCGCTCACTGGCTCAAGCAGCCTACCCGGGTTCAGTACGGGCCGTACCATGTGAACCCCTATTTGGCCTTGCTCCGGGTGGAGTTTACCGTGCCACGGACTGTTACCAGCCGCGCGGTGCGCTCTTACCGCACCCTTTCACCCTTACCTGATCCCGCTTGCACGGGCCATCGGCGGTTTGCTCTCTGTTGCACTGGTCGTGGGTTTCCCCCCCAGGCGTTACCTGGCACCCTGCCCTATGGAGCCCGGACTTTCCTCCCCTCCGCCCGTCTCCCCCGAAAGGGACGACGACGAAGCGGCGACTGTCTGGTCAGCTTCGGCGCGCAGTATAGAGGGTTTGCGCGCCGCTGTCACCCTAAGGTGTAGGCAAGGCGTGATTAACGCGCCACTTCCACCTTCGCCAGTTTTTCGTAGTAGCACGCAATCGCGCTGTGATCGGCCGTGCCCAGGCCATCGGCACGCAGCGCCTGCATCATCTCCATGACCGCCGCGGTCAGCGGCAGCTGTGCGCCCACGCCGTGTGACGTATCCAGCGCGTTCGCCAGATCTTTGATATGCAGGTCGATGCGGAAACCGGGTTTGAAATTACGATCCATGACCATCGGCGCTTTGGCATCCAGCACGGTACTGCCCGCCAGACCACCGCGAATGGCCTGATAGACCAGATCCGGGTTGACGCCCGCTTTGGTTGCCAGCGTCAGCGCTTCGGACATGGCGGCAATGTTCAGCGCTACAATCACCTGGTTTGCCAGCTTGGTCACATTACCCGCCCCGATGTCCCCGGTATGCACCACGGAGCCCGCCATGGCTTTCATCAGGTCGTAGTATCTATCGAAAATGGCTTTATCGCCGCCGACCATCACCGACAGCGTGCCGTCGATCGCTTTCGGCTCACCGCCGCTGACCGGTGCATCCAGCATATCGACGCCCTTCGCTTTTAACGCCTCGCTGATTTCACGGCTCGCGAGCGGTGCGATAGAGCTCATATCGATCAGCACCAGGCCCGGCTTCGCACCGTCGATAATGCCGTTCTCACCCAGCGCAACTTCTTTAACATGCGGTGAGTTTGGCAGCATGGTGATGATGACATCGCACTGCTCGGCAATGGCCTTCGCGGTGGTGGCCGTTTCAGCGCCAGCCGCTATCACCTCTGCCACGGCCTGCGGATTGTGATCGGATACCACCAGCGAGTAACCCGCTTTGATGAGGTTCTTACTCATTGGTTTACCCATAATGCCCAGGCCAATAAAACCCACTTTCAGCGTCATAATCTGTTTCCTCAATGATGGTTATTTTTTAAAAGCGTCGGCTAATTTCTGCGTGGCCGAGCGGAATACGCCGAGGTCGCTGCCGACGGCTACAAACGTGGCTCCCCACTCCAGATAGCGGCGTGCGTCAGCCTCAACCGGCGCCAGAATGCCGCACGGTTTGCCGTGAGCTTTAGCGCGGGCAAAGATGTGCTGGATCGCGCGCTGCACGTCAGGGTGGCCGGCGTTACCCAGATGACCAAAGGCGGCAGCCAGATCGCTTGGACCGACGAAGATCCCGTCCACGCCGTTTGTGGCGGCAATCGCGTCGACGTTATCAACGCCCTGCTGGCTCTCGATCTGAACCAGAATGGTGATGTTGCTATTAGACTGCGCGAAATAGTCCGGCACGGTGCCAAACATATTGGCGCGATGCGAAACGGAAACGCCGCGGATCCCTTCTGGCGGATAGCGCGTTGAGGCTACGGCCAGGGCCGCTTGTTCTTCCGTCTCCACAAACGGGATCAGGAAGTTGTAGAAACCGATATCCAGCAGGCGCTTGATAATCACCGGCTCGTTGGTGGGCACGCGCACTACCGGGGCGCTGGGGCTGCCTTTCAACGCCATCAGCTGTGGAATAAAGGTGCTGATATCGTTCGGCGCATGTTCGCCGTCCAGCACCAGCCAGTCAAAACCGGCCAGGCCCAGCACTTCGGTGCTGATAGGGTTTGCCAGCGCGGACCAGCAGCCAATCTGAATCTGGTGTGCCGCGAGGGCCGCTTTAAATTTATTCGGGAAGATATCGTTATTCATCGTATTTACCTTTTTAATTCGCAGCCTATATCAGCATCATTTTATTTATTCAGACACCGCACCAGCATTATATTTATTATTCTGACGTATTTTGGCGTTATAAAATCGTCATTCAGTATAAGACGCAATCCACAACCGCACATTGTTTTAATGCTCAATTATTGCGTTATACTTCGATAAATTTTTTTGCATATGCACAAGGCGCTGGGCGCTAATGCACAGAATCAGGCATTACTGGTTCTGGAGCGATCGAGATCACATTTTCATATCCCCTATGCTGACATGCTTTATTTCTGAAAGCCGCGTATTTATTTCTACCATTTGAAAATTGGCTGAATTTATTATCAGACACTTTGCTGGAGAATACTGAACAATGGCCGACATTGAAATTCGACAGGCATCGCCGACGGCGTTTTATATAAAAGTCCACGACACCGATAATGTGGCGATTATTGTCAACGACAATGGCTTAAAAGCGGGCACCCGCTTCCCGGACGGGCTGGAACTGATTGAGCATATTCCGCAGGGACATAAAGTCGCCCTGGTGGATATCCCTGCTAACAGCGAAATCGTACGTTACGGTGAAGTCATCGGCTATGCCGTTCGCTCTATACCACAGGGGAGCTGGGTTGAGGAGTCGCTGGTGGCGCTGCCGGAAGCGCCGCCGCTAAACACGCTTCCGCTGGCGACCCGCGTACCGGAACCGCTTCCTCCGCTGGAGGGCTATACCTTCGAAGGCTACCGCAACGCGGACGGCAGCGTCGGCACCAAGAATCTGCTCGGCATTACCACCAGCGTGCACTGCGTGGCGGGCGTAGTGGATTACGTGGTGAAAATCATCGAACGCGATCTGCTGCCGAAATACCCGAACGTCGACGGCGTGGTTGGCCTGAACCACCTCTACGGCTGCGGCGTGGCGATTAACGCCCCCGCTGCCGTAGTGCCTATCCGTACCATCCACAATATCGCCCTGAACCCCAACTTTGGCGGCGAGGTGATGGTCATTGGCCTCGGCTGTGAAAAATTGCAGCCAGAACGCCTGCTGCAGGGGACCGAGGATGTCAAAGCCATCCCGGCAGACGAGGCCAGCATCGTGCGCCTGCAGGACGAACGCCACGTGGGTTTCCGCTCAATGGTCGACGATATTTTGCAGGTAGCAGAACGCCATCTGGACAAGCTCAACCGCCGCCAGCGCGAAACGTGCCCGGCGTCGGAGCTGGTTGTGGGCACCCAGTGCGGCGGCAGCGATGCCTTCTCCGGCGTGACGGCCAATCCGGCGGTGGGCTTTGCATCCGATCTGCTTGTTCGCTGCGGCGCCACGGTGATGTTCTCCGAGGTGACCGAAGTGCGTGACGCCATCCATCTGCTCACGCCACGCGCCGTTAATGAAGAGGTCGGCAAGCGCCTGCTCGAGGAAATGGCCTGGTACGATAGCTATCTCGATATGGGCAAAACCGACCGCAGCGCCAATCCCTCACCGGGGAACAAAAAAGGCGGCCTGGCCAACGTAGTGGAAAAAGCCCTCGGGTCGATTGCCAAATCCGGCCAGAGCGCGATTGTGGAAGTGCTCTCTCCGGGCCAGCGCCCGACGAAACGCGGCCTGATCTACGCGGCAACGCCGGCCAGCGATTTCGTCTGCGGCACGCAGCAAGTGGCATCCGGCATTACGGTGCAGGTCTTTACCACCGGGCGCGGCACGCCGTACGGCCTGATGGCGGTACCGGTGATCAAGATGGCGACCCGCACCGAGCTGGCAAACCGCTGGTATGACTTAATGGATATCAACGCGGGCACTATCGCCACCGGGGAAGAGAGCATTGAGGACGTGGGCTGGAAACTGTTCCACTTCATTCTGGATGTCGCCAGCGGGCGGAAGAAAACCTTCTCGGATCAATGGGGATTACATAATCAGCTGGCGGTGTTCAACCCGGCACCGGTGACGTGATTCATATTCCCAACCGCACCGAACGGTCCCCTCTCCCCTATGGGGAGAGGGTTAGGGTGAGGGGAAAGCCCCCTTAAACCAGCACCACCTCAATCCCGCTTTTCCGCAGCCCGTCCAGGCTCTCCGCCGGAATGCCTTCATCGACAATAATCATATCAATCCTTTGCGTATCAATGATTTTATGCAGGCTTGAGCGGTTAAATTTGCTGGAGTCCGTGANTTCATCGACAATAATCATATCAATCCTTTGCGTATCAATGATTTTATGCAGGCTTGAGCGGTTAAATTTGCTGGAGTCCGTGACAACGATAATACGCTCCGCCACCTCGCACATTTTGCGGTTAAGGCGGGCTTCGTCTTCGTTATGCGTACTTACGCCGCGGTCGAGATCGATGGCGTCAACGCCGAGGAACAGCAGGTCAAAATGGTAATTCTGTAGCGACTGTTCTGCCTGGTCACCGTAGAAGGATTGCGACTGACGGCGCAGGTGCCCGCCGGTCATCAGCAATTCCACCCCTTCCGCTTCCAGCAACGCATTCGCCACGTTCATCCCGTTGGTCATCGCAATCACGTCCGTGTGCTGGCGCAGCATGCGGGCGATTTCATACGTCGTGGTGCCGGAGTCCAGAATAATACGGTGCCCGGGTTTAACCAGCGCGGCAGCGGCCTGCGCGATACTGCGCTTCACCGCCGTATTCAGCGAGCTTTTATCCTCCACGGAAGGCTCAGCGCCCGGCATGTTGCCTTCGCAAATCAATGCCCCGCCGTAGGCGCGAACGGCGATGCCCTGCTTCTCCAGGAACGCCAGATCGTTGCGGATCGTCACCGTCGATACGCCGTACAGATGAGACAGATCGTTAACCTGCACGCTTCCCTGCGCCCGCAACCGCTGAATGATCTGCTCTCGCCTTTCACTGGTGCCGGTGATGCGCTTTTCCGCGGATGAATCGGTGCTGCTCATACGAGCTCCTTAATAAATAGTCTTTCGTTTCATTTCGTTTTGCCTATTAAGGCCTTTCTTTTTCGGGAATGCAAGTCCCGCCTTACGTACAGACGCAAGCCAACACTGCGCTGAAACCTTTCATTATGTTTCTTTTGTGAAACAGATCGGAAAACCATTATCTTTCGTTTTATTTTTATATCACCATGATGCAGGATTAAATGAAACAAAACGAAAGACAAGTGTCATTACCATCCGAAATGGAGAGGAAAGTGAAACATCTGACAGAAATGGTGGAACAACATAAACGAGGGAATTCGAACGGGATCTATGCCGTCTGCTCCGCACATCCGCTGGTACTTGAAGCTGCCATTCGTTACGCGCATTCGCATCAGACGCCGCTGCTGATCGAGGCGACCTCCAACCAGGTGGATCAATTTGGCGGCTATACCGGCATGACGCCTGCGGATTTTCACGCGTTTGTCTGCCGGCTGGCCGAGTCGCTCGGTTTTCCGACGTCACAGCTGATCCTCGGCGGCGATCATCTGGGCCCTAACCGCTGGCAAAATCTCCCTGCGGAACAGGCGATGGCAAATGCTGACGATCTGATCAAAAGCTATGTTTCCGCCGGATTCAAAAAGATCCACCTGGACTGCAGCATGTCCTGCGAGGACGACCCGGTTCCCCTGACCGACGAGCTCGTCGCCGGACGCGCCGCACGCCTGGCGAAAATTGCCGAAGCGACCTGTCGCGAGCAGTTTGGTGAATCCGATCTGGTCTACGTTATCGGCACGGAAGTGCCGGTTCCCGGCGGCGCGCACGAGACGCTCACCGAACTTGCCGTCACCACGCCGGACGCGGCCCGCGCCACGCTTGAAGCGCACCGCCACGCGTTCGAAAAGGAAGGCTTAAGCGACATCTGGCCACGCATTATTGGCCTGGTGGTCCAGCCTGGCGTGGAGTTCGACCACGCGCACGTCTGCGACTATCAGCCGCAGAAAGCCGTGGCCCTGAGCAAAATGGTTGAAGCCTACGATACGCTGGTGTTTGAAGCGCACTCCACCGACTACCAGACGCCGCAGGCGCTGCGCCAGCTGGTTAACGATCACTTTGCCATTCTGAAAGTTGGCCCCTCCCTGACCTTCGCCCTGCGCGAGGCGCTGTTCTCGCTGGCCGCCATTGAAGAGGAGCTGCTGCCGGCAAAAGCCAGCTCCGGCCTGCGTCACGTGCTGGAAAACGTCATGCTCGACCGCCCGGAATACTGGCAAAGCCATTACCACGGTGACGGCAACGCGCGTCGCCTGGCGCGCGGCTACAGCTACTCTGACCGCGTGCGCTACTACTGGCCGGACAGCCAGATCGACGACGCCTTTGCACGGCTGGTGCGTAACCTGGCAGACGAGCCTGTTCCCCTGCCGCTGATCAGCCAGTACCTGCCGCTGCAGTACAGCAAAGTTCGCGAGGGCGCTCTCAAGTCAACGCCACGGGAACTCATCATCGACCACATTCAGGACATACTCCAGCAGTATCACGCCGCCTGCGAAGGCGTAACGACTCAAGACGCATAATTAAAAAAGAGGAAAACGCTATGCCAAAAATTGTCTTATGCCGCATCGACGAACGCCTGATCCACGGTCAGGTGGGCGTGCAGTGGGTTGGGTTTGCGGGGGCAAACCTGGTGCTGGTCGCTAATGACGAGGTCGCTGAGGATCCGGTTCAACAGAACCTGATGGAAATGGTGCTCGCGGAAGGGATCGCCGTGCGCTTCTGGTCGCTGCAAAAGGTCATCGACAACATTCACCGCGCCGCTGACCGCCAGAAAATCCTGCTGGTCTGCAAATCACCTGCCGATTTTCTGAAGCTGGTCGAGGGTGGCGTACCCATCACCCGTATTAACGTCGGAAATATGCACTACGCCAGTGGCAAACAACAAATTGCCAAAACGGTCTCTGTCGACGCGAACGATATTGACGCGTTCAACGGCCTGAAAGCGGCCGGTGTGGAATGCTTCGTTCAGGGCGTTCCAACAGAAACTGCTTTGGATCTCTTTAAACTGCTCTGAGGGATTCACAATGGAAATCAGTCTGTTGCAGGCGCTGGGGTTGGGCATACTCGCCTTTATCGCCGGTCTGGATATGTTTAACGGGTTAACGCACATGCACCGCCCGGTGGTGCTCGGGCCGCTGGTCGGCCTGATTCTGGGCGATCTGCACACCGGCATCTTGACCGGCGGTACGTTAGAGCTGGTCTGGATGGGGCTGGCCCCGCTCGCCGGTGCCCAGCCGCCTAACGTCATTATCGGCACCATCGTGGGGACCGCGTTTGCCATCAGCACCGGCGTGAAGCCAGAAGTCGCGGTTGGTGTCGCCGTGCCGTTTGCCGTTGCGGTACAGATGGGGATTACGTTCCTCTTCTCGGTGATGTCCGGCGTCATGTCGCGCTGCGATCGCATAGCGGCCAATGCAGACACCAACGGAATTGAACGGGTTAACTATCTTGCGCTGCTGGCGCTCGGCATCTTCTATTTTCTGTGCGCGTTCCTGCCAATCTACTTCGGTGCGGAACATGCGAAAACCGCCATTGACGTTCTGCCAGCGCGTCTGATTGACGGCCTCGGCGTCGCGGGCGGCATCATGCCAGCCATCGGCTTCGCCGTGCTGCTGAAAATCATGATGAAAAACGTCTACATCCCTTACTTCATTATTGGTTTTGTCGCCGCCGCCTGGCTCAAGCTTCCGGTGCTGGCGATTGCGGCGGCCGCGCTGGCCATGGCGCTGATCGACCTGATGCGTAAATCACCTGAACCGACGGTTCCCGCCGCTCAGAAAGAGGAATTCGAAGATGGCATCTAACCACACCACCCTGCCGGGCGTGACTGAAAGCGAAGAGACGCTGCTGACCGGCGTGAATGAAAACGTCTACGAAGACCAGAACATCGGTGCCGAGCTGACGAAAAAGGATATCAACCGCGTGGCCTGGCGTTCCATGCTGCTGCAGGCCTCGTTTAACTACGAACGTATGCAGGCCTCCGGCTGGCTGTACGGGCTGCTGCCCGCGTTGAAAAAGATCCACACCAACAAGCGGGACCTGGCGCGGGCGATGAAAGGGCATATGGGCTTCTTTAACACCCACCCGTTCCTGGTGACCTTTGTTATCGGCATCATTCTGGCGATGGAGCGATCCAAGCAGGATGTGAACAGCATCCAGAGCACCAAAATTGCCGTCGGCGCGCCGCTTGGCGGTATTGGCGACGCCATGTTCTGGCTGACCCTGCTGCCCATCTGCGGCGGTATTGGTGCCAGCCTGGCGCTGCAGGGTTCGATTCTGGGCGCGGTGGTCTTTATCGTGCTGTTTAACGTGGTACACCTCAGCCTGCGCTTTGGCCTGGCGCACTACGCTTACCGGATGGGCGTCGCGGCCATTCCGCTGATTAAAGCCAACACCAAAAAGGTCGGCCACGCGGCGTCTATCGTCGGGATGACGGTGATTGGCGCGCTGGTGGCAACCTACGTCCGCCTCAATACCACGCTCGAAATCAAGGCGGGTGATGCGGTCGTCAAACTGCAGGCCGACGTCATCGACAAGCTGATGCCCGCGTTCCTGCCGCTGGTCTACACCCTGACCATGTTCTGGCTGGTACGCCGCGGCTGGAGCCCGCTGCGGCTGATCGGTATCACCGTGCTGCTGGGCGTTGTCGGTAAATTCTGTCACTTCCTGTAAAAGCAAAGAGGTCGCGATGTTAGGCATTATTTTGACGGGTCACGGCGGTTTTGCCAGCGGACTTGAGCAGGCGATGAAGCAGATCCTGGGCGAACAGCCGCAGTTTATTGCCATCGATTTTCCGGAAACCTCCACCACCGCGCGGCTGACCGCTCAGCTTGAGCAGGCAGTGAGTGAACTCGATGCAGAGCACGATATTGTGTTTCTCACCGACCTGCTCGGCGGCACGCCGTTTCGCGTGGCATCGACGCTCGCCATGCAACGGCCGGGCAGTGAAGTCATCACCGGCACCAACCTGCAGCTGCTGCTGGAGATGGTGCTGGAGCGCGACGGATTAAGCAGCGAGGCGTTTCGTCTGCAGGCGCTGGAGTGCGGGCACCGCGGCCTGACGAGCCTGGTCGACGAGCTGGGGCGCTGTCGCGAGGAAGCTCCGGCTGAGGAAGGGATATGAGCCAGCTGCTGCGCGCGCGACGGATCCTTACCGAACAGGGCTGGCTGGACGACCACCAGCTACGCATTGAAAGCGGCGCGGTTGCGGCGATTGAACCCATCCCGGCGGGCGTTACGGCGCGCGATGCGGAGCTGCTTTGCCCGGCGTATATCGATACGCACGTCCACGGCGGCGCGGGCGTGGACGTCATGGATGATGCGCCTGACGTGCTGGACACTCTGGCGATGCATAAAGCGCGTGAAGGCGTGGGCGCATTTCTGCCCACCACCGTGACCGCGCCGATGGAAGCCATCCACAGCGCACTGATGCGTATCGCCCGGCGCAGTCAGTTCGGCGGCCCCGGCGCGCAGATCCTGGGCAGTTATCTGGAAGGACCGTACTTTACGCCCCAGAACAAAGGGGCGCATCCGCCCGAGCTGTTCCGGGAGCTGGATATCGCCGAGCTGGACAGGCTGATTGACGTTTCACAGGGCACGCTACGGGTGGTGGCGCTCGCGCCGGAAAAACCCGGCGCGCTGCAGGCGATTCATCATCTTAAACAGCGCGGTATCCGCGTCATGCTGGGCCACAGCGCTGCTACGTACCGGCAAACTCTCGCCGCGTTTGATGCGGGTGCCGACGGGCTGGTGCACTGCTACAACGGTATGACGGGTTTGCACCACAGAGAGCCCGGCATGGTCGGCGCAGGGCTGACGGACAAACGGGCGTGGCTGGAGCTGATTGCCGACGGCCACCACGTCCATCCGGGAGCGATGCGTTTATGCTGCTGCTGCGCTCAGGATCGCGTGGTGCTGATTACCGATGCCATGCAGGCGGCAGGTATGCCGGACGGTCGGTATACCCTGTGCGGTGAAGAGGTCACGATGCAAAACGGCGTGGTTCGAACCGGCTCCGGCGGGCTGGCGGGCAGTACGCTGTCGCTGGATGCCGCGGTCAGGAATATGGTGGTGTATGCGGGCGTAACAGCCGAAGAGGCGATCCATATGGCCTCGCTGCACCCTGCCCGGCTGCTGGGCGTTGACGATCAGCTTGGATCCTTAGCCCCGGGCAAACGCGCCAATATTATTGCGCTGGACGGGGGTTTACACCTCCAGCGGATCTGGATTCAGGGCCAGGCTCTCCCCCTTTAGCCCTTTCATTGTGTCTCCTTTTGGCTTTACGGCCTGAAACCGTAAGGCCTTTCTTTTCCTTTCCTTAAATTTTCCCTTTCCTTTCACGATCACACTTTTCGTTTTATTTCTTTTCTTTCATTGAAGTTTCGATTTCTTTTCTATAGATTTTATTTAACTGCTTAAGTGAACAAGTGAAACGAAACGAAAGATAGCGACACGATTGCCAGCGTCTGATGTGGAATTCACACGACTAAGGACTGAGTTATGCAACAAACCACTACCGCCACCGCAACCGGCACCTGGACCGAGGAAGAGATCCGCCAGCAGCCTGCCAGCTGGATCCGCTCGCTCAACAACATCGATAACCTGCGTGCTTCGATCGACAGTTTCCTGACGCCGCCGCTGCGCAAGCGCGATCTGCGGATCGTCCTGACCGGCGCGGGTACGTCCGCCTTTATCGGCGATATCATTGCGCCATGGCTTTCAAGCCACACCGGGAAAAACTTCACCGCCGTCCCGACAACCGATCTGGTCACGAACCCGATGGACTACTTCAGCCCTGGGCACCCGCTGCTGCTGGTTTCGTTTGCCCGCTCCGGCAACAGTCCGGAAAGCGTCGCGGCCGTTGAGCTGGCAAACCAGTTCGTGCCGGAGTGCTACCACCTGTCCATTACCTGCAACGAGGCGGGGAGCCTGTACCAGAACGCCGTCGACAGCGATAACGCCTTTGCCCTGCTGATGCCTGCCGAAACGCACGATCGCGGGTTCGCGATGACCAGCAGCATCACAACCATGATGGCGAGCTGTCTGGCCGTGTTCGCCCCGGAAACGATCAATAGCCACACCTTCCGCGACGTCGCCGATCGCTGTCAGGCGATCCTCGCCTCGCTCGGGGATTTCAGCCACGGCGTCTTTGGCAGCGAACCGTGGAAACGGATCGTGTATCTGGGAAGCGGCGGCCTGCAGGGCGCGGCGCGCGAATCGGCGCTGAAGGTGCTGGAGCTGACGGCGGGCAAGCTGGCTGCATTTTACGACTCTCCTACGGGCTTCCGTCACGGGCCGAAGTCGCTGGTCGACAATGAAACGCTGGTGGTGGTGTTCATCTCCAGCCATCCATATACGCGTCAGTACGATCTGGATCTGCTGGCCGAACTGCGCCGCGATCGCCAGGCCCTGCGCGTCGTCGCCATCGCCGCTGAAAACGATCCGGTCATTGAAGCGGGTCCGCACATTCTGCTGCCGCCTTCACGTCCGTTTATCGATATGGAACAGGCGTTCTGCTTCCTGATGTATGCCCAGGTCTTTGCGCTCACCCAGTCGCTTAGCACAGGCATTACGCCCGATACGCCATCGGCCAGCGGGACGGTCAACCGCGTGGTGCAGGGCGTCGTTATTCATCCGTGGCAGGCTTAAGAGGATCTGATTATGAGTATTATCTCGACGAAATATCTTCTGCAGGACGCGCAGGCAAAAGGCTACGCCGTTCCGGCGTTCAACATCCACAACGCGGAGACGATCCAGGCGATCCTCGAAGCGTGCAGCGAAATGCGATCGCCGGTGATCCTCGCGGGCACGCCGGGCACCTTTAAGCATATTGCGCTGGAAGAGATCTACGCCCTGTGCAGCGCCTACTCCCACACCTACGACATGCCGCTGGCGCTGCACCTCGATCACCACGAATCGCTGGACGATATTCGCCGCAAGGTCAACGCGGGCGTGCGCAGCGCGATGATCGACGGCAGCCACTACCCGTTTGAACAAAACGTGAAGCTGGTGAAGTCGGTGGTCGATTTCTGCCACCTCAACGACTGCAGCGTCGAGGCCGAGCTGGGCCGTCTGGGCGGCATGGAAGATGACATGAGCGTGGACGCGGAAAGCGCATTCCTCACCGATCCGCAGGAGGCGAAACGCTTCGTCGAACTGACCGGCGTTGACAGCCTCGCCGTCGCCATCGGCACCGCCCACGGCCTGTATACCAAACGCCCGAAAATCGACTTCCAGCGGCTGGCGGAAATTCGCGAAGTGGTCACCGTGCCGCTGGTGCTGCACGGCGCGAGCGATGTGCCGGATGAGTTTGTTCGCCGCACCATCGAGCTGGGCGTGTGCAAAGTCAACGTGGCGACCGAGCTGAAAATTGCTTTCTCTGACGCGGTTAAAGCCTGGTTTGCCGAAAACCCGCAGGGCAACGATCCGCGCTTCTATATGCGGGTCGGCATGGACGCCATGAAAGAGGTGGTCAGAAGCAAGATCGCCGTTTGCGGCTCGGCAAACCGATTGCTGCTTCCGGCAGAAGCCTGATTAAAAAGGAGCTTACGCTGATGAAAAAAATCCTCGCACTCTCAGTGCTGGCCATGTGCGTTTCCCATAGCGCGGTGGCCGCGAACTACGCGCTCGGTAACGACAATATTGCTCTGTCATTTGATGATGCAAACTCAACGGTAGTGGTTAAGGACACCAGGGCTAACCATCCGCTCACGCCGCAGGAGCTGTTCTTTCTGACGCTGCCGGACGAGACGAAAATCCACACCGCTGATTTTAAAATCAAGCATGTCGAAAAGCAGGACAGCGGCTTGGTCATCGATTTCACCCATCCGGACTTTAACGTAACGGTGAAGCTGAACCTGGTGAAGGGGAAATACGCCAGCATCGACTACACCGTTGCCGCCGTTGGTCAGCCGCGAGACGTGGCAAAAATTACCTTCTTCCCGACCAAAAAGCAGGCTCAGGCACCTTACGTAGACGGGGCGATTAACAGCTCGCCGATCGTCGCAGACTCGTTCTTTATTCTGCCGGACAAGCCCATCGTTAACACTTACGCCTATGAAGCGACCACCAATCTCAACGTAGAGCTGAAAACGCCGATTCAGCCAGAGTCGCCGGTCAGCTTTACCACCTGGTTCGGCACCTTCCCGGAGATCAGCCAGCTGCGCCGCAGCGTAAACCAGTTTATTGATGCCGTCCGCCCGCGTCCGTATAAGCCTTATTTACACTACAACAGCTGGATGGATATCGGCTTCTTTACCCCGTACTCCGAGCAGGACGTGCTGGGGCGGATGGATGAATGGAATAAGGAATTTATCACCGGGCGCGGCGTGGCGCTGGATGCGTTCCTGCTTGACGATGGCTGGGATGACCTGACCGGACGCTGGCTGTTTGGCCCGGCATTCAGCAACGGTTTTAGCAAAGTTCGGGAAAAAGCCGACAGCATGCACAGCTCCGTTGGACTGTGGCTCTCGCCGTGGGGTGGGTATAACAAACCGCGCGACACTCGCGTCTCGCATGCAAAAGAGTACGGTTTCGAAACGGTAGACGGGAAGCTGGCGCTGTCAGGCCCAAACTATTTTAAAAACTTCAATGAGCAGATCGTTAAGCTAATTAAAAACGAGCACATTACCTCGTTCAAGCTGGACGGGATGGGTAATGCCAATTCGCATATTAAGGGCAGCCCGTTCGCCTCGGATTTTGACGCCTCTATCGCTCTGCTGCACAACATGCGCAGCGCCAACCCGAATCTGTTTATTAACCTGACGACAGGTACCAACGCCAGCCCGTCCTGGCTGTTCTACGCTGATTCCATCTGGCGCCAGGGCGATGACATCAACCTGTACGGTCCCGGCACGCCGGTGCAGCAGTGGATGACCTACCGCGATGCGGAAACGTACCGCTCCATTGTTCGCAAAGGGCCGCTGTTCCCGTTGAACTCGCTGATGTACCACGGGATCGTTAGCGCGGAAAACGCCTATTACGGGCTGGAGAAGGTGCAAACGGACAGCGACTTTGCCGATCAGGTCTGGAGCTACTTCGCCACCGGAACCCAGCTGCAGGAGCTGTATATCACCCCTTCAATGCTGAATAAGGCGAAGTGGGACACCCTGGCGCGGGCCGCGAAGTGGTCGCGGGAAAACGCCGGCGTGCTGGCGGATACACACTGGATTGGTGGCGATCCAACCGCGCTGCAGGTTTACGGCTGGGCATCCTGGAGCAAGGACAAAGCGATTCTCGGCTTGCGTAACCCGTCGGATAAGCCGCAAAGCTACTACCTGGATTTAACAAAAGATTTTGAAATCCCGACAGGAAACGCGGCGCAGTTTCGTCTGAAAGCGGTGTACGGCAGTAATTCAACCGTACCGGAGGAGTATAAAAACGCGGTGGTGATTACGCTGCAGCCGCTGGAAACGCTGGTGTTTGAGGCGGTACCAGTTAGCTAAAACACGCATAACGATCTGCAGGCCGGGTTAGGCGCAGCCGCCACCCGGCAAAACAGGCGGCAGGGGCTTACTCCCCCTGCTGCTCCAGCGCATGCTTATACAGCGCATTTTTCTTCACGCCGTGAATTTCCGCCGCCAGCGCTGCGGCCTTCTTCAGCGGCAGTTCCGCCTGCAGCAGCGCCAGCGTGCGCAGCGCGTCGGCTGGTAGCGCGTCTTCCTGCGCCTTATGCCCTTCGACAATCAGCACCATTTCGCCCTTGCGGCGGTTTTCGTCTTCCTTCACCCACGCCAGCAGTTCACCCACTGGGGCGCCGTGAATGGTTTCCCAGGTTTTGGTCAGCTCGCGCGCCAGCACCACGTAGCGGGCTTCTCCCCACACGGTCACCATATCTTCCAGGCTCTCCAGCAGGCGGTGCGTGGATTCGTAGAAAATCAGGGTGCGCGGTTCCGCTTCCAGATCTTTTAACACGTCACGGCGGCCTTTGGATTTGGCAGGCAGGAAGCCTTCATAGCAGAAACGGTCGGACGGCAGACCTGCGGCGCTCAGCGCAGCAATGGCAGCGCACGGCCCCGGCAGCGGCACAACGCGAATACCGGCTTCACGACAGGTACGCACCAGGTGATAGCCGGGATCGTTGATCAGCGGCGTACCGGCATCGGAGACCAGGGCAATGTTCTGCCCCTCTTTCAGCTTCGCCACCAGCGTTTCGGCTTTTTGTTGCTCATTGTGATCGTGCAGAGCAAACAAACGGGCATTAATCGCGAAATGTTGCAGCAGCAGGCCGGTGTGGCGGGTATCTTCAGCAGCAATTAAATCAACAGCTTGCAGTACGGTGAGCGCACGTTGGGTAATATCAGACAAATTCCCGATAGGAGTAGGTACAATATAAAGCTGGCCTTGAGAATTATCTGCCGTTTCGTGTTGTTTCATTGTTTCGTCCGTATTGCCGATTTAATATTGAGCATTGCGTAAAAAAAATCACTGGATACAGTATGGTACCGTTAACGTTTCTTCGAAAAAAAGCCACGCGCAGCGTGCCGCTTCTGCTGGCAGCCCTGATATTTGCAGGCTGTGGCACCCAGGCACCTGACCAGAGCACCGCCCATCTTCAGGGTTCTGCTCAGGCTGATTCTGGCTTTTATCTGCAACAAATGTCGCAGAGTTCAAATGATACCAAGACCAACTGGCAATTACTCGCCATTCGTGCACTGCTGAAAGAGGGTAAAACCCAGCAGGCAGCCGAACTGTTTAACCAGTTGCCAAAAGATCTTAACGACGCCCAGCGTCGTGAGCAGAGCCTGCTCTCTGCCGAGCTGAAGGTCGCGCTGAAAGATTACGCCGCCGCGAAGAAGATCCTCGGGGATATTGACGTGAGCGCGCTGGATAAAAATCAGCAGGCTCGCTTCTGGCAGGCGGGCATTACCGCGGAGCAGGGGCGCCCTTCCCTGACGCTGCTCCGCGCCCTCGTCGCGCAAGAGCCGCTGCTCGGCGGTACCGATAAGCAGAAAAATATCGATGCCACCTGGCAAGCGCTTGCCTCGATGACCCAGGAACAGGCGCAGGCGCTGGTCATCAACGCCGATGAAAATGTCCTGCAGGGCTGGCTGGATCTGCAGCAGATGTGGTTTAACAACCGCAGCGATCCAAAGATGCTGAAAGCCGGTATTACGGACTGGCAGACGCGCTACCCGCAAAACCCGGGTGCGAAAATGCTGCCAACCCAACTGGTGAACGTGCAGAACTTTAAGCCAGCGTCCACCAGCAAAATCGCTCTGCTTCTGCCGCTCAACGGCCAGGCGGCGGTGTTTGGCCGTACCATTCAGCAGGGCTTTGAAGCCGCGAAAAACGGTACCACCTCGGTAACCGGCAGCGCGGTTCCCGCGCAGGCGGCCCAGGCGGCTAACGTGAATGATGTGGTCAGCCCGTCCGCAGCGGAGACCAGCGACCTGACCACGGCACAAGCGCCGGCGCAGGGTACGATGCAAAACCCGGTGACGGCCCCGACGACGCCTTCGACTACAGCTGCACCGGCTGCGGCAGCCCCGGCTACTACAGCACCCGCTACCCAGGTTCCGGCCGAGACGCAAGCGGCGCCAGCGCCTGACGCAACGGCAGAACAGCCTCAACCGCAGCCTGCACAACCCGCGGCCCAACCTGCTGCGCAGCCGCAGGCCGTGGCAACCACCAGCGCCAACCCGGGCGCTGAGTTGAAAATTTACGACACCAGCTCGCAGCCGCTTGATCAGGTTCTGGCGCAGGTTCAACAGGACGGGGCGAGCATCGTTGTCGGTCCGCTGCTGAAAAACAACGTGGAAGAGCTGATGAAGAGCAATACCACGCTGAACGTGCTGGCGCTCAACCAGCCTGAGCAGGTTCAGAACCGGGCCAATATTTGCTACTTCGCGCTTTCCCCTGAAGATGAAGCCCGCGATGCGGCGCGCCATATTCACGAGCAGGGTAAGCAGGCTCCGCTGCTGCTCATCCCACGCAGCGCGTTGGGCGATCGCGTGGCCAATGCCTTTGCCGATGAGTGGCAGAAGCTCGGCGGCGGCGTGGTGCTGCAGCAGAAATTCGGTTCCGTCTCTGAACTGCGCGCGGGCGTCAACGGCGGGGCGGGTATCGCGCTTAACGGTAGCCCGGTCACCGCAAGCCTGCCGCAGCAGCAGAGCGTGACGATTGGCGGCCTGACGATCCCTGCCCCACCTACCGATGCGCAGATTAGCGGTGGCGGTAAAGTAGATGCGGCCTATATCGTTGCCACGCCGCAGGAGATCGCCTTTATCAAACCGATGATCGCGATGCGTAACGGCAGCCAGAGCGGCGCAACGCTCTACGCCAGCTCGCGCAGCGCGCAGGGCACCGCAGGCCCGGATTTCCGTCTGGAAATGGATGGTCTGCAGTACAGCGAAATCCCGATGCTGGCAGGCAGCAACCCGGCGCTGATGCAGCAGGCGCTGAGTACCGTACGTAACGATTATTCACTGGCGCGTCTGTATGCGATGGGTGTCGATGCATGGGCGCTGGCGAACCACTTTACCCAGATGCGTCAGGTGCCGGGCTTTGAGCTTAACGGCAACACCGGCGATCTGACCGCGACTCAGGACTGCGTGATCAACAGGAAGTTATCATGGCTCAAATACCAGCAGGGGCAAATCGTCCCGGCCAGTTAAGCCGTAAAGAGACCGGCGATGCGTGGGAGTTAAAGGCGCGTCGCTGGCTTGAAGACAAAGGACTGCGCTTTATCGCCGCTAACGTCCGCGGGCGCGGCGGCGAAATCGACCTGATCATGAAAGACGGTCAGGTCATCGTGTTTGTAGAAGTCCGCTTTCGACAGTCCTCCCGTTTTGGCGGTGCTGCCGCCAGCGTGACGCTCGCCAAACAACATAAATTATTACAGACTGCCCACTTGTGGCTTGCCCGCCATAATGGGAGCTTTGATACTGTGGATTGCCGGTTCGATGTGATAGCCTTCACCGGAAATGAGATCGAATGGCTTAAAAACGCTTTTGGCGAAGACGCATAATTAAGATTTAAAAGGGATAACGTGCTCGAAAGAATTAAAGTGTGCTTCACAGAAAGCATCCAGACTCAGATTGCCGCGGCGGAAGCCCTTCCGGATGCTATCTCGCGTGCCGCAATGACGCTGGTGCAATCCCTGCTTAATGGCAACAAAATCCTCTGTTGTGGCAACGGCACGTCAGCCGCCAACGCACAGCATTTTGCTGCCAGCATGATCAATCGCTTTGAAACAGAACGCCCGAGTTTACCCGCCATTGCACTTAATACCGATAATGTGGTCTTAACGGCGATTGCTAACGATCGTCTGCATGACGAAATTTACGCAAAGCAGGTGCGAGCCCTGGGTCACGCCGGAGATGTGCTGCTGGCCATCTCCACGCGCGGCAATAGCCGGGATATTGTCAAAGCCGTTGAAGCCGCCGTCACCCGCGACATGACAATCGTGGCCTTAACCGGCTATGACGGGGGTGAGCTGGCGGGTCTGCTTGGGCCGCAGGATGTGGAAATCCGCATTCCTTCTCACCGGAGCGCGCGTATTCAGGAGATGCATATGCTCACGGTGAACTGCTTATGTGATTTGATCGATAACACGCTTTTCCCTCACCAGGATGATTAAGGAGTTCTTATGAAGGCTTTATCGACCCTCGCAGTCCTTATGTCTGCGTTACTGCTTCAGGGATGTATCGCTGCGGCCGTTGTGGGCACCGCTGCAGTGGGCACCAAAGCGGCAACCGATCCGCGCTCCGTGGGGACGCAGGTGGATGACGGTACGCTGGAGCTGCGCGTCAACAGTGCGCTGTCGAAAGACGAACAAATCAAGAAAGAAGCGCGTATCAACGTGACGGCTTATCAGGGCAAAGTGCTGCTGGCAGGCCAGGCGCCGAATCTGGAGCTCGCCTCTCGTGCGAAACAGATTGCGATGGGCGTCGAAGGGACCACAGAGGTGTTTAACGAAGTGCGTCAGGGCAAGCCAATTGGCCTGGGTGACGCCTCTTCCGATACCTGGATCACCACCAAAGTGCGTTCCCAGCTGCTGGGCTCGGACCAGGTGAAATCCTCCAACGTGAAAGTGACGACTGAAAACGGCGAAGTGTTCCTGCTGGGTCTGGTGACCGACCGTGAAGGGAAAGCGGCGGCCGATATCGCCAGCCGGGTGAGCGGCGTGAAGCACGTCACCACCGCGTTTACTTACATTAAATAAAAAAATCCCCTCGCTTGAGGGGATTTTTTTGTAGGCCCGGTAAGCGCTAGCGCCACCGGGTTTTTTTTACATCAACGCAATACTGCCCACCATCACGCCGCTCAGCGCCACCAGCCCTGCGGTCAGCCACAGCGCTTTCGCCGGGAACGACTTACGCAGCATGATAAGCGACGGCAGGCTGATCGCAGGCAGCGTGATGAGCAGCGCCAGCGCCGGCGCGGTGCCCATACCGGCCAGCATCATGGTCTGAACAATCGGGATCTCCGCCGCCGTTGGGATCACAAACAGACAGCCTGCAACGGCCATCGCAATGACCCACATCAGCGTGTTGTCGATAGCGCCATCCGCATGCGGGAAGAGCCAGACGCGCGCCGCCCCCAGAACCAGTACCGCCAGGATATAGACCGGGATGGTGCTCCAGAAAAGCTGCCATAGCGCCCTGCCCCAGCGCACAAAGAATTCCCCCTGCGGCTCGCTGACGTCCAGCTCAACGGCTGCGGGTTCTGCGGCGGTGTCCTTCACCCATTTTTGCACCAGCGTCGCCACCACCAGTACGGTCAGTAGCCCGGCGACCAGACGGATGAACGCAAAATGCCAGCCCAGCACAAAGCCCATAAACACCAGCGTTGCCGGGTTGAGCAGCGGGTTCCCCATCCAGAACGCCAGCGCGCCGCCCATCGACACGCGCTGACGGCGCATACCTGCGGCCACGGGCGCGGCGCAGCAGGAACACATCATGCCCGGCAGCGAGAAAATCGTCCCCAGCAGCGTGCCCTGAAAGCGCGGCTGCCCGAGGGTTTTCACCAGCCAGTAGCGCGGGATAAGCACCTGAATCAGTGACCCCAGGATCACGCCTAAGACGGCGGCCTTCCAGACGGCAAGGAAGTAGACCATGGCGTAGTCCCACGCCGCCTGAAGCGGGCTGGATTCAGCCTGAGCGAGAATAGATTTACCGATGCTGTGCGTTTCGGCGGCGGTGAAGGCTTTGCCGTAGTACGGCTGCCATTTCACGTACCAGAGGCCAACAATGACCACGAGAAAGAAGAGTGCGGGCTTCCACCACTGAACAGGTGTTGCCGCCTGAGATGAAGACTGACCAGTCATAGCATTCCCCGGAGAGTATTAGGTTATTAGCCGGGGGAGTTTACGCCTCGCCCTGCGCGATTTCACGCAGTTTTGCCGAAGGGATAATGTTTACGCCCGCTTTCGACGGGGCCAGCCCCTCTTTTAACATCGCGCGCGCGACGTCCCGTGCCTCGATGGATTTCCAGTTGCCGGGAAGAATGCGAAACAGCGGGGCAAATATCGACTCGTTAAACCGGCGTTCGTCCCGGTGGCCGATCAGCATCGAAGGGCGCACAATCGTCAGCTGCTCCCATTTCTGCGCAATCAGCGCATCCTCCATCTTGCCCTTCACCTTGTTGTAGAAGAAAGGCGATCCGGCACTGGCGCCCAGCGCGCTGACCACCAGAAAATGTTTGGCCCCCAGCTTTTTCGCCGTGAGCGCGGTATCCACCACCAGTGTATAGTCGGCGTGGATAAATGCCTCTTTGCTGCCCGCCTCCCGCCGCGTGGTGCCCAGACAGCAAAAGGCGATATCAATGGGATCCTGCACCTGCGCCAGCGCGTCGGTCAGCTGAGGATCGTGCGGATTAAAGACGCCGGATATGTCCGCCAGCGGTCGACGCGTCGGTGCGGCGATATAGTTCACGCGGCGATCCTGAATCAGCAGCCGCAGCAGATGATCGCCCACTAACCCGGTAGCACCTGTAATCAATACCTGACTCATCTTTTCCCCTTTACAGAATTGTCCGTTTGCGAACTCAGCGTCGTCGACCACACTTAGAAGTCTGTTACGGGTAAGTATTTACCACAAGCGGAGAAAAATCAGTCTGAAGCCAAAACAACGGAGGAAGCATGGGCAAGAAAATCGCAGTCTTGATTACCGACGAGTTTGAAGATTCAGAATTCACCTCTCCAGCAGAGGCGTTCCGCAAGGCGGGACATGAGGTCATCACCATTGAGAAAGAGGCGGGTAAAACGGTGACAGGCCATAAGGGCGAGGCGACCGTAACCATCGATGAGACCATCGATAACGTGAGTCCCTCAGATTTCGACGCTCTGCTGTTACCCGGCGGCCATTCCCCGGATTCCCTGCGCGGGGACGAGCGCTTCGTGACCTTCACCCGGGACTTTGTCTCCACCGGCAAACCGGTCTTTGCCATCTGCCACGGCCCGCAGCTGCTCATCAGCGCAGACGTGGTCCGCGGGCGTAAGCTTACCGCCGTGAAACCGATCGTTATCGATCTGAAAAATGCGGGGGCCGAGTTTTACGATCAGGAGGTGGTCAACGACAAAGACCAGCTGATCACCAGCCGGACCCCGGACGATCTCCCGGCGTTTAACCGCGAAGCGCTACGCCTGCTCGGCGCGTAACCAGTGCAGTTTCTTGCCAAAGCCCAGGGTGTTGTCGGTAAATTTCACCTCATCAAGGCGGATTTCCCACACCGGGGCTTTTAGCGCAGCGGCAACGGGAAAGCGTCGCGTGTAGAGCTTACGGCGCGCGTCGCTCTCTTCACCATCCAGACGACGGATCTCCCCTTTAAACTGCACGCCGCGGATCAGCGCGACCGTTTTCGGCTGGCCGTTTACCGTCCCCGCCACCTTTGCCTGCTGGCCGGTCATCTGCGCATGCCGCGTTTTGTCTTCGCTCATGACATAAAAAGCCACGCGCTCAGGATCGTAGTAGTAAAATGCATTTGCGCACCACATCTCCCCCTCGTCATAGACGCACCAGGTGACAACATGCTGCTTTGCCAGCCAGCGGTTAATGGCGGCCAGTGTTTCCATTTTCGTTCTCTCTCATGCTATGGTGCGTTCACCTTAACATACTGAATCCGTTTACCGTGTGCTGGTTTCTCTATCTTGTCCGAACCGCTGATAACGCACTCTACACCGGGATCACCACCGATGTGGCGCGGCGTTTTTTACAACATCAAACGGGAAAAGGGGCAAAAGCGCTGCGGGGGAAAGGGGAATTACAGCTCGCCTTCTCAGCGGCCGTCGGCGACCGTTCGCTGGCGCTCAGGCTGGAATACCGCATCAAGCAGCTGACGAAGCGCCAGAAAGAGCGCCTCGTGACCGGAGACGGCTCCTTTGAGGCGCTACGCGAGAGCCTGATTAAAAGCGATTGAAATGGTCGTGATACTCGACCAGGCCGTTGACGCCGTTGAGCGCGTCGTCCGCCAGACGGTGGACCTGGAAAGCGGATTCCGTACCCGGCCAGCGACAGCGCAGATCGTAATGCGCGGCCTGCTCAAAGCCTAAACGGCCATAGAACGCCGGATCGCCCAGCGTGACAACGGCGGCATAGCCAAACTCATTGAGCGAATCCAGCCCTTCATAGACCAGCTGGCGCGCCAGACCCTGCCCGCGATAGCTTTCATCTACCGCCAGCGGCGCCATGCCGACCCACTGCAGCTCTTCGCCCTGAACGATGACCGGACTGAAGGCAACATAGCCCACCACCTGACCTTCGTCATCGGTGGCAACCAGCCCCAGCGTAATCAGGCCGTCTTCGCGAAGGTCGTGGACCAGTTGGGCTTCGGCATCGCTCGCAAAGGCACGGCGTAACAACGCATCGATCCCCGGCGCATCAATCCCAATTTCGACTCGAATCAGCATGGCTCACCTACTGAAGTGTGTTTACCGTCCGGCGGGGTTTTCAGCCCGGCCTCAACGAAATCTGCCATTTGCATTAACATCACGCGCAGCCCTTTCGGCATCTGCTCCAGCTCAATGGCATCCATTAAATTCTTCACGTACAGGCCCAGCTCCGTGTCGCCTTCAATCACCAGACGGCGCTGGAAGAAGAGCGTATCCGGATCCTGCTTGCGCGCGGCGATCATCAGCAGATCGCTGGCGTTGGCGCTAAAGCTTACGTCCGCGTCGGCGGATTCGCGTACGATCAGCTGGTCATTCTCAACGGAGGTAAACCAGCGCAGCCCGATGTCACGCACCTCAATGCTTAACCAGCGGCCTTCCAGGAATTCCAGCTCGCCGTCCTGCAGCGCCTGGCGGAACTGCCAGCTCAGGACCTGCTCCAGCACCTGGCGTTTTAGCGCGAACGGCGCCAGCTTGACCGGCACGCTCAGCATTGATGGTCCAAATTGTACGAGACGTGAACGCAGTTTATCCAGCACGAGCTTTACTCCCTGATATCTATAGTCCTGCTATTTTGCCATATCCGAAGCACAACATAGCGGCGTAAATCAACAAACCGTCGTCAGCCGTACCTCATTATTGGTGTCATCAATACGCCATTAGCTGCCTTAAATCAAAAATTGTCGCGTATGGGTTAATTAAAATCCCAGCTCGTTAACAATTTTGCGATCGACTACATCAGGATAAATTATGGAGCTGCTCTGCCCTGCCGGAAACCTTCCGGCGCTTAAGGCGGCCATCGAAAATGGGGCCGATGCGGTCTATATCGGGCTGAAAGATGATACCAACGCCCGCCATTTTGCTGGCCTCAACTTTACGGAGAAAAAGCTTCAGGAAGCCGTTAACTTCGTTCACCAGCACCGCCGCAAGCTGCATATCGCCATCAATACCTTTGCTCATCCTGACGGCTACGCCCGCTGGCAGCGCGCGGTGGATATGGCGGCACAGCTGGGTGCCGATGCGCTGATCCTGGCCGATCTCGCCATGCTTGAGTATGCGGCAGAACGCTATCCCCATATTGAGCGCCACGTCTCTGTTCAGGCATCTGCCACCAACGAAGAGGCGGTGCGTTTTTATCATCAACACTTTGACGTGGCCCGCGTGGTGCTGCCGCGTGTGCTCTCTATTCATCAGGTTAAGCAACTCGCGCGCGTCACGCCAGTGCCGCTGGAGGTTTTTGCCTTTGGCAGCCTGTGCATCATGGCTGAAGGCCGTTGCTATCTTTCCTCTTATTTAACCGGTGAATCGCCGAATACCGTCGGGGCCTGCTCTCCTGCCCGCTTTGTCCGCTGGCAGCAAACCCCACAGGGGCTGGAATCCCGCCTGAATGAGGTGCTGATCGACCGCTACCAGGACGGGGAAAACGCCGGTTATCCTACCCTGTGTAAAGGCCGCTATCTGGTCGACGGCGAGCGCTATCACGCGCTGGAGGAGCCGACCAGCCTCAACACGCTGGAGCTACTGCCGGAACTGCTGGCGGCCAATATTGCCTCGGTGAAAATCGAAGGACGTCAGCGTAGCCCGGCCTACGTGAGCCAGGTAGCGAAAGTGTGGCGTCAGGCCATTGACCGCTGCATGGCGGATCCGCAGAACTACGCTCCACAGCAGGCCTGGATGGAAACGCTTGGTTCGATGTCCGAAGGCACACAAACCACGCTTGGCGCGTATCACCGTAAATGGCAGTGAGATCATCATGAAATATTCATTAGGACCGGTGCTCTACTACTGGCCAAAAGGGACGCTGGAAGATTTTTACCAACAGGCCGCGACCAGCAGCGCCGACGTGATTTACCTCGGCGAAGCGGTGTGCAGCAAGCGCCGCGCCACAAAAGTGGGCGACTGGCTGGATATGGCGAAAGGCCTGGCCGGAAGCGGCAAGCAGGTAGTGCTCTCCACGCTCGCGCTTGTGCAGGCGTCGTCCGAACTGGGCGAGCTGAAGCGCTACGTTGAAAACGGCGAGTTCCTGCTGGAAGCGAGCGATCTGGGCGTGGTGAACATGTGCGCTGAACGCAAGCTGCCGTTTGTCGCGGGCCATGCCCTGAACTGCTACAACGCCGTAACCCTGCGCCTGCTGCTCAAACAGGGAATGACGCGCTGGTGCATGCCGGTAGAGCTCTCCCGCGACTGGCTGGCAAACCTGCTTAAACAGTGCGACGAGCTGGGCATTCGCAATCAGTTTGAAGTGGAAGTGCTGAGCTACGGCCATCTGCCGCTGGCCTACTCCGCCCGCTGCTTCACCGCGCGCTCGGAAGACCGCCCGAAAGACGAATGCGAAACCTGCTGCATCAAGTACCCGAACGGACGCAGCATGCTGTCGCAGGAGAATCAGCAGGTATTTGTCCTCAACGGTATTCAGACCATGAGCGGCTATGTCTATAACCTCGGCAACGAGCTGGCGTCGATGGACGGGCTGGTGGACATGGTGCGTCTGTCACCGCTGGATACCGGCGTGTTCGCGATGCTGGACGCCTTCCGCGCCAATGAAAACGGCGCCGCTCCGCTGCCGCTGACGGCAAACAGCGACTGCAACGGCTACTGGAGACGTCTCGCCGGGCTGGAACTTCAGGCGTAAAAAAGGCTCACTTTGTTAACAACGGTTATCATTTTTTAATGCAGTATTAAAGATTGACCGTCGACAAAGTGAGCTGTTATGACTGACAAAACCATTCCGTTTTCGGTGCTGGATCTGGCGCCGATCCCTCAGGGCTCCTCGGCAAGAGAAGCCTTTTCGCACTCTCTGGATCTGGCTCAGCTGGCCGAAAAGCGTGGCTATCACCGCTACTGGCTGGCCGAGCACCACAATATGGTTGGCATAGCCAGCGCCGCCACCTCGGTTTTGATCGGCTATCTGGCGGCAAACACCACCACGCTACACCTGGGCTCCGGCGGCGTGATGCTGCCGAACCACGCCCCGCTGGTGATTGCCGAGCAGTTTGGCACCCTGAATACCCTCTATCCGGGGCGTATTGATTTGGGTCTTGGTCGTGCGCCGGGCAGCGATCAGCCAACCATGCGCGCCCTGCGTCGCCATATGAGCGGCGATATCGACAACTTCCCGCGCGATGTGGCCGAGCTGGTGGACTGGTTCGACGCGCGCGATCCGAACCCGCACGTGCGCCCGGTGCCGGGCTACGGTGAGAAGATCCCGGTGTGGCTGTTGGGATCAAGCCTCTACAGCGCACAGCTCGCCGCGCAGCTTGGGCTGCCGTTTGCGTTTGCCTCCCACTTTGCACCGGATATGCTGCATCAGGCGCTGCATCTTTACCGAACGAACTTCAAACCGTCCGAGCGTCTTGAGAAGCCGTACGCAATGGTGTGTATCAACATCGTTGCGGCCGACAGCAATCGCGACGCGGAATTCCTGTTTACCTCAATGCAGCAGGCTTTTGTGAAGCTGCGTCGCGGTGAGACGGGGCAGCTTCCGCCGCCGGTGGAGAATATGCATCAGCTGTGGTCCGCCTCCGAGCAGTATGGCGTGCAGCAGGCCCTGAGCATGTCGCTGGTTGGCGATAAGGCGAAAGTGCGTCACGGGCTGGACGCGGTGCTGCGCGAAACGCAGGCGGATGAGATTATGGTTAACGGCCAGATTTTCGATCACCAGGCGCGTTTGCATTCGTTTGAACTGGCGATGCAGGTGAAAGAGGAGTTGGTGGGGTAGTTTTTTGCTTTTCTCCCTCTCCCTATGGGAGAGGGCCGGGGTGAGGGGGTCAACCCCTCGTTTTACTGATAAACGGGCAACAGGTTAAAACTCGACAACACGTGTACCAGTGCGTTACCAACGCCGAATACCAGAATCAGCGCAATCATCGGCTTACCGCCCCAGACGCGGAATTTTGGGCTGCCGAAGCGTTTACGTGATTTGCGCGCCAACAGCGCCGGCACAATCGCCGCCCAGATAGTTGCCGCCAGCCCTGCATAACCGATGGCGTACAGGAAGCCGTTCGGCCACAGCAGGCCGCCCACAATCGGCGGCAGGAAGGTCAGCAGCGCAGTTTTTAAACGCCCCATCGCAGAATCATCAAAGCCGAACAGATCCGCCAGATAGTCAAACAGGCCCAGCGTCACGCCCAGGAAAGAACTCGCCACCGCAAAGTTAGAGAAGATAACCAGCAGCAGATCCAGGCTGCGGCTGTTCAGCACGCCGCTCAGCGCCTGCACCAGCACGTCGATGTTACCGCCCTTCTGGGCAATGCCGATAAATTCCGGACGCGGGATGTTGCCCATCGTCCCCAGCAGCCAAATAACATACAGACCCAGCGCCAGCAGCGTGCCGTAGACCAGACACTTCACAATGGTGCGGGGATCTTTGCCGTAGTACTTCATCAGGCTCGGCACGTTACCGTGGTAACCGAACGACGCCAGACAGAACGGCAGCGTCATCAGCAGGTACGGCGTGTAGGAGGTGTTCACTTCGGCAACGTTAAACAGCGTGGCGGGCGTCACGTGCCCCAGAAGGCTGCCGAAGGTCAGGAAGAAGGTGATGACCTTAGCGCCTAATACAATCGCCGTCATGCGGCTCACCGCTTTGGTACTCATCCAGACGATAAACGCCACAGCCAGCGCAAAGCACAACCCAGCCAGACGCGCCGGAACGTTCAGCGACATCTCCGAGAAGGTGTGATGCAGAATCGAGCCGCTCGCCGAAATATACGCGTAGGTCAGGATATAGAGCACAAACGCGATGGACAGCCCGTTCACCAGGTTCCAGCCTTTACCCAGCAGATCTTTGGTGATGGTGTCGAAGCTGGAGCCAATGCGGTAGTTCAGGTTTGCCTCAAGGATCATCAGCCCGGAATGGAGCATGCAGAACCAGGTAAAGACCAGCGCCGCCAGCGACCAGAAGAACCACGCACCGGACATGACCACGGGCAGGGAAAACATCCCGGCACCTATAATGGTTCCGCCGATGATCACCACGCCGCCAAGCAGCGAGGGTGACGTTTGGGTGGTGGTTAGTGTCGCCATACAGCCTTTTCTCCAGTCAATCATGCGGTTCTGCATTTTAATGTGACGCACTGTACCAGTACAAGAGTACAAAAGGAATAAAAAAAGCCCCGATAACGTATATCGGGGCTGTATATTTTACTTTACGTCAGAAGCGAAAGGCTTACGCGTCACCGAAACGACGGCGGCTGGTGCCTTCTTCACGACGTGGGCCACGGTTTTCGCGACGCTCGCCGGAGAAACGACGACCTTCACCACCGCGACCTTCGCTGCGGCCGCCTTCACGACGCTCGCCACCGAAGCTGCGACCACCGCCACGACGTTCACCACCGCGGTCAGGGCGTGGCTGTGCATCACCCATCAGCTGCATGTTCATCGGCTTGTTCAGGATGCGGGTACGCGTAAAGTGCTGCAGCACTTCGCCCGGCATGCCTTTTGGCAGCTCGATGGTGGAGTGAGATGCGAACAGCTTGATGTTACCGATGTAACGGCTGCTGATGTCGCCTTCGTTAGCGATCGCGCCAACGATGTGACGAACTTCAACGCCATCATCACGGCCCACTTCAATGCGGTACAGTTCCATGTCACCCGCGTCACGACGTTCACGACGTGGACGGTCTTCACCACCACGCTCTGGACGGTCACCGCGTGGGCCACGGTCATTACGGTCGCCACGACGTTCAAAGCGATCGTCACGGTCACGGAATTCACGCTTAGGACGCATCGGCGCATCTGGTGGCACGATCAGGCTACGTTCACCCTGAGCCATTTTCAGCAGTGCTGCGGCCAGGGTTTCCATGTCCAGCTCTTCGCCTTCAGCAACAGGCTGAATCTGCGACAGCAGCGCGCGATACTGATCCAGATCGCTGCTTTCCAGCTGCTGCTGTACTTTCGCGGCGAATTTTTCCAGACGGCGTTTGCCCAGCAGCTCTGCGTTTGGCAGGTCAGCTTCTGGAATGGTCAGCTTCATGGTGCGTTCAATGTTACGCAGCAGACGACGCTCGCGGTTCTCAACGAACAGCAGCGCGCGGCCAGCACGACCCGCACGACCGGTACGGCCGATACGGTGAACGTAAGACTCGGAATCCATCGGGATGTCGTAGTTTACAACCAGGCTGATACGCTCAACGTCCAGACCACGTGCTGCCACGTCGGTTGCAATCAGGATATCCAGACGACCGTCTTTCAGACGCTCCAGAGTCTGCTCACGCAGGGCCTGGTTCATGTCGCCGTTCAGCGCTGCGCTGTTGTAGCCGCTACGCTCCAGGGCTTCAGCCACTTCCAGGGTCGCGTTTTTGGTACGAACGAAGATAATCGCCGCATCAAAATCTTCTGCTTCCAGGAAACGTACCAGCGCTTCGTTTTTGCGCATGCCGTACACAGACCAGTAGCTCTGGCTGATGTCCGGGCGAGTGGTTACGCTGGACTGAATACGCACTTCCTGAGGATCTTTCATGAAGCGCTTGGTGATACGACGAATCGCTTCAGGCATGGTGGCAGAGAACAGCGCGGTCTGATGACCGTCCGGGATCTGCGCCATGATGGTTTCGACGTCTTCGATGAAGCCCATACGCAGCATTTCATCTGCTTCATCCAGTACCAGGCCGCTCAGTTTAGAGAGGTCCAGAGTACCGCGCTTCAGGTGATCCAGCAGACGGCCCGGCGTACCGACAACAATCTGTGGGCCCTGGCGCAGGGCGCGTAACTGCACGTCATAACGCTGGCCGCCGTACAGGGCTACCACGTTTACGCCGCGCATATGTTTAGAGAATTCCGTCATGGCTTCTGCAACCTGAACAGCCAGTTCACGGGTTGGAGCCAGGACGAGGATCTGCGGTGCACGCAGGTCCGGATCAATGTTGTTCAACAGCGGCAGCGAGAATGCTGCAGTTTTACCGCTACCAGTCTGGGCCATGCCCAGCACGTCACGACCAGAAAGCAGGTGTGGGATACACTCAGCCTGGATCGGAGATGGTTTTTCGTAACCCAGATCGTTAAGGGCTTCAAGGATAGGAGCCTTCAGGCCCAGATCTGCAAAAGTGGTTTCGAATTCAGCCATGTAGTACAAGTGCCTCGATATTAATGGCGGCCAGTCTACTTAGCTCATCGTGAAAATGATTAGCAATTTTCATTGAAAAGTGTGAACCGGCTCAAAGTAGGTGTATTGACGAACAACAACGCCCTCACCAGTTAAGGTGATGGCAATCAAAAGATTACGGGCTGATGTTTATGTCGTCAGCTATTGCTGGTCCGATTCTGCCAGGTCGTCATGCTCCTGGCCCAAGAGCGATAATTCCAACAATGCATAACGGTGCTCAACGAAGTTGTGTACGTTGTTAGCAACCGCTAATTTGAACAGTGCCGTAGCGCTGTCCATATCCCCCAGACTTAGGTAGTACTTACCTAAATAGAAGTTGGTTTCACTGAGATGCTCAGCGAGCGAGGTGTTATCCGTTGCGTCCGCCTTGAGGCGTTCCATCAGCGTTGCTTCGCTAATGTTGCCCAGGTAGAACTCGACAATGTTCCATCCCCACTGTTCCTTGTCCGATTTATCGAAGCGCTGTTTCAGTGCCTCTTTTGCCTGCTTCTCATCGAGCTTCCGCTCAACGATGTAAAGCCACAGGCTACGGAAAGGATCATTAGGATCGTCTTGATAAAACGCCAGCAGATCATCTTGCGCTAACTTATCACGACCGCCGTAATACAATGCGATACCGCGATTCAAGTGCGCGTAGTTGTAAGTTGGATCAAGCTCAAGTACAGAATCAAACGCTTCATAGGCAGCATCAAAATTGCCTGCCTGCGTTAAATAAATGCCTAAGTAATTGAATACTTCAGGCATATCAGGTCGGATAGCCAGCGCTTGTGAAAAATCATTTCGCGCCAATGCCCTCAGACCGAGACTATCATACAACACTCCGCGCTCATATAAAAGCTGTGCGCGTTCTTCATCGGTTAAAGCCCGACTGGCAAGTATTTGTTCCATGCGTGCCAGAATCACTTCCTGCTGCAAAGTCGGTTGCAATGGCACTGCGAGGACTTCGCTCTTACGCCAGGCAGAGTTGCTGCATCCTGCCAGCGTTAAAGCTGTCGCAACGAAACACCAGCGCAAAAAAGGCTTCATTTCCCACTCCCGAAGACAACTATTGGATGAACGTCCTGTCCCCCGGCGGCTTAACAAGGCGTCCTGCCTGATAATAGGCCCTCCGCAAAACGGAGGGCAAATGGCAACTTACTCGCCTTGCTGTTCTGCTGCCTGTGCTTCTGGCGCAGCAGCTGGCTGAGACTGCTCGGTTGCTTCTTTAATGCTCAGACGGATACGGCCCTGGCGATCAACTTCCAGAACTTTCACCGGTACTTCCTGACCCATCTGCAGGTAATCGGTCACTTTCTCAACGCGCTTGTCAGCGATCTGAGAGATGTGAACCAGACCTTCTTTACCGCCACCGATGGCAACGAACGCGCCAAAGTCAACGATACGGGTCACTTTACCTGCGTAGACGCGGCCCACTTCGATCTCTGCCGTGATTTCTTCGATGCGACGGATCGCGAATTTCGCTTTCTCGCCGTCGGTTGCTGCGATCTTCACAGTACCGTCATCTTCGATTTCGATCGTGGTGCCAGTCTCTTCGGTCAGCGCACGGATTACGGAACCGCCCTTACCGATAACATCTTTGATCTTATCTGGGTTGATCTTGATGGTGTGGATACGTGGAGCGAACTGAGAAATGTCGCCACGCGGCGCGTTAATCGCCTGTTCCATCACGCCCAGGATGTGCAGACGAGCACCTTTAGCCTGGTTCAGAGCAACCTGCATGATCTCTTTGGTGATACCTTCAATTTTGATATCCATCTGCAGCGCAGAGATACCTTCGCGGGAACCCGCTACTTTGAAGTCCATATCACCCAGGTGGTCTTCGTCACCCAGAATGTCAGACAGAACAACGAAGTTGTCGCCTTCTTTCACCAGGCCCATTGCGATACCCGCAACGGCGGCTTTGATTGGCACGCCTGCATCCATCAGCGCCAGAGAAGCACCACACACGGAAGCCATGGAAGAAGAACCGTTGGATTCGGTGATTTCAGAAACCACACGAACGGTGTACGGGAACTTGTCAGCTTCTGGCATTACTGCCAGCACGCCGCGCTTCGCCAGACGACCGTGACCAATTTCACGACGCTTCGGCGAGCCAACCATACCGGTTTCGCCTACGGAGTACGGAGGGAAGTTGTAGTGGAACAGGAAGCTGTCAGTGCGCTCGCCCATCAGTTCGTCGATGATCTGTGCGTCACGTGCAGTACCCAGGGTCGCGGTAACCAGCGCCTGCGTTTCGCCACGGGTGAACAGCGCGGAACCGTGAGTACGTGGCAGAACGCCAGTACGCACATCCAGACCACGGATCATGTCTTTTTCGCGGCCATCGATACGCGGCTCGCCTGCCAGTACACGGCTACGAACAACGTTTTTCTCGATAGCGTGCAGGATGTCGCTCAGTTCGTTAGCATCCAGCGCTTCGTCTTCAGCAACCAGCGTCGAGATAGTCTCAGACTTGATCACGTCAACCTGAGCGTAACGCTCCTGCTTGTCAGTGATGCGGTATGCATCGCTCAGACGAGATTCTGCCAGGGCTGCAACGCGTGCGTTCAGCGCGTCGTTTGCTGCTTCTGGCTGCCAGTCCCAACGTGGTTTACCGGCTTCTTTCACCAGGTCGTTGATGTTCTGGATAACGATCTGCTGCTGGTCGTGGCCAAATACCACAGCGCCCAGCATCTGGTCTTCGCTCAGCAGTTCAGCTTCGGATTCAACCATCAGTACAGCCGCTTCAGTACCCGCAACAACCAGGTCCAGCTTACTTTCTTTCAGCTCTTCCTGGGTTGGGTTCAGCACGTACTGGTCATTGATGTAGCCAACGCGCGCGGCACCGATTGGGCCATTGAATGGAATACCAGACAGTGACAGGGCAGCGGATGCGCCGATCATGGCAACGATGTCCGGGTTAACCTGTGGGTTAACGGAAACAACGGTCGCGATAACCTGTACTTCGTTAACGAAGCCTTCCGGGAACAGCGGACGAACCGGGCGGTCAATCAGACGCGCAATCAGCGTTTCGCCTTCGCTTGGACGGCCTTCACGACGGAAGAAACCACCCGGGATTTTACCGGCAGCGTAGGTACGCTCCTGGTAGTTAACGGTCAGCGGGAAGAAGTCCTGACCTGGTTTAGCTTTTTTCTGGCCAACAACGGTAACGAATACCGCAGTGTCATCCATGCTTACCATAACGGCAGCAGTAGCCTGACGTGCCATCATGCCGGTTTCCAGCGTGACGGTATGTTGACCATACTGGAATTTACGAACGATCGGATTCAGCAAAGTTCTGTCCTTTCTTAAATGTTTGACAGCACACCACCGGTGTGCTGTCGATTTAACCCGACCTTCTTCGCATCCTCGCGACTAATGACAACCAACACCCCCATGGGTGAAGCCTCTCATTAGCCGCGCGAACCTCTGCAATGAAGATCATTTATAGCAACAATACAATAGTTTCCAGTGAATTGCTGCCGTCTGGTTGAAAAAAGGGGCCATCAGGCCCCCTTTTCTGAAACTCGCAAGAATTAGCGACGCAGACCCAGACGCTCGATCAGCGCGGTGTAGCGTGCAACATCTTTACGTTTCAGGTAGTCGAGCAGTTTACGACGCTGAGAAACCATACGCAGCAGACCACGACGGCTGTGGTGATCTTTTTTGTGCTCTGCAAAGTGACCCTGCAGGTGGTTAATCTGTGCAGTCAGCAGTGCAACCTGAACTTCAGTAGAACCGCTGTCGTTAGTACCACGACCAAACTCAGAAACGATTTTAGCTTTAGCTTCAACGCTTAGAGACATTTTCAAACTCCAAAGTATAAAGAATGTAAGGATGCCGATCTCTAATTCAGCAATCCCATGTACGCCCCGCAGATTGTTAAACAATTTACCAGGCGTTAAGCGGCGATATTCTACTCGTCTCCCCTGCTTATCGCAAGGTGAGCCGTTACCACCGTCACGCGTCGACCGGATATTCGACGACCAGACGACGCGGCGCAACGCGCCCTTCGCCATCCATTTCGCCCATACCGATGAATTTCCCTTCGTCACCTTCGGTCACGCGTACCAGTCCCTCCAGCGGCGCTTCCGCCGTACGAACCGGGTTGCCGTTCTTAAAGTAAACGGACGATGTTAAAGGAAGATTAACAACCGGGAAGTCCGCTGCCGGACTGTCCATCGGCATCAGCAAGGGATCCAGCAAATCTGCCGGCGCGATCCCCTGCGCTTCCGCCTGTTCTACCAGCTCGCGCAGATGTTCCAGGGTCACCATCCGCTCCACCGGGTACTTGCTTACCGCCAGACGGCGCAGGTAAATCACATGCGCACCGCAGCCCAGCTTTTCACCGAGGTCGTCGATGATGGTGCGAATATAGGTCCCTTTCGAACAGTGTACTTCCAGCTCCAGCTCATCGCCTTCGTGGCGAATAAACAGCAGCTCATACACGGTTATCGGACGGGCTTCACGCGGGACATCAATGCCCTGGCGCGCATATTCGTAGAGCTTCTTGCCCTGATATTTCAGCGCCGAATACATCGACGGCACCTGCATCGTGTCTCCACGGAAGCTCTCCAGCGCAGCATCAAGCTGTTCCGCGCTGAACGTCACCGGACGCTCTTCCACCACCTGGCCATCCGCGTCGGAGGTATCCGTGCGCTGGCCCAGCTTAGCGATAACGCGGTAGCGCTTATCGGAGTCGAGCAGGTACTGGGAAAACTTTGTCGCCTCTCCCAGGCAGACCGGCAGCATGCCGGTTGCCAGCGGATCGAGCGCGCCGGTGTGGCCCGCACGGTTGGCGTTATAAATACGCTTAACTTTCTGCAGCACGTCGTTGCTGGAAGCGCCCTGGGGTTTATCCAGCAGCAGCACACCATGCACGTCGCGACCGCGACGACGAGGACGACTCATTAGTCCTCCTTGCTGTCGTCCGCCGGGTTAACACGACGCTCGTCGTCATGTTTAACCACGCTGGTCACCAGGTTGGACATACGCATACCTTCGACCAGCGAGTTGTCGTAGAAGAAGGTCAGCTCAGGCACGATACGCAGGCGCATCGCTTTGCCAAGCAGGGAGCGGATGAAACCAGAGGCTTCCTGCAACGCTTTAATGCCGTTTTTCACTGCCGCTTCGTCCTGATCGTTCAGGAAGGTGACGAACACTTTTGCATAGGCCAAATCGCGGGACATTTCGACACCGGAAACGGTGGTCATCATGCCGACGCGCGGGTCTTTAATTTCACGTTGCAGAATGAGTGCGATCTCTTTCTGCATTTCCTGCGCTACGCGCTGAGGGCGACCAAATTCTTTCGCCATAATAAATTCTCCAGACAAAAAAGGGGCTAAAAGCCCCTTTTAAAATTATTGCCGGGTGGCGCTTCGCTTACCCGGCCTACGCTAGTTAATCTTCTAAGGATTTTGGGTTGCAACAAGGCGGCAAGCTCGTGAATCCCCGGGAGCATAGATAACTATGTGACCGGGGTGAACGAGCGCAGCCAACGCAGTGGCGGCCCAAAAGCCGACGAAGATTAAGCGATGGTACGCTGAATTTCGATGATCTCGAACACTTCGATCATATCGCCAACGCGAACGTCGTTGTAGTTCTTCACGCCGATACCACATTCCATGCCGTTACGGACTTCGTTAACGTCATCTTTGAAGCGGCGCAGGGATTCCAGCTCGCCTTCGTAGATAACCACGTTGTCACGCAGTACGCGGATTGGGTTGTGACGCTTGATGTTACCTTCGGTAACCATACAGCCCGCGATCGCACCGAATTTCGGTGATTTGAACACGTCACGTACTTCAGCCAGACCGATGATCTGCTGTTTCAGCTCAGGAGACAGCATGCCGCTCATCGCTGCTTTCACTTCGTCGATCAGGTTATAGATGACGGAGTAGTAGCGCAGATCCAGGCTTTCAGCTTCAATCACTTTACGCGCGGATGCATCCGCACGAACGTTGAAGCCAACCAGGATAGCGTTGGAGGCAGCAGCCAGGGTCGCGTCGGTTTCGGTGATACCACCTACGCCAGAACCGATGATCTTCACTTTCACTTCGTCGGTAGACAGTTTCAGCAAGGAGTCGGAGATCGCTTCCACAGAACCCTGAACGTCGGCTTTCAGAACGATGTTCACTTCGTGAACTTCGCCATCGGTCATGTTGGCAAACATGTTCTCGAGTTTAGATTTCTGCTGACGAGCCAGTTTAACTTCACGGAATTTACCCTGACGATAGAGTGCCACTTCACGCGCTTTCTTCTCGTCACGCACCACGGTCACTTCGTCACCGGCAGCCGGAACACCGGACAGACCCAGGATTTCCACTGGAATGGACGGACCTGCTTCCAGCACTTCCTGACCCAGTTCGTTACGCATCGCACGAACGCGACCGTATTCGAAACCGCACAGAACGATATCGCCTTTATGCAGCGTACCTTCGCGAACCAGAACGGTAGCAACCGGGCCACGTCCTTTATCCAGGAAGGATTCGATAACCGCACCGCTCGCCATACCGTTACGGATGGCTTTCAGCTCCAGAACTTCGGCCTGCAGCAGGATCGCGTCCAGCAGTTCGTCGATACCGGTACCCGCTTTCGCAGACACGTGTACGAACTGGCTTTCGCCGCCCCACTCTTCCGGCAGAATACCGTACTGGGAAAGTTCGTTTTTAACACGATCGGGATCCGCTTCTGGCTTATCGATCTTGTTCACTGCAACCACAACCGGCACACCTGCTGCTTTCGCGTGCTGGATAGCTTCGATGGTCTGCGGCATGACGCCGTCGTCTGCAGCAACAACCAGAACAACGATATCCGTCGCCTGAGCACCACGAGCACGCATTGAGGTAAACGCGGCGTGGCCCGGAGTATCCAGGAAGGTGATCATACCGTTGTCAGTTTCTACGTGGTAAGCACCGATGTGCTGGGTAATACCACCCGCTTCACCAGAGGCAACCTTAGTAGAACGAATGTAGTCAAGCAGAGAGGTTTTACCGTGGTCAACGTGACCCATGATGGTCACAACCGGTGCACGCGGTTCAGCCGCAGCACCTGTGTCACGGTCGCTCATTACTGCTTCTTCCAGCTCGTTTTCACGACGCAGGATAACTTTGTGGCCCATCTCTTCAGCAACCAGTTGTGCGGTTTCCTGATCGATGACCTGGTTGATGGTCGCCATGGCACCCAGCTTCATCATTGCTTTGATGACCTGAGAGCCTTTAACCGCCATCTTGTTCGCCAGTTCGCCAACGGTAATGGTTTCGCCAATCACGACGTCACGGTTAACTGCCTGAGCCGGCTTCTGGAAGCCCTGCTGCAGCGCGGAACCTTTACGCTTGCCGCCTTTACCGCCGCGAACAGCAGCGCGTGCTTCTTCACGGTCAGCTTTGGATTCAGCGTGCTTGTTGCCTTTTTTCGCCGGACGCGCTGCTTTTGCATTACGACCACGGCCACGGCCGCCTTCTACTTCACGGTCGTTATCATCTTCAGCCTGACGCGCATGCTGAGAAGTGGTCACGTGATAGTCGCTGGTGTCTTCAGTCGGCTCAACGGTATTCACACCATTCTTCTCGTTTTCTTCTGCCATGCGGCGCGCTTCTTCGGCGACGCGGCGAGCTTCTTCTTCCAGCTTACGGCGGGCTTCTTCTTCCGCTTTACGCTTCAGCTCGGCAGCTTCATTTTCACGGCGGGCTTTTTCAGCCTGGGCGGTTTTGGTCATTTCGTCTGTCTGTTGATTGCTCACTTTGTCTTTTTCCGCAGCGTCACGCTTCACTTTATCACTTGCGTCGCGTTTCGCTTTTTCTGCGGCCTCACGTTCAGCTTTTAATTCTGCTTCACGTTTGGCGGCTGCTTCCGCCTCACGCTGAGCTTGTTCTTCCGCTTCACGCTGTGCCTGCTCTTCCGCGGCAAGGCGTTCTGCCTCTTGCGGATCACGTTTTACAAAGGTGCGCGTCTTGCGGACTTCAATTTGTACCGATTTGCTTTTGCCACCGGTACCAGGGATGTTTAACGTGCTGCGCGTTTTGCGCTGCAGCGTTAACTTGTCAGGCGTAGAACCGTGTTCACGGTTCAGGTGCGTTAACAAGGTTTGTTTTTCTTGCGCGGTCACCGAGTCATCAGCGGACTTCGGGATCCCTGCATCAGCAAATTGCTGTACCAGGCGGTCCACGGAGGTCTGAATCTCAGCAGCCAGCGATTTTACAGTTACATCAGTCATGCTGTTCCTTCCTGCTACAGTTTATTACGCTTCGTCGCCAAACCAGCAAATATTACGTGCGGCCATGATGAGCTCGCCGGCTTTCTCGTCGGTTAAACCTTCGATATCAGCCAGGTCATCAACGCCTTGCTCAGCGAGATCTTCCAGCGTACAAACACCACGGGCAGCCAGCTTGAACGCAATCGCACGATCAAGACCTTCCAGATTCAGCAGGTCATCAGCCGGCTTCTTATCGCCAAGGCTTTCTTCCTGAGCCAGCGCCAGGGTGGTCAGTGCGTTTTTAGCGCGTTCACGCAGGGCTTCAACGGTTGGTTCATCCAGACCGTCAATTTCCAGCAGCTCTTTCATTGGCACATAGGCCAGTTCTTCCAGCGTAGAGAATCCTTCTTCAACCAGAACAGTGGCGAAGTCTTCGTCAATATCCAGGTATTTAGTGAAGGTATCGATCGCCGCATGGGCTTCAGCCTGATGCTTAGCCTGCAGGTCATCAACGGTCATTACGTTGAGTTCCCAGCCGCTCAGCTGTGACGCCAGGCGTACGTTCTGACCGTTACGGCCGATTGCCTGCGCCAGGTTGCCCGCTTCAACAGCGATATCCATGGTGTGTTTGTCTTCGTCAACAACGATAGACGCCACATCAGCTGGAGCCATTGCGTTGATCACGAACTGCGCCGGGTTGTCATCCCACAGAACGATATCAATACGTTCGCCGCCCAGCTCAGTAGAAACTGCCTGAACGCGCGCACCGCGCATACCGACGCAAGCACCGACCGGGTCGATACGCTTGTCGTTGGTTTTCACCGCAATTTTCGCACGGGAGCCCGGATCGCGAGCCGCCGCTTTAATTTCGATAACTTCTTCACCGATTTCCGGCACTTCGATACGGAACAGTTCTACCAGCATTTCTGGTTTAGAACGGGTCACGAACAGCTGTGCACCACGCGCTTCAGGGCGAACGGCGTACAGAACACCGCGAATACGGTCGCCTGGACGGAAGTTTTCACGCGGCAGCATATCTTCACGCAGGATCACGGCTTCAGCGTTACCCGGCAACCCTTCGGATTTGATCTCGAGGGAGATGTTGTCGCGGTTCACTTTCTTCACCACACCGGTGATGATCTCGCCTTCCTGATCGCGGAACTGATCGACAACCAGCGCGCGCTCGGCTTCGCGCACTTTCTGCACGATAACCTGTTTAGCGGTCTGCGTGGTGATACGGTCGAAGGTCACAGATTCGATCTGATCTTCAACGTAGTCACCCACGTTCAGACTTTCGTCTTCAAAACGGGCGGCTTCCAGCGTGATCTCTTTGGTCGGCTGGGTCACTTCTTCAACGATTACCCAACGACGGAATGTATCGAAGTCACCGCTTTTACGATCGATTTCTACGCGAACATCGATCTCTTGTTCGTATTTTTTCTTGGTTGCTGTAGCCAGTGCACTTTCCAGCGCTTCGAAAATCTTCTCACGCGGCAGTGATTTCTCGTTGGAGACGGCTTCAACAACAGCCAAAATTTCTTTGTTCATCGCGGGCTTTTCACCTCAATCCAGACTGTTAAAAGTGGGGAACCAGGTTCGCCTTCTGGATATTACTCAGCGCGAACACTTCATCTTTGCCTTCGACTGTCACCGTGATCATTTCACCATCAACGGCTTTGATAATTCCCTGCCATTTACGGCGGTTCTGTACGGCCATACGCAGAACGAGAGCCACTTCTTCACCGGTAAAGCGCACATAGTGCTCGGCCGTGAACATCGGGCGATCGAGGCCAGGTGAGGAAACTTCCAGGTTGTACGCAACGGTAATCGGGTCTTCAACATCAAGAACCGCACTCACCTGGTGGCTGACATCAGCACAATCATCAACATTGATGCCATCTTCACTATCAATATAGATGCGCAGCGTCGATGTACGGCCGCGAACGAATTCGATGCCGACCAGTTCGTAGCCCAGTGCTTCGACCGGTGCAGTAATCATCTCTGTTAATTTTTGCTCTAATGTGGACAAGCCCACCCCCAAGACATAAAAAAAGGGCGTAAAGCCCAGTTATTCTGTAGTCAGATAACAAAAAACCCCGATAAATCGGGGCTTTAGATAACTGAACCCTATAGCCACAACTGTGGCCTGGAGCACTTTCCGAAAGAATTTTTTCAAATCCAGCTACGAAGGCTCTAAGTCTTCACAGTATATTTGAAAAAGAACTTTATGGGAAAGTGGTTGCGGGGGCCGGATTTGAACCGACGACCTTCGGGTTATGAGCCCGACGAGCTACCAGGCTGCTCCACCCCGCGCCTGAAACGTGGCAAATTCTACGCGTTTTGGACAGAATTTGCAAATAATGCTGGGATTTGGTACCGAAGACGGGACGTAAAATCGGCGTTTAGTATATTGATAGTTGACCCCACCTGTCAACCCAACTTCCGCCAGATCAATTAGACCAAAATTTTTACAAAAAACGCACGACTCTCTTCCGGTCTTCGCCAAAAGATGATTAAATGAATACTCACTTATTTTGCATAAAAATGCACAAGAGAGCGAAAGCGGTCTCTAATCAGTCAATCAAGCAGGGTTTTATTCTATGACGACTATTCTCAAGCATCTTCCGGTTGGACAACGTATTGGCATCGCTTTCTCAGGTGGCCTGGATACCAGCGCTGCACTACTGTGGATGCGCCAGAAGGGAGCGGTTCCGTACGCCTATACCGCGAACCTGGGTCAGCCGGATGAGGACGACTATGATGCCATTCCTCGTCGCGCTAAAGAGTATGGTGCAGAGAACGCGCGCCTGATTGACTGCCGTAAGCAACTGGTCGCTGAAGGTATCGCGGCTATTCAGTGCGGTGCGTTCCATAACACCACCGGCGGCCTGACCTATTTCAACACCACCCCGCTGGGCCGTGCGGTCACCGGCACCATGCTGGTTGCGGCGATGAAAGAAGACGGCGTCAACATCTGGGGTGACGGCAGTACCTATAAAGGCAACGATATTGAGCGTTTCTATCGTTATGGCCTGCTGACCAACGCCGAACTGCAGATCTACAAGCCGTGGCTGGATACCGACTTCATCGACGAGCTGGGTGGCCGTCATGAGATGTCCGAGTTTATGATCGCCTGCGGTTTCGACTATAAGATGTCTGTCGAGAAAGCTTACTCCACTGACTCCAACATGCTGGGTGCGACGCACGAAGCGAAAGACCTGGAATTCCTGAACTCAAGCGTGAAGATCGTTAACCCGATCATGGGCGTGAAGTTCTGGGACGAGAACGTGAAGATCCAGGCTGAAGAAGTGACCATACGTTTTGAACGCGGCCATCCGGTTGCGCTAAACGGTAAAACCTTCTCTGATGATGTTGAGCTGATGCTGGAAGCGAACCGTATTGGCGGTCGTCACGGTCTGGGTATGAGCGATCAGATTGAAAACCGCATCATCGAAGCGAAAAGCCGCGGCATCTATGAAGCCCCGGGAATGGCGATGCTGCACATCGCTTACGAGCGTTTGCTGACCGGCATTCACAACGAAGACACCATTGAGCAGTATCACTCTCATGGCCGTCAGCTGGGTAAACTGCTGTATCAGGGCCGCTGGTTCGATCCACAGGCGCTGATGCTGCGCGATGCGCTGCAGCGTTGGGTGGCAAGCGCAATCACCGGTGAAGTAACGCTGGAACTGCGTCGCGGTAACGACTACTCCATCCTGAACACCGTGTCTGACAACCTGACCTATAAAGCAGAGCGTCTGACCATGGAGAAAGGTGAATCCGTGTTCTCGCCGGACGATCGTATCGGTCAGCTGACTATGCGTAACCTGGACATCACCGATACCCGCGAGAAGCTGTTCAACTATGTTGAGAATGGCCTGCTCTCCGCGAATTCCGGTAACGGTCTGCCGCAGGTTGAAAACCTGGAGCACAGCGATAAGAAGTAATCGCTGATATAACGTGCAAAAGGCGTCCTATGGACGCCTTTTTTGTGGACTTTCGCAGGGCGGGTAAACGCAGCGTCACCCGTCATTTTGCCCGGTGGCGCTGCGCTTACCGGGCCTACAAAACCACACCTCAGAATATGCAGACGAAAAAAAAGACGCCTTTCGACGTCTTTCTTCTGGAATATTGGTACCGAGGATGGGACTCGAACCCACAAGCCCGTTAGGGCACTACCACCTCAAGGTAGCGTGTCTACCAATTCCACCACCTCGGTACAGAATACTTAGTGCGGGATATCGCTGGTCGGCTTAGCCGGTGCAGCTGGCTGAGTCTGCTCAGTTTTCGCTGGCGCGCTCAGATTTTCCCACTCGCTTCCTTTGCTGGTCTTGTTGCTGTTGATATTGCCAAGCACAAGGCTGATGATGAAGAACAGCGTAGCCAGAATCGCCGTTGTGCGGGTCATGAAGTTCGCAGAACCACTTGAACCGAACAGCGTACCGGAAGCGCCTGCTCCGAAGGAGGCTCCCATATCAGCGCCTTTACCTTGCTGCAGCATAATCAGCGCTACGAGAGCGATGGCTACAATAAGGAAAACAACTAAAAGAGCTTCGTACATAATCAACCTGTTCCTTGCGGATTTGCCGCATACCAATGCTTCGACCATTTAGCAGGATTTTTGTTTCCCACTGAAGCGGGTGTGAATACTAACCAAAGCGAATGACCTTCGCAAGGGCATTTTTGACGCATTGTATCAACTGCGGAAAAAAACAGCAAAAAGCCATTAATTGCTTAAAACAAAGGCGACAAAAGCCGCCTTTTTATACATTTAGCGTGCACAATTATGCAGCTTTCACAGCATCCGCAATACGGTGTGCAAATTCGGTTACCTGCGCTTCGTCTTCACCTTCCACCATCACGCGGATCAGCGGTTCAGTACCGGACTTACGCAGCAGCACGCGACCACGATTGCCCAGGGCCGCTTCAACGTCAGCCATCACCGCTTTGACGTTCTCGTTTTCCAGCGGATCGCCTTTACCGGCAGTGAAGCGTACGTTAACCAGGATCTGTGGGAACATTTTCATCCCGCTGCACAGATCGTGCAGGCTCATATGGTTGCGCGCCATCGCGGCAACCACCTGCAGCGCGGCCACGATACCGTCACCGGTGGTGGTTTTATCGAGCAGGATCACGTGACCCGAGTTTTCTGCGCCGATGCGCCAGCCCTTCTCCTGCAATTTTTCCAGCACATAGCGGTCACCCACTTTCGCGCGGACAAACGGAATACCGAGCTGTTTCAGCGCCAGTTCCAGGCCCATGTTACTCATCAGCGTACCCACCGCACCGCCGCGCAGCTGGCCCTGACGCAGGCCCTCACGGGCAATGATGTAGAGGATCTGATCGCCGTCGACCTTGTTACCTTCGTGGTCGACCATGATCACGCGGTCACCGTCGCCGTCCAGCGCAATGCCCAGGTCGGCTTTCTCTGCCAGAACACGCGCCTGCAGGGCACGAACGTCAGTTGCCCCCACCTGCTCGTTAATGTTCAGACCATCCGGCTCGCAGCCAATGGTGATGACTTTCGCACCCAGTTCGCGGAAGACATTCGGGGCGATGTGATAGGTCGCGCCATTAGCACAGTCCACCACAATTTTGAGGTGAGCCAGGCTCAGCTCATTCGGGAAGGTGCCTTTACAGAATTCGATATAACGGCCCGCCGCATCAACGATACGGTTCGCTTTACCCAGCTCTGCGGAATCAACGCAGGTGATCTCTTTTTCCATTTCGGCTTCAATGGCTTCTTCCACGTCATCCGGGAGCTTGGTGCCGTCAATGGAGAAGAATTTAATGCCGTTGTCGTAGAACGGGTTGTGAGAAGCTGAGATAACAATCCCCGCTTCCGCACGGAAGGTACGCGTCAGATACGCGACTGCAGGTGTCGGCATTGGGCCCGTAAAGGACGCGGACAGTCCAGCCGCCGCCAGACCCGCTTCCAGCGCTGACTCCAGCATATAGCCGGAAATACGGGTGTCTTTACCGATAATGATCTTACGGGAACCATGACGCGCCAGCACTTTGCCAGCAGCCCAGCCGAGCTTCAGGACAAAATCAGGGGTGATGGGAGCATCGCCTACACGCCCACGGATACCATCGGTACCAAAATACTTACGATTACTCATAGCGTTTGTTTTCCTTCGCTGCCAGTGTGGCTTCCACCACACGCATGGCTTCTACTGTTTCTTTGACGTCATGGACACGAATAATGTGCGCGCCCTGCATCGCCGCAATCACCGCGCAGGCCAGGCTGCCGCTCAGGCGTTCGCTCGGCCCCACGTTCAGCAACTGCCCAATCATCGACTTTCTCGACATCCCCACCAGCAGCGGCAGGTCAAAGTGATGGAATTCCGATAAGCGCGCGAGCAACGCATAATTGTGGGAGAGATTTTTACCGAAACCGAACCCCGGGTCGAGCAACAATTTCTCTTTTGGGATACCTGCACGTTCGCAGCGCGCAATATGTTCAATAAAGAAGCGATTCACGTCGGCAAAGACATCATCATACTTCGGTGCTTCCTGCATGGTTTTCGGCTGACCCTGCATATGCATCAGGCATACCGGTAACCCGGTCTCTGCCGCGGCCTCCAGTGCGCCAGGCTCGGTGAGTGAACGAATATCATTGATAATGTGAGCGCCCACTCTCGCCACTTCACGAATCACTTCGGGTTTAGAGGTATCAACGGAGATCCATACTTCAAACCGCTGCGCGATAGCTTCAACCACCGGCACCACGCGCGCCAGCTCTTCTTCCACAGACACGTCCGCCGCACCAGGACGCGTCGATTCGCCGCCCACGTCAATAATGGTGGCGCCCGCATTAATCATTAAATTCGCGTGCTTAACCGCCTCGATAAGCGTGTTATGCGTGCCGCCGTCTGAGAAAGAGTCAGGGGTAACATTCAGGATCCCCATCACATGGGGATGTGAAAGATCGAGATGCGAGTCCTGAGCGAATAATTTCATGGCGAAATCCCTGGTATCTATATCGTTAAACAGAAATGAAAAACCCCGGAGCAAGCTCCAGGGTTTGAGTTACAGACAAACGCTTCAACAGCAGTGGCTTACTTATCGCCCAACTGTTCTGACATGGTGTTGCCCGGGTTTGGCGTACGCGGTTCATCAACCGGACGCGGCGCACGCGGGGTGCCATTGTTGTCAGAATTATTGGAAGCGCCTGGGTCTTCCCAGCCCGCTGGCGGACGCACTTCACGGCGCGCCATCAGGTCGTCAATCTGCGGTGCATCGATGGTCTCATATTTCATGAGCGCATCTTTCATCGAATGCAGGATGTCCATATTGTCGGTCAGGATCTGGCGTGCACGTGCGTAGTTACGCTCTACCAGAGATTTTACTTCCTGATCGATGATACGTGCCGTCTCATCGGACATATGTTTCGCTTTAGCCACAGAACGGCCCAGGAATACTTCACCCTCTTCCTCTGCATACAGCAGCGGACCGAGTTTGTCGGAGAAGCCCCACTGCGTCACCATGTTACGCGCCAGGTTTGTCGCAACTTTAATGTCGTTGGACGCACCGGTAGAAACATGTTCCACACCGTAGATAATCTCTTCTGCCAGACGACCGCCGTACAGGGTCGAAATCTGGCTTTCCAGCTTCTGACGGCTGGCGCTGATCGCGTCTCCTTCAGGCAGGAAGAAGGTCACACCCAGCGCACGACCGCGCGGAATAATCGTCACTTTATGCACCGGATCGTGTTCCGGCACGAGGCGACCGATAATCGCGTGACCCGCTTCGTGGTATGCCGTGGACTCTTTCTGCGCTTCCGTCATCACCATAGAGCGACGTTCCGCACCCATCATGATTTTGTCTTTCGCTTTCTCGAACTCCACCATCGATACGACGCGCTTGTTACCGCGAGCGGCAAACAGAGCTGCTTCGTTGACCAGGTTCGCCAGGTCAGCACCGGAGAAGCCAGGAGTACCGCGCGCAATGATTGCCGCGTCGATATCTGGCGCCAGCGGTACGCGACGCATGTGAACTTTCAGAATCTGTTCACGGCCGCGAACGTCCGGCAGACCCACAACAACCTGACGGTCGAAACGGCCTGGACGCAGCAGCGCAGGGTCAAGTACGTCAGGACGGTTAGTCGCCGCGATAACGATGATACCTTCGTTACCTTCGAAGCCGTCCATCTCAACCAGCATCTGGTTCAGCGTCTGTTCACGTTCATCATGACCACCGCCCAGGCCTGCGCCACGCTGGCGGCCCACGGCGTCGATTTCATCGATGAAGATAATGCACGGTGCTGCCTTCTTGGCCTGCTCGAACATGTCACGCACACGAGATGCACCGACACCCACAAACATTTCGACGAAGTCAGAACCTGAAATAGTAAAGAACGGCACCTTCGCTTCACCTGCGATGGCTTTCGCCAGCAGGGTTTTACCGGTACCCGGAGGGCCAACCATCAGCACGCCTTTCGGGATCTTACCGCCCAGCTTCTGGAAACGGCTCGGTTCACGCAGGTATTCAACCAGTTCACCCACCTCTTCTTTCGCTTCGTCACAACCGGCGACGTCAGCGAAAGTAGTCTTGATCTGGTCTTCCGTCAGCATACGCGCCTTGCTCTTACCGAACGACATGGCACCTTTGCCACCGCCGCCCTGCATCTGGCGCATAAAGAAGATCCAGACGCCAATAAGAAGCAGCATCGGGAACCAGGAAATGAAGATAGAAGCCAGCAGGCTTGGTTCTTCTGGCGGCTCACCTACCACCTTGACGTTTTTGGTCAGAAGGTTATCAAGCAGCTTAGGATCGTTCACCGGGATGTAAGTCGTGTAACGGTTACTATCTTTCTTGGTAACGTTGATCTCACGTCCGTTGATACGCGCTTCGCGAACCTGGTCCTGATTGACCTCCTGCAGGAAGGTAGAATAATCCACCTTGCGGCCATTCGACTCGCTGGGCCCAAAGCTCTGGAATACTGACATCAGCACAACGGCAATGACCAGCCAGAGTATTAGGTTTTTCGCCATGTCACTCAAGGGATTAACCTCATATTACAACTGTGTTAAAAACAGCGTCAGGATACTCTATATCCAGTTTCATTCAAACTTTCGCCTGAAATCTACCGGTTATCATTTTCGCCCGGTCGCTACAATATACACTTCTCGGGAACGGGCCCGGGAAGAGTCCGGCTTACGAACTTTAACCTTCGCAAACAGGGAGCGAATTTCCTTAAGATACTCCTCGAAACCTTCGCCCTGAAACACCTTCACAACAAAACTACCACCAGGCGCTAGTACATCACGACACATTTCTAACGCTAGCTCCACCAGATACATGGCGCGGGGGATATCCACCGCCGGTGTTCCGCACATATTTGGTGCCATATCTGACATGACAACCTGGACCTTACTGTCACCTACACGATCAAGTAACGCTTTCAGCACTAATTCATCACGAAAGTCGCCCTGAAGGAAGTCGACACCGACGATGGGATCCATTGGTAAAAGATCGCACGCGATGATTCGGCCCGTTCCGCCGATCTGCGTTACCGCATACTGGGACCATCCGCCAGGTGCCGCACCGAGGTCAACAACCGTCATCCCCGGCTTAAAAAGTTTGTCACTTTGCTGTATTTCATCAAGTTTAAACCAGGCACGGGAACGCAACCCCTTTTTCTGTGCCTGTTGAACATATTTATCGCTAAAGTGTTCCTGAAGCCAGCGGCTGGAGCTGGCAGAACGCTTTTTACCTGTCATTTAACATTTCCGTCCTGGTTCATCGTTACCTGCCTGTGACGTAAATTTCTACGCAGCTATTTGGCGATATAAGGGAGATGGCGGTAGAATGAACCGTTTTCAATCCCAACGTAAGCAAAAATATACGATGAATCTGAGTACTAAACAAAAACAGCACCTTAAAGGTCTGGCACATCCGCTCAAGCCTGTAGTGATGCTTGGCAACAATGGTTTGACCGAAGGGGTGCTTGCCGAGATTGAACAAGCGCTGGAACACCACGAGCTGATCAAGGTGAAAATCGCCTCTGAAGACAGAGACACTAAAAACCTGATCGTGGAAGCCATCGTGCGCGAAACCGGCGCCTGTAATGTACAGGTCATCGGTAAAACGCTGGTGCTCTACCGCCCATCTAAAGAGCGTAAAATCTCGCTGCCACGCTAAGGATATCCTGAATCAAACACATTTTCTGTGTGAAACGAGGGATTTCTGTCAGCAGGCGAGCAAAATGCCATGCTCCTTGAGTTGATAAAAGGCCGCTATGCGGCCTTTTTCTTTTCTTTACAATGTATCAACATCTTAGTAGAGAAGCGAATTACAGGTATTCAACCTTGATAATTTCGTATTCCACTTCACCGCCAGGGGTGCGGATGGTGACAACATCGTCCTGCTCTTTGCCAATCAGGCCGCGAGCAATCGGAGAGTTCACTGAAATCAGGTTCTGTTTGAAGTCAGCTTCATCATCACCCACGATGCGATAGGTCTGCTCTTCGTCGTTGTCCAGGTTCAGCACGGTAACGGTAGAACCAAAGATCACACGCCCGTTGTTAGGCATTTTGGTGATATCGATAACCTGTGCATTGGACAGTTTTGCTTCGATATCTTTAATACGCCCTTCACAGAAGCCCTGCTGCTCACGCGCGGCGTGGTATTCAGCATTCTCTTTCAGGTCGCCATGCTCGCGCGCATCCGCGATAGCGGCGATGATTTCAGGGCGACGCACGGATTTCAGAAAATCCAGCTCTTCGCGCAGTTTTTCGGCACCACGTAAGGTCATCGGAATAGCTTGCATTTGTTATACCTCTTAAACATTCCTGTTGGGAGCAGTGTTCCCTGCTCCTGCCCCCCTAAGCGGGCAAGAAGCAAAAAGAAAACCGACCCGGGAGCAATGCCCCAGGTCAGCAGCAATTTTTCAGTTTGATACGCATTTTACCGCGAAGTTCACTATGGGTCATCGTTTACTTTGCAGTGCCATGCACCGTAGTATGACGGTTTGTTTTCGGGTTGTTAGCGCGAGATTATGCGATTTTCCAGATTTATCATCGGATTGACTACCAGTATAACGTTCACCGCCCAGGCCGCGAATGTTGATGAGTACATTAATCAGCTCCCCGCAGGCGCGAACCTCGCCCTGATGGTGCAGAAGGTTGGCGCACAGGCTCCCGAGATTGACTATCACAGTCAACAGATGGCGCTGCCTGCCAGTACCCAAAAGGTGATCACCGCCCTCGCCGCCCTGCTCCAGCTCGGCCCTGATTTCCGTTTTACGACCACACTCGAGACCAAAGGTAACGTCGAGGGTGGCGCACTGAAAGGCGATCTTATCGCCCGTTTTGGCGGCGATCCGACCTTTAAGCGCCAGGATATCCGCAATATGGTTGCGGTACTGAAAAAATCTGGCGTGCAGAAAATTGATGGCAATGTGCTGATCGACACATCCATCTTTGCCAGCCACGATAAAGCCCCAGGCTGGCCGTGGAACGACATGACACAATGTTTTAGCGCCCCGCCCGCCGCAGCAATCGTTGACCGTAACTGCTTCTCGGTTTCGCTTTACAGCGCGCCAAAGCCGGATGATTTAGCGTTTATCCGTATAGCGTCCTACTACCCGGTCACCATGTTCAGCCAGGTCCGCACGCTGGCGAAAGGCTCCCCGGATGCGCAATATTGTGAGCTGGACGTCGTGCCAGGGGATCTTAACCGCTTCACGCTTACCGGCTGCCTGACGCAGCGCGCCGATCCGCTGCCGCTGGCCTTTGCGATACAGGATGGTGCAAGCTATGCGGGTGCCATTTTGAAAGATGAACTGAAACAAGCGGGCATAACCTACACCGGCACGCTGCTTCGCCAGACGCAGGTCAACCAGCCCGGCACGGTCATCGCCAGCAAACAGTCTCCGCCGCTGCACGATTTACTGCGAATCATGCTGAAAAAGTCTGACAACATGATTGCCGACACCGTGTTCCGCATGATTGGCCACGCGCGTTTCGGCGTGCCGGGCACCTGGCGCGCGGGTTCAGACGCCGTTCGTCAGATCCTACGCCAGCAGGCCGGGATCGAGCTGGGCAATACCATCGCCGTCGATGGCTCCGGATTATCGCGTCATAATTTGATCTCGCCGGCCACGATGATGCAGGTGCTTCAGTACATTGCACAGCATGACACTGAGCTAAACTTTATTTCAATGCTGCCGCTGGCCGGGCATGACGGTTCGCTGCAGTATCGCGCCGGGCTTCACGCTGCCGGCGTGGATGGCAAAGTATCCGCTAAGACAGGCTCGCTGCAGGGGGTTTACAACCTTGCAGGCTTTATCACTACGGCCAGCGGACAACGCATGGCATTCGTGCAGTATCTTTCCGGCTATGCCGTCGAACCGGCCGACCAGCGCAATCGTCGTATTCCGCTTGTTCGCTTCGAAAGCAGGCTCTATAAGGACATCTACCAGAATAACTAGCGATGAAACTACTTATAGTTGAAGACGATCTGTTATTGCAGGAAGGGCTGGCGCTGGGGCTGGCCAATGAAGGCTATGCTCTCGACTGCGCTGGCACCGCAGCGGAGGCGGACTCTCTGATCCAGAGCGGGGAATACAGCCTGGTGATCCTCGATTTGGGCTTGCCAGATAAAGACGGCGCCACGCTGCTCAGTCAGTGGCGACGTCGCGGTATCGCCAACCCGGTATTGATCCTGACGGCACGCGATGCCATTGAGGATCGTATAACCGGCCTCGACGCAGGCGCAGATGATTACCTGGTGAAGCCTTTTGCGCTTGCGGAGCTGCAGGCGCGAGTGCGAGCGTTGATTCGCCGTTATCTGGGCCATAGTGATAACTTACTGACCGACGGCGATATTACGCTGAATTTGCAAACCCAGCAGGTACTGCGCCAGGATCAGGCCGTAGAGGTGACGCCAAAAGAGTTCGCCTTGCTTACGCGTCTGATCATGCGCAGCGGGCAAACGGTACACAGAGAAACGCTCCAGCAGGATATTTATTCCTGGCAGGACGATCCCGGCTCAAATACCCTTGAGGTCCACATCCATAACCTGCGGCGTAAACTCGGCAAAGACAGGATCAAAACCGTTCGCGGCGTCGGCTACCGTCTGGAGAGCCAGAAATGAACAGCATGCGTCGGCGTTTGATGGTGCTGCTGGCGGTGATTCTCCTGTTTTTCCAGCTGATAAGCGTTATCTGGCTATGGCATGAAAGCCGTGAGCAGATTGGTTTTCTGGTGAATGAAACGCTGTCGGCAAAAGCCCGCAATAACCATGTCGAAAAAGAGATCCGCGAGGCGATTGCTTCCCTTCTCGTACCTTCTTTGGTGATGGTCGGTTTCACACTCCTGTTTTCATTCTGGGCGGTCACCTGGATAACCCGACCGCTGAATAAACTGCGTGACAGCCTGGCTAACCGTTCGGCGGATAACTTAACTCCGCTTCCTATGTATTCCGACATGGAAGAAATAGGTGCGGTTACAACCTCCCTGAACCAGCTGCTCGCCCGGCTGGACAATACTATTCAGCAGGAGCGTCTCTTCACCGCTGACGCCGCACACGAGCTTCGAACGCCCCTTGCCGGTATCCGGCTTCATCTGGAGCTTATGGCGCAGTCAGGCGCACCACAGGCCGCGACGTTAATTAGCCGTATCGATCAGCTCATGCATACCGTTGAGCAGCTGCTGATGCTGGCCCGTGCCGGACAGGCAATGGCCAGCGGACACTACGAAACCGTGAGCTGGACTGAAAATATCATTGAACCTCTCGGCCTGGGCCATGAAGCCAAAGAGCATACGGTGATTTGGCCCGCTAAAAGCGCGCTCACGGTTCAGGGAGACGCCGTGCTCCTGCGTCTGATGCTGCGCAACCTGCTGGAGAATGCCGGGCGCTACAGCCCGGCAGGGACAACGATTACAGTGACATTAACCGGGGTCGACGGGGGAACGCAGATTAGCGTGATCGATCAGGGGCCCGGTATTGATGAAGCGCACCGACAGTCAATTACCGAGCCATTCCGCCGTCTTGACCAGCGCTACGGTGGCAGCGGTCTGGGCCTGAGTATCGTGCAGCGCATCGTGCAACTCCACCACGGCAGGTTGACGCTTGAGAATGGCTCTGAAGGTGGTTTGATCGCCAGCTGCTGGCTGCCCGCAACGCTGGAATAAAAAAAGCCCCCATAATGGGGGCTTTGGACAGATATTAGTGCTTGTAGATGAACTCGACGCCTTCTTCGTCGTCTTCATCCCAGTCATCGTCCCAGTCTTCATCATCTTCTTCCGCTTCCAGCTCTTCGAGCTGCTGACGGTGGTAGTCATCCCACATGAATTCGACTTTTTCAGGCTGCTTCGCTTCTTCCGCCTGAACAATGGGGTTCTCAATGATGAAGGTCATCACATCCCAGCACAGATCTTTCACGCCAACCTGGCTTGCCGCAGAGATCAGGTAGTATTTATCTTCCCAACCCATTGCTTCAGCAATCGCTTTCGCTTTCGCTTCCGCTTCGGCTTTGTCCATCAGGTCGATCTTGTTGAAGACCAGCCAGCGTGGTTTATTCGCCAGTTTTTCGCTGTATTTTTCCAGCTCACCGATGATAATGCGGGCGTTTTCAACCGGATCGGAACCGTCGATAGGATCGATATCGATAAGGTGCAGCAGCACGCGGCAACGCTCAAGGTGTTTCAGGAAGCGAATACCCAGACCCGCGCCTTCCGCAGCGCCTTCAATCAGACCCGGAATATCGGCAACCACAAAGCTCTTTTCATTATCCATACGGACAACGCCCAGGCTTGGTACCAGCGTGGTAAACGGATAGTCTGCCACTTTTGGCTTGGCCGCGGAGACGGCGCGAATGAACGTCGATTTACCGGCGTTTGGCATACCCAGCATGCCCACGTCTGCCAGAAGCATCAGCTCCAGCTGCAGGTCGCGCTTATCGCCCGGCGTACCCATCGTTTTCTGACGCGGCGTACGGTTAACGGAAGATTTGAAACGGCTGTTACCCAGACCGTGCCAGCCGCCTTTCGCCACCATCAGGCGCTGACCGTGTTTGGTCATGTCACCCATGGTTTCACCGGTACCCTGGTCAATCACGCGCGTACCGACCGGAACTTTAATGGTGACGTCTTTACCGCGTTTCCCGGTACAGTCACGGCTCTGGCCGTTTTGGCCACGTTCAGCGCGGAAGGATTTTTCGAAACGGTAGTCGATCAGCGTGTTGAGGTTCTCATCCGCCTCCAGCCACACGTCACCACCATCCCCGCCGTCGCCGCCGTCAGGACCGCCACGTGGGATATACTTTTCACGGCGGAAGCTCACGCAACCATTGCCGCCATCACCAGCCACGACCAGGATCGTCGCTTCATCAACAAACTTCATTTTACTCTCCGTAACTCATTCGCCTGAGCGGGGGACTACTACAACCGCTTCATTTTTGCGCCAACGTCCCCAAAGACGATGACCAATGGCGGAATACATCGCGCCCGCAACCACGACAAACGCACCGAGATAGCCCAACAGGTTGAGCATCGGTCTGACGAAGACATCGGGCCAGGCCATTGATAACAAATCTGAAAATAACAGCGTAAACAGCGGAGTAAGCGTAATTAACGCGCTCACCTGTGCTGCCTGCCAGCGCGCCATCGCTTCGGCCAGCGCGCCATAACCGACCAGCGTGTTCAGCCCACAAAAAATGAGGCACGCCAGTTGCCAGTCGCTAAGCTTGGAAATCACACCCGGCTTTGCTAATGGCAGCAATGCTATTGTACACAAAGTGTACAGTAAAAAGAGGATCTGCTGTGAGGCAAGACGACGCAATAACACCTTTTGTGCGACGCCATAGCTCACCCAGACCGTTGCTGCCCCCACACCAAAAATTACACCCCATGTGTAATCCGTCAGGCGGGTGAAAATCTCTATCAGACTGGTGTTGAAGAACATCACCAGACCGCACAGCAGCATGCTCGCCCCGATAATCTGCGTACCACGCATCTTTTCCTTGAGGATAAAGACGCTGGCGACCATCATGCCCACCGGTGAAAGCTGACCTATCACCTGCGACGCCGTGGGGCTGAGATATTGCAGGGAAGAGCTGAACAGGATGAAGTTACCGAACAGACCGCCCGTCGCGATAGCCAGCAATACCAGCCAGCGCGGTTTGCGGAAAAGCCGCAAGGGTGGAAGCTTACCTTTGATAGCCAGAATGGCCCCGAGGCCGATGCTTGCCATCAGAAAGCGATAAAAGACCACCGTAGGCGGCTCCATCACTTCCAGAACCTGCTTCATTGCAATTGGCAGCGCACCCCAGCACATTGCGGTAGTGAGCGCCAAAAGAATACCAATGCCGGCCTGCTGCTTCATGCCCGTTTTCCCTACAGAAAAAATTACCGGGTTTCCAATGTAAAAAGCCCCGCAACAGGTTGCGGGGCTTTAATCCGTTACCGGACCGAGAAAACCTTACTCAGCAACGATGCTGATGTATTTACGGTTGTTCGGGCCTTTAACTTCAAATTTCACTTTACCGTCTGCTTTAGCAAACAGAGTGTGGTCACGACCGCAACCTACGTTGTTGCCAGCGTGGAATTTGGTACCACGTTGACGAACGATGATGCTACCCGCCAGAACGGATTCGCCACCGAAACGCTTAACGCCAAGACGTTTAGCTTCTGAATCGCGACCGTTACGTGTGGAGCCGCCAGCCTTTTTATGTGCCATTTAAATCTCTCCTCAGGTCTTAGGCGCTGATGCCAGTAATTTTCACATCAGTGAACCACTGACGGTGGCCCTGCTGCTTACGGTAGTGCTTACGACGACGAAACTTAACGATTTTAACTTTCTCGCCACGACCGTGTGCAACAACTTCAGCTTTGATAACGCCGCCATCAACGAAAGGAACGCCGATTTTGACTTCTTCACCGTTTGCGATCATCAGAACTTCTGCGAACTCAACAGATTCGCCAGTTGCGATGTCCAGCTTTTCCAGGCGAACGGTCTGACCTTCGCTTACTCGGTGTTGTTTACCACCACTTTGGAAAACCGCGTACATATAAACTCCGCTTCCGCGCACGTCCTCGTATGAATCAGAGTGCGCTATAAATATTCACAATAGGGCGCGAATATTACGCAAAACGCGAGCCTTTGACAAGTGCTACCGTCAATACATGAAGAAAAAAAACACAACACGTACGGTAACGTTTATCTGTGCCGTTTTTTCAGTACAATCAGCACTACTATTGATAAACCGAAACCCTTCGTTACCCCATTGAAGATGGGATCAACAGGATAAAAAGCCCGGCTTTTGCGATGAATTTAGAAAAAATCAACGAGTTAACCGCGCAAGATATGGCGGGTGTGAATGCAGCAATCCTGGAGCAACTCAACTCTGACGTTCAGCTGATCAATCAGTTGGGCTATTACATCGTCAGCGGCGGCGGTAAACGCATTCGTCCGATGATTGCTATTCTGGCTGCCAGAGCCGTTGGCTATCAGGGAAATGCTCACATCACTATCGCAGCGCTCATCGAATTTATTCACACGGCCACGCTTCTGCATGACGATGTTGTGGATGAATCGGATATGCGTCGTGGCAAAGCCACGGCAAACGCCGCTTTCGGAAACGCAGCCAGCGTCCTGGTGGGGGATTTTATCTATACCCGTGCCTTCCAGATGATGACCAGCCTGGGCTCACTGAAAGTGCTGGAAGTGATGTCCGAAGCCGTAAACGTCATTGCTGAAGGCGAAGTGCTGCAGCTGATGAACGTCAACGACCCTGACATTACCGAAGAAAACTACATGCGCGTCATCTACAGCAAAACTGCGCGCCTGTTTGAAGCGGCTGCACAGTGTTCCGGCATTCTGGCTGACTGTACCGAAGCACAGGAAAAAGGCCTGCAGGACTATGGCCGCTATCTGGGTACGGCATTCCAGCTGATTGATGATTTGCTGGACTACAGTGCGGACGGCGAGACGCTCGGCAAAAACGTGGGCGATGACCTGAACGAAGGCAAACCAACCCTGCCGCTGCTTCATGCTATGCGCAATGGAACAGCCGACCAGGCGAAAATGATCCGTGAAGCGATTGAGCAGGGAAATGGCCGCCATCTTCTGGAACCTGTCCTGGAAACCATGGCTATCTGCGGATCGCTGGAATGGACGCGTCAGCGTGCGGAAGAAGAAGCCGACAAAGCCATCGAAGCGCTTCAGGTCATTCCAGACAGCCCATGGCGCGATGCACTGATTGGTCTTGCTCACATCGCCGTTCAGCGCGACCGTTAATCCCCTTGTTTCTCCCCGCAGCGATAGCGGGGAGATTCCAGTACACACCTGTAAATTCCGTGTTCATGTAAATTCATCGGTTTAGAGACCGCATGAATAAAGCCGTGTCTTATTCTGAATATCCCTTCAAGTAACGCGAACTTTTTAGAACAAGAAGTTGAAATGGGTATAGTAACCGCGTCGTTTCAGAAGAAACGGCGTAGGTGAATCCGAACTTAAGGACGGCGTTATGGATACGAAATTTATCGACTGGCACACGGCTGATATTATTGCCGCACTGCGCAAAAGAGGCACTTCACTGGCAGCAGAGTCCCGCCGCCATGGACTGAGTTCTTCAACTCTGGCAAACGCCCTCACCCGCCCCTGGCCCAAGGGAGAGTTAATTATCGCGACGGCGCTGGATACGCATCCGTGGGTAATTTGGCCTTCGCGCTACCACGATCCCATTACTCATGAATTTATCGACAGATCGCGCATGATTCGCCAGAGAAAGGTAAAAAGAGAACCGCAGGAATAACGCGTTTTTGACAGGAACAGCAACCCCCCGGTCATTGCTGGCAGGGGGCTGCCGGAACGATTACTCGCCCTTCACACGCTCGATGTTGGCACCCAGCGCGCGCAGTTTATCTTCGATACGCTCATAACCACGATCGATGTGATAGATACGGTCCACGATGGTTGTACCTTCCGCGATACAACCCGCCAGCACCAGGCTTGCAGACGCACGCAGATCGGTTGCCATCACCTGAGCACCTGACAGTTTCTCAACACCGTGGCAGATCACGGTATTACTTTCGATCTCAGCATGCGCGCCCATACGGATCAGCTCCGGTACGTGCATAAAGCGGTTCTCGAAAATGGTTTCTGTGATGAAGCCAGTACCTTCGGCAACCAGGTTCAACAGGGTGAACTGTGCCTGCATGTCCGTAGGGAACGCCGGATGCGGCGCCGTACGCACATTGACCGCTTTTGGACGCTGGCCGTGCATATCGAGGCTGATCCAGTCTTCGCCGATTTCGATATCCGCACCCGCATCGCGCAGTTTCGCCAGCACCGCATCCAGGGTATCTGGCTGCGCGTTGCGGCAAACAATCTTCCCGCCAGAAATCGCCGCAGCGACCAGGAAGGTCCCGGTTTCGATACGGTCCGGCAGTACGCGATAGACACCGCCGCCCAGACGCTCAACGCCTTCGATGGTGATACGGTCGGTGCCCTGACCGGAAATCTTCGCCCCCAGCGCCACGAGGAAGTTGGCGGTATCCACAATCTCCGGTTCGCGCGCGGCGTTTTCGATGATGGTAGTACCTTCTGCCAGCGTCGCCGCAGACATAATGGTGACAGTTGCGCCCACGCTCACTTTGTCCATGACGATGTGCGCGCCTTTCAGACGACCATTAACGGACGCTTTAACGTAACCTTCTTCCAGCTTGATCTCGGCGCCCAGTTTTTCCAGACCAAAGATGTGCAGGTCAACCGGACGCGCACCGATAGCGCAGCCGCCCGGCAGAGAGACCTGACCCTGACCAAAACGCGCTACCAGCGGGCCAAGCGCCCAGATGGATGCACGCATGGTTTTCACCAGATCGTAAGGGGCTGAGAAGTTGTTCACCTTGCTGGCGTCGATCCAGACGGAACCGTTACGCTCAACTTTCGTGCCCAGCTGGGTGAGCAGCTTCATGGTGGTGTCGATATCTTTCAGCTTCGGTACGTTCTGAATTTCTACCGGCTCTTCAGCCAGCAGCGCAGCAAAGAGGATTGGCAGCGCGGCGTTTTTAGCGCCAGAAATTGTGACTTCGCCCTGGAGACGCGTTGGCCCCTGTACACGAAATTTATCCATTGTGTGCTCTCTTATAAATTCAACCGTGCTGCGGGCCTGTCGCCCTCAGCTCAAAAACCGTTTAGTTTGCGATCGCGTGCCCACTCTTGCGGGGTGAACGCTTTAATCGACAGGGCGTGGATGCGGTTATCCGCAATATATTCCATCAGCGGCGCGTACACAGCCTGCTGTTTCTTCACGCGGCTCATACCGTCGAACATCTCACCCACAGCAATAACCTGGAAGTGACTGCCATCGCCAGTGACGTGGGCTTCCTGAAGGGAGAGTGCATTCATCAGCACTGTCTGGATTTCATGATTTTCCATGGGCTCTTAATCATCTGATAGTGAAAACAAGCCCAACATCTTAGAGCAAAGTGGCGTTGTCTTAAACAAGCAAAAAGCCCCGACGATGAAACAGTCAGGGCTTTCGGAAGTAACGCACTGAAAATATTAACGAGGCAGTACGTCCTGAGGGAGATTGTAGAGCTGCGCAAGGGTCACGACATTATCGCTCGCGCCGTGAAGAGTGACGCTTGTCCCCTGCTTTTTCCCCACGGCAATCAGATGGGCAAGTAGCGCAACACCCGCCGTATCCACTCGCGTAACGTCGGTTAAGTCGATACGCGTCACGCCCTGCATCGCTTCGTGGCGTTTGTCCCACAGTGGGTTCAGCAGATCCTGATCCAGTTCACCGGACAGCTTTAATGTCTCGCCTTCACGCGACCAGCTGAGTTGCTGTGACATTACTTCTTCTCGTCCAAGGTAATTTTCTGGCGAGAGATAGACTGCAGCTGAGCGGTCAGGCCATCAATGCCTTTGGTGCGCAGCAGGTCGCTCCATTCGTTCTGTTTGGTGGTGATCATGCTTACCCCTTCGGCAATCATGTCATACGCCTGCCAGTGACCGGTCTGGCTGTTTTTACGCCACTGGAAATCCAGACGAACCGGCGGACGACCGTTAGGATCGATGATCGTCACACGGATAGGGACGATGGTCGCATCGCCCAGCGGCTGCTCAGGCGCAATCTGATAGGTCTGGCCGTGGTACATCGCCAGCGCCTGGCCATAGGCCTGTTTCAGGTATTCACGGAACGCGGCAAAGTAGGCATCACGCTGCGCAGGGGTCGCGTCTTTGTAATAACGTCCCAGCACCAACGCACCCGCATATTTAATCTGCACGTACGGCAGCAGCTCCTGGTCAACAACTTCACGCAGATAATCAGGATTAGCACGAATTTTAGGCTGCTCGTTTTTAAGACGGTCGAAGGTCTTTTTCGCCGCTTCGTCCATCAGTTTGTACGGGTTACTCTGATCCGCAGCGTGGGCGGCGGTTAGAGGGGCGATGACCAGCATGGCAACCATTAACAGTCGTTTAAACATGAATGACTTCTCCTGATATTAATTCGCAGCACCTGGCGTCGGTGCGACGTCGGTATGATCTTCGCTCTGCGCTGGGGCAGCGTCGGATTTTTTCTCATCCCCTTTACTGCTGTAAAGGAACTGACCAATCATATCCTCCAGCACCATCGCGGATTTCGTATCCTGAATGACGCTACCGTCTTTAAGGATAGTCGTTCCCAGCTCGGGGTCTTCAAAGCCGACGTTAAGCGCCAGATATTGTTCGCCCAGCAGGCCGGAAGTGCGGATAGAAAGGGAGCTGGTGTCCGGGATATGGTTGTAACGCTCTTCGATATCCATCGCGACGCGTGGCAGATAGGTTTTCTCATCAAGCGTAATGTCAGATACGCGTCCGATCACCACGCCGCCGATGCGAACCGGTGAACGCGCCTTCAGCCCGCCGATGTTATCGAAAGTGGCATAGATGCGATACGTCGGCTCGGTGCGCACAGACGTGATATCCGCCGCTCTCAGGCAGATAAACAGTGCGGCCAGCAGCGCCAGCAGCAGGAATACACCGACCCAAATTTCATTTTTTCTCGTTTGCATGAACTCAATTCCCAAACATCAGTGCGGTGAGCACAAAATCCAGACCCAGTACGGCCAGCGACGAATGTACGACTGTACGTGTTGTTGCGCGGCTAATGCCCGCCGACGTCGGGATGGCATCGTATCCATTGAACAATGCAATCCAGGTGACCGTAATGGCAAATACCACGCTTTTAATCAGGCAGTTAACCAGATCCATCCGCAGATCGATGGCGTCCTGCATCGCGGACCAGAAGAAACCGGCATCAATGCCTTTCCAATGCACGCCAACCAGCGAACCGCCCCATATACCCACGGCGACAAACAGAATAGTCAGTAACGGTAAAGAGATCACCCCAGCCCAGAAACGCGGCGAGATCACGCGACGCAGCGGATCGACCGCCATCATCTCCATGCTGGAGAGCTGCTCGGTCGCACGCATCAGGCCAATTTCAGCCGTTAATGCCGACCCCGCACGCCCGGCGAATAGCAGCGCCGCCACAACCGGCCCCAGCTCGCGCAGCAGCGAGAGCGCCACAAGCATCCCAAGGCTGGTTTCTGCACTGTAGGTTGTCAGAACCAGATAGCCCTGCAGCCCAAGCACCATACCGATAAACAGACCGGAGACAATGATGATGAGCATCGACAGCACGCCGACATTATAAAGCTGCCGCACCAGCAGCGGTGCGTGCTTGCGGAATTCCGGCTTGCCGACCAGCGCGTTGAATAACATCAATCCGGCACGCCCGAACGTCCTGATGGTTTTTATGCCACGGTGTCCGAGAGCGGCCAACGCATTTAACAGCATGAGTGGCTTAACTCCCTATTCCCAGTAAATCGTCACGATAGTCGCCCGCCGGGTAGCGGAACGGCACGGGGCCATCGGCAATACCGTCGAGGAACTGCCGCACGCGCGGATCGCAATTTTCCTGCAGCGCCTGAGCGCTGCCGTGTGCGACGATCTTTTTGTCCGCCACGATATAGGCGTAATCGGCAATGCTCAATACTTCAGGTACGTCGTGAGATACCACAATGCAGGTGACGCCAAGCGCGCTGTTCAGTTCAGAGATGAGCTTAACAAGCACGCCCATCGTGATGGGATCCTGTCCAACAAACGGTTCGTCGAACATGATTAAATCAGGTTCTAATGCAATGGCGCGTGCCAGCGCGGCGCGGCGCGCCATCCCGCCGGACAGTTCCGAAGGCATCAGCTTCGCGGCGCCCCGCAAACCGACAGCTTCGAGCTTCATCATCACCGTGCTTTTCAGCAGTTCAGGCGGTAGGCTGGTATGCTCGCGCAGCGGATAGGCCACGTTATCAAAGACATTCATGTCGGTGAACAAGGCTCCCGACTGAAAGAGCATGCTCATGCGTTTGCGGACAGTATACAGACGCGAGCGTGACATCTCCGGGATGTTTTCGCCATCGAAGAGGATTTCACCGCGATCGGGTGGGATTTGCCCACCAATGAGGCGCAGCAGGGTCGTTTTACCGATCCCGGACGGCCCCATGATGACAGTGATCTTGCCACGCGGTACGGTCAATGAAATATCATCAAATATCAATCTGTTGGCGCGAGAAAAACTCACGCCGCGAACATCGACTAAATTCGCCATCGTTTGGCTCATTTATGGTTCCTTTATTACCCTGCTCACGTTAAGGCATGCCGCCTGAATCAGCCCTCAACTCTGCATTTTTACAGAATAATAGCCGTTGAGGTTAGCGAAAGCTGGCATTTGTTTTACTTTTCCGGCGCATAAAGTCAAAATTAGGAATTCGTTACGCCTCAGACTGTATGCAGTCCAGCCATTCCCGTGCGATGGACCGACGAGTATACCTGAAGAAAGGACTTTTGATGCTTTTAGCAACAGCACTGTTAATAATTGGTTTACTTTTGGTGGTCTACAGTGCTGACCGTTTAGTGTTTGCTGCATCTATCCTGTGTCGCCTGACGGGCGTACCGCCTGTCGTCATCGGGATGACCGTTGTCAGTGTGGGAACGTCACTTCCTGAAATCATCGTCTCTGTCTCGGCATCGCTGCATGGTCAGTTAGACCTGGCAGTAGGTACCGCGATTGGCTCCAACATCGTTAATATACTCTTGATTTTAGGCCTGGCCGCACTGCTCCATCCATTTCGCGTGCATTCTGATGTTCTGCGCCGCGAATTGCCGCTAATGTTAATCGTAAGCCTGCTGGCAGGCTGCGTATTTTACGATGGTGTGCTGAGCTACAGTGATGGCATTTTCCTGCTGGCGCTTGCCGTTATTTGGCTGCTGTATAGTGTTAAAATCGCCCGTCTGGCTGAGAAGCAGGGTCAGGATAGCCTCACGCGGGAGCAGGTCGCCGAACTGCCGCGAGAAGGCACGCTGCCTGTTGCCCTGCTCTGGCTTGGCGTTGCGCTGATCATCATGCCGATGGCAACGCGCATGGTCGTGGATAACGCGACGGTGCTGGCGAACTATTTCGCCATCAGTGAACTTACCATTGGTCTGACGGTGATTGCCATCGGTACCAGCCTGCCGGAGCTGGCCACGGCCATTGCGGGGGCTCGTAAAGGTGAGGATGACATTGCCATAGGTAATATCATCGGTTCCAACATATTTAATATCGCTATTGTGATGGGCCTTCCGGCCCTGATTACGCCAGGGCCCTTTAATTCCCTGGCGTTCTCACGTGACTACGGCGTGATGTTATTGGTCAGCGTGATATTTGCCCTGCTCTGCTGGCGGCGGCAACGACAGATCGGCAAAGGCGCAGGCGCGCTGCTGACGGGTGGATTTATCGTATGGATGGCGATGCTGTACTGGCTCTCGCCTCTTCTCTCTGGGTAAACGGAAACGCATTATGTCGCAAATAGAATTGCAGCCGGGTTTTGACTTTCAGAAAGCAGGCAAAGAGGTTCTGGAGATTGAACGTGAAGGTCTGGCGCAGTTAGATCAGTACATTAATCAGGATTTTAGTCTGGCATGTGAGAAGATGTTCTACTGTGCCGGCAAAGTCGTGGTGATGGGGATGGGTAAGTCCGGCCACATTGGACGCAAAATGGCGGCAACGTTTGCCAGCACCGGAACCTCTTCCTTCTTTGTACATCCGGGGGAAGCCGCGCACGGTGACCTGGGTATGGTCACGCCGCAGGATATCGTCATCGCGCTGTCCAACTCCGGGGAGTCCAATGAAATTCTGGCGCTGATCCCGGTACTGAAGCGACTGCAGGTGCCGCTTATTTGCATGACCAGCCGTCCGGAAAGCAGCATGGCGCGGGCGGCGGATATTCACCTGTGCGTGAAAGTGCCCAAGGAGGCCTGTCCGCTCGGCCTGGCGCCGACGTCCAGCACCACGGCCGCGCTGGTCATGGGTGATGCGCTTGCCGTCGCGCTGCTCGAAGCCCGCGGTTTTACGCCGGAGGATTTCGCACTTTCCCACCCCGGCGGCGCGCTGGGGCGCAAGCTTCTGCTTCGGGTTAACGATATTATGCACACCGGAGATGAGATCCCTCACGTCAGTAAAGAAGCCTCCCTGCGTGATGCGCTGCTGGAAATCACCCGTAAGAATCTGGGTATGACGGTCGTGTGCGACGGTCTGATGAAAATTCAGGGGATCTTCACCGATGGCGACCTGCGTCGCGTGTTCGACATGGGTGTAGATGTCCGCACGCTCGGCATTGCCGACGTGATGACGCCGGGCGGTATCCGCGTCCGTCCGGGTACGCTGGCGGTGGATGTGCTGAACCTGATGCAGTCCCGTCACATTACCTCAGTGATGGTTGCCGATGGCGACCAGTTGCTGGGTGTGGTACATATGCATGATCTGCTGCGCGCAGGCGTAGTGTAATGAAGGATAAGACAATGAGTAATGCGGGTGCATCCCTTGCAACCTGTTATGGACCGGTCAGCACCCAGATGATGGCGAAGGCGGAAAACATTCGTCTGCTCATCCTGGACGTGGATGGCGTACTTTCCGATGGCCTGATTTACATGGGCAACAATGGTGAAGAGCTGAAAGCGTTTAACGTTCGCGACGGCTACGGTATCCGCTGTGCGCTCACCTCGGGTATTGAGGTGGCTATCATCACCGGGCGAAAAGCTAAACTGGTAGAAGACCGCTGTGAAACCTTAGGCATTACCCATCTGTATCAGGGTCAATCCGATAAGATAGCGGCGTTTAAGGATTTACTGGGTAAACTGGCTATCGCACCGGAAAACGTGGCCTACGTCGGAGACGATCTGATTGACTGGCCCGTGATGGCTGAAGTCGGGCTGAGCATCGCCGTTGCCGATGCGCATCCGCTGCTGATCCCGCGCGCTGATTATGTTACCCACATCAACGGGGGCCGTGGTGCCGTACGTGAAGTCTGCGATCTGCTTTTGCTGGCGCAGGGCAAGCTTGATGAGGCCAAAGGGCAATCGATATGAGTAAAACCAGACGCTGGATTATCATTTTGCTTTCGCTTGTCGCACTGGTATTGATTGGCGTGAACCTTGCCGATCGCGACGATACGCAAACGGAAGTGGTCAACAATAACGATCCAACCTATAAAAGCGATCACAGCGACACCGTGGTCTACAGCCCGGAAGGCGCGCTGAACTATCGCCTGATTGCCCAGCATGTTGAATATTTTTCAGATGACGGTATTTCGTGGTTTACCCAGCCTGTCGTGACCACATTTGATAAGGACAAAGTGCCGACGTGGTCAATTAAGTCAGATCGGGCAAAACTGACAAATGACCGTATGCTTTATCTGTATGGTCACGTTGAAGTCAACGCCCTGACCGCTGACTCGCAACTGAGAAAAATTACGACGGATAATGCCCAGATTAACCTGGTAACCCAGGACGTGACCTCGCAGGATCTGGTCACACTGTATGGCACAACATTTAATTCCAGCGGTTTGAGAATGCGCGGGAACTTACGCAGCAAGAACGCCGAGCTGATTGAAAAGGTTAGAACCTCCTATGAAATTCAAAACAAACAAACTCAGCCTTAAAGTAATTATCGCCAGCGCGATGCTGGCGACCAGTCTCCCCGCGCTTGCTGTAACGGGCGATACCGACCAACCGATCCATATCGAGTCTGATACCCAGTCTCTCGATATGCAGGGCAACGTCGTCACCTTCACGGGTAACGTCGTCATGACTCAGGGCACCATCAAAATTAACGCCGACAAAGTGGTCGTGACCCGTCCGGGTGGCGAGCAGGGCAAAGAGATCATTGATGGTTACGGCAACCCGGCAACCTTCTACCAGATGCAGGACAACGGCAAGCCGGTGAAAGGTCACGCCTCGCATATGCACTATGAGCTGGCGAAGGACCTGGTCATCCTGACCGGAAATGCGTATCTGGAACAGCTGGACAGCAACATTACCGGCGACCAGATCACCTATCTGGTGAAAGAGCAAAAAATGCAGGCTTCCAGCGAGAAAGGCAAACGCGTCACGACCGTACTGGTTCCGTCGCAGCTGCAGGACAAAGGCAAAGGCCAGGCCCCGGCACAGAAGAAGAGTAACTAATTCGTTATGGCAACATTAACTGCAAAAAATCTCGCGAAGGCCTACAAGGGCCGCCGTGTCGTAGAAGATGTCAGTCTGACCGTCAACTCCGGCGAAATTGTAGGGCTGCTTGGCCCTAACGGTGCGGGTAAAACCACCACCTTCTACATGGTCGTTGGCATTGTGCCGCGCGATGCCGGCAACATTATCATTGACGATGAAGACATCAGTCTTCTGCCGCTGCACGCGCGCGCGCGTCGCGGGATCGGCTACCTACCGCAGGAAGCTTCCATTTTCCGTCGTCTCAGCGTTTACGATAACCTGATGGCGGTCCTGCAAATTCGTAACGATCTGACCAGCGAGCAGCGTCAGGATCGTGCCAACGAGCTGATGGAAGAGTTCCACATTGAGCATCTGCGCGACAGCCTCGGTCAGGCACTCTCCGGGGGTGAACGCCGTCGCGTTGAGATTGCGCGTGCGCTGGCTGCAAACCCGAAATTTATCCTTCTGGATGAACCCTTTGCCGGCGTTGACCCGATCTCGGTTATCGATATTAAACGTATCATTGAACACCTGCGTGACAGCGGGCTTGGCGTACTGATCACCGACCACAACGTCCGTGAAACGCTGGCCGTGTGTGAACGCGCGTATATAGTGAGCCAGGGCAATCTGATCGCCCACGGTACGCCGCAGCAGATCCTCGAAGACGATCATGTTAAGCGCGTCTATCTTGGGGAAGACTTCAGACTCTGATAGGGTAGAGGTAACGTAACGCCGAACCGGAGAAAAATGCTCTGAACATGAAGCAAGGTTTGCAATTAAGGCTCAGCCAACAACTGGCGATGACGCCGCAGCTACAGCAGGCAATTCGCCTGTTGCAGCTGTCCACGTTAGAACTTCAGCAGGAGCTCCAGCAGGCGCTGGACAGCAACCCCCTGCTGGAACAAACCGATCTTCATGACGAGGTAGATACTCAGCAGTCACAGGATACAGAAGCGCTCGACACCGCGGATGCACTCGAACAAAAAGAGATGCCCGACGAGCTACCGCTGGATGCCAGCTGGGATGAAATCTACACCGCCGGAACCCCTTCCGGTACGCGTGCAGACTACCAGGATGATGAGCTACCGGTCTACCAGGGTGAGACCACCCAGTCGCTGCAGGATTACCTGATGTGGCAGGTGGAACTCACCCCCTTCTCCGATACCGACCGCGCGATTGCCACGTCCATTGTCGATGCCGTTGACGACACCGGCTATTTGACCGTCACGCTGGACGATATTCTGGAAAGCATGGGCGACGACGAGATTGAGCTTGAGGAAGTCGAAGCCGTTCTGAAGCGCATCCAGCGTTTCGATCCGGTAGGCGTGGCCGCAAAAGATCTGCGCGACTGCCTGCTGATCCAGCTTTCTCAGTTCAGCAAAGAGACGCCATGGCTCGACGAGGCGCGCTTAATCATCAGCGATCATCTGGATCTGTTGGCCAACCACGATTTCCGCAGCCTGATGCGCGTCACGCGCCTGAAGGAAGAGGTGCTGAAAGAAGCGGTGAATCTGATCCAGTCGCTCGATCCGCGCCCAGGACAGTCGATCCAGACCAGCGAGCCCGAGTACGTCATCCCGGACGTGCTGGTCAGAAAACACAATGACCGCTGGGTCGTTGAACTGAATTCAGACAGCATCCCTCGCCTGCAAATCAACCAGCAGTATGCCTCCATGTGCACCAGCGCGCGTAACGACTCCGACAATCAATATATTCGCAGCAATCTTCAGGAAGCGCGATGGCTGATCAAAAGTCTGGAGAGCCGAAATGATACGCTGCTACGCGTCAGCCGCTGTATTGTCGAACAGCAGCAGGCGTTCTTTGAGCAGGGCGAAGAGTATATGAAACCGATGGTACTGGCGGATATCGCCCAGGCCGTCGAGATGCATGAATCAACCATTTCCCGTGTCACCACGCAGAAGTATCTGCACAGTCCACGCGGTATTTTTGAGCTTAAGTATTTCTTCTCCAGCCATGTGAATACCGAGGGCGGCGGCGAAGCGTCGTCAACGGCCATTCGTGCCCTGGTGAAGAAGTTGATCGCCGCGGAGAACCCCGCGAAGCCACTAAGCGACAGTAAGTTAACCACCATGCTGTCCGATCAGGGTATCATGGTGGCACGTCGTACTGTTGCGAAGTATCGAGAGTCTTTATCCATTCCGCCGTCCAACCAGCGTAAACAGCTGGTCTGACACAACCGATAAGGAAGACACTATGCAGCTCAACATCACTGGACAAAACGTCGAAATTACTGAGGCTTTACGCGACTTCGTGAACGCGAAGTTTGCAAAACTCGAGCAGTATTTCGAAAGGATCAATCAGGTCTATATTGTGTTGAAAGTGGAGAAAGTGACTCATATCTCGGATGCCACCCTGCATGTTAACGGGGGTGAACTGCATGCCAGTGCGGAAGGGCAAGACATGTACGCTGCTATCGACGGCTTGATTGATAAGCTTGCACGACAGCTCAATAAACATAAAGATAAACTGAAACAACACTAATTGTCCGGGCAGTTAACGGGTGCAGGACGGCCTGTTGTGAAACACAACAGGCCATTTGTACAGTTAGCGCTTAGGTGAAATTATGATGAACAACGATTCCGCTCTTCAACTGAGCAATGTCCTTAACCAGGAATGTACCCGCAGTGCGGTTCACTGCCAGAGCAAAAAACGTGCGCTGGAGATCATCAGTGAACTGGCTGCCAAACAGCTGGGCCTGCCGCCGCAGGTGGTGTTCGAAGCGATTCTGACCCGTGAAAAAATGGGCAGTACCGGTATCGGCAACGGCATCGCGATCCCGCACGGCAAACTGGAAGAGGATACCCTGCGTGCCGTTGGTGTGTTTGTGCAGCTTGAAACACCCATCGCTTTCGATGCCATTGATAACCAGCCCGTCGATCTCCTCTTCGCGCTGCTGGTGCCCGCTGACCAGACAAAAACCCATCTGCATACGCTGTCGCTGGTCGCAAAACGTCTGGCCGATAAAACCATTTGCCGTCGACTGCGCTCGGCCCAAAGTGATGAAGAGCTCTATCAAATTATCACTGAAGCAGAAGGCAATCAGGATGATGCATAACCAGGAGATGGCCTTCACATCTGTTGTCCTGAGGAGAAACGGAACATGGTGCTGATGATTGTCAGTGGCCGTTCAGGGTCGGGGAAATCCGTTGCTCTGCGCGCCCTGGAAGACATGGGTTTTTACTGCGTCGATAACCTGCCGGTCGTGTTGTTACCCGACCTGGCCCGCACGCTGGCGGAGAGACAAACCTCTGCCGCCGTCAGTATCGACGTTCGCAACATGCCTGAATCGCCAGAGATCTTCGAACAGGCCATGAGCAACCTGCCTGACGCGTTCTCGCCTCAGCTGCTGTTCCTTGATGCAGACCGCAATACGCTGATCCGCCGCTACAGCGATACCCGTCGCTTGCACCCGCTATCCAGCAAGAACCTCTCTCTGGAGAGCGCTATCGATGAAGAGAGCGACCTGCTGGAACCGCTGCGTTCTCGTGCCGACCTGATTGTCGACACCTCTGAGATGTCCGTTCACGAGCTGGCGGAAATGCTGCGTACCCGGCTGTTGGGTAAACGCGAGCGCGAACTGACGATGGTGTTCGAATCCTTCGGCTTTAAGCACGGTATTCCAATCGATGCGGATTACGTTTTCGACGTGCGCTTCCTGCCGAACCCGCACTGGGATCCGAAGCTGCGTCCAATGACCGGTCTGGATAAGCCGGTGGCGGCGTTCCTCGACCGGCACACAGAAGTACACAATTTTATCTACCAGACGCGAAGCTACCTTGAGCTATGGTTACCTATGCTGGAGACAAACAATCGTAGCTACCTGACGGTGGCGATTGGCTGTACCGGCGGTAAACATCGTTCGGTTTATATCGCCGAACAGCTGGCCGACTATTTCCGCTCGCGCGGGAAGAACGTTCAGTCCCGTCATCGCACGCTGGAAAAACGTAAAACATGACCGTAAAACAAACCGTTGAGATCACCAATAAGCTGGGTATGCATGCACGCCCGGCGATGAAGCTGTTCGAGCTGATGCAGGGTTTCGATGCCGAGGTTCTGCTGCGGAATGACGAAGGTACCGAAGCGGAAGCGAACAGCGTGATTGCGCTGCTGATGCTGGATTCCGCCAAAGGGCGCCAGATTGAGGTTGAAGCCACCGGTCCTCAGGAAGAGGAAGCTCTGGCGGCGGTGATTGCCCTGTTTAACGCAGGGTTCGACGAAGATTAAGGTCTGCTATTCAGGCGGGTAGCGATGCGCTTACCCGCTCTACATAAGATTATTACGCTGCATAAACCCCTCTCCACCCAGCTGATTCATCTGGCGCATAATCCACGCCTGACGGCTTCGCACGTACCCTGATGGGGCGCTGGCCTTAAAGCGGATAGGGTTCGGTAACACAGCGGCCAGTAGCGCCGCTTCTGACATGCTCAGACGGCTGGCTGGCTTATTGAAATACCGCTGTGCGGCAGCTTCCACGCCAAATATGCCGTCGCCAAACTCAGCGACGTTCAGATAGACGGTCAGAATGCGTTTTTTGCTCCAGACCGTTTCCATTCCCAGGGTCAATCCCGCTTCCAGCCCTTTTCGCACCCAGCTTCGACCATCCCACAGAAACAGATTTTTGGCCGTCTGCTGCGACAAGGTTGACGCACCGCGCACGCGGTTTTCATGGCGTTCGTTATGGGCTAGCGCCTTCTCAATGGCCGCCACGTCGAACCCCCAGTGCTCCGGGAATTTCTGGTCCTCAGCCGCGATGACCGCCAGCCCCATGAACGGGGAGATCTCGTCCATGCTCACCCAGTCAGAGTGGGCAACGTAGCCGAAATCGCCGCTGAACCACGCGCTAAGCTGGCGCTCAACCATAACGGCAGAGAACGGAACCGGCATAATGCTGAATAAAGCCAGCCCGCCTCCCCAGAATACCGCCAGCACAAGTACGATGCGCAAGATAAAACGTTTCACCCCTGCGCCTGCGGCAAATTTACGCCTCATTCAGTCAGCACCAGCACGCGAGCCACCAGCTTTTCAATACCTGAGGCCGCCTCAGCGATATTATTCGCCAGCATATACGCCGGGGTGGTGACAATTTTGTTATCTTCGTCAACCACAATGTCATCAACCGGGCACGGAACGTGCTCGCCCCCCATTTCCTCCACGATCTCCGCGGTATCAATATCCGTCCCGATAGTCAGGCGCAGCGGGAAATCAAAAATTTTGGGCAGCATTGCCGGCGCGATGCAGATAAAGCCCAGCGGTTTTCCTGCCGCATGCATGGCCTGCGACAGCGCTTTAAGATGAGGATCGATCTGACACTCCGCCCCCTGCGCAGCAAAGGTACTGAGATTTTTGGCCGCGCCAAACCCACCCGGCACAATGAGCGCATCAAGCTCTGTAGAGTCTGCCTGAATAAGAGGATGGATATCACCTCGCGCAATACGCGCGGCTTCAATCAGTACATTACGGGTTTCCGCCATCGGCTCGCCGGTCAGATGATTAATCACATCCGCCTGATTTTTGTCCGGCGCAAAACAAATAACCTCTGCTCCCTGCTTAGCCAGGGCCAGCAGCGTGATTACGGCTTCATGTATTTCAGAACCATCGTAAACACCGCATCCGCTCAGCACGACACCAATCTTTTTCATCATGACAATCCTTTTCTGCAACTTGCTGAAGCACATTAATAATTTTGATTAAAACGCTATGCTTCACACATTTCACTGATTCATGTAACAAACCATTTAAGATTTGCTATCTTATCTGCGTGCGGCCTAAATTTTTCAGGCAGCGCCCTTTCGAAAATAACTTTATAAAACAGGCGCAGCCACGATTTCCCTGGTGTTGGCGCAGTATTCGCGCACCCCGGTTAAGCCGGGGTCATTTTTTTCTGGCGTCGACCCAGGCTTTAAGCACCGCCACATCGTTTTGCCACTCTTGTTTCATCTCTTCAACCCAATCACCCACGTTATCTTCCCATGCAGGTAAATCAGGCGACTGAATCTGTTGACCCAGCTGCTGCAGATGGCGTAAGCCGACCGAGCCGGCCGCACCTTTAATTTTATGTCCTTCTTCGACAATGCCCTTCTGGTCCCGGGCGGTCAGGTTTGATTCCAGCACGCTCAGATAGCCCGGCATCATTTTTTCGAACACCGCCAGACCATCGGTAATCAGTTTCGGGCCGACCAGATCGATGTACTGCTCCAGCATCGCGGTATCGAGTATCGTTTGGGCTTTTGCGCTATCAACAGACGTCATGGTGCTCTCCTCTTCATCATGGGTATCCCAGAACTTCTTGATCATGGCGGTCAGAGCAGGCACCGCCAGCGGCTTGCTGAGTACATCGTCCATACCGGCATCGAGATACTCTTTTTTATCTTTCAGCACGTTCGCCGTCAGCGCCACCAGCGGCGGCAGTTCGTCGGCCGCGTACTGACGCGTCAGCTCTCGCGAAATATCCAGCCCGGTCATATCCGGCAGCTGAATATCCAGCAGAACAAGATCGTATTCGCCCGGTTTAAACATCTCCAGCGCGGCCTTACCGGTCATCGCGACATCCACGCTGTTGCCCAGTTTTTCCAGCACCGAGCGCGCCACAATCACGTTCAGCTCAATATCTTCCACCAGCAGGACGTGCAGCGCGGGCAGCGGCATGTCGTCGTTTTCAAAGGTGTCTTCAACCTCTTCCGCCACCGCCGGCGCATGGACCGTCAGCGTGAAGGTTGACCCTTTACCCGGCTGGCTGGCAACGGTGATATCGCCACCCATACTCTTCGCCAGCCGTTTAGAGACCGCCAGGCCAATGCCCGTTCCGGTCGCCGGTTTCCCGCCGTTGCTGTCCTTCACCTGATAGTACATCGCGAAAATTTTGTCCTGCTCCTCCTGCGGAATACCTATCCCGGAGTCCTCCACCTCGAAGTGCAGCATGTCGCCTTCGTCATAGCGGATGCGCACCGCCACCTGCCCCTTCTGGGTAAATTTCACCGCGTTGCTGATAAGGTTCCACAGGATCTGGCGCAGACGCGTGCCGTCAGTCACCACTTTATGCGGCAGCGGCAGGGTTGGCTCCATGACAAAGCTCAGTCCCTTCTGCTGCGCCTGCAGGCCGGACAGGTTTTCGAGGTCGGCAAGGAAGCTGGTGAAATCAACAGGCTGATTATCAAGCTGAACTTTACGGCGCTCCATCTTATCCATATCAATAATATCGTTGAAGATATTACCCAGCGTGACCGCTGAGACATGGATAGTCTTGAGGTATTTCTCCTGCTCTGCGGTCAGGTCGGTATCCAGCAGAATACGGCTCAGCCCGACAATGCCATTAAGCGGCGTACGCAGCTCGTGGCTGATAGTGGAGATAAAGGTCGTCTTATCACGGCTGGCGCGCTCCAGGGCATCCTGGTAGCGCTTACGCTCGGTGATATCGCGGCCAAAGCCCATCAGGCCGTGGCGTTTCCCCACGCGGTCATAGTAGGGCACCTTACGGATCTCAAAACAGGCTTTGCGTCCGTCCGGGTAATCCAGCCACTGTTCATAGGTCAGCGAGACGTTATGGCGGAATACTTTTTCGTCCGTCTCCATGACCTTGGCCGCCGCTTCTTCAGAGTAAACGTCCTGCGGCTTCAGGTTAATCAGCTGCTTCTCGCTTTTCCCGGTGAGCAACTCCATCGCCCGGTTACAGCCGGAAAACTCTTTATCTTCATTACGGTAAAACACCAGATCCGGCGAAGCATCGAGGAACGACCGCAGGAAAGAGGATTGCTGCTCAAGCTGAATCTGCGTGACCTCGCGCTCTTTCATTTCGATTTTCAGCTGCTCCAGCGTGGCCTGACGCTCGGCTTCCGCCTTCTCACGATCTGAAATCTCCTGATTCAGCTGCGCAATGTTGTCTTTAAGCTGGACGTTGAGCTTCAGGTCGCGCTCGCGCATCTCTTCCAGTTTATCGACCAGTTTTGACAGACGCTGACGGGACTCTTCCAGCTGTTCAACCACCACGGAAAGGAAATAGACCGCCCAGGGAGTAATGAGCAAGCCAAAGAAGATGGAGCGGATAACGTCGATACTCTCGACCTGACCATGCAGAACCATGGTGACGGCCATTTGCACGACAATGGCCAGAACGACCAGCGCCAGCGCAAGCAGCATGGAGAAACGCACCAGCCCAAGCTTCATCATCAGGTCGACGTAATACTGGGCAAGCATTCGAATTTGCTTCATAGAGGATCCCTTCACGACTTTATCGCTCAATAATACTCAAATTCAGGGCGAGGCGTTGAAGGTTGTGAGAAAAAGTGCGGGGTGAAACAGGAGATTAGCCTCGCTTCCGGTTAACCGGAAGCGAGGAGAGGTCGATCAGGAACGTTTCAACAGCAGCCAGAGGCTGATCAGGAGGAAACTTGCGCTTGGCAGCAGCGCACCGATTATCGGCGGAATGCCATAAACCAGCGTCAGCGGACCGAAGATCTGATCGAGCACGTAGAACACAAAGCCGAAGCTGATACCGGTCACTACGCGCACGCCCATCGGCACGCTGCGTAACGGGCCGAAGATAAACGACAGCGCCATCAGCATCATCACCGCCACGGACATTGGCTGGAAGATCTTGCTCCACATGTTGAGCTGATAACGTCCCGCATCCTGCCCGCTCAACTTCAGATATTTCACATAGTTGTGCAAACCGCTGATGGAGAGCGCGTCAGGGTCCAGCGCAACAACACCGAGCTTATCGGGCGTCAGGTTGGTCTTCCACGTACCGGTTACAGTCTGAGAACCGGCGATCTGTTTCGGATCGGTCAGGTCAGACTCATCGACCTGGGACAAACGCCACAGTTTATGTTCGGCGTCAAATTTCGCCGAAGAGGCGTGGCGGACTGACTCCAGACGGCGCTGGTCATCGAAAGCATAGATGCTGACCCCACCCAGTTCATCATTCCCCTTCACCCGTTCGATGTAGACGAAGTTTTTACCGTCTTTCGCCCATAAACCTTGTTGGGTCGAGAGCAGCGAGCCGCCGTACATGGCCTGCGCACGGTAGTTACGCGCCATCTGTTCGCCCTGCGGCGCGACCCACTCGCCAATCGCCATGGTCAACAGCACCAGTGGGATCGCGGTTTTCATGACCGACAGCGCGACCTGCATGCGGGTAAAGCCCGAGGCCTGCATAACGACCAGCTCGCTGCGCTGCGCCAGCATTCCTAGCCCCAGCAGCGCGCCCAGCAGGGCCGCCATCGGGAAGAAGATCTGCACATCTTTCGGCACGCTGAGCAGGGTATACATCCCCGCGCCCATCGCGTCATAGCTCCCCTGCCCGGCTTTTTTCAGCTGATCGACAAATTTGATAATGCCGGAGAGCGACACCAGCATGAACAACGTCATCATGATGGTGGTAAAAATGGTTTTACCGATATAGCGATCAAGAACGCCAAACGCCTGCATTAGATGGCTCCTTTACGCGAGAATCGGGCACGTATGCGGCGCACAGGCACCGTATCCCACAGGTTTAATCCCAGCGCCAGTAAGATGTACAGGCTGTTGACGAACCATGTCCAGACCATAGGGTCCAGCTTACCCTTCGCGCCGTTAGAACGAATCGAGGTTTGCAGCAGGAAATAGATCAGGTAAAGCAGCATCGCCGGCAGCATAGAGAGCACGCGTCCCTGGCGCGGGTTCACCACGCTCAGCGGAACGACAATCAGCGCCATCATAAACACGGTGAAGACAAGCGTAATACGCCAGTGGAACTCAGCGCGCGCTCTGTCGGTATCGGTATTCCACAGGGTACGCATGTCCATTTGCTCGGTATCCGTTGGATCGAGCGCCACCGCCTGATGGCCGATAATGGCCTGATAGTTCTGGAAATCCGTAATACGGAAGTCGCGCAGCATCGCGGTGCCTTCGAAACGGGTGCCTTTGTTCAGCGTCACGATCTGAGAACCATCTTTGCGCTGAGCAAGCTGACCGGAGTCTGCAACCACCACGGAAGGACGCGCGTTACCTTTGGGACGTAACTGCGCCAGGAATACGTCGTTGAATTTACTGCCGTCAACGCTCTCAATAAACAGCACGGAGTTGCCGTCGGTCGCCTGCTGGAACTGACCCTGAGCTAAGGCTGCCATGCCGGGGTTGGCTTTCGCTTCGGCCAGCACTTCGTCCTGATGACGGGAAGACATGGGACCCGCCCACATCACATTCACCGCCGCGACAATACCCGTGAACAGAGCCAGTATCATGGCCGCTTTCACCAGTACCGCTTTGCTCAGGCCACAGGCATGCATCACCGTGATTTCACTCTCGGTGTAGAGTTTCCCAAGCGTCATGAGCAGGCCAAGGAAAAGACTTAGCGGCAGGATGAGCTGCGCCATTTCCGGGATCCCTAAACCAAGCAGGGAAAGCACCAGATTAGTTGGAATTTCGCCGTCAACGGCCGCACCGAGGATCTTAACCAGCTTCTGACAGAAAAAAATCAGCAGCAGGATGAAGAGGATCGCCAGTTGGCTTTTGAGCGTCTCCCGCACCAGATATCTTATGATTATCACTTTAAATACGCCCGTAAAAACCCGTCTCTTTGCTGGAAAATCGCTTGTTTCATGGCTTAAACGTCATTTATTCTCTTGAGTCGTCGAAATCATCGCTAAGATTAAAACATCCGGCGGATTCACGCTTCAGGACTTTTTCTGACGTGTCGAAACCGTAGTAACGTAAGATTAACACGAAGTCACCACAACAGCGGACATGAGTTACGAAAGGTTTCAATTCTATCCGTAGCTGCCGCCGTTGTCTTTAAGATTCAGGAGCGTAGTGCATGGAGTTCAGTGTAAAAAGCGGTAGCCCGGAGAAACAGCGGAGTGCCTGCATCGTTGTGGGCGTCTTTGAACCACGCCGACTCTCCCCGATCGCCGAGCAACTCGATAAAATCAGTGACGGCTATATTAGCGCCCTGCTGCGCCGTGGCGAACTGGAAGGCAAACCTGGGCAGACGCTGTTACTGCACCATGTTCCGAACGTACTGTCAGAGCGTATTCTGCTGATTGGCTGCGGCAAAGAACGCGAGCTGGATGAACGTCAGTATAAGCAGGTGATTCAGAAAACAATCAATACGCTGAACGATACCGGCTCAATGGAAGCCGTGTGCTTCCTGACGGAACTGCACGTTAAGGGACGTAACACCTACTGGAAAGTGCGTCAGGCGGTTGAAACGGCAAAAGAGAGCCTGTACAGCTTCGATCAGCTGAAGACCAATAAAAGCGAGCCGCGTCGTCCACTGCGTAAAATGGTCTTTAACGTGCCAACCCGTCGCGAGCTGACCAGCGGCGAACGCGCGATCCAGCACGGTCTGGCGATCGCGGCCGGCATTAAAGCGGCCAAAGATCTCGGCAACATGCCGCCTAACATCTGTAACGCGGCGTACCTGGCCTCTCAGGCGCGTCAGCTGGCCGACGCCTACAGCAAAAACGTCATTACCCGCGTCATCGGCGAACAGCAGATGAAAGAGCTGGGGATGCACTCTTACCTGGCGGTCGGTAACGGCTCGCAGAACGAATCCCTGATGTCCGTCATCGAGTACAAAGGCAACCCGTCCGAAGACGCGCGCCCGATTGTGCTCGTCGGTAAAGGCCTGACCTTCGACTCCGGCGGTATCTCCATCAAGCCTGCCGAAGGCATGGATGAGATGAAGTACGACATGTGCGGTGCGGCGGCGGTTTACGGCGTGATGCGCATGGTCGCGGAACTGCAGCTGCCTATCAACGTGATCGGCGTTCTGGCGGGCTGCGAAAACATGCCTGGCGGGCGCGCCTATCGTCCGGGTGACGTTCTGACCACCATGTCCGGCCAGACCGTTGAAGTGCTGAACACCGACGCCGAAGGCCGTCTGGTGCTGTGTGACGTGCTGACCTACGTTGAGCGCTTCGAGCCGGAAGCGGTGATTGACGTCGCTACCCTCACCGGAGCCTGTGTGATTGCGCTGGGCCACCACATCACCGGCCTGATGTCGAACCACAATCCGCTGGCGCATGAGCTTATTGGTGCCTCAGAGCAGGCTGGGGACCGCGCATGGCGTCTGCCGCTGGGTGACGAGTATCAGGATCAGCTGGAGTCTAACTTTGCGGATATGGCGAACATTGGCGGACGTCCTGGCGGGGCGATCACCGCGGGCTGCTTCCTGGCACGCTTCACCCGCAAGTACAACTGGGCGCACCTGGATATCGCGGGCACCGCATGGCGCTCCGGTAAAGCTAAAGGCGCAACCGGTCGTCCAGTGGCGCTGCTGTCGCAGTTCCTGCTCAATCGTGCGGGTTTTAACGGCGACGAGTAAGTCAAACGGCAGTAAACCGTAGGCCGGGTAAGGCGAAGCCGCCGCCCGGCTTAAGCATTTAAAGTGAGCACAAGAAGCCCCATATATGAAGAATGCAACGTTCTACCTTCTGGACAACGACACCCATCAGGATGGCCTCAGCGCCGTAGAACAGCTGGTGTGTGAAATTGCCGCAGAACGTTGGCGCGCAGGTAAACGCGTTCTGATCGCCTGTGAAGATGAACAGCAGGCGATTCGCCTGGATGAAGCGCTGTGGGCGCGCCCGCCGGAGAGTTTTGTGCCGCATAACCTGTCGGGCGAAGGCCCGCGCGGCGGTGCACCGGTTGAAATTGCCTGGCCGCAAAAGCGCAACAGCAGCGCGCGCGATATTCTGATTAGCCTGCGGATAGATTTTGCAGATTTTGCCACCGCTTTCACAGAAGTGGTAGACTTTGTCCCTTACGAAGAATCTTTGAAACAACTGGCGCGCGAACGCTATAAAGCGTACCGCCTGGCTGGTTTTAACCTGAATACGGCAACCTGGAAATAATGGAAAAGACATATAACCCACGCGATATCGAACAGCCGCTTTACGAGCACTGGGAACAGCAGGGCTATTTCAAGCCTAACGGCGACGAAAGCAAAGAGTCCTTCTGCATCATGATCCCGCCGCCGAACGTCACCGGCAGTTTGCATATGGGTCATGCTTTCCAGCAGACCATCATGGACACCATGATCCGCTACCAGCGCATGCAGGGTAAAAACACCCTGTGGCAGGCGGGGACTGACCACGCGGGTATCGCGACCCAGATGGTAGTTGAGCGTAAAATTGCCGCTGAAGAAGGAAAAACCCGCCACGACTACGGTCGCGACGCGTTCATCGACAAAATCTGGCAGTGGAAGGCGGAATCCGGCGGCACAATTACCCGTCAGATGCGCCGTCTCGGCAACTCCGTAGACTGGGAGCGCGAGCGCTTCACCATGGACGAAGGCTTGTCCAACGCCGTTAAAGAAGTTTTCGTCCGCCTGTACAAAGAAGACCTGATTTACCGCGGCAAACGCCTGGTAAACTGGGATCCAAAACTGCGCACCGCCATCTCTGACCTGGAAGTGGAAAACCGCGAGTCTAAAGGCTCCATGTGGCACATCCGCTATCCGCTGGCCGATGGCGCAAAAACCGCCGACGGTAAAGATTACCTGGTGGTCGCAACGACCCGTCCGGAAACCCTGCTGGGCGATACCGGCGTAGCCGTTAACCCGGAAGATCCGCGTTATAAAGATCTGATCGGCAAATTCGTGGTGCTGCCGCTGGTAAACCGCCGTATTCCGATTGTGGGCGACGAACACGCCGACATGGAAAAAGGCACCGGCTGCGTAAAAATCACCCCTGCACACGACTTCAACGACTATGAAGTCGGCCGTCGTCACGCCCTGCCGATGATCAACATCCTGACCTTCGACGGTGATATCCGCGAAAGCGCAGAAGTGTACGACACCAAAGGCAACGAATCCGACGTTTACTCCAGCGACATCCCGGCTGAGTTCCAGAAGCTGGAGCGTTTTGCCGCGCGTAAAGCCATCGTGGCAGCCGTTGACGCGCTCGGCCTGCTGGAAGAGATCAAACCTCACGATCTGACCGTGCCGTACGGCGACCGTGGCGGCGTGGTTATCGAGCCAATGCTGACCGACCAGTGGTACGTGCGTGCCGACGTGCTGGCGAAACCGGCTGTGGAAGCGGTTGAGAACGGCAGCATTCAGTTCGTGCCGAAGCAGTACGAAAACATGTACTTCTCCTGGATGCGCGACATTCAGGACTGGTGTATCTCCCGTCAGCTGTGGTGGGGTCACCGTATTCCGGCGTGGTACGACAACGAAGGCAACGTTTACGTTGGCCGTAGCGAAGACGAAGTGCGTCAGGAAAACAACCTGAGCGCGGACGTTGCGCTGCGTCAGGACGAAGACGTTCTGGACACCTGGTTCTCCTCCGCGCTGTGGACCTTCTCCACCCTCGGCTGGCCAGAAAACACCGACGCACTGCGTCAGTTCCACCCAACCAGCGTGATGGTGTCCGGCTTCGACATTATCTTCTTCTGGATTGCCCGCATGATCATGATGACCATGCACTTCATCAAAGACGAAGACGGCAAGCCGCAGGTTCCGTTCCATACCGTCTACATGACCGGTCTGATCCGCGACGATGAAGGCCAGAAGATGTCCAAGTCCAAGGGGAACGTGATTGACCCGCTGGATATGGTTGACGGTATCTCTCTGGAAGATCTGCTGGAAAAACGTACCGGCAACATGATGCAGCCGCAGCTGGCTGAGAAAATCCGCAAGCGCACCGAGAAGCAGTTCCCGAACGGGATCGAGTCCCACGGTACCGACGCCCTGCGCTTCACCCTGGCGGCACTGGCATCTACCGGCCGTGACATCAACTGGGACATGAAGCGTCTGGAAGGTTACCGTAACTTCTGTAACAAGCTGTGGAACGCCAGCCGCTTCGTGCTGATGAACACCGAAGATCAGGATTGTGGCTTCAACGGCGGCGAAATGACGCTGTCTCTGGCAGACCGCTGGATCCTGGCGGAATTCAACCAGACGGTAAAAGCATTCCGCGAGGCGCTGGACAGCTACCGCTTCGACATCGCGGCGGGCATCCTGTATGAATTCACCTGGAACCAGTTCTGCGACTGGTATCTGGAGCTGGCGAAGCCGGTGATGAACGGCGGCACCGAGGCGGAACTGCGCGGCACGCGCAACACGCTGATTACCGTTCTGGAAGGCCTGCTGCGCCTGGCGCATCCGGTCATTCCATTTATCACCGAAACCATCTGGCAGCGCGTGAAGGTGATTGCGGGCATCAACGCCGATACCATCATGCTGCAGCCGTTCCCGGAATTCGATGCGGCCAAGGTTGATGAAGCGGCGTCCGCGGATACCGAGTGGCTGAAACAGGCGATCGTTGCGGTACGTAACATCCGCGCTGAGATGAACATCGCCCCTGGCAAACCGCTGGAGCTGCTGCTTCGTGGCTGCAGCGAAGCGGCCGTTCGTCGCGTCACCGAGAACAACACTTTCTTGAAGACCATGGCGCGTCTGGAAAGCATCACCGTGCTGCCTGCGGATGACAAAGGTCCGGTTTCCGTGACCAAAATCATCGACGGTGCCGAGCTGCTGATCCCGATGGCGGGCCTGATCGACAAAGACGCCGAGCTGGCTCGTCTGGCGAAAGAAGTGGCAAAAGTCGACGTGGAAATTGGCAAAATCGAAAGCAAGCTGGCGAACGAAGGCTTTGTGGCCCGCGCGCCGGAAGCGGTCATCGCGAAAGAGCGCGAGCGTCTGGTTGCTTTCGCCGATGCGAAGACCAAACTGATCGAGCAGCAGGCGGTTATCGCAGCCCTGTAATGCTTTTACCCCTTACGCTTCAGGGCGTAAGGGGTAACCTTCCTGAAAACTCCTCGCTTGCACTCCCCTTTCTGCGGTGCTATTAACAGCAGTTATGTGTCAATTTTTGTTATGAGTAATGCTATGAGCGTGATTACCCCCGTCGCGACGACGATGCGCCGGATCGCTGAGCAGGATAATTCGGCTATCGCCGCCGTTATCCGCACCGTTTCTGCCGAATATGGCCTGACGGCTGACAAAGGCTACACGGTTGCTGACCCGAACCTGGACGAGCTTTACCAGCTCTACAGCCAGCCAGGGCATGCCTACTGGGTAATCGAGCAGAACGGCCAGGTGGTGGGCGGCGGCGGCGTGGCGCCCCTCAGCTGCAGCGAGCCGGATATCTGTGAACTACAGAAAATGTATTTCCTGCCAACGGCGCGCGGGCAAGGACTGGCAAAAAAGCTGGCGCTGATTGCGCTGGACCACGCGCGCAAGCAGGGTTTTACACGCTGCTACCTTGAAACAACCGCTTTCCTCAAAGAGGCCATCGGCCTGTATGAACATCTGGGCTTTGAGCATATCGATGCACCGCTGGGCTGTACCGGCCACGTTGATTGCGAAGTCAGAATGCTGAAAAGTCTGTAACTTTCGTTCCTGCCCTCTTCTGTTAAGCGGCTGTAAAATGAATGCTCTACACTCTCAGTTCACACCACAACGGGGGAAACACGATGTCGAAGATAAAAAGCTACGCCGCACCGCAGGCGGGTGCAGAACTTGAGCTGTACGAGTACGATGCGGGCGAACTAAAAGCAGAAGACGTCGAAGTACAGGTTGATTACTGCGGGATCTGCCACTCGGATCTCTCGATGATCGATAACGAATGGGGCTTCTCCAGCTATCCGCTGGTTGCCGGGCACGAAGTTATTGGCCGCGTCGTGGCGCTCGGTAGCGCCGCGCAGGACAAAGGGCTGAAGGTAGGCCAGCGCGTGGGCATTGGCTGGACGGCACGCAGCTGTGGCCACTGTGACGCCTGTATCAGCGGCAATCAGATCAACTGCCTCGAAGGCGCCGTTCCCACCATTCTGAACAAAGGCGGTTTTGCCGACAAACTGCGCGCCGACTGGCAATGGGTGATCCCGCTGCCGGACAGCATTGATATCGAATCCGCCGGTCCGCTGCTGTGCGGCGGTATCACCGTTTTCAAACCCCTGCTGATGCACCATATCACCGCCACCAGCCGCGTGGGCGTGATTGGTATTGGCGGTCTGGGCCATATCGCCATCAAGCTGCTGCACGCGATGGGCTGTGAAGTCACGGCGTTCAGCTCGAACCCGGCGAAAGAGAAAGAAGTACTGGCTATGGGGGCGGATAAAGTGGTGAATAGCCGCGATCCGCAGGCGCTGAACGCGCTGGCGGGCCAGTTTGATCTGATCATCAACACCGTTAACGTGGATCTCGACTGGCAGCCGTACTTTGAAGCGCTGGCCTACGGCGGTAACTTCCACACCGTGGGTGCGGTGATGAAGCCGCTGCCGGTTCCGGCGTTTACCCTGATCGGTGGGGATCGCAGCATATCCGGTTCTGCTACCGGTACGCCGTACGAGCTGCGCAAACTGATGAAATTCGCCGGGCGCACCAAAGTGGCGCCGACCACCGAACTTTATCCGATGTCGAAGATCAACGAAGCGATCCAGCACGTGCGCGACGGTAAAGCTCGCTACCGCGTGGTGCTGAAAGCGGATTTCTGATGTGAGTTTGCCGGGTGGCGGCTTCGCCTTACCCGGCCTACTTTCACTGCTGTGCCAATACGTTAAATACTTCCGCTATCGCGACCGCTCCCGGATCCATTACCCCATCCAGATTCTCTTTATTGACATACGACGAGCGTCCCGCGCCGGCTTTCGCCATTTTCGCCGTTGCTTCGGCACCGTGCTGTGCTGCCTTCGCCGCTGCCTCGATATCTCCCTTCAGCAACGCCTCCAGCGCCGGTTGCAGCGCGTCGATCAGCGTGCGATCGCCGAGATCTGCCCCACCGTACTGCTTCATCTGCGCCAGTCCGCTGAGCAAGGCCTCCGGGAGCGTCTGACCATCGTGAAGCTTTTGCCCGGCCGCGGTGAAGAAGATCGACATCAGCACCCCGCTCGACCCGCCCATCACCGTCGCCAGCCGCTGCCAACCAGCAGCAGCAGCTTAGACACGTCATTAAGCGGGAGCGTGTTCTCCTCCAGGCGCTGCGCAATATCCCGCGCCCCTTGCGCAAAGGTGGAGCCGGTATCGCCATCCCCCACTTTGGCATCCAGCGCGTTCAGGCGGTTTTCCAGCTGGACCAGCGTTGTCGACACTGCGGAGACAAACGCACGCACCTGCGGATTGTCAGACGGGGTATACTCCACACGGTCATGAATGGCGCTATGCGCCACGGTAGGCAGTGGCGCAAACGCCACGGGCTTCTGCCAGCCCAGCGTCTCGACATCAGCATGAATCGCCTTTTCGAAGAAATCATTGAGCTTCAGCAGCGTCAGAGAAAAGCCTTTCATATCCAGCGCGCTGACCAGCGGCGCTGGGCCAATCAGGTACGCGATGTTCTCTTTCAGCGCCGAGTGCGCCAGCTCTTTGGTCAGCAGCGCCATCTCCAGCGCCGATACGCCGCCAAGATTGTTAATCAATACCGCAAAACGCCCCTCGCCCGCCTGCGCGCGTAACGGCGTCACCAGGGTGTCAATAATGGCTTTGCTGTTTTGCGTATCCACCACGGAAGCCCCGGGCTCGCCGTGAATGCCCAGGCCCAGCTCGACATGGCCTTGTTTAATCCGCCCCTCTTCATCGTCGCTGCCCGGCAGGTTGCACGTTTGCATCGCCACGCCCAGGCTCCAGAGGTTATCGCAGGCCTGTTGCGCAATATCCCGCACCTCGCTCAGCGATTTCCCCTGCTCCGCCGCATAGCCCGCAATCTTGTGCACCAGTGCCGTTCCGGCAATACCGCGCGGCTGCTTGTTATCCGGCAGCGCGATATCGTCCGCCACGATCGCCATCTCCACCTTAAGACCGTAACGTTTAGCCTTTTCCGCCGCCAGACCAAAGTTCAGGCGATCGCCGGTGTAGTTTTTTACGATCAGCAGACAGCCCCGGTCGCCCGTGACCGCCACAATGGCATTCAGCACAGCATCCACGCTCGGCGAAGCAAAAAGATCGCCACACACTGCCGCCGTCAGCATCCCTTTGCCGACGAACCCGGCGTGCGCGGGTTCGTGGCCTGAGCCGCCGCCGGAGATCACCGCCACGCGGCTTTTGTCCCAGTCGCCGCGTGCGACGATCCTGATGGCCGGATCGATATCAAGCTTGACGAGATTGGCGTGTGGCGCAGAAAACAGTATGCCTTCAATGGCATCGTTGACCAGCTGTTTACGATCGTTAAAGAAGAATCTGGACATAGTTTCCCACTATTTTGTGAACCGTATGCAAAAGCATAGTCCGCGCTGGATAATGCGCCGCAAAGTCAGGAATTTACTCAACCAAATTGCGGCCAGGTTGCCTATACTCCACCCAGGACTAAGAGAGGAAGCGCATCATGAGTACACCATTGTTAATTGCCAGGACGCTGGAAAAAGAGCTGTATTTACTGCCCGCGATGGCGAACCGCCACGGTCTGATCACCGGAGCGACCGGGACGGGGAAAACCGTCACCCTGCAAAAGCTGGCGGAGTCGCTTTCGGAGATTGGCGTACCGGTCTTTATGGCTGACGTGAAAGGCGATTTAACCGGTGTGGCTCAGGATGGGACGGCATCTGAAAAACTGCTCGAGCGGCTGAAAAATATTGGCATCACGGACTGGACGCCGCACGGTAACCCGGTGGTGGTGTGGGATATCTTTGGTGAGAAAGGCCACCCGGTGCGCGCCACCGTCTCCGATCTCGGCCCGCTGCTGCTGGCCCGTCTGCTTAACCTCAACGACGTGCAGTCCGGCGTGCTGAATATTATCTTCCGCATTGCCGACGATCAGGGACTGCTGCTGCTTGATTTCAAAGATCTACGCGCCATTACGCAATACATCGGCGATAACGCCAAATCCTTCCAGAACCAGTACGGCAATATCAGCAGCGCCTCGGTGGGCGCTATTCAGCGCGGTCTACTGACGCTTGAGCAGCAGGGGGCCGAACACTTCTTCGGCGAGCCGATGCTGGATATCAAGGACTGGATGCGCACCGACAGCAGCGGCAAAGGCATTATTAACATCCTGAGCTCAGAGAAGCTCTACCAGATGCCGAAACTCTACGCCGCTAGCCTGCTGTGGATGCTCTCCGAGCTCTATGAACAATTACCGGAAGCGGGCGATCTGGAAAAACCGAAGCTGGTGTTCTTCTTTGACGAAGCGCATCTGCTGTTTAACGACGCGCCGCAGGTATTGCTGGATAAGATCGAACAGGTTATCCGCCTGATCCGCTCCAAAGGAGTCGGCGTCTGGTTTGTCTCGCAAAACCCGTCGGATATCCCCGACAACGTGCTCGGGCAGCTCGGCAACCGCGTGCAGCATGCCCTGCGCGCCTTTACGCCAAAAGATCAGAAAGCGGTGAAAGCCGCCGCGCAAACCATGCGCGCCAATCCTGCCTTTGATACCGAAGCGGCGATTCAGGCGCTAGGCACCGGTGAAGCGCTGATCTCGTTCCTGGATGCGAAGGGCAGCCCGTCTGTGGTAGAACGCGCCATGGTGATCGCGCCTTGCTCGCGTATGGGGCCGGTGACCGACGATGAGCGCAACGGCCTGATTAACCACTCTCCGGTTTACGGGAAATACGAAGACGAGGAGGATCGCGAGTCCGCGTTCGAGATGCTGCAAAAAGGGGTCCAGGCGACAACAGAATCGCAGGCTGCGCCTGCCGCTAAAGGGCAATCTGTCGCCGTCGATGACGGCATTCTCGGTGGGCTCAAAGACATTCTTTTCGGCAGCACCGGGCCGCGCGGCGGCAAGCGCGACGGCGTGGTGCAGACCATGGCGAAAAGCGCAGCCCGACAGGTCACCAATCAAATCGTGCGCGGCATGCTGGGGAGTTTGCTAGGCGGCCGTCGCCGCTAGACGCGGAATCCAGGAGCGGCCCAGCGCCGAACCCTGTACGCCGTTCTCCTGCAGATAGCGGTCAATTTCCACCATCCCCGTCCAGCGGTTTTCACACCATAGCGGTGCCAGAAGCGTTGGACGGCGGGCACTGGCCGAGATGCGATGGTAGACAATATCCGGCGGCGTATGGCGAATCATCTCCCCCGCCGTCACCGTATAGTCTTCAAGCTCAATACCGCTTAACCGCCCGGCCTCCCAAGCTTTCGCCATAATACTGCCCTTCACGATATGCAGCGGGTGCAGCTTAATGCCGTCCACGCCGGTTTCAACCACCTTTTCCAGCGTTTCAAGACCGTGCTGTTGACCCTCGCCGGGTAACCCAACAATCAGATGCGAGCAGACCTTCAGCCCGCGCTCGCGGGCCAGGCGCGTGGTGCGCTGGTAGCAGGCGAAATCATGGCCACGGTTAATACGGTGCAGCGTTTTGTCGTGCGCGGTCTGCAAGCCCAGCTCCAGCCAGATCTCGTAGCCTTGTTCTTTGTACTCGCTGAGCAGGTCCAGCACCGCGTCCGGTACGCAGTCCGGGCGTGTGCCCACGCAAAGCCCAACAATATTGGCCTGGCTGACGGCCTGCTGATACATCGAACGCAATACCTGCACCTCCGCCCACGTGCTGGTGTAGGCCTGGAAATAGGCCAGATATTGCTTCGCGCGGTTCACCAGGCTGGCCTGATGGGCAAGCTGTTCAGCGATAGATTTATGCCGCTGGGCCTCGTCAGCAAAGGACGCAACGTTACAGAAGGTGCAGCCGCCGCGCCCGATGGTGCCATCGCGATTCGGGCAGCTAAACCCGCCGTGCAGCGTCAGCTTATGAACCTTTTGCCCGTACCGCTGCAAAAGATCCCCACCAAACATATTGACTAATTTCTGTAACTGCATAATCTGATAGACCGTCCCGGAGAAAGGGGACAAGCCTGCCACTTTTAGCCTCTGTCGGCGATGACCTGGATCAATCGCCCTGGACGGCCTTTATCCACACGAATAAATACTCACGATTACTGCAATTTCATTCACGCCGCCTGTGATTACTTTTCCTTATGTTCTGATTGTTTTTTTCATTTATAGCGCCACCACTGAAAAACAGTGGGTTTATGCGGGTTCGCATCCATTGCCAGATTATTGTTCTGCTATAAAACCGCTATTCAGCACGCTACATTGATAATACCGCTTTCATATAGTGAGTCAGATCACACTCCGCTGCTCGCTCTCAGGTCATTCAATCAATGTAAAAATAGTTAAATACACTTAAAATACAATTACATAGACTCTCTTTAGCACATTTTTGTATAAATAAGATTGCCATTTGACCTGTGTACCAATTCCCGATAAGTTGGAAATCCGCTGGAAGCTTTCTGGATGAGCGGCCTGCTCATCATATTTATGCAGTAATTGAGATTCCCTCTGAAGCAAGTCCTCAAACTTGTTTACCTGCGCGAAAGGATGAAAAAGAGGGCGAATGCGAGGTCCGCGTATGAAACGCAAACCCCGTCGCCATGCTCTTTCTGTGCCTGTGCGCCACGGTAAAGTTCAGTGGGAGCCCGACGAGCCTGGGGAGGTTCACTGATATGTTGTACGATAAATCCCTTGAGAAGGATAACTGTGGTTTCGGCCTGATCGCCCACATAGAAGGCGAACCTAGCCACAAGGTAGTGCGTACTGCTATTCACGCACTGGCCCGTATGCAGCACCGTGGCGCCATCCTTGCCGATGGTAAAACCGGCGACGGTTGCGGCCTGCTGCTGCAAAAACCGGATCGTTTCTTCCGCATCGTGGCGGAAGAGCGCGGCTGGCGTTTAGCCAAAAACTACGCTGTCGGCATGCTGTTCCTGAATCAGGATCCTGAAAAGGCTGCCGCCTCACGCCGCATCGTCGAAGAAGAACTTCAGCGTGAAACCCTGTCGATTGTCGGCTGGCGCGATGTGCCAACCAACGAAGGGGTGCTCGGTGAAATCGCCCTCTCCTCGCTGCCTCGTATTGAACAGATTTTCGTCAACGCGCCTGCGGGCTGGCGTCCACGTGATATGGAACGCCGTCTGTTTATCGCCCGCCGCCGCATTGAAAAACGTCTCCAGGACGATAAAGAGTTCTACGTCTGTAGCCTCTCTAACCTGGTGAATATCTATAAAGGTCTGTGTATGCCGGCTGACCTGCCGCGCTTCTACCTGGACCTGGCGGACCTGCGTCTGGAATCGGCCATTTGCCTGTTCCACCAGCGCTTCTCCACCAACACCGTTCCACGCTGGCCGCTGGCTCAGCCGTTCCGCTACCTGGCGCACAACGGCGAGATCAACACCATCACCGGTAACCGCCAGTGGGCCCGCGCCCGTACCTATAAGTTCCAGACGCCACTGATCCCCGATCTGCACGATGCCGCGCCGTTCGTGAACGAAACCGGCTCGGACTCCAGCTCGATGGATAATATGCTGGAACTTCTGCTGGCGGGCGGGATGGATATCGTGCGCGCCATGCGTCTGCTCGTGCCGCCGGCCTGGCAGAACAACCCGGATATGGATCCTGAGCTGCGCGCGTTCTTCGACTTCAACTCCATGCACATGGAGCCGTGGGACGGCCCAGCGGGCATCGTTATGTCCGACGGCCGTTTTGCTGCCTGTAACCTGGACCGTAACGGTCTGCGTCCGGCGCGCTACGTTATCACCAAAGACAAGCTCATCACCTGCGCCTCTGAAGTCGGCATCTGGGATTACCAGCCTGACGAAGTGGTCGAGAAAGGCCGCGTCGGTCCGGGCGAGCTGATGGTTATCGACACCCGCGGTGGGCGCATCCTGCACTCCGCCGAAACCGACAACGATCTGAAGAGCCGCCACCCGTACAAAGAGTGGATGGAGAAGAACGTGCGTCGCCTGGTGCCGTTCGAAGATCTTACGGACGAAGAAGTGGGCAGCCGCGAGCTGGACGACGATACTCTCGCAAGCTACCAGAAGCAGTTTAACTACAGCGCGGAAGAGCTGGACTCTGTCATCCGCGTGCTCGGTGAAAACGGCCAGGAAGCGGTCGGCTCGATGGGTGACGATACTCCGTTTGCCGTGCTCTCCAGCCAGCCGCGCATCATTTACGACTACTTCCGCCAGCAGTTCGCGCAGGTGACCAACCCGCCAATCGATCCGCTGCGTGAAGCACACGTGATGTCGCTGGCCACCAGCATCGGTCGTGAGATGAACGTCTTCTGCGAGGCCGAAGGCCAGGCGCATCGTCTGACCTTTAAATCGCCGATCCTGCTGTATTCAGATTTCAAACAGCTCACCACCATGAAAGAGGAGCACTACCGCGCCGACACGCTCGACATTACCTTCGACGTGAACGAAGCGAGCCTTGAAGAGACGGTGAATGCGCTGTGTGACAAAGCCGAACAGATGGTGCGTAACGGCACCGTGCTGCTGGTGTTGTCCGACCGTAATATCGCGAAAAACCGTCTGCCTGTACCTGCCCCGATGGCGGTCGGCGCTATCCAGACGCGTTTGGTCGATAAGAGCCTGCGCTGCGACGCGAACATCATTGTTGAAACCGCAAGCGCCCGCGACCCGCATCACTTTGCCGTGCTGTTGGGCTTCGGCGCGACGGCGATCTACCCGTACCTGGCCTACGAAACGCTGGCCCGTCTGGTGGATACCCGCGCGATCGACAAAGATTACCGCGCGGTGATGCTGAACTACCGTAACGGCATCAACAAAGGTCTGTACAAGATCATGTCCAAAATGGGCATCTCGACCATTGCCTCCTACCGCTGTTCTAAGCTGTTTGAAGCGGTCGGCCTGCATGACGAGGTCGCCAACCTCTGCTTCCAGGGCGTGGTCAGCCGCATCGGCGGCGCCGGTTTTGCTGACTTCCAGCAGGATCTGGTGAACCTGTCCAAACGCGCCTGGCTGGCACGTAAGCCTCTGGATCAGGGCGGTCTGCTGAAATACGTTCACGGCGGCGAGTATCATGCCTACAACCCGGACGTGGTGCGCACGCTGCAGCAGGCGGTTCAGAGCGGTGAATACAGCGATTACCAGCAGTACGCTGAGCTGGTAAACAACCGCCCGGCGGCAACGCTCCGCGACCTTATTGCCCTGAACCCGGGTGATGAAGCGGTCAGCATTGACGAGGTTGAGCCTGCATCCGAACTGTTCAAACGCTTCGATACCGCGGCGATGTCCATCGGCGCGCTGAGCCCGGAAGCCCACGAAGCGCTGGCGGAAGCCATGAACAGCATCGGCGGCAACTCCAACTCCGGCGAAGGCGGTGAAGATCCGGCGCGTTACGGCACCAACAAAGTGTCCCGCATCAAGCAGGTGGCATCCGGCCGCTTTGGCGTGACGCCTGCGTACCTGGTCAACGCCGACGTGATTCAGATTAAAGTCGCTCAGGGTGCTAAACCGGGCGAAGGCGGCCAGCTGCCGGGTGATAAAGTTACCCCGTACATCGCCAAACTGCGCTATTCCGTGCCGGGCGTGACGCTGATCTCCCCGCCGCCGCACCACGATATCTACTCTATCGAGGACCTGGCGCAGCTGATTTTCGACCTGAAGCAGGTCAACCCGAAGGCGATGATCTCCGTGAAGCTGGTTTCCGAACCGGGCGTCGGCACCATCGCTACCGGCGTGGCGAAAGCCTATGCGGATCTCATCACCATCGCCGGCTACGACGGCGGTACCGGCGCAAGCCCGCTCTCCTCCGTGAAATACGCGGGCTGCCCGTGGGAGCTTGGCCTGGTTGAAACCCAGCAGGCGCTGGTGGCGAACGGTCTGCGTCACAAGATCCGTCTGCAGGTGGACGGCGGCCTGAAAACCGGTCTCGACATCATTAAAGCGGCGATCCTCGGCGCGGAAAGCTTCGGCTTCGGTACCGGCCCAATGGTTGCGCTCGGCTGTAAATACCTGCGTATTTGCCACCTGAACAACTGCGCAACCGGCGTTGCTACCCAGGACGAGAAGCTGCGTAAGAACCACTATCACGGTCTGCCGTTCAAAGTGACCAACTACTTTGAGTTCATCGCCCGCGAAACCCGCGAGCTGATGGCGCAGCTGGGCGTGAAGCGTCTGGTGGACCTGATTGGCCGTACCGACCTGCTGAAAGAGCTGGAAGGCTTCACGGCGAAGCAGCAGAAGCTGGAGCTGAGCAAGCTGCTGGAAACCGCGCAGCCGCACCCTGGCAAAGCGGTCTACTGCACCGAGAACAACCCGCCGTTCGATAACGGCGTGCTGAACGCGCAGCTGTTGCAGCAGGCGAAACCGTACGTGGACGACAAGCAGAGCAAAACGTTCTGGTTTGATATCCGCAACACCGACCGCTCCGTGGGCGCCTCCCTCTCCGGCTACATCGCGCAAACGCACGGTGACCAGGGGCTGGCAGCAGATCCGATTACCGCACACTTCAGCGGTACCGCGGGTCAGAGCTTCGGCGTATGGAACGCAGGCGGCGTTGAGCTGTACCTGACCGGCGATGCCAACGACTACGTCGGTAAAGGCATGGCAGGCGGCCTGCTGGCGGTGCGTCCTCCGGTCGGCTCAGCCTTCCGCAGCCATGAAGCCAGCATCATCGGTAACACCTGCCTGTACGGCGCGACCGGCGGTCGTCTGTTTGCAGCAGGCCGTGCGGGCGAGCGTTTTGCGGTGCGTAACTCCGGTGCTATCACCGTGGTGGAAGGCATTGGCGATAACGGGTGTGAATACATGACGGGCGGGATTGTTTGCGTTCTGGGTAAAACCGGCGTGAACTTCGGCGCGGGCATGACGGGCGGTTTTGCGTACGTCCTGGACGAAGACGGTGAGTTCCGCAAACGCGTGAACCCGGAGCTGGTAGAAGTGCTGGACGTTGATACGCTGGCTATCCATGAAGAACACCTGCGTGGTTTGATTACCGAACACGTGCAGCATACCGGTTCTTCGCGCGGCGAAGAGATCCTGGCAAACTGGCCGGCGTTCTCTGCGAAATTCGCGCTGGTTAAGCCGAAGTCCAGCGATGTTAAAGCCCTGTTGGGTCACCGTAGTCGTAGCGCAGCAGAGCTGCGCGTGCAGGCGCAGTAAGGAATTCAGATGAGCCAGAACGTATACCAGTTTATCGACCTGCAGCGTGTTGATCCGCCAAAGAAACCGCTGAAGATCCGCAAAATTGAATTTGTTGAAATCTACGAGCCGTTTTCAGAAGGCCAGGCCAAGGCACAGGCAGACCGCTGCCTGTCCTGCGGTAACCCTTACTGCGAATGGAAATGTCCGGTACACAACTACATCCCGAACTGGCTGAAGCTGGCCAACGAAGGGCGTATTTTTGAAGCCGCCGAGCTGTCTCACCAGACCAACACCCTGCCGGAAGTGTGCGGCCGCGTGTGCCCTCAGGACCGTCTGTGCGAAGGTTCCTGTACGCTGAACGACGAGTTCGGCGCGGTGACCATCGGCAACATCGAGCGCTATATTAACGATAAAGCGTTCGAGATGGGCTGGCGTCCGGATATGACCGGCGTGAAGCAAACCGACAAGCGCGTGGCAATCATCGGTGCGGGCCCGGCGGGCCTGGCCTGTGCGGACGTGCTGACCCGCAACGGCGTGAAGGCGGTCGTCTTTGACCGTCATCCGGAAATCGGCGGTCTGCTGACCTTCGGTATCCCGGCCTTCAAGCTGGAAAAAGAGGTCATGACCCGTCGCCGTGAAATCTTCACCGGCATGGGCATTGAGTTCAAACTGAACGTGGAGGTGGGCCGCGACGTGCAGCTCGACGACCTGCTGAAGGATTACGACGCCGTGTTCCTCGGCGTGGGCACCTATCAGTCCATGCGCGGCGGTCTGGAGAACGAAGATGCGCCAGGCGTGTACGACGCGCTGCCGTTCCTGATTGCCAACACCAAGCAGATCATGGGCTACGGCGAAACCGCCGATGAGCCGTTCGTCAGCATGGAAGGAAAACGCGTGGTGGTGCTGGGCGGCGGTGATACCGCGATGGACTGCGTGCGTACCTCCATTCGTCAGAATGCGGCACACGTGATCTGCGCCTATCGTCGTGACGAAGAGAACATGCCGGGCTCTAAACGCGAAGTGAAAAACGCGCGTGAAGAGGGCGTGGAGTTCCAGTTCAACATCCAGCCTCTGGGTATTGAAGTGAATGCCAACGGTAAAGTGAGCGGCGTGAAGATGGCGCGCACTGAGATGGGCGCACCGGATGCGAAAGGCCGTCGTCGCGCCGAGATCGTAGCCGGTTCTGAGCACGTGATCCCGGCCGATGCCGTAGTGATGGCGTTCGGCTTCCGTCCTCACAGCATGGAATGGCTGGCGAAGCACAGCGTTGAGCTGGATTCGCAGGGTCGCGTGATTGCGCCAGAAGGCAGCGACAACGCATTCCAGACCAGCAACCCTAAAATCTTCGCCGGTGGCGATATCGTTCGCGGTTCTGACCTGGTGGTAACGGCGATTGCCGAAGGTCGTAAAGCGGCTGACGGGATCCTGAACTACCTGGAAGTGTAAAAAAAACAGGCCCGATTGGGCCTGTTTTTTATTTCACGACGCGAAGAGCCGGACGACCACCGCGCGGAGGCGGATCGTCATCAGGGTCATTGTCATCGTGATGATCGGGTTTATCGCCATCGATAAGTGACATCACCGTGTCGCTTTCGCGCTCATCGGATGCGTTGTCATCATTCAGGCTGGCAACATCTTCATCATACGCCGCTTCCGGCTCGAACATGGTACCCGCACCGTTTTCACGCGCGTAGATAGCCAGCACGGCTGCCAGAGGTACGGAAACCTGACGCGGCACGCCGCCGAAACGCGCGTTGAAGCGCACTTCATCGTTTGCCAGCTCCAGGTTACCCACCGCGCGCGGGGCGATGTTCAGTACGATCTGTCCGTCACGTGCGTATTCCATTGGAACCAGCACGCCCGGCAACGTCACATCCACAACCAGGTGCGGCGTGAGCTGGTTATCCAGCAGCCATTCATAGAAGGCGCGCAGCAGATACGGACGGCGTGGGGTAAGTTGTGACATTTCCACAGTCATTAGCCTCGGCCGAGACGCATTTCACGTTCCGGTTCAGTTAAAGATGCCAGGAAAGAGTCGCGCTCAAAGACGCGAGTCATATAGCCTTTCAGCTCTTTTGCGCCAGGACCGCTGAACTCTACGCACAGGGTTGGCAGACGCCACAGCAGCGGTGCCAGGTAGCAATCCACCAGGCTGAACTCATCGCTCAGGAAGAATGGTTTCTGACCAAACACAGGAGCGATCGCCAGCAGCTCTTCACGCAGTTGTTTACGTGCAGCGTCAGCTTCAGAAGCAGAACCGCTGGTAATCACGTTCATCAGCGAGTACCAGTCTTTTTCGATACGCTGCATGTACAGGCGGCTTTCACCACGCGCGACAGGGTAAACAGGCATCAGTGGCGGATGAGGGAAACGCTCATCCAGATATTCCATAATGATACGGGATTCCCACAGGGTCAGCTCGCGATCCACCAGCGTCGGTACGCTTTGGCTCGGGTTGAGATCGATCAGATCCTGAGGCGGGTTATCCTTTTCCACATGCTCGATCTCAAAACTGACACCCTTCTCGGCCAGCACGATACGAACCTGATGGCTATAAATGTCAGTAGGACCAGAAAACAGCGTCATTACCGAACGTTTGTTGGCAGCGACAGCCATGAAAACCTCCAGGTATATTCAGAATTTTTACTGCTACCAGCCCAACAGGGGCCAGCCAGATGTTGTATCGCCCATCCCAGAGAAAACACATTGTTCAAGAAACGAACAAAAATCGAGTATTCACCGATATTTGGGCAGAAAATTGGATGATAGTTTACCAGATTTTGATGGCTTTGTGGTGAGGGGATTCTGGAAATGTGGAAAAAGAGAAGATATATGCATGGATATTGTGGATAACCTGCGCATTATCCATAAAAAAACCCGCCGAAGCGGGTTTTTCGCCAATCGTTCTGCGTAAGCAGAATGGATTAACGTTTGGAGAACTGTGGACGACGACGTGCTTTACGCAGACCCACTTTCTTACGTTCAACCTGACGCGCGTCACGAGTAACGAAGCCAGCTTTACGCAGTTCAGAACGCAGGGATTCGTCGTACTCCATCAGAGCGCGGGTGATACCGTGACGGATCGCACCTGCCTGACCGGAGATACCACCACCTTTAACGGTGATGTACAGATCCAGTTTTTCTACCATGTCAACCAGTTCCAGCGGCTGGCGAACTACCATGCGGGCAGTTTCGCGACCGAAGTATTGTTCCAGAGAACGCTGGTTGATTACGATTTTACCACTGCCCGGTTTGATGAAAACGCGAGCTGCGGAACTTTTGCGGCGACCAGTGCCGTAGTATTGATTTTCAGCCATTGCCTATAATCCCGATTAGATGTCAAGAACTTGCGGTTGCTGTGCCGCGTGGTTGTGCTCGTTGCCTGCGTAAACTTTCAGTTTACGGAACATAGCACGACCCAGCGGGCCTTTTGGCAGCATGCCTTTAACCGCGATTTCAATCACACGCTCAGGACGGCGGGCAATCATCTCTTCAAAGGTCGCTTCTTTGATACCACCGATGTGGCCAGTGTGGTGATAGTACACTTTGTCAGTACGCTTGTTGCCGGTTACAGCAACTTTATCAGCGTTCAGAACGATGATGTAATCACCGGTATCAACGTGCGGAGTGTATTCCGCTTTATGCTTACCGCGCAGGCGACGAGCCAGTTCAGTAGCCAGACGGCCCAGAGTTTTACCGGTCGCGTCAACAACATACCAGTCGCGCTGTACGGTTTCTGGTTTAGCTGTAAAAGTTTTCATTAAAAGCTTACCCAAATAATAAGTTACACGTTGGTGAACACCCAAACGTTTAGTCAGTTGAGGTTCACACGACAAAGTCCGGCAAACCTACCCCTTCGAATAGCACATGCCGACACATAGAAAGTTTCGGGAAAAAAACCTTCTCGTAACGTGGGGTCGCAAGATTATAGAGAAGTTGAGGTCAAAGATCGACCCTTAAATGTGATTTGGAATGGGTTTTTCGGGGGTGTGTATTGTGCGGTCTGGTGCCCTCACCCCCAGCCCCTCTCCCACAGGGAGAGGGTGGCATTTGTTACGGCATATGCTCCAGCTTCAGGTATTCCTCACTCTGCATCTCCTGCAGGCGCGACAGGCAGCGCTGGAACTCAAATTTCAGCCGCTCTCCCTGGTAAATCTCATATAAAGGTACCTCGGCGCTGACCACCAGCTTGACGTGGCGCTCATAAAACTCATCCACCAGCGCAATGAAGCGCCGTGCTTCGCTCTCCATCAGCCGCGTCATCACCGGCACGTCCAGCACCATCACGGTGTGGAACAGACGCGAAAGCGCAATGTAGTCGTGCTGGCTGCGGGCATCCACGCAGAGCGTCGTAAAGGAGACCGCCAGCGTTTGGTTTTCGACGCCAAGCGTGGGCAGCGGTCGATGGTTAATCTCGAGTTCCGGGGCGTGCTCGCGTTTTGCCCCCGCCAGCGCCAGCCAGAGTGTATCCATCTCGCGGGTGGTCTCTGCATTTAACGGCGAAAGCCACAGATGCGCCTGAGTCAGCGTGCGCAGACGATAATCGACACCGGCATCAACGTTCATGATGTCGCAGTGCTGCTTGATGGCATCAATGGCGGGCAGGAAGCGTGCCCGCTGCAGGCCGTTACGATAGAGCTCATCCGGCGGGATATTCGACGTGGCCACCAGCGTGATCCCACGGGCAAATAGCGCTTTCATCAGGCCGCCTAGCAGCATGGCATCGGTGATGTCGGACACAAAAAACTCGTCGAAGCAGAGCACGTCGGTTTCAGCTTTGAACCTGTCGGCCACAATCTCCAGCGGATCGCTTTTGCCCTGCAGTGCGGTCAGCTCTTCATGCACCCGCAGCATAAAACGATGGAAGTGCAGACGCTGCTTACGTGCGCCAGGCAGACTCATGTAAAACAGGTCCATCAGCCAGGTTTTTCCGCGACCGACCCCGCCCCACATATATAAACCGCGTACCGGCGCGTGAGCCTGTGGCGCTTTTTTACCGAGCAACCGCCCAAATGCCGCCTTTAGCCCACCGTTCTGTTCGACTTCAGCGGGTTTTGCCGTGAGCTCCTGATAAACCATCTCCAGACGGTTTACCGCCTCACGTTGAACGTCATCAGGCTGATGAGTGCCCTCGTTAAGGGCCAGTTGATAACGCGATGCAGGGGACAGGTTTTGCATAATCTTATTGTTATTCCTTCAATTAACGCTCACCAGCAGACGTGACTGATGAAAAAAAGGCCGTTCTACACTACGCGATGATACGTCAGGATTCCACTTCTGCAGAAATAGCGGTTATAGTGGCATTATCAGGCACAGGCAGGAGCCGAGCCAACACCCTACGGAACAACAAGACAACGGGAGAAGTTCATGACCTGGGAATATGCGCTAATCGGTTTAGTCGTCGGCATCGTCATTGGTGCTGTGGCCATGCGTTTCGGTAATCGCAAATTGCGTCAGCAGCAGTCACTGCAGTACGAACTGGAAAAGAACAAAGCCGAGCTGGAAGAGTATCGTGAAGAGCTGGTCAGCCATTTTGCCCGCAGCGCCGAGCTGCTGGACAACATGGCAACCGACTATCGTCAGCTGTATCAACATATGGCAAAAAGCTCCAGCAGCCTGCTGCCGGAAATGACCGCGGAAACCAACCCGTTCCGCAACCGTCTGGCTGACTCTGAAGCTGGTAACGATCAGGCGCCCGTTCAGATGCCTCGCGACTATTCCGATGGCGCGTCCGGCCTGCTGCGCGGCGGTGTAAAACGCGATTAATCGCACAACCTGAATTTATTTTACGGGCGCAGCGATTGCGCCCGTCCTTTCCTGATGACCCCAGCTATCATTTAGTTAAACACCTCATTGTTCAGCGGTTTAAAATTCAATAACATCAACGTGTTTTTAGGGCCGTTTTTCCTTTATTCCAGGTTACGAGAGTCAACATCGATGAAGAAAAAAAACCAGCTGTTGAGCGCTATCGCGTTAAGTGTCGGGTTATCTCTCTCGGCGTCCGTCCCTGTATTTGCCGCCATTCCTTCCCAGGTGCCTGGCCAGGCGGCCATTCCAAGCCTCGCGCCCATGCTGGAAAAAGTGTTGCCTGCGGTCGTTAGCGTTCAGGTTGAGGGCACCGCAGTACAAAGCCAACGCGTCCCTGAAGAACTGAAAAAATATTTCGGCGATGAGTCTCCCGACCAGCAGGCGCAGCCTTTTGAAGGCCTGGGCTCTGGCGTCATTATTGATGCGGCAAAAGGCTATATCCTGACCAACAATCACGTCATCAGCCAGGCCGATAAGATCAGCGTCCAGCTGAACGATGGCCGTGAATTTGATGCCAAACTGATCGGCGGCGATGACCAGAGCGACATCGCGCTGCTGCAGGTACAAAACCCGAGCAACCTGACCCAGATTGCCATCGCGGATTCCGACAAACTGCGCGTCGGCGATTTTGCCGTCGCCGTAGGCAACCCCTTTGGCTTAGGGCAGACCGCTACTTCCGGGATCGTCTCGGCGCTGGGACGCAGCGGCCTCAACCTGGAAGGGCTGGAAAACTTTATCCAGACCGATGCATCAATCAACCGTGGTAACTCCGGCGGAGCATTGCTTAACCTTAACGGCGAGCTGATTGGGATTAACACGGCGATTCTGGCCCCGGGCGGCGGCAGCATCGGTATCGGTTTTGCTATCCCCAGCAATATGGCCAAAACCCTGGCGCAGCAGCTGATCCAGTTCGGTGAAATCAAACGCGGGCTGCTGGGTATTAAAGGTATGGAGATGAGCGCGGATATCGCAAAAGCGTTCAATATCAACGTACAGCGCGGGGCGTTTGTCAGTGAAGTGCTGCCAAACTCCGGCTCGGCAAAAGCGGGCGTGAAATCAGGGGATGTGATCGTCAGCCTGAACGACAAACCGTTGAACAGCTTTGCAGAACTGCGTTCACGGATTGCCACGACGGAACCTGGCGCCAAAGTGAAGCTGGGCCTGATACGTGACGGCAAGCCGCTTGACGTTGAAGTGACGCTGGATAAGAGCACCTCTTCCTCGGCCAGCGCGGAGCTTATCGCCCCGGCGCTACAGGGGGCTACGTTGAGCGACGGGCAGCTGAAGGACGGTACGAAAGGCATTAGCATCGATACCGTTGAGAAGAGCAGCCCTGCCGCACAGGCCGGATTGCATCAGGATGACGTGATTATCGGTGTCAACCGCAACCGCGTGCAGTCTATTGCCGAACTGCGCAAGGTGCTGGAAAGCAAACCGGCGGTTATTGCCCTGCAGGTCATGCGTGGCAATGAGTCCATCTATATTCTGTTGCGCTAAGCATTTGCGACCCGGACATCACCGCTGCGTGTGATGTCCGGATAACTCATGTTATGCTGCAAATCGTTCCTTTTTTAACGACACGCGCATCATGCTTTTAAAGCTCTTACGTTCTACTGTCATCGGTTTGATTGTCGCTGGCCTGCTGCTGCTGGCGCTGCCGTCTTTACGTCAGTTCAATAAACTGTCGGCTCCCCAGTTCGATAGCACGGATGAAACGCCGGCCACCTATAACCAGGCCGTCCGCCGTGCCGCACCTGCCGTGGTTAACGTCTATAACCGAGGCCTGAATACCTCAGCCCATAACCAGCTGGAGATCCGCACCCTCGGCTCCGGCGTGATCATGGACGAGCGCGGCTACATTATTACCAACAAGCACGTGATTAACGATGCCGACCAGATCATCGTCGCTCTGCAGGATGGCCGCGTGTTTGAGGCGTTACTCGTTGGTTCTGACAGCCTGACCGACCTGGCAGTTCTGAAAATTAACGCCACGGGCGGTTTGCCGGTCATCCCGATCAACCGTAAACGTACCCCGCATATTGGTGACGTCGTACTGGCTATCGGTAACCCTTACAACCTGGGCCAGACCATCACCCAGGGGATAATCAGCGCGACCGGTCGTATCGGTCTGAACCCCTCCGGGCGGCAGAACTTCCTGCAAACCGATGCCTCCATCAACCACGGTAACTCCGGCGGGGCGCTGGTGAACTCGCTGGGCGAGCTGATGGGTATCAATACCCTCTCGTTCGATAAAAGTAACGACGGTGAGACGCCGGAAGGGATCGGCTTTGCCATTCCGTTCCAGCTGGCGACCAAAATTATGGATAAACTGATCCGCGACGGACGCGTGATCCGCGGCTATATCGGTATCGGCGGGCGCGAAATTGCACCGATGCATACCCAGGGCGGCGGTATCGATCAGATTCAGGGCATCGTGGTTAACGAGGTGGCACCGGGTGGTCCGGCGGCTAACGCGGGGATTCAGGTAAACGATGTCATTGTTTCGGTCAACGGCACGCCAGCGGTATCTGCGCTGGAGACGATGGATCAGGTGGCAGAAATTCGCCCGGGTTCTATCATTCCTGTTGAGGTCATGCGCAACGATAAGAAACTGACGCTGCACGTGACGATTCAGGAATACCCGGCCACTAACTGACAGGCATAAAAAAACGGAGCGATAAGCTCCGTTTTTTTTACCGGGAGACGGTTCGTATTACTTGTTAACGAACTCTTCGCCCAGGGTGATATCTTTCTTCAGCGTATCCAGCATGCCTTCCATCGCGTGTTGTTCGAACGCGCTCAGCGTACCAATGGATTTACGCTCTTCGATACCGTTTTTACCCAGCAGCAGCGGTTGGGAGAAGAAGCGAGCGTGTTCGCCATCGCCTTCAACGTAAGCGCATTCAACAACGCCTTTCTCGCCCTGCAGAGCGCGAACCAGTGACAGACCAAAACGCGCAGCCGCCTGGCCCATAGACAGGGTTGCAGAACCGCCACCCGCCTTCGCTTCCACCACTTCGGTACCCGCGTTCTGGATACGTTTAGTCAGGTCAGTCACTTCCTGCTCGGTGAAGCTCACGCCTGGGATCTGCGACAGCAGAGGCAGGATGGTGACGCCAGAGTGACCGCCAATTACCGGTACTTCCACTTCTGTTGGCTGCTTGCCTTTCAGCTCAGCAACAAAGGTGTTGGAACGGATGATATCCAGCGTGGTTACGCCGAACAGTTTGTTTTTGTCGTAAACACCCGCTTTCTTCAGCACTTCTGCCGCGATAGCCACGGTGGTGTTCACCGGGTTAGTGATGATGCCGATGCATGCTTTCGGGCAGATTTCTGCAATCTGTTGCACCAGGTTTTTCACGATGCCCGCGTTGACGTTGAACAGGTCTGAACGATCCATGCCTGGCTTACGCGCCACGCCTGCAGAAATCAGCACCACGTCGGCACCCTGCAGCGCAGGACGTGCATCTTCACCGGAGAAGCCTTTGATTTTTACAGCAGTCGGGATGTGGCTCAGGTCAACCGCCACACCTGGGGTTACCGGAGCAATATCGTACAGGGAGAGTTCTGAGCCTGAAGGCAGTTGGGTTTTCAGTAGTAGGGCAAGCGCCTGGCCGATACCACCAGCAGCGCCGAGGACTGCGACTTTCATCCTAAACTCCTTATTATGGTTAACTTAAGTATCTGTAAATCCGTTGCGGCGACCATAATTCAGCAAGTAAATAATTACAATTTTCGTAGCTAAAGAATTTGAGGTCACGCGACTTTATCTCTCACCAGAAGACTATCTGACGACAGAGGGCAACGCATTAAGAGGTGGTTACAATACACCCTGCCCCGCCACCAAAACAACATCATTTTGATAACATTTAATTTACTTTTAAGCTTATTTGCGTGGCGTGACCCAGGCATGTTTTCTGATAACGAAATCTGATAAAATCACTCCCTTTCATAACATTATTTCAGCCTGGCGCTGAGTAGATAATTTGCATAAAAATTCATCCACATGCATAATAATGTTGTTTCTATCGTCATATTCCGGGTGACTTATGCGAAGCTCGTCTAAGCAAGAAGAATTAGTAAAGGCCTTTAAGGCACTACTCAAAGAAGAGAAATTCAGTTCTCAGGGAGAAATTGTTCAGGCGCTGCAGGAACAAGGCTTCGATAACATCAACCAGTCGAAAGTCTCCCGCATGTTAACGAAATTTGGCGCGGTGCGTACGCGTAACGCCAAGATGGAGATGGTCTATTGCCTGCCGGCAGAACTTGGCGTGCCGACCACCTCCAGCCCGCTCAAAAATCTGGTTCTGGATATCGATCATAACGACGCCGTCGTGGTGATCCACACAAGCCCGGGTGCCGCGCAGCTGATTGCCCGCATGCTGGACTCGTTGGGTAAAACGGAAGGTATCCTCGGGACTATCGCCGGTGATGACACCATTTTTACCACACCGGCTAGCGGTTTCTCCGTGAAAGATCTCCACGAAGCCATTCTGGTACTGTTCGAACAGGAACTCTAATCCCCTCTCCCCGTAGCGCCGCTGCGGGGATCGTTCTGTTTCCGCTGCGTTTCTCACTCTTTTCCTCTGCCCTTCACTTTGACAAATAGTGCTTTTTACCACCTATTAACATTCATCTGGTGAATGCTAAATCAAAAAATCGCACAAAAAATCAAAATATGATATCCATATGATTTTATTAGATATAACCAACAAAAATGAACAAAAAACGTTCAATATTATGCAATTTGGTTATAAAAAACAGGCTGGTTAACACGTAATAACAAGAGAAACCATTAGTCTGGTATTAATTTTTGTCGTTATTAGTGTATACTTGATTTTGTGATGAGGGTCACGAAACAAGACCCCACGAAAAAATTCGACGAGGTAAGAATCATGAAAATCAAATCAACTGTAGCGGCGCTCAGCGTCCTGTCCGTCTTGTCATTCGGTGCTTTCGCAGCAGACTCTATCAATGCTGACCAGGCGCAATCCCGCCAGGCCATCGGTACGGTTTCTGTCGGCGCGGTCGGCACATCGCCAATGGACATGCATGAGATGCTGAACAAAAAAGCGGAAGAACAGGGTGCGTCATCCTATCGCATCATCGAAGCGCGTTCTGGTGACCACTGGCACGCCACCGCTGAGCTGTACAAATAAGTTTTAGTAATAACTGAAGACGAAAATCTCCACTCAACGGCACCAGGCATAAAAATAGCTGTTCAACCCTTCTCGCCGTTGAGTAAAAACCCTATTCAGGAGTAAAGACTATGAAAACCAAATTGATCATCGCAACCCTCGGTATGGCATCCGTTCTCTCTTTCGGCGCAAGCGCAGCCGTACAGCAGGTAAATGCCGACCAGGCACAAAATCTACAGCGTATGGGCAGCATCTCCGTAACGTCTGTCACCGGTTCACCGATGGATATTCGTCACGAACTTGCCGCCAAAGCTGAAAAAGCAGGCGCCAGCAGCTATCGCGTCACCGAACTGAATCAGGGTGACCACTGGCATGCAACGGCAGAGCTGTATAAATAAACCCTCGTCGTATCTCATCATACGACTTGCCCCTGACCTCATGGTCAGGGGCTTTTTTCATTCAATGCCGCGCGTTAAAGCGCAGCTGCCCTTCAAGCTCTTCTTCCGCTTCATCGAACAGCAATATCAGCGCGCCAAAACGTCTTCGCAGCTTATCGGGCAAATGGATGAACTCAATTTCCAGCGGTAGCGGCAACTGACTGCCGGTGACCACGTCCCACAGCGTATCCAGATTCGTCACGCTTTCTCGTTCAAGATCAAACGCCCGGATAAATTCACGGTAGAAGTCTTCCTGACTGTCGATCTCGTCAAAATCAAACGTATAGGTTTTCATTGCCAGCCACCCAGTCCAGGCGAGCGGCAGATGCCGCCCTGTCTATTATAATCCCCCAATATGCAGGGTTTTAACTTCCAGATACTCTTCCAGCCCCAGCACGGAGCCCTCTCGTCCAAGGCCTGACTCTTTTACGCCGCCAAAGGGCCCAAGCTCCGTGGAGACAGCGCACTCGTTGATGCCGATCATCCCGCTCTCGATGGCCTGTGAAACGCGGAAGACCCGAGAAAGATTCTGGGTGTAGAAGTAAGCCGCCAGTCCATAGGGGGTGTTGTTGGCGCGCTGGATAACTTCATCTTCCGAGGTGAAACGGAAGCACGCCGCTACCGGGCCAAACGTCTCTTCTTCTGCCAGCTTCATGCCCTCATGGCAGTCGCCCAGTACGGTTGGCATCCAGAAATTCCCGCCAAGCGGATGAGGCTTACCTCCAGCCAGTACGGTTGCGCCCCGGGCAACGGCGTCGTCGACATGCTCACGCACCTTGTTGACCGCAGAAGATTCAATCAGCGGCCCGACGACCACCCCCTCCTCAAGACCATTACCCACCTTCAGCGCATTCACCGCATCGGCGAGTTTATTCACAAATTTGTCGTAGACGGTTTCCTGAATATAAAAACGGTTCACGCTGACGCAGACCTGCCCGGCATTGCGGAACTTGTTGGCGATCGCACCCTTAACCGCGGCGTCGATATCCGCATCCTCAAAAACGATATACGGGGCATTTCCCCCCAGCTCCATCGAGACTTTTTTCATGGTTTCTGCGGCGTTACGCACCAGCGTTTTGCCGACGGAGGTTGAGCCGGTAAAGGAGATTTTACGTACGTCGCGGCTTGCCATAATCGCATCGCTGATTTCATGCGTATTCCCGGCTACGGCGTTGAGAACACCGTCGGGCACTCCGGCCTGTTTCGCCAGCGTAAGCAGCGCAAAGGCGCTGAGCGGTGTGTTATTGGCCGGTTTAATGACCCCGGTGCATCCTGCTGCCAGCGCCGGGCCTAACTTGCGGGTGAGCATGGCCATCGGGAAGTTCCATGGCGTAATCGCTGCGACCACACCAATGGGTTCACGGGTCGCCAGAATGCGTGAGCCGGGTTTTATCGGCGGAATAATTTCACCGTTCGCGCGTTTGGCCTCTTCGGCAAACCACTGGATAAAGCTGGCGGCGTACTCGACTTCTCCCTCCGCTTCTTTCAGGGGTTTGCCCTGTTCGGTGGTCATCAACCCCCCGAGCCAGCTTTTATTCTCAATAATCAGTTCGTACCAGCGGTAGAGAATCGCCGAGCGTTCTTTCGCGGTTTTGGCACGCCATGCCGGGAAGGCCTGGGTAGCCGCTGCGATAGCGTCTTCGGTCTGTGCTTTACCCGCTTTTGCGACTTTAGCAATGACCTCGCCGGTCGCGGGATTCAGCACATCAAAGGTTGTATCCAGCGTTTTCCAGATTCCGTTGACCAGATAACCGGTCTGAAAAAGGATGTGGTCCTGAAGCGCCTGGGTCGTCATGTGTTCTCCCTTTCTGAAATGTAAGAACGTGCTGGAATAAGTATAGCCACAAAAAAACCGACGCTTTTGGCATCGGTTTTTTACTTCAGTCAGTTATCCGTGAGGGCATTCTGGTAGCGATGCAGCATAAACACCAACCGTCCTACCGGCTCGGTCACCTGAGGCGGCGCCTCCCAGTGCTTGAGCTTTTCCTGATAGATATCGAGCTCTTCAAGCAGCTGCGTAAAGTAGCGGCGCCGTTTGTCATCGCTGCTGGCAGAAAGCACGTGATCGGCGGTACGACGCAGCTGGCGGTGGTATGCCGACAGATCGTCGTTGATCGGCACGGGCGCGTTACGCAAACGCTGGTGCGCAATGATCATGGTTAACGCCAGGCGGAACTTCGCGATATCGCCCGGGAACTTGTTCAGCAGCAAAAACAGCTGCTGGTACAGCGCGGGGAGGTGGTTCTCTTTACGGCGCGCGGTATTGGTTGTCAAAGATGACACGGCAGCCGACACGAACTGGTTCAACAGCACGCGGCCCGTTCTTGCCTGCGAGTTATCACGCACCAGCAGTATCACCATCATGGCCAGGAAGCAGCCCACCAGCTGGCCTAACGCGCTGTCGAGGAACTGGCTGAAATGGAAGGTCATCGGGTTATCGAGCACGATGATGTTAATCGTACTCGCCAGCGCCCCCAGCGATCCCAGACGCCGCTTTTGCACTTCAATGCCTATAAAGAACGCCATTACCGCCAGGCTAATACAGAGCAGCAGCATGCTCTGTTGCGTCGACGGGATGATGACCAGGAAATAGAGCGCGCCTATCGGCAACGCGGCAATCGTGCCGTAGAGGAAATCAATGGCGACCATACGCGGATTAGGCAGACGCATCGCCAGTGCGGTCACAACGGCAATCATCACCATCGCGCCGCTGCCGGACGTCCAGCCCGTCCACAGCCAGAACAGCGTGCCGAGCATGCAGGCAAGCGTCGTACGCCAGAAATTGACCATGGCGTGATGGCGCTCGGCGGATTCCGCCTTGATCACCACTTCCCCCTGCAGCACCTCTTCTTCCGCCGCGCTGATTTTGGTGTTACCAATCACGCCGCGCTTCAGCAGCAGATAGCGCGTCGCGGCGCCGACCCAGGTGTAGATGGTCACCGGCGTGTCGCGCTCCCCGGTCCAGGCAATCACCCGGCGCATGCGCTTAAGCTGCTTATGCACGTCCTGTACGGTTTCCACCGGCTCGGCAAACAGTTCGCGGAACGTATCGGTGACTGCTTCCGGCCGGGTGTTCTGAATCAGATAGGTTTCACAGGCCTGGGTAATCAGCGTCAGAGAGACGGTGTTGAGGGCTTTAAGACGTCGATTCGCGCGGGCCCAGCGCGAGGACTCCATGTTAAGGTTGCTGCGCATACCTTCCAGCGCCTGCGTACGGCGTACCAGCCCGCTCCAGGCTTTATCCACCTCTTCGCTGTCGCCGTGCTTAATGCACAGCTGCATCAGCTGATACTGGGCAACGATCAGCGCGTCGAGCTCACGGTCGACTTCCTGCTTGATGGAGCGCGGAGAGAAAAGCAGATCAGCGACGATCGCGCTGACAATACCAATCACAATTTCGCTGCATCGCTCCACCGCAAACTGCGGTGCCAGCAGCGGTTCGCTTTGGATAGTGATGATAATAATCAGCGCGGTATAGCCCGCCAGTCCCCAGGCGTAGGAGTTTTCCACTTTCACCAGAGACGAGATCCAGGTGCAGAACCCCGCCCAGATGCAGCAGACCATCAGCATCAGCAGCGGGGTGCGGATCATGAGAATAATAATGGTCAGCGCCGCGAAACAGCCGATAAACGTCCCGATGATACGCAGCATCCCGCGATAGCGGATCGCGCCTGAATAGGGTTCCCCACCCGCGGCAAAGGCCGGGCCCGCCGCGACAATCGCGGCCGTCAGCACTGCCCAGCGAGGGGTTTCAAGCTGGAAGTGAAAGCCAACAAACAGCGCCAGCACGATGGCGCACGCCAGCTTCACGGCGAAGCGAATGTGCTGGCTGGCGATGGAAAAGATACCCATGGCGATTAACCAAACTCGCGCAGGCGGTGGGCAATTTTACGGAAGAACGAGTCCTGGCTGGCATCCCGGTCCTTTTCACCGGTGATCACCACCGTCGCCGTGGTACCCGCAGGCCACAGATTTCCCTGCTGTTCATCCAGATGAATACGTACCGGCACGCGCTGGGCCAGACGCACCCACTCCAGGTTGGAATCGACCGTCGCCATCCCTTTGGCATCGTTAGAGCTGCTGGAGTTAGTCACCCCTGCGGCAACGCTGTCGACGGTGCCTTTAAAGACGCGATTGCTGCCGAGCGGCGTAATTTCCGCCCGATAACCTGGACGCACGCCTTCCAGCTTGGTCTCTTCCATATAGGCGAGCACGTAGAAGGAGTTCTGTTTAACCAGCGCCACGGCGGTTGAGCCACGGGTAATGAATTCCCCGGCATAGACGTTGAGGTTGGTGACCCAGCCATCGGACGGCGCGCGGATCACGGTGCGCTCGAGATCGAGCTTCGCCAGATCGCGCGTTGCCTGCGCTTTCGCCAGCTGGTGCAGCACGGTTTGCAGCACGTTGTTGGACTGGTCAATCTCTTCGCGGGACATTGCCTGAACGCCCAACTGATTACGGCGGCCTGCCTCGCGGCGTTTCTCCGCAGCGAGCGCCTGATAATAGGCCACGTCCGCTTCCGCCTCTTCCAGCGCTTTCTGGTAACGAGGCTGGTCGATGGTGAACAGAACCTGATCTTTTTTCACCAGCTGGTTATCGTGGACGTTGACCGCCGTGATAAGACCGGCCACGTCAGGGGCTATTGCCACCACATCGGCGCTGAAGCGTGCATCACGCGTCCACGGTGATTCGGTGTAATAAACCCAGGCGCGGAAAATAGCGATGAAGGCGAGGATAACCAGCGCCATTGTGATGGCAGTGCGGGAGATTTTTCTTGTTAGCGTTTTCACATCAACCTCAGACAAACATGCGCGATATCAGATAAAACAGGCAGCAATACAGCGCGGTATTGAACAATGCAGGGTGCCAGACGAAATCGTAGATCCCGGTAGGGACCAACACCTTGCGCACCAGCCAGAAGATCGCCAGTGATAAAAGAAGCTCGAAAAATATCGGTGGGAACGACAGACCGAACACCACGATAACGGGAAACAGACTCATGTTGACCTTGATAAGAGAGAGTGCAGGCTTCAGAATTTTTTAGCGCACGCCACCGCAGGAGAGCAAGAAACGCCGGGCGAGAATGGCGCAGCCGTTATGTAATTAATAATATATTAACGTAACTGTTATGCTGTTATCTATAATATGTGATCTAAATCACTTTTAAGCCAGAGTGAACAATGGAACGTTTAAAACGCATGTCGGTCTTCGCCAAAGTGGTTGAACTGGGCTCTTTTACCGCCGCTGCACGCCAGCTTCAGATGAGCGTCTCATCCATCAGCCAGACGGTGTCCAAACTGGAAGATGAGCTTCAGGTCAAGCTGCTCAACCGCAGTACCCGCAGCATTGGGCTGACGGAGGCGGGTAAAATTTACTATCAGGGCTGTCGCCGCATGCTGCTTGAAGTGCAGGATGTTCACGAACAGCTCTATGCCTTCAACAACACCCCCATCGGCACGCTGCGCATCGGGTGTTCTTCAACTATGGCACAAAATGTTCTCGCTGCCATGACGGCGGATATGCTGAAAGAGTATCCCGGTCTTACGGTCAATCTGGTGACGGGTATCCCGGCGCCGGATCTGATTGCCGACGGGCTGGACGTGGTGATCCGCGTCGGCGCGTTGCAGGATTCCAGCCTGTTCTCGCGACGGCTGGGCAGCATGCCGATGGTGGTCTGCGCCTCGAAAAGCTATCTGGCGCAGTACGGCGTTCCGGAGAAACCCGCCGATCTCACCAACCACTCGTGGCTGGAGTACAGCGTGCGGCCCGATAATGAATTTGAGCTGATCGCTCCGGAAGGGATCTCTACCAGGCTGCTACCGGAAGGACGGTTTGTCACTAACGATCCGATGACCATTTCGCGCTGGCTGGTGGCCGGCGCCGGGATCGCCTACGTGCCGTTAATGTGGGTGATCAACGAGATCAACAGCGGCGTGCTGGAGATCCTCTTCCCGCGCTACCAGTCCGATCCGCGACCGGTGTACGCCCTGTATACCGAAAAAGACAAACTCCCGCTCAAGGTACAGGTGTGTATTAACTATCTGACCGAGTATTTTGTGGACGTGGCGGAGCTGTTTCAGGGGATGCGGGGGAGAAGGAAAGAATAGGTCTTTTTCCAAAAGGAGGAGGGAGAAAAGACAGCATGAAGCAGTACCCTCTCCCCTTTGGGGAGAGGGTCAGGAAATTACGCCGTGCCGCCCACCGTCAGGTTGTCCACCTTCAGCGTTGGCTGGCCCACGCCAACCGGCAGGCTCTGGCCCTCTTTACCGCAGACGCCCACGCCGTTATCCAGCTTCAGATCGTTACCGACCATAGAGATCTGCTGCATGGCTTCAATACCGGAGCCAATCAGCGTCGCACCCTTCACCGCTTTGGTCACTTTGCCTTTCTCGATCAGATACGCTTCTGACGTGGAGAAAACAAACTTACCGGAGGTAATGTCCACCTGGCCGCCGCCAAAGTTTGGCGCAAAGATACCGTAATCAACGGATTCGATAATCTCCTGCGGCGTGGATTTGCCCGGCAGCATGTACGTGTTGGTCATGCGCGGCATCGGCAGGTGCGCGTAAGATTCACGGCGTCCGTTGCCCGTCGGCGCGACGCCCATCAGACGCGCGTTGAGTTTGTCCTGCATGTAGCCTTTCAGCACGCCGTTTTCGATCAGCACATTGTACTGCCCTGGCGTACCTTCATCGTCGATAGCCACCGAGCCGCGACGATCGCGCATGGTGCCGTCATCCACCACGGTGCACAGCTCAGAGGAGACAAGCTGCCCGATCTGACCGCTGAAGACCGACGTCCCGCGACGGTTAAAGTCGCCTTCCAGCCCGTGGCCTACCGCCTCGTGCAGCAGCACGCCCGGCCAGCCAGCACCCAGCACCACCGGGAATGAGCCCGCCGGCGCCGCGACGGCATTCAGATTCACCAGCGCCATGCGCACGGCTTCTTTTGCCCACGCGTCGGCGCGCGCTTCACCGTCAACGTCGCCCAGGAACCAGTCATAGCCGAAACGACCGCCGCCACCGCTTGAGCCGCGCTCGCGTTTGACATCGTCGTCGACCTGCACGCTGATGGAGAGACGTACCAGCGGGCGAACGTCTGCCGCCAAAGTGCCGTCCGTTGCCGCCACCAGAATCAGTTCATACACACCGCTCAGGCTGGCTGAAACTTCCTGCACGCGTTTATCCGCCGCGCGGGCGACTTTGTCCACGCGACGCAGGATATCCAGCTTCTCTTCACGGCTCATGCTCTGCAGAGGATCGATGCTGGTATAGAGCGCAGAGTGCTGCACTTCTCCAAGGGTTTTCACGCGACCATCGCCGGTATCACGCACAATGGTACGCGCGGCCTGCGCGCTCTGCTCAAGTGCAGCCAGGCTAATCTGATCGGCATAGGCAAAACCGGTTTTCTCGCCGCTAACGGCGCGGACGCCGACGCCCTGGTCGATGTTGTAAGAGCCATCTTTAATGATGCTGTCTTCTAAAACCCAGGATTCGTGATAGCTCGACTGGAAATAAAGGTCGCCGTAGTCGAGACGGCGTTCGGTCAGTTGACCAAGAATGGAGAACAGGTCCTGATGGCTCAGGCCGTTCGCTGCGAGCAAATGTTCACTTACCAGGTTCAGACTCATCGTATTGCTACTCGTTCGTTGCCGCCCGTGGCGGTATAAAGATCGTATTTATTGAGAGTGAGGCAATTACCTGCCCACGTCAAATCATTGCTGTGCATCTTTGCGCGGCTGGCGCAGCACCTCGTTAATCTGCGGTTTATCGACCGGACCGGTAATGCGGTAGCGCAGAATGGAGACTTTGCTCCACAGCGGACCCAGCACTTTGCTGGCGGCAAACACCGCCGCACCGACAATCGGGTTCACCACAAAGGCCGCCGCCACGCCCACGCTCGCGGAAATTTCCGGTGCCACCACGGCTTCCATATCCAGCTCGCGACGCACGAGGTTAACGGAGCCTTTCATGGCGATATCCGCTTCCAGGCCATCCACCAGCGTATCGTCCGTATGCAGAACGCCGTCCTTAATCCATGCCGTACTGCGGATGGAATCGTAGTAGAAACCTTCGCTGAACGTATCGCTGAAATCGAAGCGCAGCTTGCGCAGCAGCGCATCAAAACTCAGCAGGCGCAGGATCTGCCCGGCTCGCCCCGTGCTCACGTCGGCAATTTCACCTTTACCAAAGTGGGTTTTCAGAATGCCGTTCAGCGAGGCTTCATCCGGCTTCCACGGGGCGTCACGCCAGTGAAGATCGTAATCGACGTCAAACGACGAGCCGCGCAGCGGCGTGCTGATACCAAAGAAATTGGCTGCCGCATCCAGCTTGTTGCCTTTAATGTCGCCCTTCAGGGAAGTTCGCTGCTCGCCCGGGTTATTCACCCATTCCCCTGCGGCCGTCATGCGGCCAAAACCGGTATCAACCAGGCCACCGGAGAGCGTAAGCGTATTTGCCTGGATGGTGAAATCGCCGTCGATACGGCCATATTTCTGCCCCCACAGCCAGCACTCCGCGCAGCGCAGCTGGAGATCGGGCCAGCCGCTAAAATCGACGCGGGAGACATTACTCAGCGGCGATGTCTCTGCCGGTTTATCTTTCCCGCTCGCGGCGCTTGCCGGGTTGTAGTAGAGGTAGCGGATCGCCGCCTGCCATGGTGCGTGATTGCGCATGGTCAAAGTACCGTTGATCTCTCTGCCCTGGGCCTCTACCTTCGTGCCGTTAGCGCCAGGCTGCGAGACGATGCTCAGGTTGTTCCACTGCTGCCCGCCCAGCATCAGCGACGGCGTACGTACGGTAATGGCTTGCGGGAACTGGGCGGTTTCATCAACGTTTTGCCCAACGCCTTTCTGGAACAGCGCCAGCCACTCTGCGCCGTCCATCGGCGGGAGATTCAGCTCAATGCCAGCCTGCTCCGGCAGAGGCGGCGTGGAGCGGCTATCCGTTGTCCAGATGGCTTTGTCGAGGGTGAGCTTGCGGTTAAGTAGCCAGCGGCTGTTGAAGTGGTTTGTCCCGCCCGCGCTTCCGGTCAGCGCGAAGCTGTTCAGGTTGCCATCGACGTTCAGCTTTACCGGCAGGGGCTGTCCGGCCTGTTTATCCAGCGGCGCAGGCAGCTGGCTCTGAAGGTTTTTCAGATCGCCCGTGATGTCGACCTTATACTGGGCACCCGCGTGATAAGGCAGGTCAATTGCCACTTTACCCTGCCAGGCGACCGCGCCCTGCACTGACGCCTCAATGGGCTTCGGCAGGACGTCCATGCGCGCTGGCTGCCAGTTACCGTCCAGATTGACGGCCACCTGGTAGGCCTTTTCACCCTCGGTGGTCGTGAAGTCGATATTAACGGGCTGATTAAACCAGCTGGCCGTAAGCGGCTCGCTCTTCAGGTTACCGTTCTCAAAGCTGAACTGCCCGCTGAGATTTTTCAGCGTGCTCTCAAGGGGTTTGATGAACAGACTGTTGTTCTTCAGGCGGACGTCACCTTTGGCGGTGGTCATCTCTCCGTCCAGCGGGATATCAAGATGTAAGCGAGCATTCACATCGCCATCAAGCTGTAGCTGCTGGAGCGTCGCCGCCAGCGACTCTTTCAGGGGCGTCTCCTCAAAGTACGGTCCCACCGCTTTGCCCGGACCGTTGATGTCAGCATCAATCAGCAGCTTCTCTTTGGAGTAATCCGGGATGTTGGCCGTCAGGTTGCTGGCCGTCACGCCGCCCAGTGCCACGCTGTCGGACTTCATCCATAGCCCGTCATTGAGGAAGTTGAGCTCGATATCCAGGTCTTTCAGCGCAGGCCAGTCGGGCTGGAACGCAAAGGTCGCGTTATGCAGCGGCACCAGCACCTGGAACTGGCCTTCATTATGTTTGTACGGGAATAGATGCGGGTTACCGCCGTACACTAGTGTGGCATTGTCCGCCTGACCGCCCTGAATCGCGCCGCTGAGATAGTCCACCAGGGCTTTTCCCATCAGGTTTTCCGGGAAGTAACGCCAGGCCTGTGAGCCGTCATCGGTGCTGATCCCGGCCAGAATGCCCAGCCACGGCTCATCGCCTTCAGGCTGCAGATAGCGGAAATCGCCGCGCGCGTGCACCGCTTTGGCTTTCACATCGATATGGCGGCCATCAAGCTGGAAACCCTTGTCGTTACGGAGCCAGTTAAGCACCGCGCTGCCCTGTTCGATTTCCAGCGGCGCGCGGAAGACCGTCTCGTAAGGCATTTTGGCGTCGTGCATATCAACCGTCAGCCTGCCGTTTTCCACGCTGCCTTCCAGCTTGCCGCTAAAGTGCTCCGCCCCCGGCAGCAGCTTCCACTGCTTCCAGGCAAGATCTTTCCACGTGGCCTGGAAGCGCGTTTTTTCCGTTGCCTGAAGCGGGATGTCCAGCCCCAGAGCATCGATCGTCCCGCTCGGCTGCGTTGCCAGCCAGATCTCGCCCAGGTCCGGAGAGAGCTTTGCCGCCATCGAGCGCAGGCCTTCAATGGCCGCCAAATCGAGGTTGCTGGCGCGGATGCGCAGCTCGTCGCTGCGTTTACTGGCCGTACCGCCGACGTCCTGCTCCGGCATCCAGGCCAGCGTCAGCGCACCGCGCGGCCACGGCTTGCCGTCGATGGTGATGCGCGTATCCGGAATGGCAAACTGCCAGCCCTCTTTCTCCTGCGTCACGTGCGCGGTGAGGTTATCGACGGAAAGCTGATGCTGCTGTTTTTCGCCTTTCCAGCTGGCGCCCCCCTGCTTGAGCCAGATATCGCCGCTGGCAAATTCGCCTTTGGTCAGGGTCAGCCAGCCTTCAAGGCTGAAACGGGCAGTCTCCAGCTGCATATTTTGCTGGATCCAGTCACCCAGCCATGGCTTCACGTCAACATCGTCGGCCTGCAGCCAGACTTTGCCGTTGTTTAACAGGCCGTCATCGTCCCGCAGATCCATGCGCACCTGCATCACGCCGTGCTGGCCGTTCAGGCTTGAGAGATTGACCTGCCCCTCGGCGCGGTGACGTTCTTTACCGTTGAGCCAGGTCAGCTGAGGGATCGCCAGTTCGGCGCGCTGGCCGGAAAGGGTAATGAAGCTCACTTCGCTGTCGCGCAGATCGAAGTGATCGAACTGGCGGAGGAAAAGATCGCTGAAGCGGTTGGCTTCAAGACCCTGACCGCTATCGCCGCCAGACAGCGGCGTATTGGTCAGGAACTGGAGTTGATAAAAGGTGAGATCGCGAAACTGCCAGCGCAGATGCAGCAGGCTTTGCCAGACGTCCAGCGCCAGGGTCACGCGTTTGATTTTCAGGTGGCCGCCATCTTTCAGGCTGGCGTTGATATCCCGGACATCGAGCGTCGGGCCAAAATTCTGCCAGTTAGCGCTTAGCTGGCTTACGTTCACCGGCACGCCGGTGGTGGATTCAATTTTAGCCAGCAGCTGCGGACGCCAGCTGTCCAGATGCGGTAATACGAGGCGTAGCCCGCTCACGAGCAACGCGACAATCACGACCAGCGTTGCCCCTGTAAGCAATAAAATCCCCGGCAATCGCCTCACGCATCTCTCCTTGTCAGCTTTCGTCACGCAGCGTACTGCGTTTTACATCATCACGACGTCAAACTGCTCCTGGTTATAGAGCGGTTCAATTTGTACTTTTACCTGTTTGCCGACAAAGATTTCCACTTCCGCCAGCGCGTGTGACTCTTCGCCTTTCAGCGCTTCAGCCACCGCAGGGGAAGCATAGACCAGAAAACGATCGGAGTCGTAGGCATGATGAACACGGACGATTTCACGCATAATTTCGTAGCAGACGGTCTCAACCGTCTTTACCGTTCCGCGTCCATGGCAGGTTGGGCATTCATTACACAGCACATGCTCAACGCTCTCGCGGGTACGCTTACGCGTCATTTCCACCAGCCCCAGCTGTGAGAAGCCGTTGATGCTGGTTTTCACGCGGTCTTTGCTCAGCGCCTGCTCAAGCGAGTGCAGCACGCGGCGACGGTGGTCTTCATTACTCATATCGATGAAGTCGATGATGATAATGCCGCCCAGATTGCGCAGACGAAGCTGGCGCGCAATCGCCTGCGTGGCTTCGATGTTGGTGTTGAAGATGGTGTCATCCAGGTTGCGATGGCCGACAAACGCGCCGGTGTTGATATCGACGGTGGTCATCGCTTCGGTCTGATCGATGATCAGATAGCCGCCTGACTTCAGCTCGACCTTACGCTCCAGCGCGCGCTGGATCTCGTTTTCGACATCATAGAGATCGAAGATCGGCTGACGTCCTGAATAATGCTCCAGCAGGCCGGGCATCTCCGGGATGTACTCAGCGGTAAATTCCAGCAGCGCTTCATAGGTCAGGCGCGAGTCCACGCGAATGCGGTCGAGCTGCGCATCAGCAAAGTCGCGCAGAACGCGCTGAGCAAGCGCCAGTTCACCGTAAAGCTGGTAGCGGGTCTGGTTACGTTTTTTACGCTCCATTACCTTGGTCCAGACGCGCTTCAGGTAAGCCGCATCCGACGCGAGGTCTTCTTCGCTGATCCCTTCCGCAGCGGTACGGATGATAAACCCGCCCTGTTCATCGCAGTAGGCGCTGACCACTTTCTTCAGACGCTCGCGCTCGGTTTCGCTCTCAATACGCTGCGAAACGCCCACGTGCGACGCGCCAGGCATAAAGACCAGATAGCGGGAAGGTAAGGTGATGTCGGTGGTCAGACGGGCGCCTTTGGTACCGAGGGGATCTTTCACCACCTGCACCATCAGATCCTGCCCCTGACGTACCAGTTCAGAAATATCGCGCACGGCAAACTGCTTTTGCTCTTCGCCCGCGACGCACTCGGTGTGCGGCATGATATCGGAGGCATGTAAAAACGCCGCCTTATCCAGTCCAATATCTACAAAAGCCGCCTGCATACCCGGTAGTACACGACTGACACGACCTTTGTAGATATTGCCTACTATTCCGCGCCGCGCTTCACGCTCAATATGAATTTCCTGAAGAATGCCACCATCAATATAGGCCACACGGGTTTCCGATGGCGTTACGTTTACCAACAATTCAGCCGTCATAATTATCCCTTCCCTCACGCAGTGAGTTAAAATTGCTCAGCAACTCATACGTTTCCACCAGCGGTAAGCCGACTACGGCGTGATAGCTGCCATTAATCTTCCTGACAAAACAGCCACCCAGCCCCTGAATACCGTATGCACCTGCTTTATCCATCGGTTCACCGCTGGCAATATAAGCGGCGATGTCGTCGTCGGTAAGTACTCTGAACGTCACTTCGGTCACCACCAGGCAATCCAGCACGTGCTGGCGGTCAGCCAGCGCGACGGCCGTCATCACCTGATGCGTTTGTCCGGACATTTTGTGCAGCATGCGCGCCGCATGATCGGCGTCGCGCGGTTTCTCAAGCACTTCACCGTTCAGAATAACGATGGTATCTGCTCCCAGCACGGGAAGATCGCGTGGCACACTGGCCACGCCCGCCTGCGCTTTCTCGCGCGCCAGGCGAGACACATACTGTTGAGCGCTTTCGCCCTCAGCACGCTTTTCTTCAATGCCGGTAACGATGCGTTCAAAAGAGACCCCCAGCTGCGTCAGGAGTTCCTGACGGCGCGGGGAGCCGGAAGCGAGATACAAAGACGTCATAGAAACCTTTTATTGCACAGCAAACTGCTGGCGAACCTTACGCATCAGCAGGAATAACCATGGCCAGAGCACACCGTTTACTACACTACTCCAGAACACTTCCGGTCGGAAAGAGACGTTGATCACTAAAAACTCTGCCCAGAAAACAACGATATCCGCAGCGAGCGACAATAACATCACCACCAGGGCCTGTTGCCAGAGCGCAAGGTTACGAAAGAGCTGGAATTTGAGTGCGACGAGGTACGCAATAATGCTCATGGACAAGGCGCGCACGCCAAGCGTAGAGCCGCTAATGAGATCCAGTATGGCACCCATCACGAAACCTGTGCCGACATTTACGCGATGCGGCAGGGCAAGGATCCAGTAGAGTAAAATGAGCAATACCCAGTTTGGCCGGAAAACGAGAATGTCATCCGGCCAGGGCATCACTTGCAGCAACAGTGCAATGAGAAACGAGAGCCAGATGACCCAGCGCCCCTGGCTACGATAGCTTGCCACTACTGCCCTCCCGAAGAGAGTTTAGGCGGTGGCGGCGCATCCGGCAGCGGCTGCGTTAACCCTGTTGCCGGCGCCGGTACTGGCGCAGGCGGCCCCATGGAATCCGCAGGCGGGAGAACCTGCGGCATCATCTGCATCAGGCGCTCATTTGCTACGCGATGTACCTCTTCAGGCGTCATCGGGTTAGCACCGTTACGATCGGCGCCCCACAGCAGCAGCAGATAGCGCAGACGCTGCAACCCGGCGGTTGGACGCGCCTGAATCACGGTATAGGCACGCTGGGTGTCCAGCTTGACCGAAGAGACCACCGCAACCGGATAGCCTTCAGGGAAGCGTCCGCCCAGGCCGGAGGTTACCAGCACGTCGCCCACGCGAATATCCGTGTTAGCCGGCAGATGTTCCAGCTGCAGGTCGTCCGTACAGCCGTTACCGGCCGCAATTACGCGGATGTCGTTGCGCAGAACCTGGATCGGCAGCGCATGCGTGGCATCGCAAATCAGCAGCACGCGGCTGGTCAGTTTGGCCACGGCAACAACCTGGCCCACAACGCCTTTATCACTGATAACAGGCTGACCTTCATACACCCCGTTCACGCTCCCTTTGTCGATCACAACCTGATCGCTGTAGGGGTCGTTCACGGTGGAGATCACCTGCGTGACCATTTTCTGCTCATCCTGACGCAGCGGCGAGCCGAGCAGTTCACGCAGACGCGCGTTCTCCTGCTTGTATTGCCCCAGCATCAGCAGTTCGCTGTTTTTCAGCAGCAATTCCTGACGTAATGCCCGGTTTTCGAGTTCGAGTTGGTCGCGCGAAGACAGCGTTTGAGAAACGGAGTCGAGCAGTTCACGGGGACCATTTGAAACAAAGTAGAAAGGACTGACGGCGGTATCCATGTACGTTCTGATCTGGCTGAACGTACCGAGGCGGCTATCGGCAATAATGACCCCAAGCGCAACCAGAACCGCCAGAATAAGGCGAAACTGTAGCGATGGGCCACGGCTAAAAATTGGCTTCATAGGCTATGCGTATTCTCGCGTCAGAGAGAAAGGGTAGCAAATTGCTACCCTCTCAAACTCGACTACTCTTCGCTGAACAAATCGCCGCCGTGCATGTCGATCATTTCCAGCGCCTTGCCACCACCACGGGCGACGCAAGTCAGTGGATCTTCTGCAACTACGACAGGAATACCTGTCTCTTCCATTAACAGGCGGTCGAGGTTACGCAGCAGCGCACCACCACCGGTCAGAACCATACCGCGCTCGGAGATATCGGACGCCAGCTCTGGTGGGCACTGTTCCAGCGCAACCATTACCGCGCTCACGATGCCCGTCAGTGGTTCCTGCAGAGCTTCCAGAATTTCGTTGGAGTTCAGGGTGAAACCGCGTGGAACACCTTCAGCCAGGTTACGGCCACGCACTTCGATCTCACGCACTTCATCGCCCGGATACGCAGAGCCGATTTCGTGTTTGATACGCTCTGCGGTGGCTTCACCGATCAGAGAGCCGTAGTTACGGCGAACATAATTAATGATGGCTTCATCGAAGCGGTCACCACCGATACGTACGGAAGAGGAGTACACCACGCCGTTCAGAGAGATAACGGCCACTTCAGTGGTACCACCACCGATATCCACCACCATAGAACCGGTAGCTTCGGAAACAGGCAGGCCCGCACCGATGGCCGCAGCCATTGGCTCTTCAATCAGGAATACTTCACGTGCACCTGCACCCTGGGCAGATTCACGGATTGCGCGACGCTCTACCTGGGTTGCGCCAACCGGCACACACACCAGAACACGCGGGCTTGGACGCATGAAGCTGTTGCTGTGAACCTGCTTGATGAAGTGCTGAAGCATTTTTTCAGTCACGAAGAAGTCGGCGATAACGCCGTCTTTCATTGGGCGAATAGCGGCGATGTTGCCAGGGGTACGACCCAGCATCTGCTTCGCGTCATGACCCACTGCAGCCACGCTTTTCGGCGAGCCTGCACGATCCTGACGAATGGCCACAACGGAAGGCTCATTCAATACGATGCCTTGTCCTTTTACATAAATAAGGGTATTCGCGGTACCCAGGTCAATGGACAGGTCATTGGAAAACATGCCACGAAATTTTTTCAACATACTAAGGGATAATCCTGAAAGCTGGGGCGGAAAACAAAATCCGCTTACTTTACCAACCACACGCAGCAGCGACAAGGCGCAAAAATCATCTGCAACGGTGAAAATTTGTGCAGTACGTTTCCTGATGTTACAAAATCATCCCCTGACTCCCTCAGGGCTGAGTAAACAGTAGCGTTCCCCACTGACGTTTGTAACCCGTTACAGGTCGTTCACTGGCTTTTTGCTCGACATACTCAAAGCTACAGGCGCGATATTCTACGTGAAAACAGCGTAAACGGCAGGTCAAACAGAGTATCTTTGCAAATATTTTTTCACGTTGGTGTCAAGCGGTTGAGAGGCAGCAAAAAAATCCCCCTGACCGCCCATCACGCCGCGCGCTGTTAACATCTGCCATTCGCTTCTGGAGCGCACGCCCGTGGCAAATACTTGTGTTCGCGTACCCTTGCACGCTTCTACCAGACTCTGTACCAGCAGCTGGTTTTCCGTACGCTTCTCAATATTCCTTACCAGCCCCGGATGTAGCTTTAATAACTCTACATCCAGCTCCTTGATCCAGTTGGTGCTGACCAGCGTTAAACCTGCCTGCGTCACAGCGATACGTGCACCGAGCGCATTGATCAAACGTACCACCGGACGTAACCGGCTGATGTGTTGACCTACATCGGCCTCAGCAAGTTCAAAAATAATGTGTTTACGCTGCGATTTTTCGCATTGCATTAACGTATCACGTAGCCAGCGCTGAAAACGTGGGCGTATTAACGACTCCACGGTGACCTGCAACGCCAGGTTTTCTTCAGGCCAGAAGGATAAAAACGGAATCAGCCGGGTAATTTGCTGGCGGTCATACTCTTCCGACAGGCCAAATTGCAGCACCATCGGCAGATATTCCGCAGAGATGACCTCTTCGGTGCCGTCAAAAATACGACACATCAGTTCACGATGATGAACGTTGCCGTTTTTCATGACCGCGGGTTTTTGATAAATACGTGGACCGCCGCGGCTAAGCATTTGCTCAATCAGCGTGCGCCAGCGCACGTTGCCGCGCCCTTTTTCCGGCAGCGAGTCATCGTAAACCGCCCATCCGTTGGCCCCCTGCAACACGGCGTTGCGGGTAGCGGCTTCCGCATGTTCCATCACCTGCTCGGTGGATTGTCCGCCACGCCAGGCGCAGATCCCCATGTGGACCATATCGTCCCTGTCGAGCATTTTGCTCTGCGGCAGCGCATCTACCGCCTTCAGCAGCTGGCTGGCGATGCTTTCGGATTCCTTCAGCGTACGATGAGGCAACAGCACGGCAAAGTCGCTGCGGTGATAGCGGGCCAGCAGCGCGCCCGGGTAGCGCATAATAAAGGTGGAGAGCAGGTTGATCAGCGTAAAGAGATTTTCTTCCGCGGCCCGCTGTCCCCAGGTGTCGCGCAGGAGATCGAAATCGGGCAGGCGAATCATCATCACCACCCCGTGAGTCCCCACTTTCTCTGAATCGTCGAGCAGCGTGGCGAGCTGATTATCAAAGAAAAGACGGTTGTTAAGGCCGGTTTTATTATCCTGCGCCGCATAAGAGCGGATCAGCGTATCCATACGGCTGCGCTGGTCGCTGGCAAACTGGATTTCGGAGAGCAGGGTATCGAGCGCGCTGCTGGCGCGTGACGGCCACTCGTGAACGGAGCCACGCACCTGCGGGCCGCGTTCACCGTTCAGGATCCGCACGGAGCGCATCTCCAGCAGCTCCTGACCGTAAAGCTGGCGGCGCAGCCAGCGGACCGCGAGAAAGATCAGCAGGACGATAAACGCAACGGCGACGGTGAGCGGCGCGGTGGTCATCATGGAACGAAAATAGCTGGCCATCGGATCGAGGTAGACCATGCGTATGGTCATCCCCGGATTTTTAAGGGAATGCACCGTCACTTCCCGATACTGGCTTACCACGCCCGCGGGGCGATAGCTTCCCGGTCGTTCGTGGCTTAAAACACGATGCTTTCCCTGCAGAATGTCGATCTGAACAATATCAACAGGTACCATCAACTCATCAAGCTCACTGGTGAGCGTTGGTAGCGGCGTCGTTAGCAGACGAGTATCAATTACCGACGCGACAGACTGTACCCGGTTGACCAGTTTGTCCTGGATGGCATTGTAAAAGCTCAGAGAGCAGCCCAGAAGGGTGACAAAGATGGTAAGCCCCGTCAGCAAGGTGATAAAAGCTGAGAACTTCGTCGTTAATCGCATCCTTGAGATTACTCCGTGGGTTGATGGGGTAGCGAGTGAGCGCTAACTTGCATTTCAAATGCGGCATACTACCAAATCAGGTGTATCTGGCAATTTATTGCGTTAAATCGGCACTGCGTTTCCCTGAGCGAGTATAGTCTTCAGAAATTATTTTCCAATCATCTGAGTCGTGAGGACACCGTATGCAGGCTTTGATCTTAGAACAGCAGGACGGCAAAACGCTTGCCTCAGTGCAGGCGGTTGAAGAGAGTCGCCTGCCGGAAGGCGACGTAACCGTCGACATCGACTGGTCCAGTTTAAATTATAAAGATGCGCTGGCTATTACCGGTAAGGGTAAAATCATCCGAAATTTCCCTATGGTGCCGGGGATTGATTTCGCTGGCCGGGTTCATACCAGCGAGGATCCGCGCTTCCATCCAGGCCAGCATGTACTGCTCACCGGCTGGGGTGTGGGTGAAAATCACTGGGGCGGGCTGGCAACGCAGGCGCGCGTGAAGGGCGACTGGCTGGTGCCTGTGCCGAAAGGCATGGATGGCCGCAAGGCAATGATCGTCGGCACGGCAGGCTTTACCGCCATGCTGTGCGTGATGGCGCTGGAAGATGCGGGTATCCGCCCTGAGTCAGGGGAAATTGTCGTCACCGGTGCCAGCGGCGGCGTGGGCAGCACGGCTGTCACGCTGCTCCACAAGCTGGGCTATCAGGTCGCTGCGGTTTCCGGCCGAGAAAGTACCCATGACTATCTGCGCCAGCTCGGCGCCAGCCGCATTCTCAGGCGCGACGAATTTGCCGAAACCCGTCCGCTGGAAAAACAGGTTTGGGCAGGGGCGGTGGATACCGTCGGCGATAAGGTGCTGGCAAAAGTCCTGGCGCAGATGAACTACGGCGGATGCGTGGCAGCCTGCGGTCTGGCAGGCGGATTTGCCCTGCCAACCACCGTGATGCCATTTATTCTGCGTAACGTACGCCTGCAGGGTGTGGATTCCGTGATGACCCCTGCGGCCCGTCGTCATGAAGCCTGGGAACGGCTGGTGCGAGATCTGCCGGAATCTTTCTATACCCAGAGCGCAACGGAGATAACCCTCAGCCAGGCGCCGGAATACGCCAGTAAGATCATGGACAACCAGTTCCACGGCCGCGCGCTGGTGAAAATCGCCTAATCTTCAAATTTTCGTGACATATTCGCGCGAATCCCTCTCCTCCGTCATGCTTAGAAAAACGCATGACGGAGGATGCCATGAAAAACCGAAAACTGACGGAAGCCGACGTAACGTCTGAGTCTGTCTTTATGTTACAGCGCCGCCAGATCCTGAAAATGCTTGGCATCAGCGCCACTGCCCTGACGCTCTCTCCAGCGGCACACGCCGACCTGCTCGACTGGTTTAAAGGCAACGATCGGCCAAAGGCTCCATCCGGCGCCCCGCTCACCTTTACGAAACCGGCCGAATGGCAAAACAAGCTGACGCTCACGCCGGAAGATAAAGTTACCGGCTACAACAACTTCTACGAATTTGGTCTCGATAAGGCCGATCCTGCCGCCAACGCGGGGAGCCTCAAAACCGATCCGTGGACGCTGAAAATTGATGGTGAAGTGGCGAAACCCCTGACGCTGGACCACCACGATCTCACTACCCGCTTCCCGCTCGAAGAGCGTATCTATCGCATGCGCTGCGTGGAAGCCTGGTCGATGGTGGTGCCCTGGGTCGGCTTCCCGCTTCATAAGCTGCTGGCGATGGTTGAACCCACCAGCAATGCGAAATATGTCGCTTTCCAGACGCGCTATGCGCCTGACGAGATGCCCGGGCAGAAAGATCGGTTTATCGGCGGCGGGCTTGAGTATCCGTATGTGGAAGGGTTACGTCTCGACGAAGCTATGCACCCCCTTACCCTGCTGACCGTTGGCGTTTATGGCAAAGCGCTTCCGCCGCAGAACGGTGCCCCCATCCGTTTAACCGTACCGTGGAAATATGGCTTCAAAGGGATTAAATCTATCGTCAGCATTAAGCTTACCCGTGAACGTCCGCCAACCACCTGGAATCTGGCGGCCCCGGACGAATACGGCTTCTTCGCCAACGTGAACCCGCACGTGGATCATCCGCGCTGGTCGCAGGCAACCGAGCGGTTTATTGGTTCCGGCGGTGCGCTGGACGTAAAGCGCCAGCCGACGCTGCTGTTTAACGGCTATGCGGATGAAGTGGCTTCGCTTTACCGTGGTCTCAACTTACGGGAGAATTTCTGAGTGCGTTTAACGGCAAAACAGATTACCTGGCTGAAAGTGCTGCTGCACCTGGCCGGGCTGCTTCCTTTTATATGGCTGTTCTGGGCCGCCAGCCAGGGGCTCTTTAGCGCAGACCCGGCAAAGGATATCCAGCATTTTACCGGTCGGATGGCTCTGAAATTTTTGCTGGCCACCTTGCTCGTCTCGCCGCTGGCGCGCTACGCTAAACAGCCCTTATTGATACGCACCCGTCGGCTGTTAGGGCTATGGTGTTTTGCCTGGGCGACGCTGCACCTCACCAGCTACGCCCTGCTGGAACTGGGAATTAACAATCTGGCGCTGCTTGGCCGCGAACTGGTGACACGTCCTTATCTGACGCTGGGTATCGTGAGCTGGGTGGTTTTACTGGCGTTAGCGCTGACATCCACGCAATATGCGCAGCGAAAACTGGGCAGGCGCTGGCAGCTTCTGCACAACTTCGTCTATCTTGTCGCGATCCTCGCTCCCATTCATTACCTGTGGTCGGTGAAGATCCTCTCGCCACAGCCGATCCTTTATGCACTGGCGGCCGCGGCGCTTTTGGCATGGCGTTACAAGAAGTTCCGCCAGTGGTTGCGATAGTTCGCGAAACTGTGCGTTTTCCCGCAGATTACCCGTCAACCGCAAATCTTTTTCGGATAGCGGTTGATAATCTTCCCTGATAAGACCAGTATTTAGCTGCTAAATGCTACGAAATCGTTATAATGTGCGACCTTGGTTCGCCTGACAGCGGTTTTAAGCCTCTGAAAAGGTGACATTAGCGTTTCGAAGGTATATTTTGTTTTTTACCCGAAAATCGCAGGAGATAGCGGCATTATGACTGATAAGTTCCATATCTTAGTTTTGAACGGACCGAACCTGAACATGCTCGGCACCCGTGAGCCAGAGAAGTACGGCACGCTAACATTGAGTGAAATTGTTAACCGTCTGGGAACGGAAGCAGCGTCACTGAATGTGGATTTGGATCATTTTCAGTCGAATGCGGAGTACGCACTCATCGACCGTATTCATCAGGCTAAAGACAATGTGGACTATATCCTGATCAATCCGGCCGCGTTTACGCACACCAGTGTTGCTATCCGCGACGCACTGCTTGCGGTGAGTATCCCGTTTATCGAGATCCACCTGAGTAATGTGCACGCCCGAGAGCCGTTCCGTCACCATTCGTATCTGTCAGATATCGCTGCTGGCGTTATCTGTGGACTGGGCGCAGACGGCTATTCATACGCTTTACAGACAGCGGTAAAACGCTTGTCACAATCACACTAAACAAGAGTACGGAACCCACTCATGGATATTCGTAAGATTAAAAAACTGATCGAGCTGGTTGAAGAATCAGGCATCTCCGAACTGGAAATTTCTGAAGGCGAAGAGTCTGTACGCATCAGCCGTGCAGCCCCAGCCGCTAGCTTCCCGGTAATGCAGCAGGCTTATGCTGCGCCAGTGCAGCAGCCTGCGCTCTCCGCAGCCGTTGCGCCAGCAGCTGAAGCCGCACCTGCCGCTGCAGCAGAAATCAGTGGTCACATCGTACGTTCCCCAATGGTTGGTACTTTCTACCGCACCCCGAGCCCGGATGCGAAAGCGTTCATCGAAGTGGGTCAGAAAGTCAACGTAGGCGATACCCTGTGCATCGTTGAAGCGATGAAAATGATGAACCAGATCGAAGCAGACAAATCAGGTACTGTGAAAGCGATTCTGGTCGAAAGTGGTCAGCCGGTTGAATTTGACGAGCCGCTGGTCGTCATCGAGTAACGAGGCGTACATGCTGGATAAAATTGTTATCGCCAACCGCGGCGAGATCGCACTGCGTATTCTTCGTGCCTGTAAAGAACTGGGCATCAAGACCGTCGCTGTGCACTCAAGCGCGGATCGCGATTTAAAACACGTATTGCTGGCGGATGAGACGGTCTGTATTGGCCCGGCTCCGTCCGTAAAAAGCTATCTGAACATCCCGGCTATCATCAGCGCCGCTGAAATCACCGGCGCGGTGGCAATTCATCCGGGTTACGGCTTCCTCTCTGAGAACGCCAACTTTGCTGAGCAGGTTGAACGCTCTGGCTTCATCTTCATCGGCCCGAAAGCCGACACCATCCGCCTGATGGGCGACAAAGTGTCTGCAATCACCGCGATGAAAAAAGCCGGTGTTCCAACCGTACCAGGCTCTGACGGCCCTCTGACCGACGACATGGATGCTAACCGTGCTCATGCTAAACGCATTGGCTATCCGGTTATCATCAAGGCGTCCGGCGGCGGCGGCGGTCGCGGTATGCGCGTTGTGCGTAGCGATGCTGAACTGGCGCAGTCCATCTCCATGACCAAAGCAGAAGCGAAAGCCGCTTTCAGCAATGACATGGTATACATGGAAAAATACCTGGAAAACCCACGCCACATCGAAATTCAGGTGCTGGCTGACGGTCAGGGTAACGCGATCTATCTGGCAGAACGTGACTGCTCCATGCAGCGTCGTCACCAGAAAGTGGTCGAAGAAGCGCCAGCACCGGGCATTACTCCGGAACTGCGTCGCTACATCGGCGAGCGTTGCGCCAAAGCGTGTGTCGATATCGGCTATCGCGGGGCAGGTACCTTTGAGTTCCTGTTCGAAAACGGCGAGTTCTATTTCATCGAAATGAACACCCGTATTCAGGTTGAACACCCGGTTACCGAAATGATCACCGGCGTTGACCTGATCAAAGAACAGCTGCGTATCGCTGCGGGCCAGCCGTTGTCTATCAAGCAGGAAGAAGTAGTGGTGAAAGGCCATGCGGTAGAGTGCCGTATTAACGCCGAAGACCCGAACACCTTCCTGCCAAGCCCGGGTAAAATCACGCGTTTCCACGCGCCGGGTGGCTTTGGTGTGCGCTGGGAGTCTCATATCTACGCCGGTTACACCGTACCGCCGTACTATGACTCAATGATCGGCAAGCTTATCTGCTACGGCGAAAACCGTGACGTGGCGATTGCCCGCATGAAAAACGCCCTGCAGGAACTGATCATCGACGGTATCAAAACCAACGTTGATCTGCAGATGCGTATCATGAGCGACGAGCACTTCCAGAATGGTGGAACTAATATCCACTATCTGGAGAAAAAACTCGGTCTGAACGAGAAGTAAGAGACCTGTGTTGCTAAAAGGCCGGATTATCCGGCCTTTTTTATTTCTGGGGCCTGGAAAGCCTCATCATGTACAATCCCCGCTTTCTTCATCCACAAGGGACAAAAAATGGACAAACGTTTTGTTCAGGCCCATAAAGAAGCGCGCTGGGCGCTGTGGCTGACCCTTCTCTATCTCGCAGCATGGTTAGTAACTGCTTACTTACCTGACTCCGCTATTGGCATCACCGGCCTGCCGCACTGGTTCGAAATGGCGTGTCTGCTGGTACCGCTGGTCTTCATCCTGCTGTGCTGGGCAATGGTGAAATTCATCTATCGCGATATTCCGCTGGAGGACGATGATGCAGCTTGAAGTCATTCTGCCGCTTATCGCTTACCTGTTAGTGGTGTTTGGTTTATCCGTTTACGCCATGCGTAAAAGAACGACGGGCACCTTCCTGAACGAGTATTTTCTTGGCAGCCGCTCGATGGGCGGCGTCGTGCTGGCCATGACGCTGACCGCGACCTACATTAGCGCCAGTTCGTTTATCGGCGGGCCAGGTGCAGCCTATAAATACGGGTTAGGCTGGGTGCTGCTGGCGATGATCCAGCTTCCTGCCGTCTGGCTCTCGCTGGGGATACTGGGTAAAAAATTTGCCATTCTGGCACGCCGTTACAATGCCGTGACGCTCAACGATATGCTGTTTGCCCGCTATCAGAGCCGTTTACTGGTGTGGCTGGCCAGCTTAAGCCTGCTGGTGGCCTTTATTGGCGCAATGACGGTGCAGTTTATCGGCGGGGCACGCCTGCTGGAAACGGCGGCGGGAATTCCCTACGAGACAGGCCTCGTCATCTTTGGGGTGAGTATCGCACTCTACACCGCGTTTGGCGGATTCCGCGCCAGCGTGCTGAACGATACGATGCAGGGATTGGTGATGCTTGTTGGCACCCTTGTTCTGCTGGTCGGCATTGTGCATGCTGCTGGTGGCCTGAGCCATGCGGTTGAAACGCTCGAGGCGATCGATCCAAAACTGGTTTCGCCACAGGGCGCGGATGACATCCTTTCGCCAACCTTTATGACCTCGTTCTGGGTGTTGGTATGCTTTGGGGTGATTGGCCTGCCGCATACCGCCGTGCGCTGTATCTCTTACAAAGACAGCAAAGCCGTGCACAGAGGTATCATTATCGGCACTATCGTTGTCGCAATCCTGATGTTTGGTATGCACCTGGCAGGCGCGTTAGGTCGGGCAGTTATTCCTGACCTTACCGTACCCGATCTGGTTATCCCAACCCTGATGGTTAAAGTACTGCCGCCATTTGCCGCCGGGATCTTCCTCGCCGCACCGATGGCCGCCATTATGTCGACCATCAACGCTCAGCTGCTGCAAAGTTCCGCTACGATCATTAAAGATCTCTATCTGAACCTGCGTCCTGACCAGGCAGAGAATGAACGGCGCCTGAAGCGCATGTCGGCCGTTATTACTCTGGCGTTAGGGGCATTGCTGCTGTTAGCCGCGTGGCGCCCGCCGGAGATGATCATCTGGCTGAACCTGCTGGCATTTGGTGGGCTTGAAGCGGTATTCCTGTGGCCTCTGGTGTTAGGGCTCTACTGGGAGCGCGCGAATGCCGCCGGTGCGCTGAGCGCTATGATTGTCGGCGGCGTGCTTTACGCCGTCCTCGCAACGTTTAAGATTCAGTACCTGGGCTTCCATCCAATTGTGCCTTCGTTACTGCTAAGTTTACTGGCGTTTGTGGTGGGGAACCGTTTCGGTCAGCCCGTCCCACAACCCGCTATGATTTCTACTGATAAATAAAGAGTTTTGCCATGCCGTGGATCCAACTAAAACTGAACACAACCGGCGCGAACGCCGAAGAGCTGAGCGATGCGCTGATGGAGGCCGGGTCGGTCTCTATCACCTTCCAGGACACGCATGACACGCCGGTCTTTGAGCCGCTGCCGGGCGAAACCCGCCTGTGGGGTGATACCGACGTTATTGGCCTGTTTGATGCCGAAACCGATATGAAAGAGGTTGTCGCGATTCTGGAGAATCATCCTCTGCTGGGCGCGGGTTTCGTGCATAAAATCGAACAGCTGGAAGACAAAGACTGGGAACGCGAGTGGATGGATAACTTCCACCCGATGCAGTTCGGCAAACGTCTGTGGATCTGCCCAAGCTGGCGCGACGTCCCGGACGAGAATGCGGTCAACGTGATGCTCGACCCGGGTCTGGCGTTTGGTACCGGCACTCACCCCACCACGTCCCTGTGCCTGCAGTGGCTGGATGGTCTCGATCTGGACGGTAAGACCGTGATCGACTTCGGCTGTGGATCCGGGATCCTCGCGATTGCAGCCCTGAAGCTGGGCGCGGCAAAAGCCATCGGGATCGATATCGATCCGCAGGCGATTCAGGCCAGCCGCGATAATGCCGAGCGTAACGGCGTCTCCGATCGTCTGGAGCTGTATCTGCCGGATGGTCAGCCAGAAGCCATGAAAGCCGATGTGGTGGTCGCAAACATTCTGGCGGGCCCGCTGCGTGAACTGGCTCCGTTAATCAGCGTGCTGCCCGTTGAGGGCGGTCTGCTGGGGCTTTCCGGTATCCTGGCGAGCCAGGCCGACAGCGTGTGTGAAGCCTACGCCGATCTCTTTGCCCTTGATCCGGTAGTGGAAAAAGAAGAGTGGTGCCGCATCACCGGTCGTAAAAAATAAGAATCTGGCGTGGTCATCTGACCACGCCTCTCCCCCTCTGATAATCCTCTCTCCCCCGTTCATTCTTCGGTAAAATAACCCTACAAATCATGTTGATTTGTATTACAAAAATTCACCGGAAGAATATGATGACACAGGTTACAGGCAAGGCAGCGTTGCTGGCGCTGAGCATGATCTCGGCTTCAGCATTCGCATCACACTGGAGCTATGAAGGGGAAGGTTCACCGCAACACTGGGGCGAGCTGGACGAGGCATATAAGACCTGTCAAAGCGGAATGAACCAGTCCCCTATTAATATTGATTCGACCGCTATCGCCCATCTCTCCCCGCTACAAACCCACTACGTTGATGGCCCTGTTACGCTGACAAACAATGGCCATACCATTCAGGCAGGTGAACAGGCGAACACCCGCGATACTCTTACTCTCGATAAGCAAACCTGGACGTTACAGCAGTTCCATTTCCACGCGCCGAGCGAAAACACCGTACATGGCAAGAGATACGCGATGGAAATGCATCTGGTTCATAAAAATGCCAGTGGGGAACTGACGGTGGTGGCGGTCATGTTTGATAAAGGAACCGCAAACCCGGAGCTAGAAAAACTGTGGCGCGTTATGCCTCAGCAGGCCGAGCAGAACGTCTCCATCAAACAGGATCTCAACCTGAACAAACTGCTGCCAAAAAATAAAACGTACTGGCGCTTTAGCGGTTCACTGACCACTCCACCGTGTTCAGAAGGCGTTACCTGGATTGTACTTAAACAGCCCCTGACGATTTCTGCAGAACAACTTGCCAGATTCACCCAGACAATGCATCACGATAATAACCGTCCGGTACAGTCGCTGCATGGGCGCGTCGTGGTCGAATAACACGCATTTTTCGCATGACGATCATGTTCTAAAATGCGACGCAGATCGCAAAGAAGAAGGGAAATCTGCTGCTAAAAACAGCAGATTATCCCGCTTCAGCGACGCATTTATTCAGAAATGATGAGAAGTTACGGGAAATTGTAAGCGCCCATAAAATAACCATTATCATATAACTTAATGATTTAAATAATGAATAATTTTTAACGGGAAGATTGGGTGGCGATTCCTTGATCTACAACAGTGGATTGTTCAAAGTTTGGCCTTTCATCTCGTGCAAAAAATGCGTAATATACGCCGCCTTGCAGTCACAGTATGGTCATTTCTTAACTCATGCGCATCGGACACCACCAGCTTAGAAATCGCCTGATCGCAGCCCCAATGGCAGGTATTACAGACCGGCCGTTCAGGACGCTGTGCTATGAGATGGGAGCCGGTTTAACCGTATCCGAGATGATGTCGTCTAACCCGCAGGTTTGGGAAAGCGATAAATCCCGCCTTCGGATGGTGCACGTTGATGAACCAGGTATTCGCACCGTGCAAATTGCCGGAAGCGTTCCTGAAGAGATGGCAGATGCCGCGCGGATTAACGTGGAAAGTGGTGCCCAGATTATTGATATCAATATGGGGTGCCCGGCCAAAAAGGTGAATCGCAAGCTTGCAGGTTCAGCCCTTCTGCAATACCCCGACCAGGTGAAAGCTATCCTGACGGCGGTTGTCAGCGCGGTGGACGTTCCTGTTACGTTGAAGATTCGCACGGGTTGGTCGCCGGAACACCGTAACTGTGTAGAGATTGCCCAACTGGCCGAAGACTGTGGCATTCAGGCCCTGACCATCCATGGACGCACTCGCGCCTGTTTGTTCAACGGTGAAGCTGAATACGACAGCATTCGGGCAGTTAAGCAGAAAGTTTCCATTCCGATTATCGCGAATGGCGACATAACTGACCCGCTTAAAGCCAGGGCTGTACTCGACTATACGGGAGCTGATGCTCTGATGATAGGACGTGCAGCTCAGGGAAGACCCTGGATCTTCCGGGAAATCCAGCATTATCTGGACACTGGGGAGCTGCTTGCCCCGCTGCCTCTGGCAGAGGTTAAGCGCTTGCTTTGTTCGCATGTTCGGGAACTGCATGACCACTACGGTCAGGCAAAAGGGTACCGAATTGCGCGTAAACACGTCTCCTGGTATCTCCAGGAGCACGCTCCAGATGACCAGTTTCGGCGCACATTCAACGCCATAGAGGATGCCAGCGTACAGCTGGAGGCGTTGGAGGCATACTTCGAAAATCTTGCGTAATGAAATAAAGAGCTGACAGAACTATGTTCGAACAACGCGTAAATTCTGACGTACTGACCGTTTCTACCGTTAACTCTCAGGACCAGGTAACTCAAAAGCCCCTGCGTGACTCGGTTAAACAGGCACTGAAGAACTATTTTGCTCAACTGAATGGTCAGGATGTTAATGATCTGTATGAGCTGGTATTGGCTGAAGTTGAACAGCCACTGTTGGACATGGTGATGCAATACACCCGCGGTAACCAAACCCGCGCTGCGCTGATGATGGGTATAAACCGTGGTACTCTGCGTAAGAAACTGAAAAAATACGGCATGAACTGATACTAATCAGTTAAATGCTTGTTTAAAAAGGCGCTCTTCGGCATGGGGAAGCGCCTTTTTTATTACCTGCGCTTCTCCGTCAACGCATTGTAAACCTTCGCCTCTCCCGCTTTTCAACCACGGTTTTTCGTGTATATTTCCCCCACCTTACTGGCGATCTTCTCGCGGAATGACACAATGATTCGTAAATACTGGTGGCTGGTTGTCTTTGCAATCTCCGTTCTCATTTTCGATACACTCCTGATGCAGTGGATTGAACTGATGAGCACCGAAACCGATAAGTGTCGCAATATGAACTCCGTTAATCCGCTGAAACTCGTGAACTGCTCAGAGCTCGACTAACCGCCCGATTGCGCAAACCACCCCGTTATTACCCACTAAAAACGGGGATTTAAATCCCTTTGAGCCATTACCTGACGGTGATAATGTCTCGCCCTTCTCAACCGCTCTAGCGTAACCCCACACTCGAGTAGAACCGTCCATGCTGGTCAGCCAATACAACCCTATCCTTGTCGTCCTCTCCTTTGTTGTTGCCATTCTTGCTGCGTATACCGCGCTGAACATGGCTGCACGCGTCGCCGGGAGTGAAGGTGTCGCTGCCCGCGTCTGGCTGGCTGGCGGCGGTATTGCTATGGGCATCGGCGTGTGGGCCATGCATTTTATCGGCATGCTGGCGATGGACCTCTCCATGAGCATGAGCTACAACGCCACCCTGACGGTGTTATCCATGGTCATCGCCGTGGGTTCGTCGCTGTTTGCGCTATGGCTCGTGAGCTGCGAGCAACTACGCCTGCGCCGACTGCTGCCCGGCGCGCTGGTGATGGGGAGCGGTATTGTTGCTATGCATTACACCGGCATGGCGGCGCTGGAAGTGATGCCCGGGATTATCTGGGACAAGATGTGGGTGGCCATTTCGGTCGTGATTGCGCTTGCCGCTTCGCTCGCGGCATTATGGCTTACCTTCCGCCTGCGTCGCGAAGCCGCGCAGGTCGTGCTGATGCGCATGGGTGCCGCCATCACGATGGGAATTGCCATTGCCGGCATGCACTATGCCGGGATGAAAGCGGCGCAGTTTCCGATGTCCACAATGGTTCACCATGAGGGTATCAACGGGAGCTGGCTGGCGGTGCTGGTCAGCGTCGTCGCGCTCTCAATTCTTGGGATCACCCTGCTGGTGTCGATGCTGGATGCCCGCCTTCAGGCACGTACCGCCCTTCTGGCCTCGTCGCTGGCAGAAGCTAACCGGGAACTCGCTCAACTGGCGCTACACGATACCCTGACGCGCCTGCCCAACCGTATCCTGCTGGAAGACAGACTCGATCAGGCCATCAGCAAAGCCGATCGTGAAGGGAACCACTTTGCCCTGATGTTCATGGATCTTGACGGCTTTAAAGCCATCAATGATGCCTACGGCCATGATGTCGGTGACAGGCTGCTGGTCGCCGTTACGCAGCGTCTGCTGCTTCTTCTGAAAGGCCAGTTCACCCTTGCACGTATCGGCGGTGATGAATTTGTTCTGCTGGCAGAGGGAGAAGGTCCGGACGACGCGGCATCGCTGGCGAACTCGCTGGTGCGCGCGATCGATAGCCCGTTCAATCTCAGCCCCTATGAACTGGTCGTGACCCTCAGCATTGGCATCGCGCTATATCCTCACGACGGCAAAACCGAGCGTGAGCTGATGTTTAACGCCGACGCGGCGATGTATCACACGAAGCATATGGGCCGTAACGGTTACCACTTTTTCCAGCCCTCCATGAACACCCTGGCGCAGACCCATCTCCAGTTAATGAACGATCTGTGGATGGCGGTCGATCGCAATGAGCTGCGCCTGCTGTATCAGCCAAAATTTCATGCCCCGGCGGGCCCGGTCCTCGGATTCGAGGCGTTATTGCGCTGGCAGCATCCTAAGCAGGGGTTACTGACGCCGGACCTCTTTCTGCCGCTGGCGGAAAAAACGGGGCTGATCGTCCCGATTGGCAACTGGGTGATTAATGAAGCCTGCCGCCAGCTGCGGGAATGGCATCTCCAGGGGCATCAAAGCTGGTCAATGGCGGTAAACCTGTCGACACTGCAGTTTGAACAACCTTCACTGGTTAAAACAGTTCTCGACTGCCTGGCACTTCACCAGGTGCCACCGGAAATGTTGATCCTCGAAGTGACGGAAACCACGGCGATGAGCAACCCGGATGAGAGCGTACGCGTGCTGACAGAGCTGACCAATGCGGGGGTAAAGGCCTCCATTGATGATTTTGGCACCGGATATTCGAGCCTGCTGTACCTCAAGCGCTTACCGGCCTGCGAATTGAAAATCGACAGGGCGTTTGTGAAAGAGCTCAGCGGCGAGAGCGAGGATGCCACTATTGTCTCAGCAATTGTGGCCCTCGCTAAAACACTTAACCTGAAAGTCGTGGCTGAAGGTGTGGAAACCGAAGCGCAGCAAGCCTTTTTAACCGAGCTTGGCTGTAACACCCTTCAGGGTTATCTGTTAGGTAAACCCGTCAGCGCGCAGGCCATAGAGGCGCTTTGTGCCCGAGGGGAAATGTTACCTGGCGCTGAGCAGTAAGCACCCTCATCTGGCGACACGCGAATAACCGGGAGTGTCGCCAGTATGCTATCGACCAGAGCGGGAGCCTGCTGATAAAGATTAAAACTGTCGTTATTCATTAACCAGTTTTTGATTATTCCGCTAAAAAAACCGTGGAATACAATCAAGGTGAGATCAACATTCACCTGTGGCGAAATGATGTTTCGCGAAATACAGGTCTCCAGCGTGGCGCGTAGCGTGTCATCGTTGAATCCGATACGCTTTCTGATTTCGCGTTCAGAAATCATATCACTGCTAAATTCACACTTATGATACAGAATTTGTAAAAGCGCACATTGCCGGGGTTCATGAGCAATATATTGCAGCGCGGTAATAAATTGCTCACGAAGTTTTAACAATGGATCGTCACTATCGGAAAGGGAAAGCCTGTCGTTAATAATGTCGCGAAGCGGTAATTGCTGTTCCCAGATGGCATTAAATATTTCAGACTTACTGGTGAAGTGCCAGTAGATCGCACCGCGCGTCACCTTAGCGGCATCAGCGATATCCGTCAGCGTCGTGCTGGCTACGCCACGCGTGGCAAACTGTCCGATAGCCGCCTCAATCAGCTGCTGCCGGGTTTGTTGAGCCTCTTCTTTCTTTTTACGCGCCATAGGCAACTACTCGTTACTCACAAGGTTTAAAAGTAATATTGCGTTCATGCAAATGTAAGTATTCACTAAAATCCGTTTTAATTTTGCACAAAAAAAGTCACCCCTCTTAATTTATAATCAATATAAATATATCGCTCCAATTAAATTGGCGGAGTGAATAATTAAAAACATTAAACTCATTTACCTGATTAACATGCCTGAACTATATCCCAGAATGAAGCTGGTCTGATTCTGATTCTGATTTTCTTCTACAAGCATGGTCATTCGCACTTATAAATTAAAAAACATTAAATACCCTCATTATTATACGCAGCTACATTTTATTTTTATCCCTCTGCCCCTGCTACCGATTCGCAGCATATATCGGTTAATGGGTATTTAAAGGAACAGTAATGACGAATCATTTCAGACGCTTGCCCTTATCCGGTTTCATTGTCTGCACGGTACTGCTCACTGGATGCGATGGTCAGGAAAATCAACAACAGCATCTGCAGGCGCCCCAGGTCAGCGTGCATATTGTGAAAAGCGCGCCTCTGGCTGTCACCACTGAACTCCCGGGCAGAACAGATGCATTTCGCGTTGCGGAGGTTCGTCCTCAGGTTAGCGGCATTATCCTGCGCCGTAACTTCTCGGAGGGTAGCGATGTAAAAGCGGGCGAGTCACTTTACCAGATTGATCCTGCGCCCTATCAGGCCACCTATGACAGCGCAAAAGGTGAGCTGGCGAAGGCTCAGGCGGCGGCCAATATTGCGCACCTGACGGTGAAACGTTATCTCCCGCTGGTAGGCACCCAGTATGTCAGTAAGCAGGAGTATGACCAGGCCGTGGCGACGGCTCAGCAGGCAGATGCCAGCGTGGTTGCCGCAAAAGCGGGTGTTGAAAGCGCACGTATCAACCTTGCCTACACCAAAGTGACCTCTCCGGTTGATGGTCGTATCGGAAAATCCAGCGTGACAGAAGGGGCGCTGGTGACGAACGGGCAAGCCGCAGCGCTGGCAACGGTCCAGCAGCTCGATCCGATTTATGTTGATGTCACCCAGTCCAGTAATGATTTTATGCGCCTGAAACAAACGAGCCTGCAAAAAGGCGATACCGCCAGCAGCGTTGAGCTGCTGATGGAGAACGGGCAGCCCTACCCGCTAAAAGGCACATTGCAGTTCTCTGACGTCACGGTCGATGAAAGTACCGGATCGATTACCCTGCGCGCCATTTTCCGGAACCCTCAGCATCTGTTGTTACCCGGCATGTTCGTTCGCGCCCGCATTGATGAAGGCACCCAGCCGGATGCGATTCTGGTACCACAGCAGGGCGTAACCCGTACACCGCGAGGCGATGCAACCGTGCTGGTGGTAAACGATAAAAACCAGGTTGAGCCGCGAACCGTCGTTGCGTCTCAGGCGATTGGCGACCGCTGGCTGGTAACGGAAGGGCTGAAAAACGGTGACCGCGTGATTGTCAGCGGGCTACAGAAAGTCAGCCCGGGGGTAACCGTCGTCGCCACGCCGGATACCACCACGGCTCCAGCCAGTTAAGGGACGACGACATGGCTAATTTCTTTATTCAGAGACCGGTTTTCGCCTGGGTGCTTGCCATCATTTTGATGATTGCAGGCGGGCTGGCCATTCTCAAACTTCCCGTCGCACAGTATCCGACCATTGCTCCTCCCGCGGTGGCGATATCCGCGACCTACCCGGGAGCTGACGCTCAAACGGTGCAGGATACCGTGACCCAGGTTATCGAACAGAACATGAACGGTATCGATAACCTGATGTATATGTCCTCCACCAGCGATTCAGCGGGTAACGTCACCATCACCCTGACCTTCGAGTCAGGGACCGATCCGGACATCGCCCAGGTACAGGTGCAGAACAAGCTGCAGCTCGCCATGCCGCTGCTGCCGCAAGAGGTACAGCAGCAAGGGATTGGTGTGGAGAAATCCAGCAGCAGTTTCCTGCTGGTCGCCGGCTTTGTTTCAGACAACAAAAATCTCACGCAGAATGACATCTCTGACTATGTCGCGTCGAACGTCAAAGATGCCATCAGCCGAACGTCTGGCGTCGGTGACGTTCAGCTGTTTGGCGCTCAGTATGCGATGCGCATCTGGCTCGACAGCAACGCGATGAACAAATACCAGCTGACGCCACAGGATATTATCAACCAGCTGAAAACGCAGAACGACCAGATAGCTGCAGGCCAGCTGGGCGGAACGCCGTCCATCCCCGGGCAACAGCTCAATGCCTCAATCATCGCGCAAACCCGCCTGAAATCACCGGAGGAGTTTGGTCGCGTGACGCTCAAGGTGAACCAGGACGGCTCGATGGTGCATCTGAAGGATGTGGCTCGTATTGAGCTGGGTGGCGAAAACTACAACATGGTCACTAAAATCAACGGGCAGGCGGCAACCGGTCTGGGGATTAAGCTGGCAACCGGGGCAAATGCGCTGGACACTGCGGCAGCCATTAAGAGCAAGCTGGCGCAACTGCAGCAGTTCTTCCCGCAGGGGCTGAAAGTGGTCTATCCCTATGACACCACGCCTTTTGTGAAGATCTCCATTCACGAAGTGGTGAAGACCCTGTTTGAAGCAATCATTCTCGTCTTCCTGGTCATGTACCTGTTCCTGCAAAACCTGCGCGCGACCCTCATCCCAACTATCGCGGTGCCGGTCGTTCTGCTGGGTACCTTCGCGGTTCTGGCGGCATTCGGTTTCTCCATCAATACCCTGACGATGTTCGGCATGGTGCTGGCGATAGGTCTGCTGGTCGATGACGCTATCGTGGTCGTTGAGAACGTTGAACGCGTCATGGTCGAGGACAAACTGCCGCCGAAAGAGGCCACGCAGAAGTCGATGGAGCAGATCCAGGGTGCACTGGTCGGGATCGCCATGGTGCTCTCGGCGGTCTTTATTCCGATGGCCTTTTTTGGCGGCTCGACGGGGGCGATCTATCGTCAGTTCTCGCTGACTATCGTTTCCGCTATGGCGTTGTCCGTACTGGTTGCGCTAATCCTGACGCCCGCACTCTGCGCAACGTTGCTTAAGCCCCTATCCGGCGACCATCATGAGAAAAAAGGTGGCTTCTTCGGCTGGTTTAATGCGCTCTTCGATAAAAGCGTGGAGCACTACAGCAACAGCGTGAGCGGTATTTTGCGTAAGGCAGGGCGCTATCTGGCGGTGTACGTCATTATCGTCGTAGGGATGGCGGTGCTCTTCCTGCGCTTGCCCACCTCCTTCCTGCCCGAAGAGGATCAGGGGGTGTTTATGACGATGGTTCAACTCCCGGCGGGTGCAACCCAGACGCGTACTCAGCAGGTCCTCGATCAGGTTCAGGACTACTATCTGAACAAAGAGAAAGCGAACGTTGATTCTGTCTTTACCGTAAACGGCTTTAGCTTTAGCGGCCAGGGTCAGAACGCCGGCATTGCCTTCGTCAGCCTGAAGCCCTGGGAGGAGCGCCCGGGGGCGGAAAACGGCGTTGAAGCCATTGTGGGTCGCGCGACAAAAGCCTTCAGTCAGATTAAAGATGGCCTCGTGTTCCCTTTTAACCTGCCTGCCATTATTGAGCTGGGTACCGCCACGGGCTTCGATTTTGAGTTGATCGATCAGGCGAACCTGGGGCATAACCAGCTGACGCAGGCGCGTGACCAGCTGCTTAGCATGGTGAAAGAGCACCCTGACCTGCTGGTTCGCGTCCGCCCTAACGGCCTTGAAGATACGCCTCAGTTCAAGCTGGATGTCGACCAGGAGAAAGCGCAGGCGCTGGGCGTGAGTCTTTCTGACGTCAACCAGACGATTTCGACGGCCTTAGGTGGCACCTATGTGAACGACTTTATCGATCGTGGGCGCGTGAAAAAGGTCTACGTACAGGCCGACGCAAAATTCCGTATGTTGCCGGGAGATATTAATAACCTTTACGTGCGCAGCGCGAATGGGGAAATGGTCCCATTCTCCGCCTTTAGCAACGCTCACTGGGTCTATGGTTCACCTCGTCTGGAGCGCTATAACGGGATGCCCTCTATGGAGATCCTGGGTGAATCAGCTCAGGGTAAAAGTACCGGTGAGGCCATGGCTATGATGGAAAGTCTCGCGGCAAAACTGCCTTCCGGTATCGGCTATGACTGGACGGGGATGTCTTATCAGGAGCGCCTCTCGGGTAACCAGGCGCCAGCACTGTACGCCATTTCACTGATCGTGGTGTTCCTGTGCCTGGCTGCGCTGTATGAAAGCTGGTCCATTCCGTTCTCCGTCATGCTGGTTGTGCCGCTGGGGGTCATTGGGGCTCTTCTCGCAGCGTCGCTGCGCGGGTTAAACAACGACGTCTATTTCCAGGTCGGTCTGCTGACGACGATTGGTTTATCGGCTAAAAACGCCATCCTGATCGTCGAATTTGCTAAAGACCTGATGGATAAAGAAGGCAAAGGCATTATTGAAGCCACGCTGGAAGCTTCCAGGATGCGCCTTCGACCGATCCTTATGACATCCCTGGCCTTTATTCTTGGCGTCATGCCGCTGGTGATCAGCACCGGGGCCGGGAGCGGGGCGCAAAACGCCGTCGGTACGGGCGTTATGGGGGGAATGCTTTCCGCAACCCTTCTGGCGATTTTCTTCGTGCCTGTTTTCTTTGTGGTTGTTCGGCGACGGTTTACTCACCATAAAGGTTAATGTTTCCCTGAAAAGGCACCTCTGGTGCCTTTTTATTTTTAACATAAACAATGAATTAGGCTTTACATAAAGGCAGCATTAAAAATATGATGATTTGCATTAAGTAAAAACAGTCTCTTGCAACTCCATAATTCCTCCATTAATGCCTCCTTAAACCGACTTTTCTCCACGATTTTTACAAACTACATAATTTGAGATTATTCCTCGTGTAACGAGGACTTACCCCGGTGGTAAAATAACCTCCAGTTCGTTAATAGCCCTCCTGGCTTAATAGCGGATGAGAAATAATACTGAGGTAACATCATGAAAAGATTCATTTCCGTTGCACTTCTCGCTGCGCTGCTTGCTGGTTGCGCGCACGACTCTCCATGTGTACCGGTTTACGACGACCAGGGCCGACTGGTTCATACCAATACCTGTATGAAAGGCACCACCCAGGATAACTGGGAGACTGCGGGTGCTATCGCCGGCGGTGCTGCCGCAGTAGCGGGTCTGACGCTGGGTATTGTTGCCCTGACCAAGTAAAATCTGTTGAGAAAGCGCGGCTCTGGCCGCGCTTTTGCTTTTAATGAGTGCAGTATTTTCAAATAAGTAAAAAAATAGCCCCGTATTTATTCACGTAATTAATCTAAGCCTGAAGTCAGTCACAGCTTTTTTGCATACTCATTCAAATTACTTATTCTATCGTGATGATTTTCACACATTAATATTATTGAATACCCTGCCAATATTCACGCTAAAAACTATCTCTTCTTTTTCCAGACCCGACTCGCAACTTTTGCTCCAATTTGTGGCACAGGTTGTAATTTCGCACCGTTTCGGGGCGCTCGTTTTATTTAAGCCTGTCTACACTCAGCATTAAGCGTTCACTCGTCTCTTATTTTGTCGAACGCAAAACTGGCATTACGTTTGCTTTATAAACGTTGGCCAAAGCCACAGACAGGTAAAGCGTTTAAAAACGCCTCTATAACGATAAATTACGCCACACAGGATGCATTATGAAAAAGACGATGATAGCCAGCCTGGCCGCTGCAGGTATGTTGTTTGCCGTAGCCGGTCAAGCCCATGCGGGAACGACACTGGATGCCGTTAAAAAGAAAGGTTTTGTTCAATGTGGTATCAGTGACGGTTTGCCTGGCTTCTCTTATGCCGATGCGAACGGCAAATTTACCGGTATTGATGTGGACGTCTGCCGTGGCGTTGCAGCCGCCGTTTTTGGCGATGACAGCAAAGTAAAATACACCCCGCTGACGGCGAAAGAACGCTTTACGGCGCTGCAGTCCGGCGAGGTCGACATGCTCTCCCGTAACACCACCTGGACCTCCTCCCGTGATGCAGGCATGGGGATGTCATTTACGGGCGTGACCTATTATGACGGCATCGGCTTCCTGACCCACAATAAAGCCGGCCTGAAAAGCGCTAAGGAACTGGATGGCGCCACCGTTTGTATCCAGGCGGGCACCGATACCGAGCTGAACGTCGCGGATTATTTCAAAGCAAACAACATGAAATACACTCCGGTGACATTCGACCGCTCGGATGAATCGGCTAAAGCGCTGGAATCCGGCCGTTGCGACACGCTGGCCTCTGACCAGTCACAGCTGTATGCCTTACGCATTAAGCTGAGCAATCCGGCAGAGTGGATTGTTCTGCCTGAAGTCATTTCCAAAGAGCCTCTCGGACCGGTCGTTCGTCGTGGCGATGAAGACTGGTTCTCCATTGTTCGCTGGACGCTCTTTGCCATGCTGAACGCAGAAGAGATGGGCATCAACTCGAAAAACGTTGATGAGAAAGCCGCTAAGCCATCCAACCCGGATATGGCACACCTGCTCGGTACAGAAGGTGATTTCGGCAAGGATCTGAAGCTGGATAACAAGTGGGCCTACAACATCATTAAACAGGTGGGCAACTACTCTGAGATCTTTGAGCGCAACGTGGGATCGGAAAGCCCGCTGAAGATCAAACGCGGCCAGAACAATCTCTGGAACAACGGCGGTATTCAGTACGCACCACCAGTACGTTAAGTCATAGCTGTAACGGGCACTGCTCCGGCAGTGCCCACTCCAGAGTCATGGTTACTGAGGTTTCTTTATGTCCCATCGCCGCTCAGCCGTAAAAGGATCGCTATCCTTTTCTCATCCCGCGGTCCGCGCCTGGCTATTCCAGATTATTGCTATTGTTGCGGTTGTTCTCATCGCCGTGTATCTCATCCATAATACCATCACCAACCTGAATAACCGCGGCATTACCTCCGGTTTCGCGTTTTTAGATCGCAGCGCGGGGTTTGGTATTGTTCAGCACCTTATTGATTACCAGGAAGGTGACACGTACGGACGCGTGTTCGTGGTCGGTTTACTGAATACGCTGTTGGTATCGGCACTTTGTATCGTTTTCGCGTCGGTACTGGGCTTCTTTATTGGCCTGGCGCGTCTTTCTGAAAACTGGCTCCTGCGGAAACTGTCGACTGTTTATATCGAGACGTTCCGCAATATCCCCCCGCTCCTGCAGATCTTCTTCTGGTATTTCGCCGTACTGCGTAACCTTCCCGGTCCCCGCCAGGCCGTCGACGCGTTTGAGCTGTTTTTCCTGAGTAACCGTGGATTGTCCATTCCTTCTCCTCAGCCGGGTGAAGGGCTGTACGCTTTTATCGGCGCGATTGTGATAGCGCTTGCGCTCTCTGCGGGGGTATTCCGTTTTAACCGCAAGCATCAGATCAAAACCGGTCAGCTTCGTAGAACCTGGCCCACGGCAGCTGTCCTGATCGTTAGCCTGCCGCTAATGGCACACTGGCTGTTTGGGGCCGCTTTGCACTGGGATATTCCACATCTGCGGGGCTTTAACTTTCAGGGCGGGATGGTATTAATTCCCGAGCTGGCAGCCCTGACGCTGGCGCTGTCGATTTATACGTCCGCCTTTATCGCAGAGATTATCCGTGCAGGGATCCAGGCAGTTCCTTATGGGCAGCACGAGGCGGCGCGCTCGCTGGGATTACCCCATACCGTGACGCTTCGCCAGGTCATTATTCCGCAGGCTTTACGGGTCATCATTCCCCCCCTGACCAGCCAGTATCTCAATATTGTCAAAAACTCGTCTCTGGCCGCTGCCATTGGTTACCCGGATATGGTGTCGCTCTTCGCCGGAACCGTGCTTAACCAGACCGGACAAGCCATTGAAACCATCGCCATCACCATGTCTGTCTATCTCATCATCAGCCTGGTAATTTCACTGCTGATGAACCTCTATAACCGTCGTATAGCACTGGTCGAGCGCTAAGGATTTATGATGACAAAAGCGATACTGTCGCACTCCTCGCGCCCTGCCAACTCGACAGGTGGACGTTTTATTCTCTGGGCGCGCAAGAATCTGTTCTCCAGCTGGAGTAACAGCCTGCTGACGATTGTCTGCCTGTGGCTCATGTGGGAGTTGATTCCTCCCCTGCTGAACTGGGCGTTTTTACAGGCCAACTGGGTCGGTTCAACCCGGGCAGACTGTACAAAAGCCGGCGCCTGCTGGGTGTTTATCCATGAACGCTTCGGTCAGTTCATGTATGGGTTGTATCCGCATGAACAGCGCTGGCGGATTAATCTGGCGCTGGTTATCGGTCTGCTCTCTGTCGCAGTCATGTTCTGGAAAAAGCTGCCTCACCGTGGACGCTATATTGCCGTCTGGGCGGTGGTTTATCCGATTATTGTCTGGGTGCTGCTGTATGGCGGTTTTCTGGGGCTGGAACGCGTTGAAACACGCCAGTGGGGCGGGCTGACGCTGACGTTGATTATCGCATCAGTGGGGATAGCCGGTGCTCTGCCGTGGGGGATTTTACTGGCCCTGGGACGGCGTTCAAAAATGCCGATCGTCCGCGTGCTCTCCGTTATCTTCATTGAGTTCTGGCGTGGCGTCCCGCTTATCACCGTCCTGTTCATGTCGTCGGTCATGCTGCCGCTGTTTATGGCAGAGGGAACAACCATCGACAAGCTGATCCGTGCCCTGGTGGGGGTGATTCTCTTCCAGTCCGCCTATGTCGCTGAAGTTGTGCGAGGTGGTTTGCAGGCGTTGCCTAAAGGCCAGTACGAAGCGGCGGAATCACTGGCTCTCGGTTACTGGAAAACGCAGGGACTGGTCATTCTTCCACAAGCACTCAAGCTGGTCATTCCGGGTCTGGTCAACACGATCATTGCCCTCTTCAAGGATACCAGTCTGGTGATCATCATCGGATTGTTCGATCTCTTTAGCAGCGTGCAACAGGCAACCGTTGACCCTGTCTGGCTGGGTATGTCCACCGAAGGATATGTCTTTGCTGCCCTGATCTACTGGATCTTTTGTTTTAGCATGTCGCGCTACAGCCAGCATCTGGAAAAGCGCTTTAACACCGGGCGTACACCGCACTGAGGAAATTATGAGCCAAATAACTATGACACCCGCCGACGCGATGATTACGCTGGAAAATGTGAATAAATGGTACGGACAATTTCATGTCCTGAGGGACATTAATCTTAAGGTAAAGCAGGGAGAACGCATCGTCCTTTGCGGCCCTTCGGGCTCCGGAAAATCCACAACCATTCGCTGTATTAATCATCTTGAAGAACATCAGCAAGGACGCATTGTGGTTGATGGTATCGAGCTGAATGAAGATATCCGCAATATCGAACGCGTACGTCAGGAAGTAGGAATGGTATTTCAACACTTTAATCTGTTTCCGCACCTGACCGTTCTGCAGAACTGTACGCTTGCGCCGATTTGGGTACGAAAGATGCCGAAAAAGGAAGCGGAGGCGTTGGCAATGCACTACCTGGAACGCGTACGTATCGCAGAGCATGCCAATAAATTCCCTGGCCAGATATCGGGTGGCCAACAGCAGCGTGTGGCTATCGCCCGTTCGCTGTGTATGAAGCCGAAAATTATGCTGTTTGATGAACCGACATCTGCCCTGGATCCGGAAATGGTGAAAGAGGTTCTGGACACCATGATTGGGCTGGCTCAATCCGGCATGACCATGCTGTGTGTGACGCATGAGATGGGGTTTGCGCGAACCGTGGCCGACCGGGTGATCTTTATGGACCGCGGTGAGATTGTTGAACAGGCGCCGCCGGATGAGTTCTTTGCGCATCCGAAGTCAGAACGTACGCGAGCATTCCTGTCGCAGGTGATTCATTAATCTGCTGTTTTTGCCCGGTGGCGCTGCGCTTACCGGGCCTACCGTTTTCACGAGAATCATAACGCAAAGAGGCCATCCTTTCGGATGGCCTCTTCACTTGTTTGATGTCTGGCAGTTCCCTACTCTCACATGGGGAGACCCCACACTACCATCGGCGCTACGGCGTTTCACTTCTGAGTTCGGCATGGGGTCAGGTGGGACCACCGCGCTAAAGCCGCCAGACAAATTCTTTTACTTCTTGCCGAACTTTACCCTAAGTATAAAGTGGTGCTGATACCCAGAGTCGAACTGGGGACCTCACCCTTACCAAGGGTGCGCTCTACCAACTGAGCCATATCAGCACGCTAAATTTGATGCCTGGCAGTTCCCTACTCTCACATGGGGAGACCCCACACTACCATCGGCGCTACGGCGTTTCACTTCTGAGTTCGGCATGGGGTCAGGTGGGACCACCGCGCTAAAGC